>CAIVZR010000007.1 GCA_903910445.1 uncultured Bacteroidota bacterium
CAATAAAATAATTCGTTAATAATCTCTTTCAAGATTTTATTAATTAGAATTTGTATTTCATGAATTGCATGGATAAATATTAAGTGTATTTTATATCTTGCCATCCAAGCCCATGTATCGTCTTCTCAGGAAATATCTGTTATTATTAATTTTCTTTACAATAAGTATAGGTGGAAAGCTCATGGCTCAAAATCCATTAAGCAAAACTTTCACCACCGAAAATGGATTGCCCAGTAATGATATCTACCAATTATTAAGTGACCGGAATGGTTATTTGTGGATTGCTACGGATGGCGGATTATGCAGGTATGATGGATACAATTTCAAGACTTATTATAATGCAGACCAGGTAGGTAAAGCTGTTTCCTTTTTATTTGAAGATTCGATAGGTAGAATTTGGTGCGGTAATTTCGGTGGAAGAATTCTATACGTAGAGCATGATACCTTGAAATTATTCCAAGGTTATAAGGAAAATTCACTGATCAATATAGCTTTTGACAAAGAAGCACAAATGCTTTACTCAGAAAGCACTACAGGTATTTTTCAAATTAATACCAAAGATTTAAGCTTTAAGAAACTGGATCCACCTAACTCAAATGATAAATTATTTTTCACCCCATTTTGTTTAGGGAAAAACAAAATTCTTTTCAATGGTGTTAAACCTCGAATTTATGATAATGGGAAAATTACCAACTTGAAATTACCCCCTAATTTCAAAAGTCATTATGTTGATCCAACCACGCAAAAACAATATTTCTATTATCGTATCGCATTTGACTTCGGTGGTAATACTTATCTACTTAACAGTAAAAGTGACGATTTATTCATATTGAAAGATGATTCCCTTGTACTGTTTAAGAATAATTTCCTATCTCAATTTGGCTCCAATAAATATACAACCATCCATTCTTATAACAATAAACTTTATATTGGATTTTATAATCGTGGGGCGTATTTACTCAATTCCGATTTCAGTATCTCAAATGAAATCAGTTCTCCATTATTCCCAGATGAGAGCATCACAGATATTTGTAATGATTTTGAAGGAAATATATGGCTTGCCACCTTTCATGGATTACTTTATATACCCAACACAACCGTAATTAAGCACAATATTTTTGCGCTCAATATGATCGACAAAAATATCACTGCTGTTGAAGCATATAAAAATAGCAAGGTGATTATTGGTCATGAAAATGGGAAAGTTCTTTTATACGATACCAAAACTCAAAAAATAGAAAGGGAACTTGAATTCAATCAAAATAAAAAAATTAATTTTATTCGCTGGAAGAAAGAACAACACCTTATTGTTATTGGATCGGATGATTTGATTATTTTAGATGATAATGATTTTCATCTCATTAAGCAATGTGCGACTTCCAGCTTAAAAGATTTTGATATTGATAGTGAGTATAATTTTTTTATTGCAACACCAACTGGCCTGAACTTACTACCTGGCCTGATGAAAATCCAAGTTCCCAAACGAAATCCATTTATTAAATCTCCTCATTATGCACATCGATTTTATCCAAATGACAAACAAAGAAATGACACCCTCGAATCTATTATAATAAGAGAACTGAGATGTAATTATTTAGTTTATTCGGCAAAGAAAGAAATGATTTGGGGTGCTTTCAATGAGGGATTGTATTCATTTAAAGAAGGAAAATCAAACAAACTTCAATCCGAAGGTCATGATATTTATGTTCGAACGATGCTTAACTATTATGATGAATTGATATGTGGCACTACGAATAATGGCGTTCTTGTTTTCAATAATGATAAAGTTCTATTACACCTTAATAAAACTATGGGCTTGCAATCGAATGCAATTACCAAGGTTTTGGTAAAAAACGATTTGCTTTTCATCCTTACTGATATGGGCGTGGATGTATATGATTTGCAAAGTGGAAAACTATGGACACATACCGAATTACGACAAATTCAAATACGAAATATCACAGATTTCAGTGTGAATGATTCACAAATTATCCTTGCATATCAAGCATCTATTATTATTATTCCAATCAAAGAAAATAAGAAAGACATTGTTAATCCTGGTATATTTATTAATGACTTCCTGGTTAATGAACATTCCAGAATGCTTCCGGAAGCCCCATTAGAATTGGAGAATCAGGAAAACAATATTACCATTTCATTTAACGGATTGTCATTTTTAAGTGGAGAGAACCTAAAATACAAATACCGATTATTGGGTGGCACCGATACGAGCTGGCTGGAAATTGGCAAGTACAATAATGTATTACGATTCACCAACCTACCCTGGGGGCAATATGAATTTGAGGTAAAAAGCATTTCGGTGGATGGTCTTGAAAGCCTCCAAACAAAGAAAATTCGATTTAATATTGCCAAGCCATTCTATCTTAGAATTTGGTTTATTCTTTTTTGTATTTTACTGGTGGCATTCAGTGTATTTATTATAATGTATATACGTGGTGTGGTTAGGCAAAGAGAAAATGATTTAAAACTGGCCAAAGCAAAAATCGAAACGGAGCTGCGTCAATCGCAACTCTCCTCCTTGAAAGTACAAATGAACCCGCATTTTATTTTCAATGCGCTGAATAGCATTCAAGATTTTATTTTCAGTAACGATAAAAATAATGCCAATGCCTATTTGGGAAAATTCAGTGACTTGATGCGCATTACCTTAGAAATGAGTCAGGAGGACAAAGTGAGTTTGACCGATGAATTGAAATCCTTAAGCTTGTATTTAGAACTGGAGAATATTCGATTTTCACATGAGCTGGAGTACACCATTATTGTCGACCCAAATATCGACAGTGATCAAATATTTATTCCGCCGTTATTAGTCCAGCCGTATATTGAGAATGCATTAAAACACGGTTTATTGCATAAAAAAAGTCATCGAGTTTTGGTAGTTCAATTCACATATAATACCACGAATAATAGTTTATGTTGTAGTATTGAAGATAATGGAATTGGCAGAGAGAAGAGTCAGGACATGAAACGTTTCAAGCCACAGCGTCATCGTTCTTTTGCTACCAGCGCCACTCAAAAGCGACTGGAGCTTCTCAATAGCAGCAACGACAAAGCCATCTCAGTAAACTATACCGACAAGAAAGACGAAATTGGCAATTCGTTAGGAACGAAAGTTGAAATTGAAATATCGTTGTAAATTATTTTCATATCAATTTCTTTTAACATTCTATTTCTTCCAAAACCAAAACCCTTGCCCGCCGTTGTTGCGTGTTGTGCGTAAACAAAAGCGGCAGGTCACCAACAACTGGGCGTTATGATATTTCGTTAATCTGGCCGTTGGTGAGGCGCACGCAAAGGCAATCACGAAACACCAACTGCGGGGATTTTGAATTGACGTTTTTTTGAATACAATATTCTCATATGATTTCACGATTTTGTTTTCTTCAGTGCTTGGCTTTCAAACGTACATACGGCACGTCAATTCAGGTGGACATCAAAGCTACCCACCAAATGTCCCGAAGGGACATGAATACAATGGACAATTATAATCGGATAATAAATTATAATTACGAATGAATTTTATTATGAATGCTCCCCTCTAAACGTACCTAAGGGATATGAATGCAAAATGAAATTATCAATTGAAATTTGAATTATCGAGGATGCTATATTATGTTCCTTAGGAACATTTGGTGGGCAGAAAAAATGCCACCCACCCCGATTGACGTCCCGTAGGTCGTTTGAAAGAGCATATAAGTGTTATTGTAAATTTTTATTCTTAATTTTCCCATCGATGGAAATCACGGCAATCATAATCGATGATGAGCTTAAAGCTCGTAATGTGCTTCAAAATATTTTGCAAGAAAATTTTCCGGAAGTAAAAATTCTTGCACAAGCCGATGATGTGCCCGAAGGGGTGCTGGCCATTCGCAAAAACCAGCCTCAACTGGTATTCCTTGATATTGAAATGCCAGGATATAACGGATTTCAATTACTCGACTTTTTTGGGAATATTAATTTCAATATCATTTTTACAACAGCATACAGCGAATATGCTTTACAGGCTTTTCAAGTTTCGGCCATCGACTATTTGCTCAAGCCAATCCAAATTGAACAGCTAAAGAATGCCATCGAGAAATTTAAGAATGGGCCAATAGCTCAACAAGAAGAACGCATCGATACTTTAAAGCAAAATTTGGGTCAGGATGGAATAAAGAAATTAGCTTTACCTGTTGCCTCAGGACTTCGTTTTATAAAAGTAGATGATATCGTTTATTTGAAAGCCGATGGCTCCTACACAAATTTTGTGCTGGAAAACGAGAAACTACTTATCAGCAAAAAGCTAAAAGACTTCGAGGATCTATTATCAAATAACCCAAATTTTTATCGTCCGCATCGCTCCTATCTTATCAATATTCACAAAGTAAAAGAATTTAATAAAGGGGATGGTGGGTATATCATCATGGATAATAACGATGAAGTTGGGGTATCGCGTGAATTGAAAGAGGAGACCCTAAAAAGGCTAGGGGTACAATAATTAAGCTCTTTCCTAAAACAAAAAAAGCCACTCATTCCTGAGTGGCTCTATTTATTCATTAGTTGGTTGTTTGTTTCTTAATTCACAGTTAGCCTTTCATTAAGGGAGCTTTTTTTATGCTTTTTAATAGCTTCCTTTTAATTCATATTTTTAGTTGAATGTAAAAGTATAATACTCATTTATATAATTAAAGCAGAAATCTACGAATGGTGCTTTTGAATTCACGAATGGTGACAATATTAGAACTTACTGAATCTGAAATTTTAATTATTAAGCAAAATTTTACTTGAATTTTTAGATAAAAAAAAGGCCAGATAATGAATCTGGCCTTGATTATTTAGGTTATTGAGAAAAAACTATTCGTCGTCTTCGTCTTTTGATGACATCAACAATTCGAATTCATCTTTACTTCCTACAACCAATCTTTCGTATTCGCGTAAGCCTGTTCCTGCAGGAATCAAATGTCCAACGATAACGTTTTCTTTCAATCCCAACATATGATCAATCTTACCATAGATAGCAGCTTCATTCAATACTTTAGTAGTTTCTTGGAATGATGCAGCACTCATCCAGCTTTGTGTTCCCAAACTTGCGCGGGTAATACCTTGCAATAATGGTGACGCTGTTGCAGGATGTGCATCTCTGCTTTCTACTAATTTTTTATCGGAGCGTTTCAATACTGAATTTTCATCACGTAGTTTACGGGCGCTTACAATTTGTCCTACTTTGAAATTGGCACTATCACCGTTATCAGTAACAACTTTCTTATCGTAAATCCAGTCGTTTTGTTCCATAAGTAACAAACGATCCACCGCATCATTTTGCAAGAACTGTGTATCTCCTGGATCTTCGATAGTCATCTTTTGCATCATCTGACTTACAATGATTTCAATATGCTTATCATTGATCGTTACATTTTGCAAACGATATACCTCTTGAATACCGTTGGTAATATAACGTTGCACAGCCAATGGGCCTTGGATACGAAGAATATCTTGTGGGGTGATTGCTCCATCGCATAATGGCTCACCTGCTTTGATATAGTCGTTATCTTGTACTAGGATATGTTTTGCTAAAGGCACCAAATACTTGGTTTGTTTTTCACCATCCTTGCTCACTACCATGATTTCCTTGTTACCACGCTTGATACCTCCGTGGGTTACAATACCATCGATTTCACTTACTACCGCAGGATTTGAAGGGTTACGTGCTTCGAATAACTCAGTTACACGAGGCAAACCACCCGTGATATCTCGGTTTTTACCAGCTGAACGTGGGATCTTAACCAACGTTTCACCACCCGAAACCATCACACCGTCAGATACAGCAATATGCGCACCTACTGGGATATTGTATTCCTTAATTAACTCTTCCTTCTTATTCATGATCTTGATAGAAGGTACACGAGTTTTATCTTTAGTTTCCGAGATAACCATTTCGCTGAAACCAGTATTCTCATCCGTTTCAGTACGATAGTTGATATTCTCTGCGAAGTTTTCAAATTTAACACGTCCGTCAAACTCAGTAATGATAAGGGAGTTGAACGGATCCCATGAGAACAAGCTATCCAATTTTTCAACCTTCTGACCTGTCTTCACCAACAATACCGAACCATACGGAGCATTTACCGCTTGCATGATATTACTACTGTTCTTGTCGATGATACGAATTTCACCAGTACGACCCAATACGATTTCGCTGGTATCGTTTCCTTTTTTCATCTTCACCACCTTCATATCATCCAACTCAATTACACCCGCGAATTTGGCTAATTGCATATTTTCAGATGCAATTAAATTCGCAGCACCCCCTGTATGGAAGGTACGGAGTGTCAACTGTGTTCCTGGCTCACCAATTGACTGTGCGGCGATAACACCTACAGCCTCTCCTTTTTGAACCATACGGCCCGAAGCCAAGTTTCTTCCGTAACACTTAGAACAGATACCTGATTTTGCTTCGCAAGTAAGTACCGAACGAATTTCTACCGATTCAATACCTCCAGCTTCAATAGCATTCGCTACTTGTTCTGTAATTTCATCACCCGCAGAAACCAACAATTCGTTGCTTACTGGAGCAAAAATATCATGTAGCGATACACGACCTAAAATACGATCGTATAATTTTTCTACAATGTTTTCATCTTCTTTCAATGCTGAAACTGGCACACCACGTAAAGTACCGCAATCTACATCGGTAACAATTACATCTTGAGCCACATCATGCAAACGACGTGTTAAGTAACCCGCATCCGCAGTCTTCAAAGCCGTATCCGCCAAACCCTTACGAGCACCGTGCGTAGAGATAAAGTATTCCAATACCGTCAAACCTTCTTTTAAACTAGAAGTAATCGGGTTCTCAATCATATCCTCTCCACTTTGAGCATTGGCTGAACTCTTTTGAGGCTTAGCCATCAAACCACGCATACCGGCCAACTGACGAATCTGTTCTTTACTACCACGAGCACCACTATCCAACATCATAAACACTGGATTGAAACCTTTATCGTCGTTTTTCAATTTAGTATAAACCGCTTCTGATACACGATTATTAATACGTGTCCAAACGTCGATTACCTTTTGATAACGCTCTTTATTGGTAATTGAACCCATCGAATATTCTTCACCGATAGCGTCAATTTCAGCAGTTGCTTGTAATAACAATGATTTCTTCTCATCAGGAATTGCCACGTTTGCTACGTTAAAAGATAATCCTCCTTTAAATGCATAGTGATATCCTAATTCTTTAATCGCATCCAAGAATTGAGCAGTTTTATCTAATCCGCAAATTTTGATGACATCACCAATAATTTCACGTAAAGATTTCTTTGTCAATAATTCATTGATGAATCCTACTTTCTCTGGAACCGAACGATTAAACAATACACGTCCTACAGAGGTAGTAATCCATCCGTAAATCATGCTACCATCTTTCTGACGTAAGTTACCTTTGATACGGATTTCCGCATTCAAGCTTACCTTACCTTCATTGAATGCAATAATTACTTCTTCTGTACCATAGAATGCGCGACCTTCACCCATGATTTTATCATCTGGTGTAGATTTACGAATCTTAGTAATATAATAGAGTCCTAAAACCATGTCCTGAGATGGAACCATGATTGGCGCACCATTGGCAGGGTTTAAGATATTATGTGAGGCTAACATGAGGAGTTGGGCTTCCAAAATTGCTGCATTACCTAAAGGCAAATGCACCGCCATCTGGTCACCGTCAAAATCCGCATTAAATCCTGTACATGTTAAAGGGTGTAATTGAATCGCCTTTCCTTCGATGAGCTTAGGCTGAAATGCCTGAATACCCAAACGGTGGAGTGTAGGTGCACGATTCAACATTACGGGATGTCCTTTAATGATGTTTTCTAATATTTCATAGATGATAGGATCTTTACGATCTACCACTTTCTTAGCAGACTTCACCGTTTTAACAATTCCACGTTCAATCAAACGACGGATGATAAATGGTTTGTAAAGCTCGGCAGCCATTGTTTTAGGAATACCGCACTCATGTAATTTTAAGTAAGGTCCTACAACAATTACCGAACGACCTGAATAATCCACACGCTTACCTAACAAGTTCTGACGGAAACGACCTTGTTTACCTTTAAGCATATCACTCAAAGATTTCAACGGACGGTTACCTTCAGTTTTAACAGCACTTACACGACGGGTATTATCTAATAAAGAGTCAACCGCTTCTTGTAACATACGTTTCTCATTACGTAAGATTACATCTGGAGCTTTGATTTCCATCAAACGCTTCAAACGATTGTTACGAATAATTACACGACGATATAAGTCATTCAAATCGGAAGTAGCAAAACGACCACCTTCTAATGGAACCAACGGACGTAATTCTGGTGGAATCACTGGAATCATTTTTAAAATCATCCATTCCGGTCTGTTCTCGTAGCCATTTAAATTAGCACTACGGAATGCTTCTATAATTTTTAAGCGTTTTAATGCTTCTTGTTTACGTTGTTGAGATGTTTCGTTAGCGGCTTGATGTCGTAAGTTAAATGATAAATCATCTAAGTTAGAACGAACTAATAAATCCTGTAATGCCTCAGCACCCATCTTAGCGATGAATTTATCAGGATGTGAATTATCCAACATCTGGTTTTCTTTTGGTAAACCATCAAGGATATCCAAGTATTCTTCTTCTGTTAAAAGATCAAGGTAGTTTACACCATCATTCACTTTAACACCATTTTGAATAACTACATAACGCTCGTAGTAAACAATCATATCCATTTTCTTGGTAGGAATTCCTAATAAGTAACCAATTTTATTTGGTAACGAACGGAAATACCAGATATGAGCTACCGGAACCACCAAATTGATATGTCCCATACGGTCACGACGAACCTTTTTCTCAGTCACTTCCACACCACAACGGTCGCACACAATTCCTTTGTAACGAATGCGTTTGTATTTACCGCAATGACATTCAAAATCTTTAACCGGACCAAAAATACGTTCACAGAATAAGCCTCCCATTTCGGGCTTAAACGAGCGGTAGTTAATGGTTTCGGGTTTTGTTACTTCTCCACTCGAACGATTTAAGATCATCTCTGGTGAGGCTAAGCCAATACGCAAACGTGAGAAGTTTGATTTGATTTTAAAATCTTTTTTACTTGACATATTTTATGAATCCCTGTAGGTAATTTAAAGAATTAGAAGGTACCTGAAACGGTACACTACTGCTTTTAAAAGCGTGCAAATATAGGTTATTAAAACCTAAATTCCAAAGCCCCCGAAAAGAAAGATTTTGAAGTGCAAAATCCTGCTTCCGCCTTGATATAGAGGGTTTTAGCCCAATTTATTCCATTCCAAAACATTACCCCCATTATTCCTGTGTATTACTTTACATCAGACCAATTACTTGGGCATTGTATCTTCGCCCTTCATCATTGGAGCCCCACGCTACGAATGCCTGCACATCAGGGTTTGATTAGCATCTCCTAAAATTCAACGTTAATTTATGTACGCAAGCAAAGCCTGGGTTTGGATTCTTTTTGTGTTTCTCACCATTTTATGGGGATGCAGCTACTTCTTTATGAAGGCAGGTATGGAAGTGTATTCGCCCCTTCAAATGGCCGCCATGCGTATCGCCTTCGCGGGGGTAGCCCTCCTCCCCTGGAGCATCTGGCATTTACGGAAGGTTCCGAAAAATAAGATTGGATTGCTGCTCCTCTCCGGATTTTTGGGAAATGGAATTCCGGCCGTTTTATTTTGCCTGGCTTTGAAAGGATTGGATACAAATCTGGGGGGAATTTTGAATGCACTCACTCCTTTATGGGTTTTGGTGATTGGCGTTCTCTTCTTTCATAAAAATAGTACCATTCAAAAAACACTTGGCGTCTTGGTTGGCTTCGCAGGAGTCATCATTCTGTTCCTTTCCAAAGGGAATATCAACTTACATAATGTAGAACTGAGTTTGTTCATTGTAGTCGCCACCATGATGTATGGCTTGAATATCAATATTGTGGATACCTATTTAAAAGAAGTTCCATCATTATATATCGGTACCGTGTCAACCCTTGGAATCGCGGTAGTTTATATTTTATTACTCGTTATTGGAATGGATAATAGTGCAGGCACCGCTTCCATTTCATTGATTCAATGGAATGAGCGCCATGTTTGGTTTGCAGTGGCTTTGGGCGTTTTAAACACCGCCTTATCTAATGTAATGTTTTACCAATTGGTGAAAATAAGTAGTGCAAGTTTCGCTTCTATGGTTACTTATATCATGCCCTTCGTTACCATTTTAATTGCATTAGTCATTGGTGAAACTATCCCAAAAGAGTCATTGCTTTGTTTGGCACTCATTTTAGCTGGGGTGTTTTTAGTAAGAAAATCGAAATAGAAAAAAGTTTTCGTCTTAAAAAAAAAATTTTAACTTTACGTTATTAATATAACTTGCACATTCATCACTATCTAATTTCTTAAAATTTCACCAACCTCTTATCATGAAGAAAACCTTACTCATATTCTCCTTAGTATTTTTCACCCTGATGCTTTCACAAATTAATGCGAATGCTCAAGCTGGAAGCTACGACTCAACCAGAACATACTTGGTGGTAAAAAACGATGGTACCGAACTTATTGGCAAGATATTGGGTGACGATGGTAGAGAGGTATTGCTATTAACCGATGAATTGGGAAAAATCTACATTCAAAAATCGTCTATCAAAAGTATTAAATTGATTGAGAACAAAGAAAATATTGTAGCTGGAAAATATTTGCAATCTGGCCCATTTAGCACTCGCTATACTTTTACCACGAATGCTTTACCCATTAAAAAAGGAGAGAATTATGCGATGATCAACTTATATGGCCCTGAGGTTCATTTTGCTTTGTCCGACCAGTTCTCCTTAGGTTTTATGTCGACCTGGATTGCAAGCCCACTTATTTTGGCTGCGAAGTATTCTTTCAAAACAGAAAATGAAAAACTCAATTTTTCAGTGGGAACGCTTTTAGGCACTACCGGTTATCTCAATAGTTTCAGAGGATTTGGTGGTCTACATTTTGGAAATATTACCTATGGCACCCGCTCAAGCAATATTACATTAGCTGCTGGTTATGCCTACCTTCAAACTGGTGGAACCAGAGATCAAATCCCAGTAGGAGTTTACACCATTCAAAACAATTATCCAAATTATGAAACGGTTTCTAAACCAATGAGTAAAGGGCCTATGTTTTCAATTGCTGGAATTGTAAAGGTGGGAGCAAAAGCTAGTTTTGTTTTTGATTCGATGTTAGGTTTGTTTAGCACAGAAGCTAACGAGAGTACCTATACTATTATTCAAGAAGCTGATTACTCAAAGAATCCTATTATTCCTCAAATTAGCCGTTTAGAAGTTGTTCGTGTAAACAAGCCTGTTTCTCTTTTGTTTATTATGCCAGGAATGCGTTTTCAAGCAACCGATAATAATGCAATCCAAATTAATATGGCTGGAGTAAATGTTCATACCATCGATGATAGTTTCTCTTTCCCATTGCCCTCCCTTTCTTGGTACCACGGATTTTAATTGAGTATTACACTTTATTTCTTCGCATCTCAATCATGAAGTCGATGATGCGTTCGTCGACGATGATATCGTTATATCGAATGGCTCGATTGAGCTTGATGCCTTCGAGGGTACGTGCACGACTTAAGGCTACATATAACTGACCATGCGCAAAAGTTCCTTTTCCTAAATCAATTCGTAAACGATCGAAGGTAAGGCCCTGGCTTTTATGAATGGTAATGGCCCATGCCGGTTTAATAGGGAATTGTTTGAACGTGCCAATGGTTTCGGTGGCTACTCTCTTTTTAGCTTCGTCCCATCGATATAAATTATTTTCCCAATCGGCTGGCAATACCTCATGCTCACTGCCATCTTCAAAGGCAACGCGTATTTGTGAGGCATCACAAAAGGTTACTTTTCCAATGGTGCCATTCACCCACCGCTTGTTTACATCGTTCTTTAAAAAGACAACCTGTGCTCCCAATCTCAATCGTAAATTTTCATCTCCACTTACATGATTCTTATTTATTTCGCCACTCACAATGGCCTTATACAAAAATTCGGGTGGATCGAGATTCAATAATTGTTTATCGTTGATGAGTTGCGCCGTGGCATTGGTGGTAGTGAGTGTAATCGTGTATGGGTCGAGTTCGGCTTCTGCGGGCAATTGCTGCTGATTCAAATTAAACATATCCTCTTCCTCCACTTCCCGTTCTCGAATATTATCCAAGATGCCAATAAAATAAGAATCTTGCTGGCGATACACCTTGGTAAGCTCAATCATTTCTAATTGAATATTCTCAAATACCTTGGCACTAAAAAAATATGGAGAAGCGTAAAACTCACTAAACATGAGCTTCTCCACGGTGTTATTTTGTACCACGGGTTCCAGCTGAAACATATCGCCAATAAAAATCATGCGCTTGCCTCCAAAGGGGATATTCAAATTCCCAGTATTGATACGCAACGAATAGTCGATGGCATCAAGTACATCCGCCCTTACCATCGAAATCTCATCGATGATAAAAGTAGTGGCATTATTAATAAGTTTATTTTTCGGATGGCTCTTTCCGTATTTTTTTATTTCCTCATCGGCAATAATGACGGGGCGAAAAGGCAAACCGAAAAACGAATGAATTGTTACTCCTCCACAATTGATTGCCGCGATTCCTGTAGGCGCAAGCACAATGGTATCTGTTGGATGTAACATCGTATAAAGCTTCAGTACTGTTGATTTTCCCGTACCTGCTTTTCCGGTTAAGAATAGCATTTGTCCGGCTCGTTCCATTTTTTGCAATGGCGATTGATAGGCCTGAAAAAGCACTTCGAAATCGGGGGTGGTGGTGATATTGTACAATGGGGCGTTGGTGGTGGTGATTAGTATTTAGTATTTAGTATTTAGTATTTAGTAATTTGTAATTTGTTGTTAGTATTCCATCCCTGTATTTGTACTTTGTACTCTGTACTTAATACTAAGTACTTAGTAATTAAGACTTACATCTCAATCAACTCCATAATCGAAGCCGTCATTTGATCCCATTGATACTTCTTCTTTTCTTCGATGAGATGGGCGGCGAATTCTGGTCGTTGGTGATGGGCATAAAAATCGATGATGGCATCGGCAACGGAGATAGCATTTACTTCACATACATAGCCGCATTTTAAATGTGGTACAATTTCGGGCAATCCTCCAACGCGGGTCACAATCATGGGCTTTTCGAAATGATAACATATTTGAGAGATGCCACTTTGTGTAGCACTCTTGTATGGCTGAACAACAATATCGGCGGCACCGAAATAATATTTCACTTCTTCATTGGGAATAAAATCGGTTTTGATGATGAGATTTTTTTCTATTCCTAAGGATTTTATCAATTCTAAATACGGGGCAGCCTCTTCATAGTATTCACCAGCGATGATGGCTTTTACATTCAGTGCACGTACCCTTGGGTCGGCCATGGCATGCAATAAAATATCGAGCCCTTTATACTGCCGGATGAACCCAAAGAACAAAATGATTTTTTCTTTTTCATCCAACTTGAATTTTTCGCGTGCAATAATCTTAGACAACGCATTTCCAAAATTATCATAAACAGGATGCGGAGTTAAAATATTTTTTGCCTTAGGTAAATAGTTCAATAAATCGTGTTGTACACTTTCGCTCATGCAAATAAATCCATCTACAGAACTTAAAAAGTACCTATTCAAGGTATCATCAAAAAAATGCTTTTCATGCGGGATGATATTATCGCAGATGGTGATTACTTTTAGGTTTGGGGTGCGAGCATAACGAATGATGGTTCCAAAGCACGGCGCCATGAAAGGGGTCCAGTATTTGAAAATTAAAATATCGGGGTTGAGCTTCTTGATTTTCTTACCTATACGAATCCAATTGAGTGGGTTAATGCTATTCACCGCCACCTCAATATTTAAATCATTCGGTTTGGGGTCGGTGCTTAGTTGTGTTTTTCCTGGAAATAAAAACTCTGGATATTGCAAAGAAAAAGTGATGATGGAGGCATCATTTCCTTCCGTATTAAATTCACGAATCAGGCGTTCGTTATAGGTTGCGAGTCCACCTCGGAGTGGATAGGCCGAGCCTACTAAAACAATTTTCTTACTCATATACTGATTCCTAAAAATGAAGTGATCTGGTGAAATATTTTAATGATAAATGAATTCAATTTTAATAGCCAATAAGGAAATCTTTATATGTTTCCGCATCGTCATTATTAGAGCAATTCATATCCACTTTTATTTCTGTTTTAGGATATTCGAAATCACCCTGACTAATATTCAAGGATCTATCAGCATATACTTTTTGCATATAGTAAGCCCAAATTGGCAAGCTCATATGTCCACCACATCCATGATAAATATCCGGAAAGTGAATGGTACGATCGTCGTTACCAACCCATCCCCCACTCACTAAATCAGGTGTGATACCAATAAACCATCCATCGGCATAATTGCTGGTAGTTCCTGTTTTTGCGGCAATGGGTGTATTCAATCCAAAACGAGTTCTTACCTCCACCCCTGTACCAAAGTTCACACATCCTTTCATCATATCAAGCATAACATAGGCCTTATCGGCTCCCATGGCTTCGGTGGTTCTTGGAGAAAAATCCTGCAGTAAATTTCCGTTTTTATCTACAATTTTTTGAATGAAAATGGGTTCAGTCCATACACCGCCATTGGCAAAGGTGCTATATGCTCCAACCATTTCATACACCGAAACGTCAAACACGCCCAAGCAAATGGTAGGATATGGTTTTAGGTCGCTCGTGATACCCATTTTCCTACATAAATCAATAACTCCTTGAGGGCCTTGTTCGTTGAATTGTGATAATACCTGTGCCGCAATACAGTTAATTGATAATGCAATCCCGGTGCGCATACTGAGGGAGCCACCATAGCTACCATCGGCATTTTTTGGTTGCCAGCTTTCATACCCTTTAAATACGGGTGGTGTATTTGAGAAGTAAGTACATGGTGGAATTCCATTATCCACGGCATACGCATAGGTAAACGGCTTGAAAGTAGAGCCCGGTTGGCGTTTGGTACTTACGTGATCTACCTTGAAAAATTTATAGTTAACCCCTCCTACCCATGCTTTGATAAATCCGTTTTTGGGATTCATACTCATGAAACCACAATTCAAAAAGTAGAGATAATGTTTGATTGAATCCATCGGAGTCATGGTAGTATCGCGATCTCCATCCCAAGTAAATATTTTCATCTTCACTGGTGAATAAAATGCATCATAAATTTGATCATCTGTAGCATTGTTCTTCTTCATCTCAATATACCTATCGGTATTTTGCATAGCATTATTCAAGCTTTCGGAGTTCTTCTTCCATGGCGTGCTTTTCTTGTACATTCCATGAAATTCCTTTTGAAGGGTCTTCATGTGCTTAGCAACTGCCTCCTCAGCATATTGTTGCATATGAGCATTGATTGTGGTATAAATTTTCAAACCATCACGATACAAATTATAATTATTTTCATCGCACCATTTATTGAGATACTCTCTAAGATATTCACGGAAATAAGTTGCTGAACCTTGGGTATGACTCTCCGAGCTGTAATGCGTTTCAATGGGAAGCAGCTTCACCGAATCACAGATTTCCTTTTTGAGGTAATTGTTCTTCGTCATTTGCTCCAATACGGTGTTTCTGCGGAATTTTGATTTCTCCGGATTGGAAATAGGGTTATACTTTCCAATTGCCTTAAGTAATCCTACCAATGTGGCCGATTCTTGCAGGTTAAGTTTATCTGGTGTTTTGTTAAAGAAAACTTTTGAGGCCGTTTTAATTCCAAAGGCATTGCCCTGAAACTGCACTGTATTGAGGTACATCGTAATGATTTCCTCTTTGGTATATAATCGCTCTAAACGAATACAAAGAACCCACTCTTTTAATTTGGCCCAAATGGTGGCGAAAATATTGGAATTCTTACGCGTCTTAAATAAATTTTTTGCGAGTTGCTGTGTGATGGTACTAGCCCCACCATTGGTTCCTAATTTTAAAGAGGCCGAAATCAATCGTCGGGTATCGATTCCTGAATGCTCCTCGAAACGCACATCTTCGGTAGCAATCAAGGCATCATAAACATACTGACTAATTTCTCGATGGTTGGAGTTGCTGCGATTTTCAATATAGAATCTTCCGAGCACTGTGGTAGAATCGTCGGCAAAAACTTCAGATGCCAAGGAAGGAGTTGGATCCTCCAGTTCTTTGGTAGAAGGGAGCTTTCCAAACCAGCCCCAGCTAATCATCAGCAACATCACAAAAAACAAGCCCATGCCACCCATGACGCAGTACCAAAAAAACTTTAGAAACTTTTGAGGATTGAAAGGAGGTAATGCCAATTTAAATGCCATAATTATAGGTAGTGCAAAGATAGCAAACGTTTGAATTTATTTCCGAAAAATATATGATTTCATTAGCTGGCTAAAGCGAAGCCAAGTAATAGAAATTAAACCCTCAACGAGCATTTTCGGGAAATAGTATTAATAAAGCCTTTCGACTCCTAAGTATTCGGCAAAAAGAAAAAAATATATAAATTATTTTTAATAAGATTGCAGTAGAAACATGATAAAATTCGACGTAACCTATACCCTGCCTCAGCATCACTTTATCGACTTCACAATGTATATCGAAGACAATAAAGACGCGCTACTAAATATTCATCTACCGAGTTGGAGACCAGGGCGATATGAAATTGGCAATTTCGCCCAGAATGTTCAGCAGGTAACGGTTACCAATGCCATGCAACAGCCTTTAAAAAGTTTCAAAACGGGCAAAGATACTTGGCAAATTGAAGCAGGAAATGAGTCACAGGTTATTATAAGATACCGTTATTATGCCGCCGTTTTAAATGCAGGCTCCTCTTATCTCGACGAAACACAATTGTATTTAAACCCAGTGAATTGCTTCATGTTTGCAGCCGGTCGAACCCAGGAACCCATTCAAGTGCGTCTCGTTATCCCTGGCAATTATCATGTCGCCACACAACTTCCCAAACTCACCAAACATACCCTCATCGCCGATAATTATGATACGTTAGCCGATAGCCCATTGATTGCCTCATCATCGATGAAGCACCTTCAATACCGCGTTGATACAACCGATTTCCATATTTGGTTTCAGGGTGAAGTGGTACTTGATGAGAAACGAATTGTGGACGATTTTACAAAGTTCACCTTAGAACAAATTAAATTGTTTGGCGATTGCGAATGCAAGGATTATCATTTCTTGATGCAAATGTTGCCTGTGAATTTTCATCATGGGGTAGAGCATTTGAATAGCTCTGTAAATGCATTGGGTCCTGGCATCAAACTCATGGAAGACGCCCTCTATAACGACTTCGTTGGATTGTGCTCGCATGAACTTTTTCATCTGTGGAATGTAAAAAGAATTCGCCCAACGAGCATGCTTCCTTATCAATTCGATAAAGAAAATTATAGTAATATGGGCTATGTTTACGAAGGGGTAACCACCTATTATGGCGATCTAATTTTGTGGAGATCGGGGGTTTATACTTTTGAACAATTATGTGCCGAACTGGATGTGCACTTGAATAAACATTTCAATAATTATGGGCGCTATAATCATAGCCTCGCGGATAGCAGTACCGATACCTGGCTTGATGGATATGCACCCGGCATCCCCGATAGAAAAGTAAATATTTATACAGAAGGATTACTCGCGGCATTGATTTTGGATGCCCATTGTATCTCACAAACCGAAGGTGAATATTGCCTCGACGATATGCTCAAACAATTGTATACTGATGCATATAAAAGAGGTTTAGGTTATGATGAAGCCATTTGGAAAGCAACCATAGAGAGCATTACAGGCCATCGTTACGATTGGTATTTTGATGAAATAATTCATGGACGTGGGCTAATTGAAAAGCATCTCGATAAAGCACTTGCGTTATTAGGGCTCCAAATGCAAACTTCAGAAACCGATATCCTTCAAAATGAATTTGGAATTAGAGCACAACAAATTAATGAGAAAGTGGTGATTTATCAAGTGGCACCCAATAGTAACGCTTACCTAAATGGAGTCGCCATTGGCGATCAAATTATTGAACTCAATTCAGTTCCTGTGAGTAACCTCGAAATGCTATTACTCTTATTAGGCAAGCAATCCGAGCCTATCATCACAATTATTAGAAATAATGAATCCTACGATTATACGCTTCAGGATAAAGGTTCATTTTTCATGAATCATCATCTCATGCAGGATGCACAAGCCGATACACAAGCTGAACGCAATTTTAATAAATGGATGAAGCCATCCAAAGTATCAGTTCCACTTACGCAATCCTAATTCAAATTTTCATCATGATAAAGGTTGTCATTTCTTCTTTAAATAATACATTTCTTTTGCTTTATTTCGTAAGATGATTTCCGTTCCCGAACTATATCAAATCTTTCTTCAATATCCTCGAGCATCTACCGATACCCGTAATATTCAGAAAGGGGATTTGTTTTTTGCACTGAAAGGTGGAAATTTCAATGGCAATAAATTTGCCAGCGATGCCTTAAAAGATGGCGCTGCCTATGCTATTATCGACGAACCCCAATTGGGCTCTGATGAGCGCATGTTATTGGTTCATGATGTACTTACAACATTACAAGACTTAGCAAGCCATCACAGGGAGCAGTTAAACCCTATCGTAATTGCACTCACAGGAAGCAATGGCAAAACCACTAGCAAGGAGCTCTTGCATCGGGTGCTCTCCACATCGTTTGAAACGTTGGCTACTCAAGGCAATCTTAATAATCATATTGGAGTGCCGCTTACTCTTTTAAGGCTGGAGAAAAAACATACCCATGCCATCATTGAAATGGGTGCCAACCACCGTCACGAAATTGAAGCACTGTGCGAAATTGCACAACCTAATTATGGGTTCATCACCAATATAGGAAAAGCACATTTGGAAGGCTTTGGAGGTGAAGTGGGTGTGGCCAAAGGCAAAACAGAACTCTACTATTATCTCTATAAACATGAAGGCACGGCTTTCGTGAATATTCATGAAGAAGCTACTGTAAATTATAGTCAACGCAATCAATGTGTTTATTTTTCGGGCGATGCCAGTGATTACCAAGTAGCTCGATTAATCACCCCTTCTCCTCAAATAGAATTCGAAGTACAAGGTGCGAGTTTCACTGCGAACTTGGGTGGAAACTACAATTTCAATAATATGCTCTTCGCCATTGCTGCAGGAAAATATTTTGGAATTGATGCGATTAAAACCGGACAGGCAGTAGCAACCTACTTGCCTCAAAATATGCGTCATCAGTGGATTACATGGAACTCAAATAATGTATTACTTGATGCATATAATGCCAACCCCGATAGCATGCTTGCCGCCTTACAAAACTTCCGCGAACTAAAAATGAAAGGGAAGATTGCCATCCTTGGCGATATGTTTGAACTGGGCAATGAGTCGAAAGATCAGCATCAAATCATCATCAACGATATTGATGAGAATGATTTTGAAGCCGTGTATTTATGCGGGGATCATTTTGCATCTTCCGTATTATTGAATGGCGTACAAGCCTTTACAACATTCGAAGATTTGCAGTCCTTCTTCAATCAACAAGCATTTCAAAACAAAACCATCTTAATCAAAGGATCGAGAGGAATGCAAATGGAACGATTGATTAAATAAAATCAATAAGAAAAGTTCACGAAATTATTTACCACTTTCCTTCAATACCTTATCCAAAACCCCATTAATGAAGTTCTTACTATCTGGTGATGAATAGTTTTTGGCGAGTTCCAAATATTCGTTGATGGTAACACGTGCCGGGATATCAGGCATATAAAGCATTTCGGCCGATGCCATAAAAAGCAAGGCACGATCTACTACCGAAACCCGTTCGATATCCCAGTTTTCTAAAGTACTAACAAGTGCTTTTTCCAGGTCTTCTTTATTGGTTAAGGTTGCTTTCAGAATGCGTTCGCTTAAGGCAATTTCACCTTCATCATCATCCTTCATTACGCTTAGGAAATCGCCTTCTGTTTCTTTCAGTGCCTGAAAAGCTTTGGTAACAGAAACATTCACGGGTACTTTAATTTCGTACCAGTTAGGGAATAGTTCATCTAATAAGTCGTCGTAGAAATTGCGTAAGGTATTATTCTCAATCCATTCCTTATCAGGGGTATTATCGAGTTCATCGACATTAATAGGAGGCGCATTTTTAATTTCGGTAAACAAGTGAATCAGGAATTGTTTATCATCGCCAAACCCTTTACGCGGGGTATTGCAATAATTCATAAACACTTCACTCTGTTTTAGTTTTTCGAAAATGCTTTTAGAGATATCAGGGTAATTGGCCCAGCCATAGCGATTTTTGGTGACACGAAACATAAATGCTTCATGATTTTCCAAAGCGATGATGGCTTGATTTTCTACTATATTTTGCAAAGGCAATTCACCAACAACATGCACATATCGATTTTGAACATTCGTTATTTCTACTTCAGCATAATGCTTTAAAGTGAGTGGCAACGAAGCCATGGTATAAAATGATGACTCCAAACGAAGTATCTCATCACTTAACTGGTTTTTGTGAAAAGTGAATTCGAAATTTTCGGTTTGAAAAGCCGCGTAGATGCGGTGAAGCACAAGCATCCTGTGAAGTCGTCGATTAAGCATAGGGAACTATTGTAAATTAAATACTTTATTAAATGAAATTACAGGATGCCGGTGTCAAATAGCGTTGAATAAACTAAATTATTTAAATCCTTCACTCACCACGAAATGTCCTGCCCAATGCAGACACTTATAAATTATTAATAGGTCGATTTTACTTTCGCGTAATCATGGATACGTTTTTCAGCAATTTGCAATGCTGCATGATGCGTGGTGATTTTATCTTCCTTGGCTTTCTTATAAATTTCTAAGGTTTGATTGTAAATATTCTCCGCTTGTGCGTAGGCTATCTGACGATTGTAACCTGTAAGTTCACTGTACACATTGATAATACCTCCTGAATTCACTAAGAAATCGGGGGCATAATTGATATTATTATTGCTGATGAGTTTGCCATGAAGCACTTCGTCGGCCAATTGATTATTGGCAGCACCACAAATAATAGCAGCTTTCAATTGTTGAATATTTTCGGTATTCAAGATAGCGCCCATAGCACAGGGAGCGAAAATATCTACATCCAATCCATAGATTGCATCTTTTGCAACGACTTCAGCATTGTATGTTTTGCTAACACGGGCTAAGGCTTCTTGGTTCACATCGGCTATATAAACTTTAGCACCTTCTTTGGTAAGATGTTCTACCAAATGCTCTCCTACTTTTCCAATACCTTGAACACTTACTCTCTTGCCTGATAATGAATCGCTGCCCCAAGTTTCTTTGGCAGATGCTTTCATTCCCATATATACACCATAAGCGGTTACCGGACTTGGGTCGCCACCTCCACCTTTGATTTCAGGTAAGCCTACTACATTGTCTGTTTCCATTTTAATGTACTCCATATCTTTGGTAGTAGTACCCACATCTTCGGCAGTGATATATTTTCCGTTTAGGTTTTCGATGAAACGACCAAATTTACGGAAGAAAGCTTCCGATTTCAATTTACTTGGATCGCCCATGATAACGGCTTTTGCACCTCCTAAATTCAAACCGGCAATCGACGATTTGAAGCTCATTCCTCTAGCCAAACGCTGTACGTCGATGATTGCATCTTGTTCGCTTGCATAGTTGTAAAAACGAGTACCTCCCAAACCTGGCCCAAGCACTGTATTATGTATACAGATGATGGCGCGTAATCCGGTGGCATTGTCATTGCAAAATACCATTTGCTCGTGATCAAACGTAGCTAGCTGTGAGAAAATATTTGAACCATTGTTGGTTGCGTTTTCAGAGGCTTGAGTCATATTAGATGATGCTTTTTATAAATCGAGCGCAAAGGTAGGTTTTTTTTTCATTTGAATATGTTTTCTATACAGGGGATTTATTCGAATAATAAGCGATTTTAGTGGGTAATATATCACAATATAAGAGTATAATAGCCAATTGGCCTGAAGATAGCAGAATTCCATATTGACTCGCTATCATTCACCGAATTGCATGCAAAATCTCCAATGTAAATGAGGGGAACTAATTTATTAATGAATCCAATAACTGATACAAACCATCAATCCTTGAAAAAGAATGGTTCCATCCAGGATTCCATAATGATAATAAGTAAGCTGTTGTATCTTTTTGTTTTTAAGAAAATAGATGGTACTCAATCCAGAGAGAATGAATGCTGGCAACATAAAAAGCTGATTAAAAACCCAGTAATGCAAAATAACAATTCCCATAAAAAACCAAATCATGGATACTGCTAGAAGTATCGATTTATCAATCCCAATCCAGATGGGCAGGGTATATAATCCTTGTTTTAAATCCACTTCCTGATCTCGAATATCAAAGGGTATGGTGATGGCCATGGTAAATAAAAATCGTTCGATAAACATCCAAAACACATGGAGTTTATCTACTGTTAATCCGCTTTGAATGATGGGCAAGAAGATGGTGATGGCAGCCCAAACAAAGGAGATGAGAAATATTTTCAAACCAGGAATATCACGCAATCTGAATATGGATTTCCGACTCTTGAAAAAGGGCACCGTATAAAACAACGTAATCAAGGCAATAGGTGAGAGTGTAATCAATACTTCCCGTTTGGCCTGCGTGAGCGCAATGAAGAACCCCAATACTGAAGCAATCACCAAGGCATAAAATAAATTTAGGTTCTCGCGCACCCAGCGATGCTTTTCTGTTAGCAGGGCCTCCTTATGTAAGATCACCGTAGTGAGGCGATGAAAATTATAATCGACCAGCGTAGCAAAGAAAATGATAAACAAATACGGATGAAACTGAGGATGCATACCCAGTTGTACCTGGGTTTCAAGTGTTAGGAACACCGCCCCCAAGGCAACATAAATATTTGAATTAATTAAAAATCGAATGAGTTTCAAGATGAATTGAATTAAACAGTATATATTAAAGTCAATGTCTACCTTAAACTTAGATTTATTCTTTCACAAACGCTTCCAATTTTGCTTTCACTTCTTGTATGGCAGCCAATTGATCTTTGTCTGGTTTCGGATAAATAATATCATAATTCCCGAGTATCTCTTTAATCTTTTCGGCAACCAATAAATGGGTGTACCATTTATCATCGGCTGGAATAATATTCCAAGGTGCATTTTCTGTATTCGTGTTTTGAACCATCTCATTGATGGCTTTCATGTATAGAGGTCGGAGGTCACGTTCTTTTAAATCATATATTCCAACCTTCCAATTTTTTTCTGCTTCTTCGGCGCGTTCTATAAAGCGTTTGGCTTGCTCTTTAGCACTTACATTCAAGAAAAATTTAATGATGATGACCCCATTGCGAGTTAAATATTTCTCAAAATTATTGATGTCTTCATAACGATGTTTCCAAATTTTATCGGTGGTTGCTTCGTGGGGTAAATTTTGTGCGCCTAAAAATTCGGGATGCACTTTCACTGCCAATACTTCTTCGTAATAAGATCTGTTAAAGACCTTCCATTTCCCTTGCTCAGGTATTTCCTTGATGCAACGCCATAAATAATCGTGACTTAATTCTTCTTTTGTTGGGGCTTTGAAACTCTTCACCTCCACCCCTTGCGGATTGATTCCAGAGAATACTTTACGTACTGTAGAATCTTTCCCTGCAGCATCTAATGCTTGAATGATAATGAGTAACCCTCTTCTTCCATCGGCATAAAAACGGTTTTGCAATTCGGCCAAATCCTTGATATGTTCAGCCAATAATTCCCTGCCTTTTTCCTTGTTCAATTTCTTACCCGTATACTCCGTAGGAAGCTTGGTGATATCGAATTCTTTATTATTATTTTTCTCTGCCATGATTTTGAATTACTTTTATTTAATACTTTTTGTGAATTGCGTTATACTTATAACATATTTCTAATGATATCGTCGAAGGTTTCGCGTCGACGAATCAATCGTGATTCCCCACCTTCAATCAATATTTCTGCGGGTCTAAATCGGCTATTATAATTGCTACTCATACTATAGCCATACGCACCTGCATTTTTAATTGCTAAGATATCGCCTTCTCTTACTTCATTCAATTTGCGATCCCATCCTAAGGTATCGGTTTCGCATATATACCCTACAATAGTGTATACACGGGTAGTTCCTGTTGGGTTAGAAATATTGATGATATGATGGTAAGCATCGTAAAACATCGGGCGTATCAAATGATTCTGTCCGCTATTCACTCCTACAAAAACGGTGGCAGTAGTTTGCTTAATTACATTGGCGCTCACCAAGAGGTATCCCGATTCACTCACAATAAATTTTCCAGGCTCAAACCAAAGCTGCAATTTTCTTCCATATTCTTCGCAGAATTCATTGAAGCGTTTAGAAATTTTTTGTCCTAAATCCTCTATATCCGTCGTGATATCATCCTCTTTGTATGCAACCTTGAAACCACTACCAAAATCGAGGAACTCTAATTCTTTAAAATCTTTGGCGGCGTCAAATAATAATTCGGCACCCTGTAGAAACACTTCTGCATCATAAATATCGCTTCCTGTATGCATGTGCAAGCCATTAATATGAATATTATTCGTCTTCACCACACGCACCACATGACGCAACTGATAAATACTAATTCCAAATTTGGAGTCGATATGCCCAGTAGAAATATTTTTATTTCCACCTGCCATGATATGCGGATTGATTCGAATACAACAAGGTACGGTATTACCATACTCATGTCCAAATTGCTCCAGGATGGAGATATTGTCGATATTGATTTTCACACCTAGTGTTACCGCTTGCTTTATTTCATCGAAGCTCACACAGTTTGGCGTAAATAAAATTTGATTTGCAGCAAATCCAGCATAAAGTCCTAATTGCACTTCCTCAATCGAAACACAGTCGAGCTCCGCCCCTTCATTTTTCAATAATTTTAAAATATTTACATTCGATAAGGCTTTACAGGCATACTTTACATGCACATCCACCGCTTTAAAAGCATTCTTCAGCTTGTGATACTGATGTTTGATTTTATCGCCATCATAAACGTATAGCGGACTTCCATACTCGTGTGTCAACGATTCGAGCGACACCCCTTGAACACTGTAAACATTATTTTCTAATTCCATGATTTGATATAATTCGCAATTTTAAGGTAATAAAAACAAAAAGCCATATCTTTTTTTAGATATGGCTTTTAAAATTTTGAAGGTTGATTCTTTATTTTACAAACCGCTCTATGATGTTTCCTTCTGAACGTTTTATAGTTACGAGGTACATTCCCTTGGCTAAGTTTTGAGTAGCATAGGTAATCTTATTGTTACCCTTGGTAAGTAATACTTCTTCAGAAGCAATTTGTTTACCATTCAAGTCGGTAATTGTTATGGTAGCATTTTCTTCTTTTTCCGAGCTCATCACAATGTTCAACACATTGGCAACTGGATTTGGATAGAGAGCAACAATACCATTATTGTATGAATTGATACCTGCACCTGCAACCACTTTCACAATACGTTGTACTTGTGGAGCGGCGTTTCCTGCATTGTCTTTTACATTAAACAATACCGTATAAGTTCCAACTGCGGCTGCATTCACTGGGTTTGTAACGACGATATTCGTAGTGATATTTCCATCCAAATTATCGTAAGCAATGGCACCAGCATCTGTATAAGTAGTTCCACGAGTAATAGTTACGGTATCCAATCCTTTCAATGTAAGTGAAGGAGGTGTACGATCGTTTCCACCGATATCGGCGCGGTCGCGTGGCTCTAGTTTCCAGTTACTGAAACTGAAATACATCACGCCTTGAACGTAATCGTATTTCTTCAATTTCACTACCATGGAGTCTACATTGTATGTTGATCCAATATCTTTCGAATCGTCGTCGCAACGCAATCCATTTACTGTAGAGGTATCTTTATAGATGCTGAATTCTCCATTATTG
>CAIVZR010000008.1 GCA_903910445.1 uncultured Bacteroidota bacterium
ATCATAGTGGAATTCAAAAATTGAATTAGAAGGAATATTGCCAGCTACCAGTTTATTGTTTACAGTGAGGTCGTATAAGATGGTTTTAATATTCGCATTCCGAATATTTTCAATCATTTGATTGGAATTAATTCTAGAGAAGCCCCCTTTGCCGCATACCCAAAGCATACCACTCGAATCGGCGTACATGCCATGAAAAGCGATATTGGTGGGAAGAGCGAAATTACTTGATTTCAAAACGAAGTAATGATCCTCCTTATCGAGATAAACCACCCGATCTTGTGCATTCACCCAAATACTTTTGCCATCGAACGTTTCAATTTGAAATGCTTTATCGATGGCTGGTACTGGAAAAGTACATTTCCCTGTTTTCAAATCCACCTTCATTAGCCCCCGGTCCTGATAGGCGATATAGAGCACGTCCTCAATAACTTTACTCGACCAGGCACGTCCTTTTAAATCATCATTACAAGGGATAGCTTTCTTAATATCAACAAACTCTTTTGCCAGAGTATCAAAAGCCAATAACCCCTCGATGGACGAAATCAACAGGAAATTTTTATAGGGTTCGATATCCCAGAATTGATTGTGGATGTTTTCTATAGGTAATGAATATTGTTTTATTTTTTTGCGATTTGAATTATAACAAGTCACCAAATTTGCCTCAATTTTTCTGGAAATCACCCATAGTCCAGAATTTAGAGAACAAATATCCCATGCATCCCAAAAGGAAATTGTATCAATTTTATTTAATAAAGAATTATCAATTATGCGAGTCTTTAAATTTCCAAGAAACCAGAGCTTATTTTTATCCCGACAAATCTTATTGAAATTTTTATCCTGATCTCTTGAATAATTAATATTAGCATAAGTATCGTTGCTAATTGTTGAATCATCTATGATTCTAAATGAATTTATGCCTATTTTATCTTCTGCTAAAAGCAACTCCTTATTAACTTCATCATAATAAATACTGCGATAAATAGGATCATTATCCTGCCTTTTAATTACTTGAAATTGGTTAATAGTATTTAAGTTGTTTCGAACAATTTTAAATAGACCTTTTCTTGAACTTAATAAATAAAAATCCCCATTAATTTGATAACTAATATCAAATGAATTATTGATGATTTCTTCCTCTGATTTTGAGACAACAAATTGACATTTTTTTAATAATATTTTATTATAGTCATAATTATATATACCCTCTGTTGAAAATAGCCAAAGTCTTTTCTGTATATATGATAAATTATAAGATTCCTCTTCTGTTTTTTGGATATCAATTGTAAATCTGTTATTTATGAAATTAAAACGACGAAAATGACCAGTCATTGCCATTGAAATTGTAGAATCATCTACGAAGTATGAACTGATATTTTCTTGAGGAATTATTAGCCTTTTTTCTTTTGAATTAACATTGTAGCTATATATATCTACATTGTGATATAATAAAAACAAACTATCATTTAGTGGAATAACCTTATCAGTTTCTAAATTATTCAATTCTTTATTAATCTTAAGTATATCACCAATAAGGGAACATTCAAAAGCCTTTTTTTGAGATTTACTTAAGAATATAATTCGATTTTGATTTACAAAGGCAATCTGATTAATCTGTATATTATTAAATGGTAGAGGTATATCTTTAAGAGAAAGGTTATTTAAATCAAAAAGCTTAAGGGAGTCGTTGTTATAATTCAATAGAATTTTATTTCCAATAAAATAAACGTCTTGTAATTTGAAATTTGGAGGAATAATGTCATCAAAGTATTTGATTGTTGTTCCATCAAAGCGAAGTAACCTACTAGCAGTTCTCATCCAAATCATCCCCCCAGCATCAGTATAGAATTTCCGAACATAATCCTCTTGAAATTTATAGTTTGTGCTAATTTCCTTCAATATGTATTTATCCTGACTTTGAATTTTATTAAATGTAAGGAGGAATATTATTAGCAATAGAACTTTTTTCATATTGAAATAATAAAAATACATGGGACTGTTTTTCATGAAATTAATAATTTCCGGATCAAGGATTAATAGCAAATGCACAAATTTATTACACAATTTAGATTATGTAGTTGCATTGCACGAAGCACAAAATTGACAAAAATTTTAAGTGAACAGAGATTTAAAAATCCTATAATCAAATTTCGTTTCATGATATTTAAGTTTTATTAGATAATATTTAGCATTGAAGTCTTATTAATAATATCAAGCCATTTCAGCAAATATAAAGGTTTACCTCTAAAAACTAATTGGGCTTATAGCACTATTTTAACCAAGTTTTGTTTATAGAGAAAAACATTATATTTGTATAAATAATTTTTCAAATAAAAAATCTATACCTCCTTCTAATCTCTTTAATTACAATTTTCGGAAAATCTCACGTTGATTTAAACAATGGTTTAATGGCGTATTATCCATTTAACAGGATTTCTTGTAAACGCATTTTAAAGTCCATGATGTTTTTGTTGTAATCATAGGGAATATTTTGTCTTTTCGTATTGGCGAATGTTATTAATTTCTCAGATAATTCAGAAACATTATTAGATTCAAAGAATGTACAATTCAAATTAATTTGTTCTCTGTGAATAGGAATATTACTCAGAATAATATGTTTATTAAGTGCTTTGGCATCCTCTACAACGGTGCTCCATCCTTCAAAAAGTGAAGGTTGGATAATTGCAATTGAATTGTTCATCAGCACTAATTGTTCTAATCTGTCAATAAACCCCAAAAATCGCAAGTTCATTTCTAGCTCATTCTCAATAATATAATTTCGCAGTATCTCTATATGCAATAAATTTCTATGATCATTTTCATTTCAAGTAAATACAACCAATAAATCTTTATAATTCTTTCTAGCTAATTCAATTGATTTTAGCACAGTAATATGATTTTTGTGTTTCCAAAATTGATTTGGAACAAAAAAATATGGCCGATCTACTTTGTACTTTTCTTTTATAGTATTAATATTTAAATGATTAAATTCGGGTAACCTTTGTGCGAATTTTAGCAACTCAAGTTTATTTTTGAAATTAGGGAAATTCGTGACATAATCCTTCATTGCATCGTTACTACTAAATACTACCGTATCGCTCAACGTACTGATATAAAGATGCCTCTTGAATGTACTGTTGAGCTCTTTGCTACTAAACATTTGAGGTAAATGAAGATATTGAAAATCCGGAATCCAATATATTTTTTTAGGGATATCTTCAAACGCCAAATGCGCGTTATATGGATATATGGAAGCTGGGATTTGACTATTGATTTTTAATTTTAACAAATTCCGCCCCAAAATTCTTCTAGAAACAGCATTGATAAGCAAATGTATTTTATTCGGATTGAAGAGCTGAAACGCTATGAATGGATAATTTATCTTAATGATATCTTCTATTGGAGAATCGGGGCTATGGATAACCAATATTTCAGGCTTCGTATTGAAATCAAATTCGTTGAAAGTTTGTATCAAGTTTAGGATATAAATAATCCCCCCACTCCACGATTTGTAATTCCCTATAAATACTAATGCTATCCGTTTACGAACCATGTTCTTGATTCTTTAAAATCCAATTATAATAATTTTCTATTCCTTGGCTCAGGCTAGTCTTTTGTTCAAAACCCAATTCTTTCAATTTTGAAATATCGGCTTTCCAATTCATTGGATCTCCCACCTTTACTTCGCCATTAAATTTAAGTGTTTTTTTATCATTAAAGTAGCCCAAAAACATATTGGCTACTTCGGAAATGGGGGCCTCAATTCCAGCGGCTACATTAATACATTCACCATTGAATTCTGCTCGATTAATTACGCATTCCACTGCATTAACAATATCATCAATATATATAAAATCACGAGATTCTTGGCCTGTGCCAAATAGCTCTATGGAATTTGATTGATTTGCTTTCTGATATAAGTCCCAAAACAATTGTTTTCTCAACCCTGGCCCATATGCTGAGAAAACTCGCAATGAAATAGTTGGAACTTTAAAGAAAATAAAAAATTCTTTACAAATTTGTTCACTGTAAAGTTTATGCCAACCATAAGGCGATAAAGGAATGGCTTGCTGTGATTCATTTATAGGCAATGAGATGGGATTACCGTAAATCGCGGCACTCGAAAAATTTATGAATTTGCAATTATTGGAAGAATCCTTTATTGCTGAAAGAATTGTAAATACAAGTTGTGTATTTAATGAGAAATCATTGAAGTGATTAGAATATGAAAATTGTACATTAGCTGAACCAGCCGAATTAATACAAAACTCAAATTTATTTTGTTCTAAAACCATTCTCAAATCACTATAAGTATTAACTAATTGAAAATAGTTTCCCCTTTGAATAGAAATTACATCACAACAAATCACATTATAATTAGAGTCTTCAAAACATTTTCGAAGATGCTTTCCAATAAAGCCTTCTGAGCCGATAAGTAGGAGATTTTTCATTATAGTAATTTATAGGTTCATTTATTTTTTATTGCAACAAATGAATACAATCTGCCAGCTGAATTTGAATAATTATTAGTTAATAACCGTCTAAAAAATAAAAACAACTTAAAAAACAAGTTGGGTACTTTAAGTGAGAAAAGGTATTTCTTTTCAAATTTCTCTTTTATTGTAAAAAGTGTTTCAGGATAATAATTTATGACATTGTCAAATGGACCTAAAGATAAAATGATGGTTAAATCAGCGTTTGTAATAGCATCTTTATACTCATCTAGAGAATATGCATTCTCTCCCCCATAAAATTTATGTAAGGGATGTGATTCTAGAAATATTTCTTTTTGAATTTCGTTGTTTATAACATGGTCACGAATTGAAAAATACATGCCTGATTTTTTAAGAACCCTTGAAGCTTGTTTTACAAAATCTTTTAATTTATATGCATGATGCATTGATTGTCTGGCGAAAACAACATCAAATGTTTCTGGATCGTATGGTAAATCTTCAGCATAGCATTTTATAATTTCAACATTATCCAGGGAGTAATGTTTCTTTAGAATTTCAATTGCACCAGCACCTACTGTATTACTTGGGTCAGGTTCCAACGCTACTACATTATAACCACTTAAGGCAAAAGAAATACTTGTTATACCATTACCTGCACCTAAATCAAGAATTGAGAGAATATCAGAATTGCTTCTTGATTTAATTAAATTAAGAATTTCAATAAACTCTCCTGAAACTCTATATCTCTCAACACAATCTATTAAATCCTCGCCAAAATAGGAGTCCTTAACCAATTGAGAATATTCAGGTTTCTTGCGTATGTCGATGATTATTTCTTCCCAGGTCAATGGTTTATAGTTTTATTATTTTTTCGGTTTTAATTCCTGATTTAGTCTCTACTATCATGTAATATACCCCTTGATTTATTTCGGCTAAATTAAGAGTATGTGTGTTTTTATCTCCGGCAAAATTTGTTTCAGTTTGAACTTCCCGTCCATTTAAATCCATGATTTTTATTGAAAGAATTTGAGCTTCTGAACTAATTTGTATTTCAGACTTCGTTGGATTTGGGAAAATACTCACCTCAGGGCATTGTATGTTTTCATTAATTCCATTGGTTAGAGAATATACTTGTTGTACTTCTGTGGCAGTTAGTGCCTTATTGAAAATCATAATTTCATCTAAACTTCCAGAATAAGGATTTTCAGAATGAGGGGTGGAACGAGCACCTAATACAAAGGGGTTGGTACACTTTGTATAAGTTATATTGCTAATACCAACCTGAGAATCGAGGGTTCCGTTAAGGTATAATTTATAACCAGTACAATTATTTTCAATTTCAACAACTACGTGCGTCCATTTTACTTTTGAAACTTGATTTACAGAAACATAGGATTGAAAACTCCCTGAATTTACATTGCCTATGAAGAAATCAATTCTGTAGTTTGCATTTATTCGTACCTCATATTGTGTTGTGGTACTTTGATTCATATTGAACAAATTTGACATTATCACTTCAACTTGACTCAAATTCCCTGGTTTTACCCAGAAGGCAATACTTGTTGTACCGAAACTTAAATCGGTACCCATATTTATGTAAGTTCCAGTGCCATTAAATCCAACAGCATAATCGGTGATACCATTTCTATCTGGGATTCTGGTAGCGCCATAGTTTACCGCAGGAGTGCTTAATCCAGCAGAGTCATTCCAAGTATTGTTCAAGGAATAATATGCTTTTAAATTGCCCGGTAATTGAGCAATGGAATTGACTGTAAAAGATACAAGAATGATTAAAGTGTAAAGTGATTTCATATTTATAATTAGTTAGTTAGTTTTTTTATTTGCTTCGCAGGATTACCGCCAACCAGAGTGAAATCCTCCACATCCTTTGTTACAACACTTCCTGCTGCAACTACTGCTCCTTCTCCAATGGTGACGCCTTTCAAAATTATGGAATTAAAACCAATCCAGGCATTATCCCTAATGGTTATTTTTTTGGATTCAATATCTTCCCAATTTTTCAATGAACCAGGTGTTCCATTATCAATACTAGCCTTCCATTGTTGTACATCGTTCCTTCTTAAATTATGATTGAGTGAATGAGCATTTGTATCAATCACAGTGCACCCCCAGGAGAACATCACATTATTTCCTATCTCAATCGCTTCGGCAGCGATAAATGAACTACCGCCTAAAAAAGTGTCATTCCCAACAGTGATTTTGGCCTCAGCTCTTTCTATATAGAAGTTACCGAAAATCATACAACCATCACCTATTTTTATATTTTGAACATCTTTTCTTCCTAATTTTATTTCGAGCTTTAGTCCATTAAGATCCGAATTATTACCTACGGTTAAGTTACCGTTTTGAATAAGTCTTTTCTGAGAAGATTTATTGAGGTAATTTTTTATGAATTTTAATATTTTACTAAGCATTCTTTTAGTTGAATTTGGAGCAGCATTAACTGCTTTGTATTTCTTAGTGCGTTTATATTTATACTAACTATTTAATGACATTAGTATTTTTTTAAACACGTTGGTTTCTGAAAGTGATTTAAATGAACTTTCATAGGTTTCTATATCCGCCATAAAATTGCAAACAACATTGTTGAGATGCTTCAGGCTTCTTTCCATTTCTTCAGTTGGAATTTTGGATGATTTATGCCCCCCATCCTTCGTATGCAATGCATCTTCACCAAAGCCGATATTGGATACCAGGTTTACATTGGGTAGGATGCAGAGGCCGTTTTGCATCCACATGCTCAAGGTCCATTGGGCATCCCAGGTATCTACATTGTTTTGATATACATTTTTAAAATGGCTCATCCAGAATTTGCGCTCGCTCGAATTTTGGAAAAGATAATTGATTTGATTGCTTTTTACAAACTCATCAAACTGACTCTTATCTAAAGTGTTTAATTTCCAGGCTCTTCTCCAACTGGCCCATCCCCAGATATGATTGTATTTGGAGAAATAATAAGAGGCATCTCCCCATTTCTTTCCAAACTGGAAATTGTTTCCACTTATCTGCATAATGCGCTCATCTTCTTTGTAATATTCCAAAAGCTCCTCGCAGAAACGAAAGAAAGATGTATTAGGCAAACAGTCATCCTCCAAAATAATTCCCATCTCTTCCTGCTCAAAAAACCAGTCTATAGCCCCGCTTACTGCGAGCTTACAGCCTATATTACTGGGTTGGAAATGCGTTTTTACTTCGCATTTCCAATCGATACTTTCCAAAACCTTAGCCCTTAACTGCGCACATACCTCTTGCTCTCCTGGCTTGTTAGCCCTTGCACCATCGGCAGCAATATAGATGCGCTCGGGTGCATACTTTCGTATGGCATCAAGTACCTCCATGGTTTGATTGGGCCTGTTGAATATTAAAAAAAGTATTGGAGTTTTACTCATGCTTGACTTCACGAAAATACAATTTATTTTAAAATCAGGCTTTTACCCAATGCCAATCAAGGTTATCGGAAATTCCAGAGGGATGTTCTACCCCATCTAAGAAACCCAGCCAATATTGTGGTGCGAAGATGAGCTTACTATCATTCAAATACGCTGCCCACCAGGAGAAGCTGCTATTGGCTATGATCAAGGCATCGGCTTGTTGCATGATTTGAAAATCGGTAATCAGGTTAGTGCCTTCCGCAAAATGAAATTGAGGATATTCCTTAAAAAATATTTTGGCCTCAGGTATCGCATCGCTCACTACCCATATTTCATAGTCATTGATATTGGGTATCTGTTCCAGGCAATGATGATAATATTGTATCGGTAACGTTAGGTCGCGATCACCAAAAGTTTTATAATCGGTAAGTCTGATATGTACCGCCAGGATAGGTTTATCGGTATGGGCAATATCTTTTTTAATATCAACACGAAAAATGTCACGAATCTTGAAATAGCTTTTTAATTCCTCTTTATGGCCATTAAAATAACTGGCCGATTGGTAAAAACCTTTGTAGATGGTTGTATCAGAATTGAAACGAGCCATCTCTTGAGAGGCAGGTACTTGCTGGTTTTCGGTGAGTATTTTTTTATTGAAAAAATGAATTAATCGAAACCAATACGAATATTTGGTATTTTGAAAACGATCGAAATCAATCTCGAAATATTTTTGAATATAAAGCTTATTGGTTTCTAATAGAAAGTAATCGGTATGGAGTTTTTTACTCCATAGCCTTGCAAAAGCATATTGAAACATTTGGTTTCCCAAACGACCTAAAATTTCAATACCAATCATTTTTTAGTGAAATAATAAAGTCCAGTTCCGAAGCCTTTGGCAGGATCATAGGTATCTAAAAGTTTGCTACCATAGATGTATTTCGACTCCACCAAATTACAACCTTCGAATAATTTTACGAGGTACTCGGGAGTGAATGCACGGTGTGCATTGAAATATATTTTATTCACCCTGTCAACAGGAACACTGATTACAATATGTCCTCCTGGCTTGGTTACACGAATGATTTCGGAGATGGCCTGCTCACTTCCCCAACCATTGATGGCATCGCCATAACGGCCCAAACCAATATGTTCGATAACACAAATAGATGATACCGACTCGAGTGAATTATCAGGGAAAGGCATCTTCAAGATATCTGAACTCTTAAAATGTAAACCTGGCAAATCCACATCAATGCTGCGGATATCGAGGAAAGTGGTTTTTACAAATTGTGATACAATCCCCACAAATCCAACCTGACTTCCAATATCGAAATGCTCTGAAGGCTTGTATTGAAATACTTTTCCTGCTGCCCATGCATTCTGATAGAAGTACACGTAATCCATGGGATTGTCGCTGGTTTTATCGTTAATACAAGGAAATAACCCTTGGGTAGAGAGTTCGAAATTATCGTTCTTCTCTTTCTTTAATTTAAAGTAATCGCCAATATACCACGACGAGTTTTTAAATATTCCGAGGATATCGATTCTGATAAATTGTTTCAGAATCATTTTTATAGCATAAAGCAATCTTCTCATAGTACTACACAATTTTTATAGGCAAATTTATAATTAACAAAACACATTATTGAAGTGATAATAAACGTTGACCATACTGCCCCTCCCATACCCAAAGCAGGGATAAGTAACAAACACAATAAAATATTGGCGATGGCCGAAAAAATGGAAATGAAGATGGAATAATAGTTCTTATTGAAGTACACGTAATAATTGGCATACAAGGAGGAAATGGCTTGTACAATCTGAGTTAACAACATCACGGGCATCACGGGTAATACCGCACTGTACTCGGGTTTTAGCACCTTGAAGTAAATGAGAATGATGGTTATTAAATACATCATCGCCGAAGCCGCTAAGAGGAGATAGGTGATTTTTTTTACTGCCCTCGTAGTCCGTGAATAGTTCTCTTTTTTATCTTTCTCTCTAAAGAAAAAGGGCAGGAGTGAATTTTGAAATGCCGAAAAAATCATATAGATAATTCCAGAAAGCACTACCCCTAAAGTATAAATTCCAAGTACCTCATGCGAGCGATATTGCTCTAATATTTTTCTGTCGGCGAGTGAGTAGAATACTCCAATGATGCTGCTGAGCATGGCGGGTAAACCAATGAATAGGGCACTCTTGATATGATTGATATTGAGGGTGAATCGAATATGACGTAAATAAATGTATAGAAACGGCAGGAGGATGGCGGTTTCCATTAAGGAGGTGTATTTAATTCTAACCAAAATATTATCTCCAAAGTCGGCCTTCATCATATAGATGACCAAGGCATTCACAAAAATCAATTTCAGTACATTTTGTATTTGATAGTATTTTATCTGAGCACTCGTCATGAAATAGTTATATGCCATGAGTCCATAAATACTATTTACAATACCGAGTATCACCCAGTTGCGATAGCTTGAATAATCGATGGGTTTATCGAATAAAAAATTGATTATTTGAAAATCGGCGCGGGTGCTAAATATGAGCAGGAGGGAGATGCCGAGCGCGATAGAGAGGAACAGATTGATATTAAACAAATACTCTCCCCGGTCCTTAATATCTACATCGTGATATTGCTTTGCCTGAGCGATATACATTCCAAAATTCAATGACAGTGCGAAGACTGAAATGATATTGAAGAGATAACCATACACCCCATATTCTTCCACCGACATGAGACGGATATAAATGGGATATAGAAAAAACATTCCACCTTTAACGAGAATATCGAGGCTCAGTATTTTTGCAAAACGATTGGTAAGCTCATTGTTTTTATAGTACTTGAAATACAAGTCGCGTATAAAAACGGGCGTAAAAGAAACAATTTTTTGCTTGAGCATTGAATGAATGGCCTTTCGGTACAATGGGGTTGTGTTGGGCAAAAATAAGGCATTTACCCCTGTTTACCGCAAAAACAATGGAATCATTCGACAGGCTATCTCGGCTTGTTATTACGGATTTACTTTAATGAATTTTTCACGAATCATTTGACCCTGATAACTCATTTCAATAAAATATATTCCTGGTTTAAACGCTGCAGTGGAAAGCTGTATAGGTCCCTTGGCTTGGTTTTGCAAGAGGGCTTTACCCATGGCATCAAAAATGGTGAAGGTATATTCTGAATCAAAGGGAGTATTTAAATTCAACTCACTGGTTACGGGATTGGGATAAAAATCCAAACGTTGTACAGATTCCTTTTGGTGCATGCCGCTATAAATGGAGTAGAGTAACTGCGCTTCTTGCGGAGTTAAAATCCGGTTATACAATCGCACCTCATCTACTTTGCCTGTTAGTCCCCAGTCGGTATCCGCATGGTTACCTATATTGAAAATTGAACTGTTTAAGTTGGTAGATTGGCTGGTAGAAGTTGGAATCACCAGGGCATTATTGCTTTGGACTTCTAAAACCCCATTGATATAAAGCTTTGTGGAAGCAGCTCCTACGGTGGCATCCATAGTTAGTGCCACATGATACCAGGTGTTTTTTAGCAAACGGGTATTCGATTTTTGATCTAGTAAAGTGGCGGGGGTATTTGATTGAACGTAATTGGTAACATTCAATTTTCCTGAATCGGCAGTGGTATTATTCAATAGTGCTACGGAATAGTTGCTGGCATATAAACTTCCAAAATAGACCAACTCACTTGCTGCCGTTTTATTAAATCCAGTATAATACACCCAAAAAGAAGTTGAAAATAATTTGGTGGAAGAGATATTTAATTTTGCGGTATAAGGAATTTTTATTCTTGTATTGGCACCTGCTTGAAACTGATACGCTTTGTTGGTGACATTATTTTTATCGGTGGTAAGGCGAGCTGCTTCAACAATACCGTGTGCTCCCGTGAGACTGGCATCGTTGGGGTTA
>CAIVZR010000009.1 GCA_903910445.1 uncultured Bacteroidota bacterium
CCTTCATCAAATACACTTGCATTTGACTTTGCCGCGCTAGAGTTTACGCAACCAGAAAAAAATGAATATCAATACAAGCTGGCTGGCAATGATAAAGATTGGGTATATGCAGGAAATAAACATGCAGCACGTTATTCGAAATTAGCTCCAGGGCAATATCGACTCTATGTAAGAGCCTCAAATAATGATGGGGTATGGAGCTCCGACATTTTACTCTGCACCATCACCATTCAATCGCCATGGTGGCAAACATGGTGGGCAATTTTAATATTTGTCTTCTTCTTGGGGCTTGCTGTTTACAGCGTCTTCCGTCTCATTGTACACCGCAAACTGCAAGAGCAGAAACTTATCATCGACAAACAAAAAGCCTTAGAACAAGAACGCAGTCGTATATCTAAGGATATGCATGACGATTTGGGAAGTGGCTTAACAAAAATTGCCATCATGACGGAGTTGCTTAAATCGAAGGATAAGTCGGAGAATACCAATGCACAGATTGAGAAAATATCAAACACAACGCATGAGTTAATTGATAATATGAGTCAGATTATTTGGGCCATGAATCCAGAGAACGACCATATTGAAAACATACTTGGGTACCTACGTAAATTCACACTCGACTTTTTTGAAGACAGCAACATAAAATGCGTTTTGAATTTCCCGGAACATGCTACACATATTATTCTATCTCAATTTGAACGCCGAAATTTGTTTCTCATCATCAAAGAAACTTATCATAATATTTTAAAACATTCGGGTGCCACACTAGTAAATATTACGGTGACTTTAACATCAAAAAAAATCAAGGTAACAATAGAAGATAACGGTAAAGGATTCGAATTAAAAGATGCGATCAAACGCGGCAATGGATTAAATAATATGCAAAAGAGGATGAACGACTTAAATGGAATCTATCATATTCAATCCTCCATTGGGAATGGATGTATTACTACCTTAGAATTAAACAGCTTATAAAATACGTATTTCATGTTAGTATGAAATTCGAACCACTTTATTAATTTTACCAGTCCAGAATGACACCAATCAAAGTATCCATCGTAGAAGACAATCATGATATCCGTGGCGGATTGAAGATGATTATCAATAGTAGCCATGAGCTATTGTGCGAGCAGGTTTACTCGAATGCGGAGGATGCATTGAAAGACTTAATTGTGAATGAATGTGATGTGGTGCTCATGGATATCGACTTGCCTGGAATGAATGGAATTGAAGCCATCAAAAAGCTCAAGCAATCGTGTCCTCAAACTCAGTTTATGATGCTTACCGTTTACGAAGATGATGAAATGATTTTTAAATCACTTCAAGCAGGTGCTATAGGTTATTTACTTAAAAAAAGTTCGGCAACGCAAATTGTACAGGCAGTCATGGATTTGCATCAAGGAGGTTCGCCGATGTCGCCAGGCATTGCACGAAAGGTACTCAATGCTTTTACCTCACAGGCTCCAAAGCAGGAGCCCAATTATCAGGATTTATCGGAGCGGGAGAAAGAAATTGTGAACGGACTCGCACTCGGGTATCGATATAAAGAAATTGCCGACAATCTAAATATCAGTCCGGAAACCGTTCGTACGCATATTAGAAATATCTATCAAAAGCTCCATGTGCAATCGAGAACCGATGCTTTGAATAAGATATTCCGGTAAACATATATACCACGAAAATGGTATTGTTTGAGGCACTATTGGTTGCTAACTTGCACTATAAAATCAATAACCAAATGAACCCAACAAAATCAATCCCAACCACTCCATTTATTGGAAATCCGGCAATGAAAAAATTAATGGTAATCCTAGCTTTCTTCATGGTTGCTATAAGCTCCTATGCCCAAGAAAAGAAAGATTTATTCTATTATGAATCAATCTCCAATCCAAGTAAAACAGTCAACTTTGTGATTGGCTTCTATCCATCTTTCTATTCTTTTGATGCTACTATCAACAATAATGAAGGTGCTTCTACGGTGAAGATGGCCATCATCAACAATTCATCAGATGACTATGTTTGGAAAAACTATCGCATCATTGTGCAATTGAGTACTGGCGAAACCTTTACAAACTATACCACTTCTACTGCCGAAGGGCAATATAGCTGTAAGTATATTGTTGCAGGAAAAGAAACGCATTATCAATATCTATGCTTTCACAAGCAATTCGACCCTAAGAAAATCACGAAAGTATTTTTAATGATTGATGATGCAATTTTTGAATTGGCCAATAGCAACGAATAAATGATTCACTAACTAATGAAGATTAAAGACAGCGAACTAAAATCGCTGTTTTTTTTATGTCTAATTCTTTCGTAAAATTGTGACGTCTTACCCATCAGGTTGGTTCGTATAACTCCTAAAAAAATCCATCATGGAACATCTCCCTTTTTATATCAGTATCGTATTTGGATTCACCACTTTACTCACGGTGTTATTATTTTATGTAGCTTCAAATAAATCGGGGACGGTGATGGCTGTATGTGCCATTTGGCTTGCATTACAGGTAGTAATTAGTCGCTCCTTCTTTTATACGGATACTCAATCAATGCCTCCTCGTTTCATTTTTTTAGTAGGCCCTCCACTACTCATGATATTGTTTTTATTCATCACTTCTAAAGGGCAACAATTTCTCGATCGGTTCAATCCAGAAGTGCTTAACCTATTGCATATTGTTCGTATTCCAGTGGAGTTGGTATTGTATTGGCTTTGTTTAGAAAAAATGGTGCCTCAGTTGATGACATTCGAAGGGCAAAACTTCGATATCCTTTCTGGTATTAGTGCCCCTATTATTTATTACCTAGCATATATCAAAAAGAGTATTGGTAAAAACGCATTGCTAATTTGGAATATCGTATGCTTACTACTCTTGCTAAATATTGTTTTCACAGCGGTTTTTTCAGCCCCCTTTCCTTTTCAAAAATTCGCATTCGACCAACCCAATATCGCAGTACTCTACTTCCCCTATGTTTGGTTGCCATGCACCATTGTGCCATTAGTATTACTCTCCCATCTCATTAGTATCCGCAGGTATTTTACCCAAACATCTCTATAACAAAATGCTCGATCCAAATCAGAAATATTGTAATGAAGAGAATCATGCCATTGATGCACCGGAGAAAGATTATCTGTACTTAAAAACCTCCCAAATATTGGGTGCAGGCAAAGGACTCTTCACCGCCATTCCTATATATAAAGATGAAATCATTTCGATTTTCAAAGGCGAACTCTTAAGCAATGCCGAAGCCAAACGCCGCGCCAAAGCGAGTGAAAATGGATATTTCATTATGATGCCCAATGGAGGGATTATGGATTCAAAAAATATAAAATGTTTTGCTAAATATGCCAATGATACCCTAGGAATGGTGAGAACCCGATTTAAGAATAACGCAAAAATATCATTGAATGAACATGATGAAGTATGCCTCGTTGCAATCAAAAAAATCAATGCCGGGGAGGAAATCTTTTGTGCCTACGGGGCAGCCTATTGGAAATCATCGCAATAGCCTTCAAATACTCATATAATAAACTGTTGATAACTCAATCAAATTTTAGTTGTGAGCACCTTGAATGCTGCTAAGTTTGTATTACACTAACCCCCTATTATCAATGAAAAATAAAATTATTATCGGAGGCCTCGTTGGAGGTATTGCCTTCTTTTTCTTAGGTTGGCTTATTTACGGCATTGTGCTTGATGCGTACATGAAGGAAAATTGCTCACAAACGGGAAGCAGGGAAATGGTCGACTACCTTTGGTGGGCGCTAATTTTAAGTAATTTATTGTATGGCTATTTGGTGGCTACCGTACTCGATTGGAGCAATAGCACTGGATTTATGCCTGGATTGGTGAAAGGTGCCATTCTTGGATTACTCTTCGCTATGGGAATCGATTTAAGCTTTTATTCCATGACCACTATGTATCATTCAGCTTCACCCATTATTGTGGATGTCATTGCAAACACCGTGATGTGGGGTATTGTTGGAGGAATCACAGGTTGGGTAATGGGAATGAATCCGAAATCGGCCTAAGTATTTCATCATTGATAAAAACATAAAATGTCGATTCGCTTTGCGGGTCGGCATTTTTATTTTAGAATAAATAATTACCCAAACAACTGCCTCGATTGCTTTACATTTGTTACCATGAAAGCCATAACAAGAGTAGTTTGGATCTTATCGTTGGTAAGTTTATTTACCGATACTGCTAGCGAGATGCTATATCCAGTGATGCCTATTTATTTGAAGAGCATTGGGTTTTCTATGATTTTAATTGGGGTGCTCGAAGGTTTGGCAGAGGCCATTGCTGGATTAAGCAAAGGCTATTTTGGAAAACTTTCTGATAGCATGCAGCGTCGCGTTCCCTTTGTGCAACTGGGTTATAGCTTGAGTGCCATTTCCAAACCCATTATGGCATTCTTCACTTATCCGTTATGGATATTCTTTGCACGCACCCTAGATAGAGTAGGCAAAGGAATTCGTACTGGTGCGCGAGATGCTCTTTTATCGGCGGAGGCCATACCAGAAACAAAAGGTCGCATCTTCGGATTTCATCGCAGCATGGATACCCTGGGTGCGGTTCTAGGGCCAGCCGTAGCATTGTTGTACTTGTATTTTTATCCTGAGCGATACCAACAACTTTTTTATGTGGCCCTAGTACCTGGACTCTTAGCTATCGGGGCTTCCTTATTTTTAAAAGAAAGAACTACTATCGCATCTGTTAAAAAAGATCGCCCTACTTTTTTTTCCTTTTTAAAATACTGGAAGCAAAGCTCGGTTCCTTACCGCAAGCTGGTAATCGGTTTACTTGCCTTTGCACTCTTCAATAGCTCCGATGTGTTTTTGTTATTGAAGGCCAAGCAAAGCGGATTAAGCGATTCGATGGTGATTGGAATTTATATTTTTTACAATTTGATTTATGCATTGGCAGCATTTCCTATGGGTATTATCGCGGATAAGGTTGGATTAAAAAAGATACTCATCGTTGGAATGGGATTATTTGCCATTGTATATTTTGGTATGGGATTTAATCCACCTATCTATATTTACTTTGTATTGTTTTTACTCTATGGAGTATACGCAGCAGCAACAGAAGGAATCTCCAAGGCATTGATAAGCAACCTCAGTGCACCCAATGAAACTGCCACCGCTATTGGAACCTATTCAGCCTTTCAAAGCATTTGTGCATTATTCGCAAGCACCATCGCAGGCATCCTCTGGACACAAGCCGGGATGTCTGCTACTTTCATTATTACAGGAATTGCAACGGTAATGGTCATTGTGTATTTTTTGGTGGTGGTAGATTGAAGGGCCTCAAAACAATAAATACTAAATTATAATAAAGTTTCAATTCGTTAAAGTAGATCAATTCTTCCTATTTTTGATTTATGAACGATACTTCTCATCACGATGAAAAATTCTCGAAAATGATTTTCGCATCCGTGTATCCACTCTATGTAACAAAAGTTGAAAAGAAAGGAAGAACAAAAACCGAATTGGATCAGGTAATAGCTTGGCTTACTGGATTTGACAAAACGAAACTTCAAAAACAAATTAATGATAAAGTAACTTTTGAAAAGTTCTTTCAATTGGCTAAGTTAAACCCGAATGCGCACCTCATCACCGGTTTAATTTGTGGTTACCGAGTTGAAGAAATTGAAAACCCTTTAACTCAAAAAGTTCGGTACCTTGATAAACTTGTGGATGAATTGGCTAAAGGAAAAAAGATGGAGAAAATTCTAAGAGACGCATAAGCTACTTGCAATTCACTCGAAACATATAAAAATTATCAATGCTGATTGAACCCAAAACAAATGATTAAGTATTCTATTTTCAAACCTATATTCTTACTCTTTCTGACATTAATTTACTTCAGCTCATGCAATGCTCAAAACAAGGCACCTAATCAGTTTGAAGTAGTGAGCACTGCGAATAACAAAATCGGAATACCTAAAATTAAATCATCACAAGATTCAAATAAATACAATAACGTGATGTGTGGTTTGCAGGATAAAAATGGAAACCTTTGGTTCGGAACCTCGGATCAAGGAGTATATAAATTTGATGGAAAATTATTCTACCAGTACACCATGCAGGATGGCTTAAATAGTAATGGAATAAATTCGATTTTGGAAGATAAAAATGGAATAATTTGGTTTGGGACTACCAATGGAATTTGCAGAATCCAGGAACAGGGAATCATAAGTATTTCAATACCATCGAACATTAGACCTATCATTGATAATAATCATTACTATACCAAGACATCAACGAAGGGTACAGTATGGAGTATCATGCAAGATAGTCGTGGGATGCTATGGTTTGGAACAGGTGATGGAGTATACAACTTTGATGGATTCACTTTCTCAAGATTCTTATCCAACAATAAAATTATTAATAAAGATAGTGTACATCTTAAAATGGTATCAGATATCATAGAAGATAAGAATGGGAATATTTGGTTTGCTTCTGGCATGCCTCCAGGTTACGAAGGCTTGTGCAGATATGATGGCAAAATGATTGAAAGATTCAAACCAAAGAATGAACACTGGATTAGAAATATGGTGGAAAGTAAAAATGGTAAATTTATTCTTGCCACACGAAACTCAGGAATTATAGGTTACGATGGAAATTCATTTAGCAATTATAGTCAGCCTAGAGATTTAGTGAATGGCTCCTTAAATGCTATCATGGAATCGAGCGATGGCCGGTTATGGGTTGCCTCCGATTACGGGAAATATATAGAAGATACATTGGGTGGATTATGGTATTCAAACATCCCAGAGAACAACATATCTGAATTAACCTTTAGCAAGATTAATAACAAATCGGTCTACTTTATTTTTGAAGACAAAGACCATAATATCTGGTTTGGCAATAGAGGCGATGGCTTATCAAAATATGATGGCAAAACTATTACGTCGTTCTCTGAATAAAGCATAAATTACGCTGTAAAACGATGGGTGTGCACATACAAGAATATTCCTTAGCAATCGTCGTCTTCTATATCCTTCTTAAATTTACTAATCAGCTTTTTCATTTCCTTTAATTGCTTAATCCTCAATTCTATCGATTGTAGCTTTTCATCCAGCACCTCCAGCTTTTGAGTAATGGTAATTTTATTATTATACCAGGCATCCATCAGCTGAGATATTTCACTGATGGTGAACCCAACCGATTTAGCATCCCTCACGAGTTCCAGCTTCTCCACCGATTCATCATCATAGTGAAAATATTTATTCGACTTTATATTCTCATTTCGCTTTCCCTTGATTAAACCCGATTTCTCGTAAAACCGTATGGTATGAACAGTGATACCAGTTCTTTTGGACAATTCGTTGATTAACATTGGGCGAAGATAGGCGGTTTAAAAATAAATTGCAAGTATAGACTATACTCTACTCTTTATAGTTTAAAATAATTGACTTACTTTTGCTGAAAATATTAAAATAATATCATGGCAACAGCATTAATCACAGGAGCATCTAATGGAATTGGTTTAGAATTGGCCCGGGAACACGCAGCAAAAGGAGGTAATTTGGTTTTGGTAGCAAGAAACAAATCCAGACTGGATGAACTCAAAATTGAATTAGAAACTAAATACAAGGTTCAAGTATATAATATTGGAAAAGATCTTTCTTTACCAAATGCCACTTTGGAAGTATATGAAGAAACACATCAAAAAAACATTCAGGTAGATTATTTGATTAATAATGCAGGCTTCGGTGATTTTGGAATGTTTGTAGAAACCGACTGGGATAAGGAATTGCAAATGATTAATTTAAATATTAGCACATTGACTCATTTCACCAAACTGTATTTACAAGACATGGTAAAAAGAGGCAACGGTAAAATTATGAATGTTGCTTCTACTGCAGCATTCCAATCGGGTCCTACCATGGCGGTTTACTATGCTACCAAAGCGTATGTATTGAGTTTCTCTGAAGCAGTGAATAACGAAGTGAGCAATACGGGAGTAACCATCACAACCCTTTGCCCTGGTGCCACAGAGAGCGGCTTTCAAGCTGCCGCTGCCATGGAAGAAAGTAATTTGGTGAAAGGAAGAAAATTACCCACCTCTAAGGAAGTTGCTGAATACGGCTACTCCGCAATGCTTAAAGGCAAAACAGTCGCCATACATGGAATGCTGAATTACCTGATGGCAAATTCTGTACGCTTTGCTCCAAGAGCACTCGTGGTAAAGCTCACCCGTAAAATTCAGGATAAAGCACAATAGTGAAACTCCTTATTTCCTCTAAAATTTGTACTTTGCCATCATCTTAGATTACAAATACAAATCATGAGAATTATTGATTTACCTTTCAATAAATTAATTGGACTTAGCAATTCGAATGATGATGGATATATCTTAAAACTAGATGAAGATATTAAATATACCAATCATATCGGAACAGTTCATGCGAGCGCTTTGTATGCATTAGCAGAAGCCACTTGCGGTGAGTTTTTACTTACCAACTTTCCAGAATATAAAGAGGTATTAGTCCCTGTCGTTAGAAAGGCAGCGCTGAAATACAACAAACCGGCAATAGGACGAATATCTTCCACAGCAATAATTACTGATGATACAAAAGAAAATATCAAGGAGCAATTATCATCAAGAAATCGTGCCATTATCAGATTAAAAGTCGACCTAGTCGACATGAATAAGGTAATTGTGATGACTGCCGATTTTGAATGGTTTGTTTCAAAATTCAATAACTAATTAAATATTAAAATTAAATTGCTCCATATAAACTTAATCTCATTTTCATGAAAGAAGAAAATCGCAACCGAATGAAAAATGTTGCCAAGATATTGGGAACTATCACCTTACTCATTATTATACTCGCCATCTACAAATTCTACTTTGCAGGGCAATAATTTTTCCTATGGAAGAGCTGAATTAATTAAAATCATTATTCAATTCACTTAATTTTAAATTACATCGGAATTAGTTTCCTTAATTATTCTAAATTTACATCGTTCAATTTAGAACTCATACCGCAATGACGAAACAAAGCAAAAAGCAATTAACCAAATCTCAACAGAGCGAATTGCTTACCACTCTAAAAAATCGTTTCGAGAAAAATAAGCAACGACACGTTGGCATCGACTGGGCAATAGTTCAGGAGAAGCTGGAATCCAACCTTGATAAATTATGGTCGATTAATGAAATGGAAATAACTGGTGGAGAGCCCGATATCATTGGATATGATAAAAAAACAAAAGAAATAACAATCTTCGATTGCGCATCAGAAAGTCCACAAGGGCGAAGAAGCCTATGCTACGACGAAAAAGCCTTGGATTCAAGAAAAGAAAATAAGCCCAAGGATAGTGTTACGCATTTAGCCGAAAATATGGGGATAGAACTCTTATCAGAAGATGACTATCGCGCATTACAGAAATTAGGTAATTTCGATTTAAAAACTTCCAGCTGGATTGTAACACCAACTGAAATTAGAAAATTAGGCGGGGCGCTTTTTTGTGATCGCAGATATAGTCAGGTTTTTGTTTATCATAACGGGGCCGAATCATATTATGCAGCAAGGGGTTTTAGAGGAAAAATAAAATTCTAAGCCATTCATTAATCTAAACACTAAAACAAATCATGACCAATAGTAGCGTCAATCCGAAAGTAGATTTCTATTTTAATAAACCTAGTAAATGGCAAGATGCTTATAAAAAATTGAGAGACCTTTCCCTCGAATGCGGTTTAATTGAAGAACTTAAATGGGGTGTACCATGTTATACCTTTCAGGATAATAATATTTTACTCATCCATGGTTTCAAAGATTATTGCGCCATACTATTTCATAAGGGAGTGCTTTTGCAAGATGCCGAAGGATTGTTGATTCAACAAACAGAGAACGTACAATCGGGACGGCAAATGCGATTCACCGCATTAAATGAAATTTCAAAACTTGAAAAACAAATTAAAGCTTATATCTATGAAGCCATAGAAGTAGAGAAAGCAGGACTAAAAGTAACCTTGAAAAAACCTACTGAATTTAAAATGGCAGAGGAGTTTAAAATAAAGCTAGATGAAATACCTGAATTAAAAAAAGCTTTCGAATCATTAACTCCTGGCCGGCAAAGAGGATACTTGCTTCACTTCGCCGCAGCCAAACAAGCCAAAACCCGTGAAAGCAGAGTAGAAAAGTGGATACCACAAATATTAAGTGGCAAAGGGCTAGAGGATTAATTAGTGACCTGAATCTAACCCATAATCTCTAATAAAATTTCCATTCCTAATATATAATTACTTTCGCACATACCTAATCGAACCACATAATGAAACCTTTTTCTACCTTATTTATAATCTTCTTTATTTTCATAATTAATATCCAGGCTCAGATCACTGAGAAAAATTATAAAATTTATTCAACTAAGTTAGGCAAAGAAGTAACACTTCAAGAAGTCATCGATGATATGAAGAATTACGATATCCTGTTTTTTGGTGAAGAGCATAATGATTCAACGGGTCATTACTTAGAGAAGCAAATCTTTGAAATGCTTTATAAGCAATACAATTCGAACCTTGCACTGAGTATGGAAATGTTTGAACGTGATGTTCAACCTGTGATGAACGAATACTTGAAAGGATATATCCGCGAAAAGAATTTCAATAAAGATGCTCGCATTTGGAGCAATTACCGCGACTATAAACCACTCATAGAATTTGCCAAACTCAATAAGCTCGATGTAGTATGTGCCAACGCTCCAAGCCGTTATACCAATATGGCTGGCCGATTAGGACAAAAATCATTAATGGAATTACCCAAAGAATCGAAACGTTTTTTTGCTCCGGTTCCTTATGATACTGCTTCAGGTAAATATTTCGAAAAACTCGATGCACTTTCAGGGCATAGCAGCGTACCAGCTACCGATACCTCCAAGGCAAAAGCACCTTTAATGAGTATGGGGAATTTTAATTTAGTGATGGCACAGTCGCTATGGGATGCTACCATGGCCTATTCGATTGCCGAATATCACAAGCAAAATAAAGGAAAAAAGATGATGCAAATCAATGGTCGCTTTCACAGCGATGAAGGTTTTGCTGTGGTAACCCAACTTAAAAAGTACAGTCCGAAAATGAAAGCGATGGTTATTTCTACTGGTCCCGATGAGAGCTTCTCCAATATCAACTGGGAACAATTTAAAGGATTGGGCGATTATGTCATCATCACCGACCCATCGGTACCCACTACTTATAAGAACTAACTCTTATCGAAGGAATCGCTGATCATAACTATAACCAGCGAAAACACCCACGCCTCCAGTAATATTGGTAAAAACCACATTGGGCTCTGAGAAGGGCCCTCCGCCTGAGTTCTGAATGCTTTGATGGTATAAATAATATTCACGAGTTACATGCATTAATCGAAAATCCATGATTCGAATTTCATCTGGACTCATCAATGGATAATATCCATAAGCCTCCATGCTCTCACTAATATACTTTCCATCACTATTAAAGTAGGTGCCAAAATCTTCACTGCCCGACGATTGCAACAACTCTTCTGCAACCGTATCAATTGTGAGCACATAGGCTCCGAATTTGAAGTAGTCGTCCTGGCCTATTGGGTCGTCAAAATTAAAATTAAGATTATATACCGAATCGCCAAACTGTGATTTCACCAAGGTATAACTAATATTTTTCAGCGGCACAATACTCGGAATCTTAGTGCTTGCTGTTGCCTTCTTTCCATCGGGAGTGCTAACCTCTAACTGGTATGTTTTCCCCGCAATTATTTTATACATAGTACTATCAATATAATAATACGCATAGCTTAACTTATCAAAACTTGGAAAAAATTTCAAGGTTGCTGAACTTGCTCCATCCGAAATTTTCACGGTTGCATTAACTACATTATTGACGTCATTATAATTACTATTATAAGCCGATTTGCTCATGTTAACATACACTACAACTCCTGAATCCTGTGGACTAATATAACTATGAATTACCAAGGTAGGTTTATACTCAGGAAGGGCAACTTCTGCGTCTTTGGTGCAACCAGAAAGTATGGCCACCGCTACTATTAAATATATTTTAAAAATATTTTTCATGAACTTTTTTTTCTTAGAATTTAAAAGAATAGGTAACAGATGGCAATACAGGAAAAATAGAAACTTGCTTCAAAACAGTTTTCGATGGGTCCTTCTTGCTTTCTCCGATATAATAGAAATATGGATTGGCTCGATTATATAAATTATATACGCTCACTTCCCAAGTCTGATCCCAATACTTCAACTTCTTATGAAATTGCACTCCAATATCCATTCGGTGGTATGGCGCCATTCGAAACTCATTGCGACCACCATATTGATCGATATTATATGCCGGAATACTTCCAGGTGTTCCCCACATATTGTAAGGCGATTGATGCGGTATTGCATTTTGTGTTCCAATAGGTAAGGTAATCGCATTGCCTGTTCCATATACCCATACTGCACTTAATGTGATATGATCATTCAATTTATAAATTCCAACAACCGAAATATCATGACGTCGATCGTAGCGTGCCCAGAATTTTTTTCCATTATTCAACGAGTCAAATTGAAGCGAAGTCCATGATAGGGTATATCCAATCCAGCCAGTAAACTTCCCAGCTTTCTTTTGAATGAATAGCTCCGCGCCATAGCTGGTAGCATTTCCAGAGGTTACCTGACTCTCCCATGTTTTTTGATTTCCAGTATTGCTGCTGAATGGATCATCGAGCACAGAGATAAAACTTGCACCCTCTTTATAGGCAATTACATTCTTAGAAAGTTTATAATAACCTTCTAATGAGATGGCATAATCTTCTTCCTTATATTCTAAATCCTTAAACAAACCACCGGCAATTTGTTGCGATGTTTGAGGTTTCACCAACTGTGTTGCAGGTACCCATAAATCGGTTGGCAAACCAGCACCAGTATTGGAAATTAGATGCAGGTATTGATTCATCGTGCTGTATCCAAACTTAAACGACAAATCGGGTTTGATCAAATAACGAAAATTGAGTCGAGGCTCTGGCTTCGTAAACACCGTTTGTCCTACAATATAATTCGTTAAGCGCAAACCTGCATTCATCTTTATTTTACTATTCATCTCATAATCATCTTCAATATATAGTGCGCTTTCCAATGCATAGAATTTTTTGGTATTCGATAAATTAAAATTTGCATCCTTCACCGTAACGGCTTGTGGAGTAAAGGTATGATATGTACTCATGAGCCCTGCACGAATGTGATGGCGTGGGTTTGGAAGAAATTCAAAATCATACTTCACGGTAGCATCATTTATTCCAGAAAATAATTTCAATGTAAACACATCCTTATTATCTGTTTCGGTAGCAGTAACATCAAAATTATAGATACTATAAATTGCTGATAAATTACTAAAGATGCGTGGCCCGAAAATATGATTCCAGCGCAGGGTGGATGTCTTGTTTCCCCATGCGATGCTAGCCTTGGTGCTCGAAGTTGAGGTGGCTATAAACTTTGCGTAAAATACATCTCTACCAAAATACCCACTTAAATACAAACGATCCTTATCGCTTAGAGTATAATTTAGTTTCACATTCATATCATAAAAATAGTAACCACCTTTGGTATCATTTGGCAAAAAAGGTTGAATTAATAAATCTATATACGTGCGTCGAGCAGAGATGATAAAGGAAGACTTATTTTTAATTAATGGTCCTTCCAGTGTCAATCGTGAAGAAATCACGCCCACCCCTCCTTCTCCATGAAACTTTTGTTTATCACCATCTTTTAAGCGCATATCTAAAACACTGGAAAGCCTGCCACCGTAGCGAGCAGGGAAGCCTCCTTTGGTGAGTTCAATACTTTTTAAGGCATCCCCATTAAAAACAGAGAAGAATCCAAATAAGTGAAAGGCATTGTAAACATTGGCATCATCGAGTATAATTAAATTCTGATCTGGTCCACCACCACGCACATATAAGCCACTATTCCCTTCACCCCCTTTTTGAACACCAGGCAATAATTGTATCACTTTAAATACATCCTTCTCACCAAATAATGCAGGTAATTCTTTGACAGTCTCCACCGGAATTTCAATTCTACTCACTCGGGTATCGTTGGCTACTTTATTATTTTGTCGACTGGCAGAAATTTCTACTTGCCCCAATTCTTTTCCTGCTTCTTCCAGCTCAATATTATAGGTGATATTATGATCGAGATAGAAGTTGAGCACTTTGGGAGCATATCCTAGAATTCTAACAATCAGTTGCACACTATCCTTTTTCATGGTAAGGGTATAGAACCCAAAACCATTGCTATTGGTGCCCACATTTTGTTTGACATTAGCTACCTGCACTCCAATAAGTGTTTCCTTACTATTTTTATCGGTGATAAAACCACTGATGGTAAACGTTTGTGCCTGAGAGAAGGCAACGAATAACAACAAGATGAATGATGCAACAAATTTGATTAGTTTCATAAAGGGGCAAAAGTACTAGTTTGGTTTTTGTAATACGAAGAGCGGGCAATAATACGCTAGACGATGCTTCATGGCAAAACGTTGGACAATAATATGACTCATCATTTATACACGACCGAGAGGAATTTAGTTACAATAAATAATAGAAAATGGCGTTGCGAAATTCGGAATTCTCTGATTTTTATTAAATATCATATAATTTATTACTTTCGAGTCACTAGTGTCCGGTTAATTTAGGTCCATTTTTAACTGTTCGCTGTTTTGTTCTTTGACATCCTGACAGATAGGGCTTTGCAAAAGGTCTTTTAAATGAGTTTTATCAAACATGGAAGCGCTTAATATTTGTAAAATTTC
>CAIVZR010000010.1 GCA_903910445.1 uncultured Bacteroidota bacterium
ACGGCACGTCAATACAAGATACCGTATTTTCTACCCACCAAATGCCCCGAAGGGGCATAATACAACATCCTCCATAATTCAATTTTCGAATTATAATTCGCTCTTGTATTCTCGCCCTGTAGGGGCGTATCGTGGGTAGCATAAATCAGAATGATTGTGAAGTGTGAGAGCGAAGTGAATACAGCAGCGATGATTAAAATATCATCGCTCTTGTATTATGTCCTGTAAGGACATTTGGTGGGTAGAAATTAGATCCCCACCCCTGTATTGACGTTCCGTAGGAACGTTTGATGCCTTGTCTAAATCCCATAAAAAGAAAAAGCCCAGAACCAATTTGGCTCCGGGCTTTCTATGATTGTTTAAGCAAATTATTGCTTATCCATTTCAGCTTTAAGATTCACCAAAGCTTCCAAATCACCTAAGGTAGATTTTTCAACTTTCTCGTTCATCTTCTTCACCGATTTTTTAGTAGCTTCTTTGTCGTTTGCTATCTCTGCTGATTTTGCTACCGCTTTCGCTTTTTCATCTTTCTTCCAGGTAACAGTATGAGATACCAAAATACGTTTCGCATCCTTGTTGAATTCAGTTACTTCAAAAATTGAAGCTTCGTCTTCTTTCAAGGTAGCTTTATCAGCCTTCAATAATTGTTTGAAAGGTGCATACCCTTCAACACCATAAGGCAACGCAATGGTAGCGCCTTTGTCTGTGATTTTCATCACGGTTCCTTCGTGGTGCGACTCGATAGCGAAGATTGTTTCAAAAGTATCCCAAGGATTTTCGTCCAATTGCTTATGACCTAAGCTCAAACGACGGTTCTCTGTATCTACTTCTAATACCAATACTTCCAACTCTTGTCCTTTCTTCACAAATTCTGATGGATGCTTGATTTTTTTGCTCCAAGATAAATCAGATACATGCACCAATCCGTCGATACCCTCTTCCAACTCTAAGAATAAACCGTAGTTGGTTAAGTTTTTAACAACGCCTTTGTGCTTGCTTCCAACTTGGTATTTGGTAGCAATCGTTCCCCATGGGTCTGGAGTTAATTGCTTAATACCTAAGCTCATTTTACGCTCTTCTTTGTCAAGGGTAAGAATCACCGCATCAATCTCATCTCCTACTTTTAAGAAATCAGATGGGTTGCGTAAGTGACTGCTCCAGCTCATTTCACTTACGTGAATCAAACCTTCTACACCTGAAGCGATTTCGATGAATGCACCGTAATCAGCTACAGTTACCACTTTACCTTTTACCTTGTTACCAACTTGTAAGTTTTCACCCAATTGATCCCAAGGATGCGCTGATAATTGTTTCAAGCCTAATGAAATACGACGTTTGTCATCATCAAAACCTAAAACAACTACGTTTAATTTTTGTTCTACCTGTAACACTTCGTTAGGGTCGGTAATACGTCCCCATGAAATGTCGGTGATATGTAATAAACCATCAACACCTCCTAAATCGATAAAGGCTCCGAAAGGCTGGATGTTTTTAATAACACCTTCCAATACTTGTCCTTTTTCGAGACGTGAGATGATTTCCATACGTTGTGCTTCAATATCATCTTCGATAAGCACTTTGTGGCTCACTACGATGTTCTTGAATACTTCGTTTAGTTTTACTACTTTAAATTGCATGGTCTGACCAACGTATTGATCGTAATCTTTCACCGGTTTCACATCAATTTGTGATCCTGGTAAGAAAGCATCCATAGCAAATACCTCAACTACCAATCCACCTTTGGTACGCGATTTCACGTATCCATTAACGATGGTTTCGTTAGTTAAAGCATCCTGCACCAATCCCCATGAGCGTTCGCTCAAGGCTCTCTTGCGGGAAATTTTAAGTTGTCCTGCCGAATCTTCACGGCTTTCGATGTACACCTCTACTTCGTCACCAACTTTCAAATCAGGCATATCGCGAAACTCCTGTACAGGAATGTTTCCGTCCGATTTGAAACCAATGTTGATAACCACTTCTTTCGCAGTGATGCTCATCACTTTACCCATCGTGATTTGTCCTTCGTCAATGCTTTGCATTGTCTTCACGTACATTTCTTCGAATTGGGCCATGTCCTGACCAGAGTAAATCGACTGACCTTTTTTGTTTTGGTCCCAGTCAAAATCCTCGGCGGTAACTGCTGTGCTTGATTTGATAGCAGCGATAATTTGCTCTGACTCAGAGTTGTCATCCAAGAAATTTTCATTCTCAGGAATCGCAATGCTCTTAGCTTCTACGGTTTCTCCGGTAGGAAGCGTGTCGTTGATATTTTCAGTCATATTATAAAAGGGCGGCAAATATAGTAAAATAATATTAAAAAATACAGGTCGAAAATGACCTAAAAATGAGCCCCAAACTTAGGCGCATGGATTGCCTAAACTACCCGAAAACAGAATCCCCTTTCGCCTCCTCAGAAACGACGCAAACATCCACCCAGTAAAGGTTACAGAAATTTAATTAATTACCAAAAAGGCCTTTTAAGCCATCCATGATACCACCGGCTCCCGAATTATCGCCCGATCCCTGATCGCCTCCTCCAAACATTTTGGTGATTTGCGAAAGGTCGAATCCTCCAGCGCCACCTCCTCCGGCAACTTGCTTCACAATAGAGGCAATATCGAAACCATTGCTCTGCCCTCCAGTTAAATGACTGAAGATTCCAGCAATATCAAATGAACTATTATTCGGGTCGTTGGTTTGACCCACAAATTTTGAAATGATTCCAGGCAACATCGAACTGATCACATTCCCTGCAGCTCCCTGACTCAATCCAAATTTACTCATCAACGAATCAATCAATCCTCCACTCATCGAACTCATCACCGGATTGGTATTCAAATCACCTCCGCCTCCTCCAATCAGTTTCATTACATCTTCAATTCCTCCAGAAGCAGCATGACTCTTCAATCCATCAATAATGCTGCTCGTCACATGCTGGGTAACGGCCTCATTGTGCTCATTAGGAACTTCCTGATTGTTGATGACTGCATCCTGTGCATTATCAGTAACGAGTTTTAATAATTCTTCAAACATTATATCGTATTGTTAAAATTTTTGCAACAAAATTATTATTTATTTACAATTCAGGAAATTTAAAAGCGGGAGATATTACGCTAAGAATTTCATCTAAATAGCTAACAGGTTGAAAGGTACTCTTTAGGTATTAATGAATTATTAATAATTCCAACTCTCCATTCTAAATTATTCAATTGCATACAAGATATATAGATACCATTGTCCACTTATTCCACCACAAAACAAAACTTCCCATCTTTCTGAAATTCACTAACTGAAATTGACTTATAATAACTATTACTCGAATAAGAAGTTAAATGAAAATTATTCACAGCGGTATCCTTATTATTCATTGCTCCTAATATGTAGATATCTCCATTGCATTCAGTTTCAACAACATTCATTCTACGATCCAATCTGGGAAAGCCATAACTCACAGTATAAAGCCCTCTCTCTTTTGCAATAAATCCTAATTTCAAGTTGTAGTTAGATGTTCCTTCGTAATTTATACTATAACTACCTCCCTTACCTAAGGTATAATTTGTATCGTTGCTATAGTAATTCAATGTAGCCGAACCAACAACATTAATCAAATTAAATTTCTCATTTACATACCTTGGTTTAGTGCCTGAAATATCACTAAAAATTAAAAAGCTAAGAAAATCTATACTATTAAAGGTGCAAACCTCTCCCGTTTTACTATCTAAAAGTTGAGGACCGAAATTAGAGGTTACCCAGATGGTATCGCCGATACTAATGGTATCACTTAACAAGGAATGAGTGCACGGCACATCAAAAAAATACTCTTTTGCACATTTGTTTTTATGACAATCCATATTTACAAAGAGGAGAAAAATCGATATGTAAAATATGTTTTTCATTTATTTATACGCTTTGATGCAGGACAAGAAACTGTTTTGCTTTTTTTTGAAATGGATCGATTGAAATTCCATTTAATTGCATCTCACTCACTTCACTACAAAACAAAACATTCCATCATTTTGAAATTCACTAATAGAGATTGTCTTATAGAAATTATTATTTGAATAAGAAGTTAAGTGAAAATTATTCGCAGTGGTATCTTTATCATTCATAGCCCCTTGTATGTAAATCTCTCCATCGCATTTTGTATCAACGTTCTCCATTTTACGATTTAAAAAACGAGAGGTGTAATTTGCAGAATAAAGACCTTTTTCTTGTGCGACAAAACCTAATTTCAATTTGTAATTTAACTTTCCTTCATAGGTAATGTCATAGCTACCTCCCTTACCCAAGGTGTAAATTGTATCCGTACTAAAATAATTCAATGTTGCTGAGCCAATTATATTTATCAAGGTAAACTTTTCATTTATGTATCTAGGTTTTGTGCCTGAAATTTCGCCGAATATCAGATTACTTTGAAAATTTATATTATTAAATGTGCATACTTCTCCTGAGGAATTATCAATTAGTTGTGGGCCAAAATCAGCTGTAACCCAAATTGTGTCACCTACGCTAATGGTATCGTTTAGTAAGGAATGATTGTATGGAATATCAAATAAATAAGGATGGGCGCATTTGCTTTTATGGCAATCCAGGTTTACAAAAACGAAGAATACTAGAATTAAAAAAATTAATTTCATTTTACAAACCATACTTTGTCATTAATATATTATAATTATTTAAATTAGAATTTGACACAAATCCATTTTGTATTGCATTCTTTAATTGTGCTGGACTTTGCATATTATGATCCATCAAACTCAAAATATCAACTGGTGTAATACCTCCAAAGTTCTCAAATCCAACCAAATCACCATTCTCATATGGATCTCCAGTTGGATTAATATCCCAGAGGTCTCGATACAATCCAACTCTAATATAAAATCCATCAACTGTAGTGTTAGTCGAATAAAACATGCTCTTTTCATTTGTGTTTTTCCATCGAGTTCGCTGAATATCAAGAATATTTGAAGATTGAGTACCGCTATGTTTTAAGTCGTATGCTTCATCTGCAACTATTGGTCCTATGAAATATGCCCAATTCTCATTAATACTAACTCGTTTCCCCCTTGAAGTATTAGGATCTGTACCATATCCTGGGTCCATTACAAATAAAGGAAGATCAATTGTCCAGTAATCGGCTGCGTTTGGCAACATTCGTGTGTAGTGACTTACATGTGCGTATTCATGATACATTATTTCTTTTGCATTATCGCTTTTATAGCTTGAAACATTATAATTAATTACAACATCAGGTGAAAAGTGATTTAAATAGGCTTCTAAACCAACAAGTGGAATTCCAAATGGCAATTGGGCAGTTTGTTGCTTTAACCCTAGCACAAAAAATCCCCAATCATTAATTGGAAGATTTGGCCATTTGTTTTCGTCATTAATTTTATCAAACATTGGGGCAGCAGAGCCTTCAATATCAAAAGTAGTATTAAGCACTTGTAAATCAGAAACTGGCAATGTTACATTTTGGAGAGCACACCAATCTCGTTATTCGAATAAAGCATTATTAGTAGTTGCTGCCATCCAATAACGATGTTGAAGGGTTTCGGTAGCATCATCTCTATCGATGCAATCTTCCATATTGTTGAAAATAGGACCTCCAGCAAAAATCCACCCCTTATGCACTGGGAACATATACCAAAAAACATCTTTGCCAATTTGGTGATTTAGTCCTTTGCAAGTTATCCAATCATTAGTAAATTTAATTGTTCTCCAACTTCTTCCATAAAACTTTAAATTAGAAAAAAACCAACATCCTCCATCATTGGAATGAGTACTATGAAAAAAGAACCAGTTGTCACGAACCGTTATTTTGGCACGTCTCACACCAACATATGAGTTACATTGTCCTGTGGTAGAAAACTGTGAGTCGTCAAGTTTAATACAACCTGCAGGATTTCTTGTATCAGTACTTGCCTTACAGGCACAATTCGCACTTTTTATTAGACCACTTCCGGTAATTGTTTGGGTAAAATTACTTCCTGTACCACCTCCACCTCCAGTCCATTCTCCGCCTGTTCCCCAAGGATTCTCTTCTTTTTTAGCAAATTTTGTAGGTAGTTCTTGGGTTGCATCGCCAGAAATATCTCTTATTGCGTATCCCTCAATATCTGGATTATAACCTTTTAGTTCCAATGCCTTACGTACGACACTTTCTTCATTATTATACAAATTTAAATTAGCAAGAACTGTATAAGGAACACTTGGTTTTGTTTCATTTGGAGCTATTACGGCGTAATAATAGGTAGGATTTCCTTCCGTTACGGAAGAATCATGATAATAATCACCCAAAGATATTACTTCGTAATCAAGTGGATAATCAAACAAAGTAAGATTGGACGCTACTAATAATTTAACCTGAGAAACATTAGTAGGTGCAAATCTTATATATTGATCAGTAGTAGGTAAACTGCCTATGGTTGTTCCATGGACAAAATTATAGGCGGCAGTAACGTTCTCTACCGTATAAGGATTTACTCGTTGTTGTCCTAAAACAGTTAAAGTTATTTCACTTGATTCCATACTTTCAGGAGTGTAAGTGTAATCTGTTTTAGTGGGGTTAGAAGTAATTTTACTCTTTTTGCAACTAATAATAATTGTAAAAATAATAGCAAAAACAAACGCGGAAATTTTGGCGAGATTCTTCATAATAATTAAGTATTAAATTTTTAATAAAGTTTATTTTCCAAAGTTAATAAAAAAATCAAATTCTACAACACTAATATCAGTAGAATAATAAGTTTACCTTTGCCCTCCAATTTTAAAATGAACCCGAAACCAGATTTTTTAAACGCTTGTAAAGCGCTGTCGGAAGCATTACAACATATCCCTGAACCCATCCTCAATCAGGCGCGACAACATAATCCATGGTTTGAAGAAGCCAATATCAATAAGGCCTCCGAGGCCTGGATTGCCACCCTTGATCCTGCACAATTACAAAAATGGCTGCAACCTTATTCACGAAATAATAGCCCTAAAAAAGTAGCCATCATCATGGCGGGCAACCTGCCTTGGGTTGGATTGCACGATTTATTATGCGTACTCGCTTCCGGAAATGAAGCCCTCTGCAAATTAAGCAGCGACGATACCATCCTCATGAAATATGCCATCGAAGTGATGAATCGCGAACTGGAACACCCTATCACTTGTATCGAACGCGTAAATAGCGCCGATGCAGTAATTGCTACCGGAAGTAATAATAGCGCCAAAATATTCGAAACCTATTTCAGCAAAATCCCTAATATCATTCGCAAAAACAGAACCTCTGTTGCCGTGCTCACTGGGCACGAAACCCCTGTAGAACTTGAGAAAATGGGAAGTGATATTTTCTCTTACTTCGGATTGGGCTGTAGAAATATCTCTAAAATATTTGTCCCCGAGGGTTACGACTTCACCCATTTCTTTGAAGCCATCTTCCCATACGGAAATATTGTAAACCATCATAAATACGCCAATAACTACGACTATAATAAGGCCATCTATTTATTAGGCTCCGAGAAATTCCTGGATAATAATTTCCTTATGGTTCGTGAAGACAATAAATCATTGCACTCTCCGCTCTCTGTTCTCTTCTACGAAACCTATCCCGATTTGCAATCAATAAAAAATTTACTTGTGCAACTCGATGAGGAAATTCAATGTGTGGCCTCTAAAATAAATTTGGAATTCCCTCGTCAGGTTGGACTCGGTGAAACGCAACAACCTCAATTATGGGACTACGCCGATGGAGTAGATACCATGGCCTTCCTGAATTCGCTCGACAACATCACAAATTAATTTAGTAAAATAATTATTTGCGTATCTTCGTTCATCCATTTATGGTTCGAAGACTAATTAAAATTTCTGCTGCCTTGGTTGTGCTTGCCTTGCTTTTTGCACTTGCAAGCTATTATGTGATTAAGAAAAACGCCAAGCCTTTCCTATACTCAGAAGTAGAAAATATTCCCGCCAATAAAATCGGACTGATGCTGGGCACTTCCCCCTACTTTGCCAATCAATATTTCAAAAATCGGATTGAAGCAGCGGTGCAGCTTTTTCAATCGGGAAAAATAAAATGTATCATCGTGAGTGGCGATAATCATGTGGAAGGCTACGACGAACCCACCGCTATGAAAAAAGCACTCTTATTGCGCGGCATCCCCGATAGTTGCATCGTGCTCGACTATGCCGGCTTTCGTACCCTTGATAGCATCGTGCGCTGCAAAGAGGTATTCGGAAAAAATGAATTCACCATCATCAGTCAGGAGTTTCATAACGAACGCGCCATCTTCATCGCCGAGAAATATGGTATCAAAGCCATTGCCTTCAATGCAAAAGCAGTAACTAAGAGCTATGGCTTCAAAACTGCGCTAAGAGAGTATTTAGCGCGCGCAAAATGCATCATCGATTTATACATTCTCAATACGCAACCCCATTTTTTGGGAGAGAAAATAATCCTGAATTATTAATCACCACCCCTTTTGATTAGATTTGCCTCGCATGAAAAAATACTTTTTTTTATTGTTGATGATTTCGCTGGTAGTGGTAAGCTGCAAACAAAACTACCCTCCAAAACCAAGAGGCTATTTTCGTATCACCCTACCCGAGCACAGTTACCGCGATTTTGATAGTGCGGGTTGCCCATTCACTTTCAAAGTTCCAGTATATAGCGAGATGATTCCCGATGAGGATGCGAATGCACAACAATGGTGGATGAACCTCGTGTTCCCTACCATGAATGCCACGCTACACTTGAGTTATAAAGAATTGCATGGCGACAGTACTTTGTACAGAGCCATTGAAGATTGCCATAAACTTACCTACAAACATATTTCTAGAGCGGAAGACATTATCGAAAATGAAATCACAAATAATAATGGTGCCAGTGGCATGGTATATGAACTCAATGGTGAAACAGCCTCTGGCATGAACTTTTACGTAACCGATTCAGTGCATCATTTTGTGCGTGGTGCCCTTTATTTCAACGCCAAAACGGTTCCCGATTCATTAGCCCCTTCACTCGATTTCCTCAAGCAGGATATTCGAATGCTCATTGGCTCATTGAGATGGAGAGATATTGGAAAAAGTAAATAAGCGCTTTTTGTGAAAACACTTTTCTTTGCATCCTAATTCAATAATTTCTCATTCCTAAATAATCCATGTCAACATTCATTGCACCCAATGCCACCCTCATTGGAAATATTAGTATTGGAGAAGATAGCAGTGTGTGGTTTGGTGCGGTGCTGCGTGCCGACAATGATAAAATCACCATTGGCAAAGGCACCAATATCCAGGACCTTAGTATGATACATGTGGATCCCGGGTGTCCCGTTAATATTGGCGATGAGGTCATCGTAGGGCACCGTTGCATCATTCATGGATGCAGTATCGATAGTAATACACTCATTGGAATGGGCGCTATCATTATGAACCGGGCGAGTATCGGAAAAAATTGTATTGTAGGAGCCGGCGCCGTCATCACCGAAGGCATGATCATCCCCGATAATAGCGTGGTGATGGGAATGCCCGCCAAAATTGTGAAGCAGGTAAGTGAGGAGCAAATCCAAAAAATAAAACAGAATGCAGCATCCTATATCAAGTTAGGAAAACATTATCAAGAAAACTATCCGAATATCGTTTGATGGATGGCACCTTCCGCCTTCACAAAATTCCGTTAATTAAACTAATTGCTTCTTAATTGGTTTTTTGGTCTTGAGTTTTTTAACTCTATTTTTTTCTTTCAATTCAGCCATTAACTTCCTGAAATCATGTAATTCAATTTCTGTCCAAGGCTTCGATTCAACAGTAAAATCAATGTCTTTAGGTTCTCTTATTAGTCCCATTTTATTATGATTTAAAATATTGTGAAATTAATCTCATGGCAGCGTTTGTTTCAATAAACATTCTCAGTCCACGAAAATGTGTTGCATGCAAAGTCTCTTGATAATGTTTAATTAGAATTGATTTGGTATCGAAAGCAAGGAATCCCTGGTAACCTTTGTCGATGGAAACTTTACAAGCATATGCAACTAGGTTCCCGGGGACACCTAGATAAACTTTACCTTTATTCTTGTTAAACATAGCACTTTCTATGAGATGCATAAAAATATGATCTTGTTTATCTTCGATACTTAAAAGCCCTTGAATAATTGAAGGATTGTTTTCTGTTGTTAGTTTGTATACCTCCTTTGACTTATCCTTAATTTCTTTAACCCAATCAAACTTCCAATCGGCTTGTGTTATTTGTTTTACGTCCTTAGTAGTTAGTCTTACAATTACCGTATCAAATACTTCTCCCGTCGTTGTGTTTTCAATGGAATTTGTAAGCTTATCAATTACAAAGTCTAATGGAATTAACTTCGGTTTTTTCATATTCCAAAGATACGAAAAAGTTGTAAATTATACCTGAAATACTGAGGCATGATTCATTTCTTTGATTGGTTCATGGCAATGCCAAAACTAACTCCTAGTGTATTGCCGTTACACTCACTTTTTCAATTTCAATTAAATGCACTTCTATATGCCTGTCGTGGGCCTTATTATGATATTCACTGATGATTTCCAAGATATCATAATCGATAAAATTACATTCACTTCCATCAATAGTTAGTACACTAAACTCCGGAATCTGATCCAGCGCCTTACGCAATTTTACTTTATTTAGGAAGGTTACATTACTATTGAGTTTAATTAGATAAACCAAGGTGTCGTGTTCTTTATGTTCAATAATTTTATATTCAGTCTTGAAATTATTTGAAATAATAAAGTATGTTGAAATGAGTAATCCAATACTTACCCCAATTAATAAATCAGTTCCAAGAATAACAAGAATTGTAATCATGAATGGGAAAAACTGCTTCCAGCCTAGCTTCCACATGTTCTGAAATAATTTCGGCTTGGTGAGATTAAATCCTGTGACCAATAATATTGCTGCCAAGGATGCATACGGAATCATACTTAAGGCAAATGGAATCAACAAAACTGCCAACAACAAAAACAGTCCATGAGTAAAGGAGGATAGCCTTGTGCGTCCACCTGCATCTGCATTGGCAGCACCTCTCACAATCACCGCTGTGAGTGGTATGGCACCCAATAATCCACAAGCAATATTTCCAATCCCTTGTGCTACCAATTCACGATTCACTGGTGTAATTCTGTTTCGCGTATCCAATTTATCAATGGCCTCCACGCATAACAAGGTTTCTAAGGTGGCAAGCAATCCTATGATGATTCCATCCTTCCATATTTGTGGGGTATTTAAAAAACGCGTAAAATCGGGAAACTGAATACTTGAAAAAATATTCGATGGAATATTTACAAGTTGGGTAGGTTTCAAGGTATCATTCGTAGCTGCCCAAGAAAAAATAAGGTTGGTGAGTATTCCTAAAAGCACTGCCAATAATGGCGCTGGAATCACTTTGAATCGTTTGGCTGATGGGAGCTGTAATAGTATCATTGTACCCAGTGATACTATCGTTATGTTAATGGCCCCTCGAGTAATATGATGATTGAACTCCCCGATATTTCCTAAGAAATTCTTGGGTGAAAAAATTTGAATGAATCCACTCGTCCAAAAATCGGGCTGGTCGTAACCCAGTGCTAATGGAATTTGTTTGGAGATTAAGATGATTCCAATGGCCGCCAGCATTCCTTTTATAACAGAAGAAGGAAAATAGTTGGCAATGGTTCCTAATTTTAATACACCTAAGAGTATTTGAAAGATGCCCGCAATAATCACCGTTAATAAAAACACACGATAATCGCCCAGGGATACAATGCTCGAAGCAACTAATGTGGTGAGTCCTGCCGCCGGACCCGATACTGCCAATTGTGAACCGCTCACCAGCGATACCACGAGTCCTCCAATGATACCCGACATCAAACCTGCGTAGAGCGGGGCTCCTGAAGCCAGTGCGATACCCAGACAAAGGGGAAGCGCCACCAAAAAAACCGATAGTCCGGCAGGCAAATCATGCTTCAACCATATCAACCGATAGTAACGAATTTTCTTTCTCATACCTCATTCAATTTACAAGCGAAGGTACGGTTTTGAGAATGATGAAATTTTGATATGGTGTATGAACCTATAAATTAGAATCTTCCTGAATTTTATTCACTAAGTAGATTATTATAAAACTACATGGTTCAACAATAATAGCCATAAATGAAACCTATGGTTAAATGAAGGCCTGTATTCTCAACCCGAACGGGGTTGAACTAAAATTGTTGAACCCTTTCAGGGTTCTTTCTGGGGGGCAAATCGTTTACCATAGGTTTCACCTATGGCTATTATTATTCAACTGCGTTGCAGTTGGCAAGTTGATTCTCGAGATTCATTGCATGCAACGTAAGACGGGCGAGTGGATTGGGGTTGGATTAATTAAATATATGTTTCTTCGAAAATAATTCCATGAGAATTGAATTTACTACGAAGTAGTTCAACAATAATAGCCATAGGTGAAACCTATGGTAATGTGAATGATTGTA
>CAIVZR010000011.1 GCA_903910445.1 uncultured Bacteroidota bacterium
AGCGAATATATTGCAGATAGAGGCTATGCTGTTTGGGGTTGCAGGCTTTTTAAATGAGACACTTAGCACTGAAAAATACCATACCGATTTAAGGAAGGAATATCAATATCAAAAACAAAAGCACAACTTTAAGGAAATAGATGTTACTTTGTGGAAGTTTTTGAGGCTTCGCCCGGCGAATTTTCCACAAGTGCGATTGGCGCAATTTGCCAACCTCATTTATCGATCGGCCCCTGTATTTGGAAAAGCATTGAATTGCCGGAGTGCTGTTGAAATCAAACAATTGTTTGTGTGTAGTGCCACCCTGTATTGGGATACCCACTATACCTTTCGAGAGCAAAGTACGAAGCGTAAAAAACAAATGGGAGAAGATGCCGCGGATAATATCATCATCAATACGGTAGCCCCTTTTTTGTTTTTCTATGGTAAAACCAGGATGCAACCAAGCCTTCAAGAGCTGGCATTTGATTTACTAGAGCAGCTGCCGGCGGAAAACAATGCGATTCTAAGGAACTGGGAATCGATAGGAACTAAGGTGAAAAATGCAGCGCAATCGCAGGCGCTGTTACATTTAAAAAAACAATATTGCGATCAACGATCCTGTCTGCAATGCAGCGTGGGACTTAAAATTTTAAAGAACGTATAGATGGAATATAGAGATCAGTTGGACCGTATTGTAAATTTAGACAGTACCCCGAAACGTATTGTAAGTATTGTGCCTTCTCAAACAGAGTTGTTGCATAATTTAGGCTTAGACATGGAAGTGATAGCCACGACCAAATTCTGTGTTCATCCACAAAGTTGGTTTCGAAATAAAACTCGCATTGGGGGGACTAAAAATTTAAATATCGAAAAAATACTTTCTTTAAATCCTGATTTGGTTATTGCCAATAAGGAGGAAAACGATCAGGCTCAAATTGAGGAATTATCGAAGAAAGTGCCAGTATGGGTAAGTGATATTCAAACTTTGGAGCAAGCACTTCAAATGATTGAAAAAGTAGGAGTATTAGTAAACAAGAAAGCCAATGCACTGAAATTAATAGCTGAAATAAAATTAACTTTCGAGAAATTGAGTAAATTGGTAAAGGAAGGAAATTCAACCTCTGTAATCTATTTAATTTGGCATAATCCATACATGACGGTTGGCCCCGATACTTTTGTAAGTGAAATGCTCGGTGCCTCTGGTTTTCAGAATCTTGTTAAAGAATCGCGATATCCCAATATTGATATTGAAGAAATAAAGGATCTAAATCCTGATTATATTTTCTTAAGCAGTGAGCCATTCCCTTTCAAACAAAAGCATATCGACGAATTGCAGAAGGAACTACCCATGGCAAAAATTGTGATGGTGAACGGTGAAATGTTCAGCTGGTATGGCAATCGATTAAAAATTGCCCCTTCTTATTTTACGGAACTTATTAATAAACTTCGGGGTACGGTAGCGGTTTAATTATACCATTTCAATTCGGTCGTCGTCGATGCCAGGAAATTGATTTAGGCGAAGGAAAATTTTCGCAAGTGTTATAACATCTTTTTGGCAATAGAGCACGATACGCTCCAGGTTGTTATCTTCCCAATATACCTTCCATACCTGACTTCCATCGATATCATCTTTCGGAGAAGGGATTCCCAATATTTGCGCTAATAGATTTAAAGAGGTGAAACTCTTATAGTCGCCAAATCTCCACATCTCCATGGTATCTAATAGGGCTACTTCCCAGGGTTTTTTTCCTGCAATGTCGAGAATGCCAGGTATGGTAATTTCGTTAATCACCATGCGCCTGCACAAATAAGGGAAGTCGAATTCCTTTCCATTATGTGCACAGAGTATATGGTCTAGGGTATTAAAATGCTTGTTGAGTAAATCACAAAAGGAGAGTAACAAACTTTTTTCATCATCGCCGTAAAATGATTTTATTTTTAAGCTACCCGATTGAGAAACGTACCCGCAAGAGATACATACAATCTTGCCAAACTCGGCGTAGATGCCGGCTCTGGGGTAGATACTTTCGGGTGATTCCTTTTCAGGATCTTTGATTAAAAATTTCGCTTTGTGGTCCCATAAACCTTTGAACATCTCATCGAGATGCTGATAATTGGCTTGCTGAGGGGTGGTTTCTATATCCAGAAACAGCACCTTAGATAACATACCTTTAAACATAGTAGAATAAGTTTTTTTGCAAGTTATGAATAAAAATAAAATTACAAAAATGTCCTTAATTGAAAGCGGTTTAAATTCAAATGAGCCTGGTGCTAACTTTTTCTGTGAATGGTAGATGCATTGGGCTGAGCTACAGGCATGATGGTGAGCTCGTTAATATTCACATGGGCTGGACGGTTGAGCATAAACCAAATTGCTTCAGCACAATCGGATGCCAATAAATTTTCAAATCCTTCATATACTTTCTTCGCACGTTCTGTATCACCTTTAAATCGTACAATCGAGAATTCAGTTTCTACGGCACCAGGATGAATTGCCGAAACACGAATCGGAAATCTTGATAAATCTACACGCATTCCGCGCGACAAACTATCGACGGCTGCCTTTGTTGCGCAATAAACGTTGCCATTAAGATAGGCTTCTTTACCAGCGATGGATCCTACATTTACAATATGCCCATCTCCATTTTTGGGGATTCGTGGCAATACTGCTTTGGTAATATACAAGAGGCCTTTTAAATTGGTATCAATCATCTGATCCCAGTCATCCATGGAGCCTTCGTCAATGGTGCTTAATCCGGCAGCCAAGCCAGCATTGTTTATCAGTGCGTCAATCGTTTGGCACGATTCGGGCAGACTCGCAACAGCATCAAATACTTCTTTTCGATTGCGTATATCCATCACTAATGTGGTGATTTTTATATTGTGTAATGCTTTGATTTCGGCAGCTACAGCATCTAATAAATTTTTTCGTCGACCACAAAGGATCAAATTGCAGTTATTTTGAGCAAGTAAAAATGCTGTTGCTTTTCCAATTCCGGAACTTGCTCCGGTAACCATAACAATTTTAGATTTCATAGTGTAAAAAAAACGATAAGTATTAACTTTGCCTAAATTTTTTTATTGCAAATGCATTTCTCAGTTGATAATTTAGATAAGGTATCCATCATAAAGATTACTTCTCAGCATGTAACCGAAGAAGTATGTACCCATGTGGAAGAAGAAGCGATGGCCCTTATCAACGATAAGCAGGTAGCGGATATCATATTGGATGCCCACAAGGTGAAGGAGTTCTGTGAAGAATCGGCTGAGATGTTTCAGATGATTCAGCTTAGTACGGCACATTTGAAAGGGATATTTGTATTGGTACTCGATCATAAACATGAATTTAAAAAGTTGGCGAGCCTTAAAATTTGCCATACAAAAGACGAAGCGATGGACCTCGTTTTCATGGATCAGATGAAAAGGAATGTACTTACCGAGGAAGACTTTGATTTCGAGGATTTAGAAGATGATTTGGAGTAACTGAAAAAAAGGTTAATTTCGTGGTTTAATCCAGTTTCATGAGAAAATTTATACTTTTACTTTTTGTTATCGTGTTTTCGTATTCGGCCAATAGCCAATGCACTCCCGATGCCAATTTAACCCATTCGGGTTTTTACCCAAATCCACTGCCAGACGGCAAAGTTGGGGTGGCTTACAATCAAAATATAACCTTCCAGTTTCCATCCGATACCAATATTGTAATTTTTGGTTCTTCTCAAGCGATACATATCGATTCGGTTATTATTCAATCGGTGAATGGCTTTCCGGCTAGTTTCACCAAGACTTGTGATGCAGCGAATTGTAAATATTTTGGGAGCTCATTGAGAGGATGTATGAAAATAAGCGGTACCCCAGCGGCAGCCGATACCGGATCGAAGAAATTAGTTATTAGTGTAATACTTAAAATAAAATTATCGGGAGTTCCTTTACCTTACCCTTTAACGGATTCATCTCAAACCTATCGTGTGGCACCAGCCAATGTAGGCTTAAACCGAGGAACGGTGGCCAGTTATAACTTTGGAATTGATCAAATTACCCCAAATCCATTTACAGAAAAGACAGTCGTTACCATCTCATCTCCTAAAAATGATAAAATGGTAGTGATTATTCGTGATATTCTTGGCAAAGAAGTATACAGAAATGAAGTGAACTGTAAAACGGGTGTTAACTACGCCACCATTAATACAGAAGACTTTAAAGCAGGATATTATTTGCTTTCAGTAACCTCCGCATCCGGCGTAATAACCCGAAAAATAACCAAACGTTAAGAGTTGGATATTGCAGCTTGTGAATCAATTCAGATGCTCTGAAAAATTAATTTATCTTTGCAAAGCATTTTTCACTTTGTGACCTCAACTTTTGGAAATACTACACTATGTCGTTTGAGTTAACCATATTAGGCAACAGTTCGTCTACCCCCACATCGCGCCGCCATCCAAGTGCGCAAGTTCTAAAAATAAATAACGATTTTATTTTGATCGATTGTGGCGAAGGCACACAAAATCAAATGTTGCGTTATAAGATAAGCCATAACAAAATCCGTTATATCTTTATCAGCCATATGCACGGCGACCACTTCCTGGGACTTCCTGGATTGCTGTGTACAATGAGTGTTCAAGGGCGAATTGACGATTTGGATATTTATTGCCCTGAAGAATTGGAGTTCTTAATCAACCTTCAATTTAGCTTAAGCGATGTGCAATTAAAGTTTAAAGTGATTTACCATAAGTTGCAATTTGATGGAGTGAAGGAAGTATTAGAAACTCGCGATTTCAGGGTTACTTCAGTTCCTTTGAAGCACCGTATCAATTGCGCAGGATTCTTATTCGTAGAGCGCGTTTATGGACGAAAAATCAATAAACAAGAAGCAGATCCTTTGAATTTGACCCAACCTGAATTTGAAAATCTTAGAAATGGGGGCGACTATAAAGGCAGGGATGGAAAAATAATTCCGAATGCCAAGCTTACCTTCGATCCACGGAAATCATTCCGCTACGCCTATATCACCGATACCATTTATGATGAAGAACTCATTCCTCACTTAGAGCGATTTGATTTACTTTATCACGAAGCTACCTTTGCTCATGATATGGTTGACCGTGCGAAGACAACCTTCCACAGTACCGCCTTACAAGCCGGCAAACTCGCTTCTAGAGCCAAGGTAATGAAACTTATCATAGGTCATTTCAGTGCTCGCTATCAAAATTTGGATGAGCTCTTGGAAGAAACAAAAGATGTGTTTCCACGTGCCGAAATTGCAGAAGAAGGAAAGACCTTTAAGTTGCGCTAAACCAAGGCTTCTAGGCTATTTTTAAACCCTTCCTTCCCTTTAGATAGGGATTCAGGATTATTTCTTATTTTCGCACCTCAAAATTTAAAATTCCTTTTACAATAATGTCATATTTATTCACGTCAGAATCAGTATCAGAAGGGCATCCGGATAAAGTTGCCGATCAAATCAGCGATGCATTAATCGATAACTTTCTAGCATTCGACCCCAATTCAAAAGTTGCTTGCGAAACCTTAGTAACCACCGGTCAGGTAATTCTTGCTGGTGAAGTAAAGTCTAAATCATACTTAGATGTACAAGAAATCGCTCGTGGCGTGATTCGTAAAATTGGATATACCAAAAGCGAATACATGTTTGAAGCTAACTCTTGCGGTATTTTATCAGCCATTCACGAGCAATCGGCAGATATTAATCAAGGCGTTGACAAAAAGAAAAAAGAAGAGCAAGGTGCTGGCGACCAAGGAATGATGTTTGGTTATGCAACCAACGAAACCAGCAACTATATGCCATTGGCACTCGATTTAGCACATGCTATCTTGTTGGAGCTTGCTGCATTGCGTCGCGAGAACAAACAAATCAAATACCTTCGTCCTGATGCTAAATCGCAAGTAACGATTGAGTATAATGATAATAACCAACCTGTTCGTATCGATGCCATTGTTGTTTCAACTCAACATGATGATTTTGATGCAGAAGAGAAAATGCTTGCGAAGATTAAGAAAGATATCGTAAACATTCTAATTCCACGAGTGAAAGCAAATTATCCTAAATATGCGCACTTGTTCAATAACAAAATCAAGTATCATATTAACCCTACAGGAAAGTTCGTAATTGGTGGACCGCATGGCGATACCGGATTAACTGGCCGTAAAATTATTGTTGATACCTATGGAGGTAAAGGAGCTCACGGTGGTGGTGCATTCTCAGGAAAAGATCCAAGCAAAGTGGATCGTTCGGCAGCTTATGCTACTCGCCATATTGCTAAGAACTTGGTTGCTGCTGGCGTTTGTTCAGAAGTATTAGTTCAAGTTTCTTATGCTATTGGTGTTGCTCAGCCAATGGGTATTTATATCAATACAAGCGGTACTTCTAAAGTGAAGTTAACCGATGGACAAATTGCAAAAAAAGTAGAGGAGATTTTTGACATGCGTCCTTACTTCATTGAGCAACGTTTAAAATTACGTACTCCAATGTACTCGGAAACTGCAGCATACGGTCATATGGGTCGTAAGAATGAAACAGTAACCAAAACATTTACTTCTCCTGATGGAAAAGTGAAGAAGATGAAAGTTGAATTATTTACTTGGGAGAAATTAGATTACGTAGGTAAAGTGAAAGCTGCCTTTGGATTGAAATAATTTCCCATATTTTAAATATAACCCCGATTGAAGTATCAGTCGGGGTTTTTTTATGGGTGCACATTTCGGTTATAAGGTGAATTTTATATCTTTGAATCAATCCATCAACAACATTAATGAAAAAATTACTCCTTCTCTTTCTTTGTGTTTATTGTGTAATAATTGCCAAAGCGCAGGCAAATAGTGAGTTCTATCCTTTGATAAATAGTATAGGATTTAGCTTCGACCTATCATCTCATGATACCAGTGCAAAAGCAAGTTGCGTTTTATTTTATGGAGAGCAAGCAAATTCAACACAGAGAAATTTTGATGGTTCTATTATTTGGGTCAACGGTAAACGCGAACTCAGAGGAAGTTTTTTAAACCTTAAACCCAATACCTTGTATTATATTCAAGGAACGCTTAACTATGGTGATGCTACAACAAAGAGCATCAACACTCAGGTTAAGACCCTTGCGGAACCGAATATTAAAGCCAGTTCCAATATTAAGTATGTGAGTCCAACAGGAAGTGGTACAAATTACACTGCTTCTAATCCGGGCAATATTAAAACACTTTTTGCATCAGGACTGACATGCGGAACCACGGTACTTTTAAAAGGAGGAACCTATAGCACCGGCGATATACAACTTAATTTATTGCAAGATTGTGATAGCGCTTCTCCAATAGTTATTATGGCAGCACCCAATGAAACACCCATACTCGATGGAGGCGATTATACGCAGTACACCTGGACACGACACCCGTCAGACACCAATTTATACTTTACCACCATCAAACCCGAATTAGAATACAATTCGCTTTGTTTGATGGATTCGGTGCGACTTTATCCGTATGGGTTTCTTACACCATGGAGTATCGACCCTACGTATCCATGCCTAACCAGCTTAAATTTTGAGCAATCGGGTTTTTATAGAAGTGCGAATTTGGTTTATATCAAAACATTGGATCACAAAAATCCGAACAATGCTTCGATAGTTTTTTCGAAATATTTTTATTGCTTGCAAGTACAAGGAAATCGGCATCAGAACTATATTTATTTCAAAGGCATTCAATTCAAAAATTATGGTAAAGGAACCTGTACCAAAGATATTCTTGGAAACCCAACCTGTTATCCTTCCTTCACTGTTGATTTCCAATATGCCAATCATGTAATTATTGATTCATGTCAATTTACCTTTTGTAATCTACCCCTGGGATTTTCGCATAACTGCAATCAAAATATTATTCAGCATTGCACCTTCATTGATGGAATTGGGCAATGGTCGCATGGTGCCTTTAAACAAACGCGAGATGAGAATATTTTAGAACGAGGTACCTATGGACGCTATCTGGAATATTCTTCTATCAATATGCTTCCCGACGATACGATTCAAAAAGGTTTTATCATTCGTTACAATACTGTGAAAGGTAGTATTGGAGGCTTGGTTGGTCAACGTATTACAAATACCGAACGAATTGAAGAAACGGAGATTAATAATAATAAAGTGAGTTATTGCTATAATGGCATTAACGCCGATGGTGGAAGTGCGAATACTCGAATTTGGCAAAATGAAATTGATCATTGCTCTGTGGGGCTTTCTTTTATCAGTGCCTCTCTGGGTCCGAACTATATTTTCAGAAATAATATCCATCATATCATTGAACGGAAAAATCAGCACTTTGATGTTTTTTTTATGGATTGCAATAATGTGCTTTCTACAAAAATTTGGGGTACTGGTGTTAAGTTAAATGCTTCTCCAAGAACCATTCGCCCTCCGGAGATGTTCTTCATCAACAATACCTTTCATACCCAAGATACCCTTGGCTTTTGCATGTATTTATGGAATAGCACCTGGAAGAAATTATATAGCCGAAATAATATTTTCTATTCAGAAGGAATGTCGTCTTTGTTTTTTGATGGCCCAAAAGATGATACCACCTATTCGTTTGATTCGAAGTATGACTGCTATTTTAATAAGACCAATGGAAAGGCAGCTATTGTACAACCCACGAATGGAATTCCCGTATGCAGTACGTATACCAATGCAACAGTGCTCGGGCTCGATTTAAAATTTTTAAGTAAAGCGCAAGATGTAAGCATTACCAACGATTTTAATATTTCACCAGGATTCATGAATGTAAACAACGACTTACATTTACAAGGTTCAAGTATCTTAATTAATGCAGGAACAGCCATCAATGGGTTTTATGATTATGCTGGAAGTGCCCCCGATATTGGTGCTTATGAGACAGGAAATATTGGCATTCAAAAAAGCAAGCCATCGAATTCGTTATTTCAAGTTTATCCGAACCCAGCAACGAATCAACTGCAAATTGAAATAGATGGTAATCCTAAGGAATGGGAATACGCAATCTATTCTATTCAAGGTCAAATTTTGCAAACAGGAATATTATTGAATCGTCGATCCATCATCGAAATTAATACGCTGGCCTCGGGTATTTATTTCATACAAGTAGGCGATAGTACGGTTAAGTTTGTGAAAGAATAGCGAGTGATATTATATCCTAATGCAATAAGCGCCAATGTGTGGGATACATATTATTGATGCGATTCGGGATGCAGTTTATCCAACCTAAGTTAACCCCTTCAAATCGAATTATTTTATATCCAATAGTGGTATCCAATGCAATGGTTTGCTTGCGCAGATAGGCCATAGCTGTGACTTCGTCTACATCAATATATTCTACAGATGGGTTTAGCGCTTCGTTTAATGCGAGTGCATGTGCTGGAATAAATTTCGTGCCTTTCAAATTCCCTACTTCTACTCCACATTGTATTAAATTTATTTTATGTTGACGTAAATTCTCGGTGAGTTCTAAAACAGAATTGGTAGCAGCATAAATGAAATCGTTGTGTATGAAATACTGAAAATCACCTTTTAAATAATCGGTGAAAGATGCATCGGGCTTGAGCATTTTAAGGGTGCGAGGAGCAGGTTTCGAAGCTGAGTTCGGGCTTCCTTTTTTTCGCAATACCGCCATAAAAAATCCTTCTCCTGCTAGTTTGTAAGGATAAAATCGATAACATCCTTTTTGTGAATGAACGATATTCCATGCAGCTGGAATATTTAAATCCACAGGTTCAAGCGCGTGTTCGGCACATAACCAGTTCACCATCGCTTCGTTCTCTTGCACTGAATAAGAGCAGGTACAATACATCAATACACCACCCACTTTTAATGCAGGAATCAAGTTGCATACGATGCGTTGCTGGCGGTCGCTGCATAGATTTACATTCGCTTCGCTCCATTCGTTTATGGCAGCAGCATCTTTCCTAAAAAGTCCACTGCCACTGCATGGGGCATCCACTACCATGGCATCAAAACATTCATCCAGCTTTGAAAATTGCTGGGTATCGCTTTGTGTGATGATATTATTGGCGTGTCCCCAACGCACAATATTTTCTTGTAAGATATTCACCCGAGAGCGAATCACTTCATTACTCACCAAAACACTTTCTGGACTTAAGAGCGAAGACAATAAAGTACTCTTACCTCCAGGAGCTGCACAGGCATCGAGTACACACAAAGGTTCATTTAAATTCAGGGTTTGTTTTACTGCTTCTTGTAAAAACATACTCGAGGCTTCCTGCACATAGAAAGCTCCCGCATGCCAGTAGGGATGTTGTGCATAGCGAGCCCGCTCATCTAAATAAAAACCATCATTACACCAAGGTACTGGTCGCGTATCAGGAAATGGAGAAGCATTTATTTTATTTCGATTGATACGAAATGAATTCACAGCCGGCTCATTGTGAGAAGCAATAAAAGCTTCGGCATTAAACTCCGGAGCATTTTCAAGGGTGGCAATTACTTTCTGCAACTCGAGCATGAATAGATTCAGATTTCGTATTAAAGTATTTCGTTGAGTCGCATCACGGCTTCAGGCTTGAACCCTCGCTCTGTTTGGGTTACAATAGCACATTCATTCACCGGGTCATGCTCAAAGAAGAGCACTGTTTTTTCGGCAGCAGCACGTGTTAAGAATTCGGTACGCTCGCGCATGGTATCGAGTGGTCGCACATCATACCCCATCACATAATTGGGCGGTATATGGCCCAGCGACGGAATTAAATCGGCCATGAAAGCCACCGTTACTCCACCATATTTTATCTGAGGAATCATCATGCTTTGGGTATGACCAATACTTTTATAAAGGCTCATCTCAGGATGAATGATTTCATGTTCTTTAAATAAATTCAGGTGACCCGTTTCTTGAATAGGGATGATATTATCTCTAAGGAACGATGCTTTCTCACGCACGTTGGGATGCAATGCTTCTTCCCAGTGTTCTTCATGAACATGGTATACAGCATTTTTAAAAACGGGCTGAAAGGCAGTACGATCGCTATTCCATTTTATACTTCCACCACAATGATCGAAATGAAGATGCGTCAAAAAAACGTCTGTGATATCATCTGCACTAAACCCATATTGAGCCAGTGATTGCTGGAGGGTATCATCACCATGCAAGTAATAGTAGCTGAAAAATTTTGCATCTTGTTTATCTCCCATACCATTGTCGATGAGTATTAGGCGTTTGCCATCTTCTATAAGAAGGCAGCGCATGGCCCAGCTACACATATTGTTTTCGTCGGCAGGATTGAGTTTATTCCAAATAGATTTGGGAACTACGCCAAACATGGCGCCACCGTCGAGTTTAAAATGACCGGTATTGATGGTATATAATTTCATAACAAGGCTGATTTTACAAATATGAAAGGCCATTTCATAAGGACCTTCAGATTACTCGTGTTGAATCGTTATTTTCGCGTGCAATTTACATATAACCCTTGTACAAATGGAAATAGATTGGAAGCGAGCATGGTATTTTATCTCACAGATATTGTCGATCCTGGGCTTTACTTTTTTTGGATTATTGGTTTCGTATTCGGTGGCACTTTTCGCTGGACAACAATATTTTAAATGCGATACCGACCATATCGAATCCATGCTTAATAATCCTTCGTTAGAGCCCGCTGTTGCGATGTTTCTTCGGTTCTTTCAGATGCTCACCAATTTTGGAACCTTTGGAATCCCTGTAATTATCTATCTCATCGTTTATAAATATCCGGTGTTCAGTACTTTGCGATTAAACAAAGGCATTTCTTTTCTTCAAATTATTGGCACCTTAATTTTCGCCGTAGCGGCCATTTTCGGGATGTCGTTACTTAGTGAATTCAATCATTGGTTACCCTTGCCAGAGAGTGTTAATGAAGCGGCACAGCGCATGGATGAAACACAAGAGAAGCTCATCAGTGGAATGATGTTTATGCCTTCAAGTGTTCATCTCTTGGCTAATTTAATAGTTGTAGGACTCGTTGCCGCCATTAGCGAAGAACTTATGTTTAGAGGGTTATTGCAACCATTCTTTAAAAACTGGACACATAATATTCATTTGGGAATCATCATTTCTGCGGCCATTTTCAGCGCCATCCATTTTGATTTAAGTAATTTCATTCCACGCATGGCCATTGGTATTGCCTTTGGATATCTGTTCTATTGGAGTGGAAGTTTATGGGTTACCATTCTGGCACATTTCTTAAATAATTCAATTGAAGTATTGATCTATTATTATAAAGACAATAGCTGGTGTAATTATTTTTTAGAAGTAAAATATATGCCAGTAATGTGGGGCATAGGCGCCATGGCAGTCATTGGGGGGGTGATGTTTTTATTTTATAAAAAACACAAGGCAAGTTTACCTCAGGCTTAATTTATTCGTAATCGAAGCCGTAGCTAAAAGAAATTAATTTATCGTTCTGAAACGTATAGGTAGCATAATACAATGTTTTCGAATGCCTTTGTAAATAACTACCACTTTTAATTCGGTACTGAACAATACTCTTTGAATTGCTTCTCAGTAATTGACCATTACTACCCCAAATTTGTTGAACCTGAGCAACCGTCATTCCCAGTTTAATTTTCTTACCACTTTCGAATGAGGTGAAATTGGTTTTGATGTATCGGGTACTGGTATCTTTTGAATCTACATAGCTCAATTTAAATTCAGAAACATTATAATCGGGATTACCATAATGCTGAATTAATTCGAGTTGTTGTTTGTTGTCGGCACTTCTCAAAATCAATCGTGGATATTGCGTTGTATTGGTGATGGCATGTTTCCAGGCGGTGTTCCCCACCTGACGAATTACGGATGACTTATGATCGATGGCCATACCATTGCAAGCCGTATCAGGACTTAAGCGAATTGCGGGTTTGGCGCTTGCCTTAGATTGTGAGGAAGCAGCAAGTGGAAATAGCATGATAATTAAACATGCAAACAGGAAAAATCGATTGGACTTGTTCATAGCAAATAAGGAAAATAGTGAGGTGCTAGTTTCTCTCATAGGCTCCGATACATGGTTGAAGATCGCGTGGTTTTCCAAGAATATCAAAATCTACAATACCTGTGAGTGGTGTACCTTTATTGATATATGTAGAAGTGCTATCGAGTTGATAATTGTATTTGCACATGTCTTTAAATATTGGATCCACATTGATAAGATTGCCATTAACATTTAAACCAATAAGTTTTGTACGTATGGCGCTATGGTCTATAACTTGTTGTGTAATATTTGCAGGCCTTCCTCCATCATAAATTGCAAACTCTTCATCGTTGGTACTTTGTCCGTAAATGATAGAATTCACCAGACTATATTTTAATTTGCTTGGAATGGTTTGAAGTACCGTGCCATTGGCATCTGTAATTACATAATCGGAATTACCCAAATAGAAACAAGGATAATTGCTTTGAAAGTTGAGGCAATGTGGGTTGGATATTGTGCAATAAGTAAAAGAATAATCGCCTCCATATTGTGCAAAAACGCAGAGCTGGCCTGCATCAAAGAAAGCACAGTTTACAAATGAAGCCGTTGCACTGTACATGGAAAGGCAGGATGATGACATGGTACGAATGATACTTCCCGACATCCGCAGACTGGGGTTGCTATTCACATTCACCGAATCGATTTCAATTCCTACCACAGCATTTTTTATGATAGAACTATTGATGATATTGTTTTTTGAGCCAGGTAAAAAACGAACCCCCCACCATTGGCTTGGCACATCATCGAGGTTACGTTCTAAACGATCGCCTTGAAGAATTACAGGTTCATTTACTGTCCCCTGCATTTCTAAAGTTCCTTGTACATAAATATAAGAACCCACATGGCTGCATACTTTCACCCCATTAGTAATGGTAAGTTTTTTTCCAGGAGCCACCAGGATGGAATTCCAAATTACATAAGGTTTGGTTTTATCGCTCCATACTGCATCATAGTCAATCACACTATCCATGAGGTAATGCGCATCTTGTCCCCAGGCAACCAAATGTACTTTTTCTTCATTGCCATTGGTACTAAAGAGGATGCTATCTTCAACAAACAATGGATTACTTTGGGTAGTAATTTTCGGTGTTACTTGTACAAAGAGGTAGAAGCTATCCTTTGGGGCGATTTTGAAATGATCGATATGATCGGTTGGGATGCCGTCGATATTAATGCGATAGACAGAGGCATTGCCACCCATCAAACGAATATCTGTGTATACAATGCTATTATAGGGATTGAAAATCTTTAAAATTTTGGTAGTGGATAGTGGTGCATGATTGGTATCGAAACGACTGAATACCGTATCGAAAGCGATACTATCGGTAGAAAAATTGAGGTGTGCATTCGAATCCGTATTGATATCACGTTTACGGCATGATATCAAAATGACCACGGCACAAATAAAAAGGAGGAAGTATTTCGGCATCTGAGAATAGCAACGAAGATAGGAAAGAAATATTTTATTCAAGGGGTATTGAATTGGGATATTGAATAGTACTTGAAGGAAATTAGAATACTTTGTTAGAAAGAATCATCTGAAATTGAATTTAATGCTTGAAATTTCGCTTCAACACAAACTATTTGATAAAAGTTCTACAAAATAAATTCAGTGAAAAATTCAACGAATTATTAAGAAAGGTGATTTTGTTTTGTTCCGTAGGAACTTATCGTGGGTAGCCAAAATATGATTTCCCTCCTGAATTGTTCCGTAGGAACCAATCGTGTTGATTTTAATCGTGAATTTAATTTTGAACTTATTGGAGCAATTAATATAATTGTAGTCTAATAAAACTAACTTATGCCTAATAATTACTCCCAAGTTCATCTACAATTAGTATTCGCTGTTAAATATCGAGAAGCTGTCATCCACAAAAGTTGGAAAGAAAATTTACATAAATTTATAACTCGAAATATTGAATCGAATAAACATAAATTACTTCAAATAAATTCAATGCCAGATCATGTCCATATATTGATTGGTATGAGACCTCATCAATCAATTTCGAACCTTGTGCAGGATATAAAAGTAGAGAGCAGTAAATGGATTAAAGAACAGAAATTTTGCCTTTTCCCATTCTCTTGGCAGGAGGGATATGGGGTATTCTCTTATTCAAAAAGTCACGTGAATGCAGTAATTCGATATATACAAAATCAAGAAATCCATCACGAAAAAATTAATTTTATAGATGAGTATCGAAAATTGTTAACTGTGTTTGAGATCAAATGGGAAGAACCGTATATCTTCAAACCATTGGAATAATGCAATATCTACACGACTGGTTCCTACGGAACAGGAAGACGGGGGGCGTGTCATATTTTCTACCCACGATAAGCCCCTACAGGGCGAGAATACAAGCGTAAATTTATTTTCTTAGTTATTAATTGAAATCAATATCTACACGATTGGTTCCTACAGAACAGGAGAGACGGGTGATGTACGTTTTTCTACCCACGATAAGCCCCTACAGGGCAAGAATACAAGACTATTTTGTCTCCAGCATTTTTTGCATTGCAAACATCTCATCACGAAGCTTAGCAGCAAGCATAAAATCGGTTTCCTTGGCTGCTTTTTGCATGGCTTTCTGTGTATCTGCAATCATTTTTTCGAGCTGTGGTTTGCTCAATATTTTCATCACCGGATCGGCTGCCAAATCGGGGGATATAGGTTCTAGGTAGAATTTACTTCCACCATCTTTGCTATCAGCCACCTTGGTTTGACGCATGATTTCATCAATACTCTTGCGAACGGTTTGTGGTGTGATACCATGTTCGGTATTGTAGGCAATTTGTTTTTCGCGTCGACGGTTGGTTTCTTCAATGGTTTTTCGCATGCTCTCGGTGATGCGGTCGGCATACATGATTACCTTCCCTTGATCATTTCGGGCTGCACGTCCTATGGTTTGTACCAACGAAGTGGTGCTTCGCAAAAATCCTTCCTTATCGGCATCCATAATGGCTACCAAACTCACCTCAGGTAAGTCCAAACCTTCTCTTAATAAATTCACACCAATCAATACATCATATACTCCCAAACGCAAGTCACGTAATATTTCTACGCGATCGAGGGTCTTTACTTCACTATGAATATAAGCACATTTAATATTCAAACGAAGCATGTATTTACTTAACTCTTCGGCCATGCGCTTGGTAAGGGTCGTTACCAATACACGATCTCCCATTTTCACGCGCTCATCAATTTCATCGAGTAGGTCATCTACCTGGTTGATGCTTGGTCGAACTTCGATCACCGGATCTAATAAACCCGTTGGACGAATGAGCTGTTCTACAATCAAACCTTCTGCTTCGTTCAATTCATAATCGGCAGGGGTGGCACTTACATAAATTGTTTGTTTGGTAATCTCACCAAACTCTTCAAATTTCAAAGGGCGATTATCCATCGCGGCAGGGAGTCGGAAACCGTTTTCCACCAAGGCTTGTTTACGGCTTCTGTCACCACCAAACATGGCTTTTATTTGAGGCATCGATACATGGCTTTCATCTACCACAAGTAAGAAATCATCTGCGAAATAATCGAGCAAACAGAAAGGGCGATCACCCGCTTTTCGTTTGTCCATATATCTCGAATAGTTCTCAATGCCGCTGCAGTAGCCCAATTCACGCATCATCTCCAAATCGAACGTAACACGATCTTCGAGGCGGCGTGCTTCAACAGTAAGGCCCACATTGCGGAAATATTCGCATTGCTTCACCATATCATCTTGTATTTCGTGAATGGCTTGTTGCAATGAATCTTTTGAACTCACATATAAATTGGCTGGGTAGATGGCTACCATATCGGTCTTTTCCAAACGCTGACCGGTAAGCGGATCAAACATTTCAAGCGCTTCAATTTCATCGTCGAAGAAATGTATGCGATATGCATAATCGGCATAGGCAAGGTATACATCCACGGTATCGCCTTTCACACGGAAGTTACCGCGATTAAAATCAGCGGTGGTGCGACTGTAAAGCCCATCCACCAATTGATACAAAAGTGTTTGTCGGCTGATACGTTGTCCGAGTTTTAAATGTATGATACTTCCCTTGATATCCATTGGATTTCCGGCACCATAGATGCAAGATACGGAGGCTACCACGATAATATCTCGGCGTCCACTCAAGAGCGAAGAAGTGGTCTTCAAACGAAACTTTTCTATCTCTTCATTAATCTGCAAATCCTTTTCAATATAAGTTCCGGTAGAAGCAATAAATGCTTCTGGCTGATAATAGTCGTAATAACTCACAAAATATTCTACCGCATTCTCCGGAAAGAATTGCTTGAACTCTCCATAGAGCTGGGCAACCAGGGTTTTATTATGGCTGAGAATAAGGGTAGGGCGGTTTACTTGAGCAATCACATTGGCCACTGTAAAAGTTTTACCACTCCCCGTAACACCGAGCAATACCTGCGCTTTCTCACCTCGATTCAAGCCACCCACCAACTGTACTATCGCAGCTGGCTGATCGCCAGTAGGTTGAAAGTCGGAAGTAAGTTTGAAGTCCATAATTGAGGATTGCAAAGGTAGTCAATGCCAAAGGAAAAACGAGGGGGCAACAATTAGCAGTTGGTCCAAATGATAATTTATCCAATCATCATTTCAAACCAAAATGATTTTTCATCTTTCGGGTTTAAGAGATGAATGCCTCGTTTCTCAATTATCTTAGAATTGGTGTCAGCCTCATCAGTTACACCCCACCAGGGTTCTATACAGACAAATGGCGCATTGGGTTGTTTCCAGAGTCCAAGATAGGTGCAATCATCCCAGGAAACTTTTAATGAATAAGTTTTGCTTTTTAATGTTACCCATTTCGATTTGAATTTGGATAGTACTAATGCATCGTCCTTAAAAAGGAACTCAGAAATGGGAATTATTCTATCTGCAAGTGCTATTTGTTGTTCGATATCAGTTAATAAGCCATCTTGTAATTTGGTACGATGCAAATAATCATCTGCTTCAAATTCAAAAAAGTAATCCTCCAAATTTTCACCAGTATTCAAGGGACATAAAAAGCCAGGATGTGCTCCCACACTAAATGGTAGCACCTTGCTTCCTTCATTCACAATACGATAGGAAGTGCGTAAACCTTCAGTACTTAAAGTATAGGTGATAAAAAAATTAAAGTCAAAGGGATAGTTGGGGTTTTTGTTTTCAATGAGTCGAAATTCAAGACTGTTGGATGTTTCAGCTACGAGTTCAAATTCACTGTCACGTGCAAAACCATGTTGTGATAGCGAGTATTCCCGGCCTTCATATACATAGCTATTGTTTTTTAGTTTGCCTACAATTGGAAATAAAACTGGTGCATGTCGCTGCCAAAAAGGAGGGGTTTTGGTCCAAAGATAATTGACCCCATCTTTTTTCAATTCAGTGAGTTCGGCACCTAGGGTATCGACACTAATTTCATAATTATCTTTTGTGAGATTGTATTTCATAAGGAATATTTATTCTTATTCCATGTTTAACCAATATGAATTACTCGCCTTTGAAATTGGCTTTGCGTTTCTCAATGAATGCTTGCACTCCTTCTTTGTAGTCGTAGCTATTGCCTGCAATTTCCTGGCAGTACATTTCATATTCAAGCATGGTATCGAGGTCGCTATGATATGATTTATTCAACATTTTTTTCATTAACCCATACGCTTTCGTTGGGCCGTTAGCATACACAGTTGCAATAGCATTTACTTCTTCATCGAGCTTGTCATCGGGTACCACACGATTCACCATGCCCCACTCAAAGGCTTGTTGGGCGCTTACTTTACTTCCTAAGGTTGCGAGTTCAAAAGCACGAGCACTGCCTACCAATCGTGGTAAGAAATACGACGAACCGCTATCGAGCACCAAACCAATATTTACGAATACTTCAATGAGTGAAGCTTTTTCAGAGGCCACAATAAAATCGGATGCCAGGGCGAGCGAACAACCTGCACCTGCAGCAACGCCATTTAAGCGGCATACAATGGGTTTCGGCATATTGCGCATGGCGCGAATAATTGGATTGTAACGGGTAGTTAAAGATTCAATGAAGGACCGTTTTTCGGCACCTGAGATGGCTTTCAAATCTTGTCCGCTGCAAAAAGCTTTCCCAGCGCCAGTGAGCACCACCACATTCACTTTGGTATCGCGCTCCATTTGCTTCAAGGCGTCTTGCAATTCAAAGCTTTGGGTATTATCAAATGCATTAAAAACTTCTGGACGATTTAAAGTTATCGTTCCAATTTTGTTTTCCACTTTCAAAAGTAAGGTGGTATATACTTTCTCTTCTTTTTTAGCCACGGTGATAATTTATTAAATGTTGATTATTGTAATTCGAGTTCTTGAAGTTTTTCGGAGAGGGTTTCAAAATCCATCACGCCGGTTTCATCCTCACCTCCTGTTGTAAATGTGAGTGCAAAAATTGACCCATCCTGATTTAGTATCTGATTGGGTTCGAGCAGGTAGTCTACACCAGCAATACTACTTGGTCCAATTTTTTGAAATGGAATCGATGCTATTTCTTCCGATGTATAATTTCCTTGAATTAATACCGCATCCAGTTGAAGTTCGAGGGCAATCGCCATGATTTCGTCGGTAGGTTTCTGATTGAATTCGCCAATGAATTTCACACCACTTAGCCATCCCATAATTTCTTTGGCCTTGGCTACGGTAATGAATTGTTCGCTATTACTATCGAAACAAAAGCCAACATAATCCACCATCATAGCAGCAGCGTATCGGGCAACCGTAAGGTTATTCACGGATAAAAATGCAATCGGATGTTTGTACATATCTTCGCTGCGAAAATAATACTTTTACCGCAGCAAAATTATTTTTTGCACTGACTTATATCCTATGATTGCTACCAAATTACATGAATTCACCGGGCACTCCGATTGTATCTATACTTCTGCTATTCACTACCCTACCCAACAATTATATACTGCCGGAGGCGATGGCATGGTGGCAGCATGGGATTGTGTTGTGGGTGGAGATGGCATATTACAAGTACGTGTAAGTGCATCGGTTTATAGCATGTGCCTTTGTCGTAACAAATTGTTACTGGGTACTCGTACTGGAAATTTATTTGTTGTTGATATGGACTCTAAAGTGGAGGAACGCAATATTGAAGCCCACCTGCAGGGGATTTTTGATATTGTGTATGATGCTGAACTGGAACAAATTTATACTGTGGGATTTGATGGAGTGCTTTGTGTTTGGGATCTTGAATTTAATTTATTAAGCAGCACCAAACTATCTGAGAAGAGCTTGCGTAATATATGTATGTTACCTGGGATGCTTGCTATTGCCAGCTCAGATTTTCAAATTTACCTCCTCGATAAACTCACCTTGAAACCCATTCAAACCCTGAAGCATCATACCAATTCGGTATTTGCACTTGCCTATAACCCTTTACGCAAGGAGCTGTTGAGCGGGGGCCGCGATTGCTATGTGAAAATTTGGGATACGGAAACCTGGGAATTAAAAAAGGAATATGCTGGAGCCACCTTGCATATCAATCATATTAGTTTTAATCCAGAGCTGGCATGGTATGCGGTTTCCAGCATGGATAAGACCATTAAAATCTTCGATTCGAACACCCATGAGCCACTAAAATTTATCACTCAAGAAAAGGATCAAGGTCATACTTCTTCGATAAATAAAACCTTATGGCTCGATTCCAATACAATTATCAGTGTGAGTGATGATAAGAAAGCCATGGTATGGTCGTTAAAATAGTAGCACAATTGTTATCTTTGAAAAATAAGACTGTAAACCACGAAAGAGAAATTTGAGAAGCCTACTATTATTTTTTTTACTCGCCCTAGCTATTCGTCAGCAGGCTCAGTCGATTACGGTTACCGGTAAAATTACCGATGCCACCACCGGAGAAGGGGTGGGCTATGCGGGTGTATTTGTTCGCGGTCAGAACGTGGGCGTTACAGCCGACTTCGATGGGGCCTTTAAAATTGTCATTCCAAAACCTTCCGATTCTCTTTGGTGCAGTTATTTAGGCTATATCACCAAAGCCAAGCCATTAGGCAAGAATCCTATTCAAATTGTAAATTTTGCACTGGAGCCCAATAATTTTAATTTGGCAGAAATAGAAGTGAAGCCACGTGAGAACCCTGCCATCACATTGATTAAACTCGCGAATAAAAATCAGCAGAAATACAATCCAGATAATATCGATGCGTATCATTACGAAAGTTTCAGTGAGCTGAATTTGTCCATCGACCATCTTGATCCACGCATTCAAAAGATGCCTTGGTTTAAAAATATAAAACCCTTATTCGATAGTATCAACGGCATTCGTAGTGATGAAGGTAAACCATTATTGCCTGTGTTTATTTCCGAAACTGTTTCCGATTATTACTTCCAGTCTCCACCAAAGAAGCATCACGAATATATTAAAGCCACCAATGTAAAGGGAGTTGGAGTTACCGATGGAACTACCACTGTTCAAGTACTTGGAGCCACTTTGCAGCAGTATAATTTTTATGATAGCTGGATTGTTGTAATGAAGAAGGCATTCATTTCTCCCATTGGCGATGGTTGCTTATTCTATTACAAATACAGAATTCGCGATACCGTTACCATCAATAATAAAACCTGTTACAAAATTGAAGTAACTCCGAAACGAAAACAAGACCTTGCTTTCACGGGCAATGTTTGGATATCAGATACCTCTTATGCCATCATGCGTATCAGTGTAACTATTGCAAAAGATGCCAATTTGAACTTTGTGAATCAGGTGAAAATTTCGCAAGAGATGACCGAAGTAGCCCCCGATGTATACTTACCACTCAATACACGGGTGCTCATCGATTTGGCCGAATTGGTAAAAAACACACCTAGTTTTTTAGCGAAGTTTACCATTTCCAATAAAAGTTTTGTGGTGCATGATAAGCAAGAAGCAGTAGTGTTTGAGCATAATGTAGATGTAGATAAGAATGCCATTGTGGTAGCCCGCGATACGGGATATTGGCAGGATCACAGGCATGAAGCCCTCGATACCAATGAGATGCGAGCATATAATATGGTGGACTCATTACGAAATGTAAAATCGATTAAGAACGGAACTAAGCTCGCACAGTTTTTAGGAACCGGTTATCAGCAAGTGGGCATGGTTGATTTTGGTCCATATTACTATTTGTTAAACAGAAATTATGTTCAAGGAATTAGAGTGGCCATGGGGGTACGTACCAATTATAAATTCAGTCACGTAACCACCATAAAAACTTATGCTGCTTATGGATTTAAGGATCAGCAGGTGCGTTATAGTGTGCTCGAAGATTTTGTGCTATCGCGTAAGAAGTGGACCAATTGCGGATTACAGCGCAGGGTGGATGTAGATCAAGCGGGTATCAGCGATGGGAATGCGGAGTTTAATAGTGCGGCGTTTGCACTTACTTCCATCTTCTCTAGCTTAAGCAGAATAAACTTGAGTGAAGAAAATAAAATTTATTTCCTTCGTCAGTTTCAAAAAGACTGGATTCTGAAACTCAACGGAACCCAAAAGAAATTCACACCTTATTTTCCTTTTCAATACATCAGAGAAGATGGTATTTTAGATAGCATCTTTGTGAATACTACTGCTAATATTGAGTTAAGGTTTGCTCATAATGAACGGGTTTTGGTAGATGATAATACCCGTTACTTGTTGGGAACTGAGCGTTCGCCAATTATCACCATGGGTTATACGGCATCCTTGAAAGGTATATTAAATGGTAGCTTTGGATACAATAAGTTTTACTTTAATTTACGTCAATCAGTGAATACAGGCATAATGGGACACGCGTTTTATTATATTAAAGCGGCCAAATATTTTGGAACAGTGCCATTCCCTTCTTTGGACGTTCATCCAGGAAATCAAACATTCTACTTCAGCACCACTTCGTTCAACTTGATGAATTTTTATGAGTTTGTGAGTGATCAATTCGTAAGTGTATTTTATGAACAATACATGGAAGGATTAATTACCAATCGTATTCCGCTTTTAAAAAGATTGCATTGGCGTACACTCGCTACTGTGAAAGGAGTGTATGGGAGCATGAGTACAAATAATAGAAACATCATCCCAACCAAATTTCAAACCTTTAGAACCTTAGAAAAGCTTCCATATATTGAAGTAAGTTATGGTTTCGAAAATATCTTCAAATACTTCCGCGTCGATATGGTGCACCGGATTACCTATCGGGATACCTATCTAAATCAAACGCCTCGCAAATGGGGTGTGTTGGTATCCGCTCAATTTAATTTATAATTGCATTCTGGAATCAAAATAAAATGTCGGGCGAATTAAACACTATAAAGAAACCAATTGCCAAAGAGTTGGCCTTGTTTGAAGAGAAGTTTAAGGCTTCCTTAAAAAGTGATGTGGCCTTATTGGACACCATCATGAGTTATGTGGTGAAGCGCAAAGGCAAGGAGATGCGGCCGATTTTAGTATTTCTTAGCGCCCGTATTTTCGGAGAGATTAATGACGCAACGTATCGAGGAGCTAGTTTGGTAGAACTCTTACATACTGCCACCTTGGTGCATGATGATGTAGTGGATGATTCTATGGAACGTCGAGGCTTTTTCAGCATCAATGCGTTATGGAAAAATAAAATTGCAGTGCTTATTGGAGATTATCTTTTAAGCAAAGGCTTATTATTGAGTATGGATAATGATGAGTTTTTTCTATTGAAAATACTCAGTGATGCAGTACGAAGAATGAGTGAAGGTGAATTACTGCAAATTGAACGTACGCGCAGACTCAATATCACTGAAGCCGATTACTATACCATTATTGGAAATAAAACAGCTTCCCTTATTTCATCCTGCTGTGCCATTGGAGCAGCTACTGTTACACAAGATAAGGCGCATATTGATACTTTAAAACAATTCGGTGAAATTATTGGTGTCGCATTTCAAATGAAAGACGACCTCTTCGATTTCGGTACTGAAGATATTGGTAAGCCAACGGGCATCGATATAAAAGAAAAGAAGATGACCTTACCTTTAATTTATAGTTTGAATAATTGCAGCCAGGCAGAGCGCAAACGCATCATCAATATTGTAAAAAGCAAGACCAAGGATCGGTCAAAGATTGATGAGGTGATACGATTTGTGCATGAAAAGGGGGGTATTAAATTCACTATTGCTAAGATGTATGAATATCGTGATCAGGCCATAGGGATATTAAAAACTTTACCTCAAAACGAAGCCAATCAATCGATGCAGCTTCTGGTAAACTACGTGGTGGAACGCAAGAAGTAAAATTGCCCCTGTTTCTAGCCCCCAGTTTAATCCGTCTAAAATACCGACAACCATCGTTTTTAGTCGCCTTCGTGTGCATAACTACTGCGGTCAACAAGCCAATACTCGTGTTTATTTTTGTGCGTACTTCATCATTATAGTTTTATACGACTCATAAATTATTAGGTCATGGCCGTTCTCGAAAAAATACAGGAAATCAATTTACGTGTTGCCGATCTTATTAAACAGCAACAACAGTTTAAGGCTCAAGCACAGAATTGGGAACATCTTTACAAGGAAGCCACCGATATTCAAAAGCGCTTACTGAATCAGAATACGGATACTGCTCGTATTAATGATGAACTTCGCCAGGAGCTTGATGCATTGAAATCAAATTTGAATGCCAGCGAACAAGAGCAGAGTCAATGGCTGGATACCATGAGCCAACTTGAGACAGAGGCTGCCACTTTGAAATCTCAATTGCAAACGGCCCAATCTGAGTTGGTAAATTTGAGAGCACAGCAGGAGCAACAATTGAGTATGCATTTTGGCGCCGAGAAGGAGCAAGAGCAATTAAAGGCATTGAGTGAAGATTTGAAAGAGCAGTTGCATGCATCTCAACAACTCAATGGCGAGCTGCAGTCGGAATTGCAGTTTGCTAAAATTAATCTAGTTGAAGAGCAAGCACTTCTAAATAATACTAAACAACAAAACGTTTCTCTAGATAAGGAGTTGAATCTGCTTAAGGAGAAATACCAACACGAAGTTTCAGAATTACATAGTCAACAAGCCGCACTCACCCAGCAACTTGATAAAGCAGGGGCTGAGCAACGAATGCTACAAGAAAATTTGTTAGCCATCAGCGAAAGTGAAAACAAGAAGATACTCGCCCTCGAATTATTACAACAACAGTTGGAAGAGATGGAAATGAGCTCGAACCTACCCGTAGAACCTGTTGAAAGCGAACACCTTAATTCGAGAATCGCCCAATTGATGGCCCAGATTGCCAATTTGGAGTTTGAAAAGGATTTGATGAAACAAAATCGGGTATCACATCCAATAGCGGTTGTTCAAGAGGAAGTAACTCCGGTTCACCCCGAAGCAGCTGGCAACCCCCATCAAATGGAGTTTCTATACGCCGAGCTGAAGGCCAGTCAGGCTGCCAATTCGGAGCTTGAAAGGCAAATACATCAATATATTGAGCGTTTGGCTACCCAACAGTCAGCCACCATAGAAGAAAGTACCGAATTAAAAAATTTAGCAGAACAAAATAAAATCGTTAAACTTGCAGAAGCGATAGAAGGGAATACGGTTGCTTCGAATATAGAGTTAAAGCAGAAGTTGAACGAAATGATTAAAGAAGTCGACCGTTGTATTGCTAAATTAAGCAGCTAAATAAAAAATTGATTCATCATAATGGCTACATTAAAAGTTACCATTGCAGGGAAGGAATTCTCGCTTACCGTTGACGAGAGCACCCATAACGAGGTGTTGGCGGCAGTGGAATTGATTAATCAAAAGATACAACAACATCAGCATCAATTTAAAGTAGATGTAAAGGATGCCCTGGCCATGTGTGCATTGGAATTTGCTACACATAACGGTCAGTTGCAAAAAGTGGCACTCGAGTGGGAACAAGCCCAAACCGAAATCGACACTTTACATACCACCTTACAATCGGCTGAATCTATTTAGTAGCTTCGTTTTCATCCCCTTCCTCGCGTAATTTTTAAACCTTTAATTACGATCCCTTTTTAGAAGGAAACCCATTATGGATGATAGTAAATTGTATGCACTCATTGCATTTTTAGTAGGAGTGATTCTGGCCACCATTATAACTTTGGTGATTAATAGCAGCCGGAATAAGAAAAACGAAATCAACGCCGAAGCCGAGAAGAAGAAAATAATTGCTGCAGGTGAGGCTCAAGCCGAAGTATTACGTAAAAACAAGATTTTGGAGGCTAAAGAGGAAATTCTGAAACTGAAAGAGGAAAACGAAAGAGATGTTGTTAAGCGTAATAGTCAGCTTGTTCAAAGCGAACAACGCTCCAAAGCACTGGAACAGGGCTTAAAGCAGAAGATGGACAATATGAGCCGCAAAGAAGTGGACGTCGATAAGCTTAAGAAAGACTTGACAACCCAACTCGAAATCAACAAGGCCAAGCACGACGAATTACAGAAACATCAAAGCCAACAAATTAAACAGTTGGAGGTGATGGCAGGCCTAACCGCCGAGGCGGCCAAGTTACAGCTCATCGAAAGCTTGAAAGACGAAGCACGTGCACAGGCAGCCAATCAAATCAAGGATATTGCTGATGAAGCGAAACTCAATGCATCAAAGGATGCTAAGAAGATTATCGTTCAAACCATTCAGCGTACCGCATCAGAGCATGCCATCGAAAATTCAATCTCGGTATTCCATATCGATAATGATGAAATCAAAGGTCGTATCATTGGTCGCGAAGGCCGTAATATCCGTGCCTTAGAAGCCGAAACTGGGGTGGAGTTTATTGTGGATGATACCCCGGAAGCCATCATCTTATCTTGCTTTGATCCATATCGTCGTGAAATTGCCCGTTTGAGTTTGCATCGTTTGGTGCAAGATGGACGTATCCATCCAGCACGTGTGGAAGAGGTGGTGAAGAAAACCAAACGCGACTTGGAAGAAGAAATTGCAGAATTGGGAAAACGTACTGCGATCGATTTAGGAATTCATGGATTACATCCTGAGTTGATACGCCTGGTAGGTAAGATGCGTTATCGCAGTAGCTACGGACAAAATTTATTGCAACATAGCCGCGAGGTAGCCAATCTTTGTGCTATTATGGCCGCCGATTTAGGATTGAATGTGAAATTGGCCAAACGTGCCGGTTTATTGCATGATATTGGTAAGGTGAGTGAAGAAGATCCAGAAATGCCGCATGCATTATTGGGAATGAAAATCGCAGAGCGTTGCAAAGAAAATCCGATTATATGCAATGCCATTGGAGCGCATCACGATGAAATTGAGATGACCGATATTATCTCACCTATTGTTCAGGCGTGTGACTCTATCTCTGGAGCCCGCCCTGGAGCGCGCCGTGAAGATACTGAGCAGTACCTCAAACGTTTGGGCGACCTCGAGAAATTGGCACGCAGCAATAATGGGGTAACCAATGCTTATGCTATTCAGGCAGGACGTGAGTTACGTGTTATTGTAGAAGCAGAACGCGTTACCGATGCGGAAGCAGACGTAATGAGTTTGAATATCGCACATAAGATTCAAACAGATATGACCTATCCTGGACAAATCAAAGTAACCGTTATACGTGAAAAACGTGCGGTGAACTTCGCAAAGTAAGCGATTCGATACATTAAAATAATCACCGGAGTAGGATCACCTGCTCCGGTTTTTTATTGGAAAAAGAAATGCGTTTTTGTCTATTCATTTTATCTGTTTTTTATACGGCACAAATAGTTAAATAATCAATCCACCATTTATTATTTGGAGCTACCTGCACCAAGTCAACTTAATGCAACCATTTTCATTATATTTGTCTATTGCATATCGGGATGATTCACGCACGTAAACCATTACATATCGCCATCTTACTGCTGGCATGTTTTTGCTATGGGACGCTGCATGCTCAAAAGAAAATGGTTCGCCCTCATCCCTCTTCCGCACTTTCCTTCGTAAAAAATATTGGTCAATGGCAGGAGCCGTTTTTGTATAAAACGAATGTTCCCAATGGGGAAATATTTTTAGAAAAAAATGGGATATCATATTCATTTATTAGCCCAAGTAGCGCTCGTGAATTGCATGATCAAATGCACCATTATTTTTCAAAAAGCAGCAACGATAATGATCAGATTATCGCCAGTTACCATGCATTTAGAATGCGATTCAAAGACGCGAATGCAAATGCCGATATTGAAGAACAAGAAATTCAAGAAACATATCACAATTATTATATAGGAAATAATCCAACAATGTGGAGAAGCCATGTTCCACTTTATCATCGATTGGTTTACCATGATATTTATCCTAAAATCGATTATGAGATTTTCACTGCCAATAACTCATTAAAATACAATTTCATTGTAAATCCGGAAGCCAATTATCATTCAATACAAATGCAATATGAGGGTTGCGAACTTAGATTAGAAGATGGAAAGCTAAAAATACGAACCAGTGTGAATGAATTGGTAGAAGCCGAACCTTATGCATATCAAATTATTCAAGGGGTGGTAGTTAAGGTTCCTTGCATTTTTGTTCTCAAAGAAAATGTAGTTAGTTTTCAGGTAGCTACTTATGATTTGAAATCACCATTAGTTATAGATCCAATTATTGTTTTTGCAACCTACTCAGGAAGTGTTGTTGATAATTTTGGTTTTACAGCGGCTTTTGATAGTAAGGAAAATTTATACAGTGCAGGTATTACTGGCGTAGAGAATAGTTCAGGAATTGGCTATCCAACTACTGTAGGAGCGTTTCGAAAAACTTACCAGGGAGGGAGCTCTAGATACGCTTTTGTAGGGGTTGATAATCTAAGGGGCTGGGATGCTACTATTAGCAAGTACAATGCAACAGGCACTTCACTAATCTACGCAACCTACTTAGGAGGAAATGATAATGAATACCCACATAGTTTATTGGTGGATTATAATGATAATCTCATCGTGATGGGATCTACCTTCTCCAAAAATTTCCCTCATAGTCAGAGTGCATTTGATACTACCTTGAATGATGGTATTCTAGGGGGGAAGACAGATATCTTTCTAATAAAATTTAACGAAGCAGGTTCTTTTCTGGCAGGGACTTATCTGGGAGGAAACAAATTTGACGGAGTATCTTATAATGGAACAAATAGTAATTTGGTTTATAACTATGCAGATGAATTTCGTGGAGATTTAATAGCAGACAAAGACAATAATTATTATGTGGGATCAATCACCGAATCATCCAATTTTCCACTAAAAAATCCGATCCAAGATACGATTAGAGGAGCTTTTGATGGGGTTGTATTTAAGATTGATTCAAATCTTTCCAATCTTTATTGGAGTACTTTTTTGGGAGGTAGTAAAGAAGACGCAGTATATTCAATAGATTTGAATAAAGATAATACTGTTTATGTTTCTGGGGGCACTGGTAGCAGTGATTTCCCTCAAACTAATAAAGGCTTTCAAAAGAACTATGGTGGCGGTGAAACCGATGGATTCATTGCACGAATTGACAATGCAGGAAAACAGATTCTTTCAGCAACTTATATTGGAACAGATGAAAAGGATCAAACCTATTTTATAGAAATTGATAAGAAAGGCAATGTATTTGCAACAGGTCAAACTGAAGGAAATTTTCAAGTATCATCAGGAAAATATAGTAATCCGAAAAGCGGACAGTATATAATTAAACTAGATAGCACGCTATTAAAGAAGGATTTCTCAACTATTTTTGGAAGTGATAGAGGAGGTTCACATCCTGACCCAAATATATCTCCAACAGCTTTCTTGGTTGATAATTGCAACTTGATTTATGTATGTGGTTGGGGAAGTGATTTGAATATTGACCATGGGGGAAGCACTATTGGAATGCCAATAGTATCTACACCTTTTCCACCAGCGTATAGTACAACCGATGGTAACGATTTTTATTTAATAGTATTTGAACCCAATTGTGATGGTGTTAGATACACCACCTTTCTTGGGGGAGATTCAACAAAAGATCATGTTGATGGAGGCACAAGCAGATTTGATAAACGAGGAATTATTTATGGTGCCATTTGTGCCAGTTGTCAGAACAATGGATCCGATCCGGGCTTTCATTCTGATTTCCCTACCCAACCTGCGAATGTAGTATATAAGAAAAACGCGAGCCAAGAATGCAGTAATGTTGCATTCAAATTGGATTTTCAATTACATACCGCCATCATTGCAGATTTTAGAGCCACTCCAAGAATTGCCTGTGTTCCACAAACGGTTGCAATGAATAGCAAAAGCAAAGCGGTGCACTATTACTGGGATTTTGATAATGATGGGATAACAGATGATACCACGCAAAGCCCTGTTTATACCTATACCAAAGCAGGAACTTATAAAATTCGATTAATTTGTGAGGACACGAATACTTGTAATCGATTTGACACTTCATATGATGAAGTTACGATGTTAGATAATTCAAAAGCAGATTTTGATTTAGATGTATCTTATTGTAATAATACCATTAGTATTAAAAACAAAAGTATAAACCAGATTAACTTCTTATGGGATTTTGGTGATGGGACACTTGATAGCTTGAATTCAAATCCCTCACATAGCTATCAAGCTACAGGTAAGTATAGTATTAAGCTCTTTGTAAATAGGAATTATTCATGTTCAGATAGCATCTCAAAAAACTTAGACTTTGAAACCTTCAAACCCACACCCCCCATTGTTCCCAATGTGTTTACACCCAATGGAGATGGTAAGAATGATTTCTTTGAAGTAGGTGGCATTAACCCGAAATGCGATTCGATGGAGATGAAAATCTATACGCGCTGGGGGCAGCTCGTATTTGAAACAAAGGA
>CAIVZR010000012.1 GCA_903910445.1 uncultured Bacteroidota bacterium
GAGACTGCTCCCCGCTACAAGAATTAAAAGCCGAGTATCATTACTCGGCTTTTTTTGTTTAAGGAGAGAACTAAAGGTGTTATTACATCAATGAAATGATTCAATACACTATAGATAATTCAATATTCTTTATCTAAAAAGCTTTAACTTTAACTTATCTTTTGATCGTTACTAAATCTTGTAAGCACTCAATTTTCAATAGGCGGAAGATTTTATTTCTGGAGTCAATCTGCTAACAATAAGCCTAAACTTCTAGCGATTAATATCGAACTACTTCGTCTCTTTTAGTAATTAAAAAGACAACTAATTCGAAAAAGGGCATAACTATTTTTGCAACCTTATTCCATTGTTTGGTACTCATGGTAATTGTAATCCCATTTTATCATGAGAAAAATAATACCTAACCTCAGCTTATTCGTATTGATTTTATTGGGTTTTACACAAAAAACTCATGCCAATCATTTACTTGGAATGGATATTCAATGGAAGTCGGCTGGCAACGATACCTTCCTGATTACCATCACCGCCTATCGCCGATGCACAGATGGTGCCGATAATATTTCATACCCCAACTTCAGCATCACCAGCGACTCCTGCGCCTCTTCTAATGTGGTGCATTATGGTAGCGCCATCTCGCATACGGTAGAAGATATCACCCCAATATGCCCTACAGCTCAAAAAATTTGCCCTTCATCGGGTGGCTCCGGACAATCCACCGCGCTGATTCCAATGGGTATTGAGCGACATATATGGATCTATAAAATTTATCTTGGAGATACCTTCGCCAATTGTTGCTGGTATAAAATAAGAACCGATATGTGTTGCAGGAACAGTAATATAACTACTGGTTATGCCGATGCTAATTTTTATACCGAATCATGGTTGAACCACTGTATTGCGCCCTACGATAACGGACCAGAATTTAGAAATCCACCCATCGCTATAAAATGTGCTGGACAAGATGTTTGTTATAATCAAGGAGTGTACGATGCCGATGGTGATTCGCTTTCATTCGCCATGGCTCCACCACTCGGAGGTGGATATAGTTCGCCATGGAGTTATAACTATCCACTCACTTGCTTAGGCGGTAATAATCCCAATCCGAATGCCAATCCACCTACCGGCTTTAACCTTGATCCACGCACTTGTGAAATGTGTTTCCGACCCATGCAGGTTCAAAATACAGTGATGAAAGTAATGGTTACCGAATGGCGTAAGAATGCTCAAGGTAAATATAAGGTGATTGGAAAAACGGCAAGAGACATGCAATTCTCAATTGTTCAAAATTGCAATAATAAATTACCAAGTCTGTCGGGCCCCTTTGCCTACGAGGCTTGTGCCGGGCAGGAAATATGTATTACCATCAATACCAATGACCAGGACCTCACCGATTCTACTAAAATTAGTTGGAATGAAGGAATACCCGGCGCCACCTGGAATGCTAATAATGGAACAGTGAAACGTGCAACTGGCTCTTTATGTTGGACACCTACAACCAACGATGCCAGCTCGCTTCCGCATTATTTTACAGCCAGCGCGAGCGATAACCATTGCCCTTTGGTAGGTGGAATTATCAGGAGCTATAGTATAATGGTGGCTGATAACCCTATTGCTACAAGGAAATTTCTAAAAATTAAAGAAGGGAAATATGTTGCCATCATCAATAAAGACAGTGCCAGTAAGAGTCATTTTGGAATCGTGTATATATACCAGCCTGTGAAATTGGGAAGTCCTTCATCTAATGCTGTTTTAAAAACAATAGGTAACCAGGATTTAATTAATTATACTTTTTACTTGCCCGATACAGGGATTTATATTTTTAAAATTAGTATTAAAGCGAGTGCCTGTATCACTTTATATTACGATACCATTGATACAAGAAAAATCATCAAAGGAATTGAAGTGAGCGGTAGCCTCTTCGAATCGATGGATTCAACTGGAGTCAAATCAAAAAATGATATCGCAATTTCAAATACACTAATCACTACAAATCCATTCTTCTGTGGCACTTATACCGACGATCAAGGAAAATATACCATGTATCTCGATTCGGGGACCTATCAAATAAAACCGGCTTTATCAGAAACCATCTTAGCGGTATTTAAAAATTATACTTACCCAATTGGAGGAACGCATACTATTAAAACTGATACCATCAAGCCAGATACCATCGGATTGAATTTTGCAGTTAACCTCTATCGAGTGCCTATTTTAGTAGTTGATTTTATTGAAGTGGGAATGCGCCCTTGTGTATCACATTATGGTTATTTTGATTATGCCAATAACGGAACAGAAGACGCCGAGAATGTAGAGATTGTAATGATACTTCCACCGAATACACAATTCTTAGGAGCAGATAGAAACTATACTTTAAAAGGGGATACACTTATATTTTCGCTAGGTAAGATTAGCGCAGGCACCCATGGAAAGATTCGAATATCTACGATTGTCGATTGTATTAGTGGAATTGTGGGTCAGTTTAGATGTTTCAAATTTTGGATTGCCCCCGATAATAAAAAATACAAGGAGCTCGGATTGGATACCGCCTACGATTCGAGCTTTATAAACACAACAATCACTGCCCTGGATAGTAATTATTTAAAATTTACAATTTCCAATACTGGTAAGTTAATGAGCGATTCCAACGATTATCGTCTTTATGAAAACTCCTTGCTTTGCAAGAGCGGCAAATTTAAATTGAAGGAAAAGGATCAGTTTGAGTTCATCATCAATTCAAATAATAGTACCTATCGTTTAGAAGCCAATCAAAGTATTTATTATCCCGGACACAGTAATCCATGCACCTTGGCCCGAACCAGTTGGGATGCTACCAAGCACGATACCACCAGTTTTAATGATTTGCCACCATATTCTGAGGGGCTTACCATGAAAGAGATATGCTATGAAATAGTAAATAGTTACGATCCCAACGGAATATCGGTAATCCCTGCAGGCGTTGGACCAGAAAAGATTGTGCAACGCAATGAAACATTACACTATCGAATCGACTTTCAAAATACAGGCTCTGATACCGCATACAATATTGTGGTAATGGATACTCTATCCGAATTGCTCGATTTAAAAACACTGAAAATTGATATGGCTTCACATTCCTTTAAAACAAATATTACAGGAATTAATCCCATCATTCTTCGATTTGAATTTGAGAAGATTTACCTGGTGGATAGTGCTAAGGATGAGAAAAATAGCCATGGCTTTATTACGTATAGTATTGCACCTTTAAAAAATATTGTAAGCGGCAGTAAAATAAATAGTAAAGTTTTTATCTATTTCGATTTTAATTCACCCGTGGAAACCAATACTGCCTTCGTTTCCATCAAGGATGCGCGGCCTCTCTCAGCACATTATCCAATTCAAAGTTTCCCGGTGCCTAATATTGTTTTAGATACGATTGCCGATTTATGTGCCATCTCCAATCCAATTAATTTGGATATTCGAACCAATCTAAATCCTAAATATATTTCAAATACCCGCGGACAATGGTATATCAATGCAGCACCCATTAGTGGTACTATTTTCGATCCAGGTAAATTAGTTTTTGCTACTGGTTCAAGTTCTCCTATACAAATTAAAGTAGTTTATAAATTTAATTCTCTTGGAATGACGAGTTCCGATTCAACCAGTTTTAAAGTGTATCCCAATTCAACCGTGATTTTGAGTAATCCAAAAAGACGCTATTGTGAGTGTGATACATCCAAGCAATATTTCAAAATATTCAATAGCGCTAATAATAATTTGATTACCGAAACTGCTTATTTTATTGACCAAAAGCTCCATAGCAATAATTATTTTGTGCCGAGTAATTTTAAAGCGGGCATGCATTATATCATGCTAAAGTATCAAACGCAGTATGGATGTAATGGCATTGCCATCGATAGCTTTTTTATTGAAGCCAAACCCAAAGTTACCATCAAGCCAATTCGTAGCCTTTGCGAGTGGGTAGCCATGAATCCTGATAGTGGTTTCAAACTTGAATTTTCTATCATTGCACCTTATACTGGGCATTGGATAAATTACACTGGAACGTTTATCCGTGGCACTCAGGAGAATGATCCCATCGCTTACTATATGCCAAGCCCAATAGAACTGGCTAAGGGAGAAATTCAACTCGTATGGGAAAGCATCGATATCGCCAATAACGAATGCCCGAAAACTACTGCAAAAGCCACCGCACTTATTTATGCCAAACCTGTTTTTAAAATTACCACTAACAACAAAGCAGGTTGTGCACCATTCTCTACCAAGTTTGCATGCACTATTGAAAACTCACAAAAGCTTCCTTCCAATTTAATTTACCACTGGGAATTTGGTGATGCTCAAAGTGGCTCGAATAATAAATCGAATTCAATTACACCCATACATTTTTATGAAAGGTCTGGAATTTATAAAGTGAGTTGTAGTATCACCAACCCATTGGGCGATTGTATTTCAACCATTCAATATCTCGATTCAGTGAAGGTTTTTGAAATGAGTCAGCCTTGGTTTGAATTTACTCCCGATTCGCCGGGGTATACCACCAATATCGCTCCTAAATTTACATTTACATCATTCAATAAAAATGCAAATGCGAGCATCAAAGAAATTAAATGGTGGTATGATGAGCCAGTAAATTATAATATTCCAGATGCTTCTGGTGCACAAGTCACACATACCTACCCAGCAGATAGTGGGTTTCACATAATTACCTTGAAACAAATTACTGTGGATGGATGTGCCAGTGAAGTAAAACGCACGGTAAGAGTTTATCCCGATATAAAAGTATTTATTCCAAATGCCTTCTCACCCGATGGGGTAGCGAATAATGAAAAGTTTATGGTTGTGGCTTCGAATATTAAAAGCTTCGAAGTATCAATTTATAATCGCTGGGGTGATCGGGTGTATTTTTCAAATAATTATACAAGCCATGGATGGGATGGGAATTATCAGAATATACCCTTACCTATGGATGTCTATATCTATAAAATAAATATTACAGGTATGGATTCAAAGCAATACGAGTATGATGGAACCTTACAACTGGTAAGATAAATTACCCCTGCTTCGCCTTTTCCCATACTTCATTCATCTCATCAATGCTGAGGTCGGTGATTGATTTCCCAAGTGAACGCGCATGCTCTTCTATTTTTTGAAAACGGAATTTGAATTTGCGATTGGTATTCTCTAATGCAGCATCGGGATTGATATCTTCAAAACGCGCATAATTAATTAAAGAGAAAAGTAAATCGCCAAACTCTTGCTCACGCGTTTCTGGGGTACTTGCATTTTTAAACTCTTGAAGTTCTTCTTGCACCTTCTCCCAAACATCTTCCTTATTGCTCCAGTCGAAACCCACTTGGGCCGCCTTATCCTGCATACGCATGGCTTTAATGATAGCAGGCAAAGCATTGGGAACACCACCTAATACCGATTTGTTTCCTTCCTTGAGTTTGATTTTTTCCCAGTTTTGTTTCACCTCTTCATCTCCCGAAACCTTTACATCGCCATAAATATGCGGGTGGCGAACAATGAGCTTTTCGCATAAGGCATCACATACATCGGCAATATCGAAGGCATTTTTCTCATCTCCAATCTTGGCATAGAAAACGATATGCAATAATAAATCGCCTAATTCCTTTTTTATTTCTGGGAAATTTTCATCGTCGATGGCTTCAGCCAGTTCGTAGGTTTCTTCAATGGTTAAATGTCGTAACGTTTGAATGGTTTGCTTCATATCCCACGGACATTTAGCTCTCAAATCGTCCATCACATTCAATAAACGCTCGAAGGCATCCTTTTTCTTTTGTATGGTATTGCTCATAGAAGGGGCGAAGGTAATGAATTGTAATATTGATTTAAAAAGGAAGCACTCCCAGCAAATTTATTTATTTTCGGAGGCGCAATTAATACAGCAATCTATTGACGAAACGGGTAGTAATATTTTCGAGTGGTGATTTCCCTGAAGGAAATGGTGCGAACTCCCGTATGAAAGCCTATGCCCATGCACTGCAAGAAGCCGGTATCAAGGTGCAGCTTGTGTTTTTATGGGCCTCGGTATTTAATAATGAAGGGGTCAATACCGAATCTAAAGGTGTATGGCAAGACATTCCTTTTGAGTTTATTACCCGCTCAAGCAAGCGCCCAAAATCAGTTTCAGGGAAAATACTTCAAAGCATCTATTCATTTTTTCGGATGATAGGTTTCTTTATTCGTCATCAGCACGAATTCGATATCACCTATATTTATTCGCCCGATATCATTGCCTACTGGCATATCATCCTGATGTCGAAACTCAGCAGAAAGAAAATCGTCTTCGAACAAACTGAATTGAAATCGGCATACCGAGATGGGAATACCTTACGCCAGAATTTTTGGAGAAGGGTACATCTCTTCGATGAACGCAATGCGCAGAATCTATGTCATCACCTCATCGTGATTTCAAAAAATTTGTATACCCATTATAAAGATTATTTGCCCAAATCGCGACTCTCCCTAATCCCTATCATTGTTGATTTGCGGCGTTTTACCAATCATGCTAATAAACGCGAAGGACTCATTGGATATATTGGTTCCTTTGGTTATAAGGATGGGGTAGAAGGCATCATTCAAGCTTTTGAAATAGCACAAAAGGAAAACCCACAGCTTCGATTGCGACTCATAGGCTACTGTCAAAATTTTGATCGCATTCGTGCTTTGATCGAATCGAAAAAATTAACCGAGAAAGTGGAGATGACCGGATTGGTAAGCTATGACCGGATTCCTAAATTATTGGAAGAGTGTCAGCTCTTACTCATGAACCGAATTGATACGAAGTACGCCCACCATGGTTCGCCTACCAAGCTTGCCGAGTATTTGGCCTCTGGGGTACCAACCATTGTTACCAATGTAGGCGATGTAAAAGATTATCTCACGCATAAATTCGATACGTTTATCATTCCAGCAGAGCATGATGCAGAACTAGCGAATGCCATGCTGATACGATTTAAAGAGATGGGAACCTTTGATAGTATTGGTAAGCAGGGGAGGAGTACTTGCGAATTGAAGTTCTCTCACGAAATTCAACTTCAGAAATTGGTGAAGATCATCAACGAATTATGAGGTACGCATGAGTACTTCGGCGATGCGCAAATCTTCAGGAGTGGTAATCTTTATATTCCGATAACTCCCTTCAATTAAATTGATGAATGCCCCAAAATGCTCGGCTACCGAAGCATCATCAGTGAATGCTGTAATATCCTTACCCGAGTTCATCAATTGTTTATAGGCATCTATAATGATTTCTGAGCGAAAGGTTTGTGGCGTTTGAATGAGCACAAAATTTTCTCGAAGCTGAGCCTTACTAATTCCATCGGTTACTTCCCTAATGGAGTCTTTCAATTTTACACTCACTACCGCATTTCCTTTTTCTTCAGCGTCAGCAAAGGCAAGCTCGATAATTGATTCTTCAATTAATGGACGTACCCCGTCATGAATCGCTACTAAACATGGCGTTGTTAAAGTATTCAATCCGTTAAACACAGAGCGGGTGCGGTTTTCACCTCCTTCAATCACCACATGTGGAATACTAAAATGATGTATTTCACATAATTTCTTCCAATAATTTATTTGAGCAGCAGGGAGTACCACCAAAATTTCGTTACAGGTATGACGAAACTTTTCAATGGTAAGCATCAATAAAGGTTTATTGGCCAACTCTAGAAATTGTTTGGGAACTTCATGACCCATACGTTCTCCTTTTCCTCCGGCTACAATCAGTGCGATTTTTCTCATGATGGGCAAAAATAAAAAAGCCGTAATTAGTTTTTATAACCAAATTACGGCATTCTTAGAATTTGAAGGTGATTTATATGATCAACATGGCGTCGCCATAGCTGAAGAAATGATATTTTTCTTTGATCGCTACATTATATGCTTCCATTAAGAAATCGTATCCAGCAAAGGCTGCCGACATCATCAACAAGGTGCTTTCAGTCATGTGGAAGTTGGTAACCATGCTATTGGCAATACTGAATTCGTATGGAGGGAAAACGAATTTATCTGTCCAACCATTGTATGGATTTAAGCGCTTATTGGCCGATACCGACGATTCGATGGCTCTCATCGAGGTAGTTCCAATAGCACAGATTCTTTGATTATTTTCTTTGGCTCTGTTAACGAGGTCGCAATTTTCTTGAGTGATAATTACTTGTTCGCTATCCATTTTATGTTTGGTAAGATCTTCTACCTCTACTGCACGAAATGAACCTAAGCCAGTATGTAAGGTAACCTCAGCGAAGTTCACACCTTTAATTTCCATACGTTTGATGAGCTCGCGGCTAAAGTGCAAACCAGCAGTTGGAGCAGCTACTGCACCTTCATTCTTAGCAAATAAAGTTTGGTAACGCTCTGCATCACTTGGCTCTGCTTCGCGCTTCAGGTATTTTGGGATTGGGGTTTCTCCCAAGTATCCAATGGCTTTGCGGAAATCGGCATCGTCACCATCAAATAGGAAACGGATAGTACGTCCACGTGAAGTAGTATTATCAACCACTTCAGCTACCAACATATCATCATCTCCGAAATATAATTTGTTACCTACACGTATCTTACGAGCTGGATCAACCAATACGTCCCATAAACGAAGTTCGTTATTAAGTTCACGCAATAAGAAAACCTCAATTTTCGCTCCGGTTTTTTCTTTATTTCCCCATAAGCGCGCAGGAAATACCTTGGTATTGTTTACAATCATCACATCCTGATCGTCGAAATACTCCAACACATCTTTAAACATACGATGTTTGATGGTTTGATTTTTTCTATCAAGTACCATTAAACGACATTCGTCACGATTCTTTGATGGGTACTTAGCTACTAAAGGTTCGGGGATGGTAATCTTAAATTGGGATAATTTCATATTCTTTGGCGCGTTCTATGCCTAATTTTGGGCTTGCAAAAATAACATTTCATTCTGTATATTTACCAAAAAATTTCAAATGCGTTTTAAATCAATATTTGTAGGGGTTCTAGCCCTCATATTCATGTCGATGGTGCCTGGAAGAGGGCATTTAAAATTCGACGAATCGTTCAGGGATTTGGGAAGTATAAAGCAGGGAGGCATCGAAACCTTTAGTTTTACTTATACTAATACGGGTGATAAAAAGGTGAGAATTAGCTCGGTTACGGCATTGAGTAGCAGCGTTAAAATTGTGCCCATCAAGGATAGCATCATCGATGTAAATGCCGATGGTGAAATAAAAATTGAATTTGACACCAACAAACATGCCAAGGGTGATTTTGCTTTTGGAGTCACCGTAAATTCGAATGCGGATAATAAGGAAGTGAAACTCAAACTGTTTGGAGTTTTGGAGTAAGTTCAAGCTATAGGTTAACTCTCCATCAGTTCTGTCTCAAATTTTGTTTTTTTATTTGGACTGACCCAATATCTTTGTTTTACTAACAAAACCTTCAGTCTAATGAAATCAGCCAATATCCTGCGTGTATTCATTGCAAGTTGCATTTTCTTTTCTTATTCAATAATACTTCCAGCTCAAACCAATGCAAAACCTAAAACAGAAAAAGGTTTAAAAGGTTATTTGCTTGGAAAAAATGTGGCTGAATTTTTTCCAACTGAGTTAAACATCGTTTACGGTTTTCAATACAGCATCTTAAAATATCCTTCCTTTGATGATTTCCGGAATTTATACTCAACCTTATATAATGTGGAAATTCCAAATTTTACATCGAAGGCCAGTCCGACGTATGGAATTGGATTTCGTATTGCATCCTTGGGAATTGAGTTAAGTAAGACTGCCATTCATACAGAAACAACGGCATCAACTTTTGAACGAGATAAATACAATAAAATCCTAGGGAAAAGAGGATTTACATTAGATGCTGATGAACGAAAAATAGCATTTTATATTGGCAAGAGAAAGAAATCTCGCGGACTGGGAATTAATATTGGAGGCACCTTTGGAGCCGCAACCATTACTCCAAACTATTTCGATTCTTTGGGTAATACTAAGGCAAGTGGTCAGACTTATTTAGAAGGAATTTTCAAATGCAAATATTCGTATGTTGTATTGGGGCCTGAGTACTATATTGGCTACGGCAGAATAAAACTAACATTTAGGGCTGATTTCTCCTTTAAGAAAATGAAAGATGATTTATTTCCTGCAGGGATTGCTTTGAAACAGGACCCTGCCGATCAAGGACTTTATGGCCCATATATTCCAAAGAATATGGATGGATTCAAAGACCCGAACACAAAATTAGGAGTTGGTGGAGGGCAACTCTTAGTGGGTTCGGATATTCGATTTAATACCCTCTCTGTAAGGCTTACCTATAGCATCATTTACCGATCGATGCCGACCAACAAGAAGCACTAAAATATTTTTGAAGGATTCATGATGCTTAATGGGTCGAACACATTTTTTATTTGACGCATTAAGTTTAAATCCATTTCACTGAAGAGGATATTCATATATTTCTTCTGCACATAACCAATGCCGTGTTCGCCACTGATGGTGCCACCGAGCGCTTTACACAAAGTAAAAATTTCTGGTATGGCTTCGGTTTCTACACGCTTCCAAGCTTCTTCCGTCAATTCATCTCTCAATATATTTACATGCAAATTGCCATCCCCTGCATGTCCGTAGCACACCGAGCGAAAGCGATAATCAGAACCAATTTTTTTCACCCCTTCGAGTAGCTGTGGCAAGTAAGCCCTGCTCACTACCGTATCTTCTTCTTTGTAAATACTGCTATGTTTCACCGCTTCACCAATACAGCGGCGTATTCTCCACCATTGCTCTTTTTGCTCATAAGCATCTGCCAATAGGGCATCCTGGGCATGATGAGCTAAGGTTATTTCTCCAATCACTTCACAATCTCTGAGAAGCTGCTCTTCGTAATTTCCATCTACCTCTATCAATAAAACAGCGTTGGTCGATTCATCTAATGTATTGGGCTTGGCCAGGAAGTCGAAAGCGCATAGGAGGGCATCGCGTTCCATGAATTCGATGCAAGATGGTGTAATACCTGCTTTGAAGATCGCTGTCACCGCCTTACAAGCATCCACGGCATTGGGAAATGGAACCCAAAGCAACATATTTTTTTGTGGCAAGGGAATCAATTTCAAAACAATTTTGGTGACGATTCCCAGGGTACCTTCACTACCAACAACCAATTGTGTTATATTGTATCCCGTTGCATTCTTAAGCGTATTGGCACCTGTCCAAATGATTTCACCATTAGGCAATACCATTTCTAAGTTTAAAACATAATGGCTTGTAACCCCATATTTTACAGCTTTTGGGCCACCAGCGTTTTCTGCAATATTTCCACCCAGGCTACAACTTCCTTTACTTGCCGGGTCGGGTGGGTAGAATAAATTTTTCTCTTGTACTGCAATTTGAAGTGCTTCGTTAATTACTCCTGGTTCAACAATGGCTTGCAAATTATCTTCATCAATTTGAAGAATTTTATTCATGCCTTCCATGCTTAATAATACACCACCTAAGATTGGCAATGCACCTCCACTCAAGCCAGTACCAGCACCGCGAGGGGTAATGGGTATTTTAAATTTTGCACAGCATTTTACAATCCATTGCACTTGCTCAACGGTAATAGGTTTGATAACAATTTCGGGAAGGAAATTTAAATCCTCGGTATAGTCGTGCGAATAATTAAGGAGTGATTCCTGATCAATGAATAAAAGCTTTTCAGGAATTTCAAGTTTCAATTCCTGAATAAAAGCGGGGGTAATTTTTGAGAACACGATAAATGCTACGATTTATTTTATTGTATAATTACTCGTTGGGTTAAAATTTTATCACCACTATTTACTTTCACCAAATAAATTCCTTTGGTGCTGATATTCGCGGTAATTTCAGTCTGTAATATTTCTGTATTCTTCTCGAAAATTAGTTTACCATTCATATCATAGATTGAAATAATAGATGGCTTTGTAGCATTGGCAAGTTCTATATTGATGGTACCTGTTGACGGGTTTGGATAAATGATGATACTTTCGGTTTCGTCGATTTCATTTTTAACTCCAAGTAAATAGGAAGTGGTAAATTGATAACGTATTTCACTGCCAAAATCCATTTGGAAATTCTTTACCAGATTGCCATTCAAATTCTTAAAATAAACAGTGCCAATTCCTGCTACATCTTTGTTCGCCCACCAGTTCATTCCATCGCCTCCTTCATCATCTACCATAAAAGTATAACAACCCACCGCCATGGCAATCGTGTCTTTATACACCGTATTTGCAGTAGTCATATTATTTTTTTCGAAGATGACATTGCCATTCCAGTCAAGCATCTTGTATTTATTTTCAAGTGGAAAATTATTGGTCTTGAACCATACCACCAGTGTCGTTTCATGCTTCGGCGTGATGGTGATATTACTACTCATCTTATTATCATAAATCCATTCATCAGTTGTGTTATTTACATTAGTGATTTCAACATCGAAAACACTTCCGACCGCGGCACCTGTCCAGTTGATACTCGGCAATGTAATTTGTTGGGTTTGATTGAAAGCGAGATTCCCTGTCCAGTTATACGTTGATTTTATTCCATTACGCAATCCATAACTGATAGTACATGATGTAATATTATTCTTTCCTTTATTCTTCACTTCAATCACAGGGTTATAACATATAGGGTTCAATCGGCGATAATTTTCGTTGGTGCTTGGTGCAATGATATCTGTAAGAGATAAATCATTTTTAAAATTATAATCACCGTATTGCACAAACAAGGAGCCAATTGCATAGCAGGGTGTTTGGTTACCAGTCCAGGTAAAAGGATCGTAATTCACATCCACAGAATCAATATTTCCAGGGTGTAATTTTGTTGAATCGATTTCGAAGTAGAAGGTATTCACTTTGGTACCTGGGCACCAGTTGGCACGATTATAAATCCAGGTTCCTCCTTGCGGGTAGATAGGGTTTTTGCCACAGTCGTCGCGCCAAAGGTGCATGCGTCCAATTTTTGTTTTATTCCAAATTACATCAGCACTTTCCTCATTAAACTCGGCAGCATTTATATTATTATCGCCACCGTGACCTGAGGAGGTAAACTGGAAAGAGGCACTTTTTGTATTGGGTAAAATTTGTAATGCTTTCGCGGGTACCTGAGTAGTTTCAAATTGTGAGGAGTTAGCATAGCCCATACAATTGGCGCCACCGCTTCCCCATACATTTTCAAATTTAAGAACATTACGAGGAGGGGTGCCTTCAATAAAATAGAATTCAACGGTGGCACTAAATCCGCTACTATATCCAGAGTAAAGGCATCTTACGGTGCCAGAGTCTTTAAGAATCGATGCGAAATCGGTTACATCAAACCAGTAACGATGTTGCCATGTAGGCAGGTAGCCATTGCTACCTCCACCTTGCATATAGGTTCCATAAGGCGTGATTACACGTCCTAATTCATATTTGTCAATGCGTTCAGTTTTCTTCCAAGTGGTATCGTGCTTGCCGCCAGTGGTGTCAATTTTAACAATACTCGAATCAAAAACGCCTAAGGGTTTCAAGTATTGAATATGGTTGGTATAATCCCATCCGCTGCAGCCAGTGCTGGCGCAACCGAGGGTGTATTTCATGATGATTTGATGGTAGGTTTTCAATCCATCAGGGAATTTTCCTTTAAAATCGAAGTTGCCATAATAGGTCATATCCATTTTGTTCTGAAAACGGATATAGGTTGTATCGCCATTATTGGCATTGGCAAAAAGAGGGAATAGAAGGAGTAGTAGTATTTTAAATTTCATGGGGTACCTGAGTCGATACAAAGAACATGAAAAAAAACGAGAATTACCTCAACCAATAAGGAGGGATTATAGAGGATGAAATGGTCCTTTCTAATCCTTTGGAAGCTCAACAATAAATTCAGTTCCTATACCCACTTCACTCTTTACACTAATTTTTCCACCAATGACTTCGAGCTGAGTTTTTACCATAAATAGTCCCAATCCCTTGCCTTCAATTTCGGGATGGAACCTTTGATAGAGTGAGAATATTTTACCGCTGTACAATTTCAAATCAATGCCCAACCCACTATCCTTGAATGATATTTTTATTTTATCATTTTGCACTTCACTTCTAATGCGGATGACTTGATGTTTCCCCGATTTTCTAAATTTCACACTATTGGTAAGCAAATTATGGAATACACTATAAATATAACTTTTGAGAGTAAAGGTCTTGTCAATAGCAGTAAAGTCAGTAATAATTTGAATATTGTCTTTATCCAAATCATGTTGCAATCCAAGTTGAATACCTTGAACTAATTCGCTAAAGTGAACCAATTCTTTATTATCAGTAATTTCAAATCGCACATGAAGGATTTTATTCAAGTCCTTAACAATATCATCCAAGTTTTCTACAGCACTAAAAATGAATTGTTCTATCTCTGCTTTTTCTGAAGTAGATATTTCATCTTTAAGTACTTTAGAAATGCCAAGAATATTGGCAACAGGAGCTCTTAAATTATGTGAAACGATATATGCAAATTGCTCTAAATTTTGAGTTCTCTGCATCAAGTCATTCATTATTCGAATGCGTTCCTGTTCTTTTACTTTACGTTCAGTAATATCATGATAGTTCATTACAATGGCATTCACCGTAGGCTCTTTTAAAAGATTGTAGTAACGACATTCCATCCATTTATAGGTGTCATCGGGCATCTTATGTCTGTATTCAATTGTACTAACTCTTAAAGGGTCGCTAATGCATTGCATAAAAGACAAAATAAAGGCATCTCTATCGTCGGGATGAACGAGGTCGGGACGAAGTTTTTCACCCATAATCTCACTTACATATCCAAGCATTCTTTGACCCGAATGGCTTCTATAGATTATGCTTCCATCTTCTTTTAATACGGATAACCCATCGGAACTATTTTCGATAAGGGCTTCAAATCGTCGTTCATTGCTTTTAATTTTTTCAATAACTTCTTGTCGATGTGCCTCCTTCATCATGACATCAATTCCGAAATTAATATCTTGAGTTGCATTTAGTAGTAATTTAATTTCTTCATCATCAAAATAGTCTGCCTTTTCTGAATACAAAGCGAATACACCATAAATTGCATTGTTTTTAGTAATAGGGAGTAAAATAGAGGCAGCAAACCCACATTTATTGCCCTTTGTTGCACATGGTTTCAAATGATCAGCATTCGCTATATCATTACAAACAATATATTCACCATTGCGAATTGCATTTCCTATTGGCCCCATACCTTCAGGAATGGTTTCGTCGACGCTGATAAGTAAATCATCTAAATAACCACATTTTTCACATTCGGAATTTTTGGGGAATATGACTTTTGAAGTTTTACCTATAACACCAATCCATCCGAACATGAATTCCCCCGTTTCAACTGAAATTCTACAAACCTCATTAAAGAGATCATCCTCGCTTTTAGCTTTTACAATACTTTGGTTAATTAAACTGGTAAAATTATAAAGCTGATTGGCTCTTTTAAGTTTCGCTTCGGTTATTTTTTTATTTGAAATATCTTTAAAGTTTAGAACGATTCCCTTTACATACGGGTCGTCAAATAAATTGGTGCAACTTCCTGATAGCCAAATAAGATGCCCTTCCTTGTGTTTGAAACGCATGGTAACAGGTATCGGTTTGCCAGGGTTTTCTAGAACTTGTTGAAAGATTTTTAATACCTCCGGTTTGTCTTCTTCAAGGAAATGATCAAGCAAGGTAATGTCATTATAGTCATCTCCCGTCCAACCAGTAATTAGCGCTGAAGATTCACTATTAAATATTAATTTAAAGTTCTTATCGGCCACCGAAATAATCCCATCATTATTTTGAACCAATCTTTTAAAACGATTAACTTTGAGTTCTTCTTCAATATCAAGCCTCTTTTGGGCTGTAATATCTTTTAAGAAAATTGACAATCCTTCGGGTGATGGGTAAATATGATTTTCAATATAAAAATCGGCGGTTTTAAGATGCTCTAGGTGGAACATGTATTTCTGTTCCTTCATTGCTCTTTCGCAGGCTTGATAAAACTCCTTTCCAACACTGTTTGGAAATTCTAAATGAAAGTCCTTACCAATTAAATCTTCTGGTAAACGATGAAGTAAATCGGCGGCAGCCTTATTTAAATAAGTAAAATGCCAGTTTGTATCCAATGAAGCAAATCCATCGGTGATTCGATCTATAGTACTTTTGTGTTTATGTTGTGAAAGGTATAATTCCAGGCTTTTCGCATCCACCAATTGTTTTAGTTTTTGTGGCCTTCTTATTATTTTATAGGCTCTCACCCCTAACATTATTGATAGTATTGTACTAAATAAAAATAATATTATTAAGTTAATAGGTATACCTTTTTGTTTTCTCTTTAAATATAATTTCCAACCACTTTCTCGCAAGGTAGAAAAGGCTGCCTTGCTTGTTTCAAAGTTTGGGTTTTCGGGATATACATTAAGTTCAATTTTAGGATCATCAGTCATTTTATTCAATTGAAATTGAAACTCCGAGGTATCTATTCCAATTGATTTAATAATTGTGCTGAATTTAACAATTACAATTGCATAACCTTCCATCTCATTGTTACTGAAAATGGGATGGCCTCCTAATATAAATTTTTCAGCTTCGCTGGTATTATCTTGCCCTAAAATAAATGAATCTTGAAAGATGACTGAATTGTTCCAATAATCTAATTTTGAAGTTATTTGTTGAATGCTGATTGCAATTTCTTTTTCATTAAGTGTATTTGGGTAAATATTGGTGATATTACTTCCCTTTGTTAATACCAATCCGTCCAAGGTCTTATTCGAATTGTATATTTGAGAAGCGATGCTATCAAACTTTTTAATTTCACCCAATTCCTCAATCAAAAAAGCTAGCGACCTGGCAGCAGAAAGGTTAAATGAAAATGTTTGATTAAGTCGGTCTTTTGATTGATTTAATTCACTAATCATCAAGTTACTTTCTCGGTCTTTATCTATTTGATATCTTGAGTAGACCAAAAACAGACTCAACCCAAAGGAGACCATAAATACTAGCAATGCTATAGTCAGCGGGTGTTTGATTCTAATTAATAGTTTTTTCATTCAAATAGCTTTTTTTCTGTTTTTGATATAATTCCTAATCGTCTACTATTTAATAACTCTCATTAATTAAACCTTAAATAAATATTGTTGTAATTTGACTAGTGGACTCAATTTATTGAAATTTCTCTAGCTTCAAATTTCTTTAAATTCAATTAGGATAAAGTTGATATTAGTCAAATGAGACTATGATTTAAGTCATGTTTATTTTGCTGAATCTTGCCAATCTTTGAAGGTGAAATAAAAGTATTTTTAGTTGAATGTTTTGCGATAAATAGAATATTAAGGAATATTTTAATTACGATACGCTAGCAGATTTAATTAAAGGTGCCTTTTGTTTCAACAACCATTAAGCAAAACCTATATGAGAAGTTTCATAAATCAAATCATCTTTGCGTTAATTTTATTTTGCTTAGAAGCAAAATCGCAATCTGTCTATGTTGGCAAAGACTTGGCAGTCACGGGAACAGCAACACTATATTCTTCCGGAAACTTTACTACAACTAGCACGGCAACCTTTTCTAATAATGGCGTAGTTGAAATAAAAGGAAATATTACCAATACGATTTCTTCCATGCCAGCCGGTACGGGTACAATCAAGCTAACCGGTAGTAGCTTGCAAAGAATAGGAGGTACACAACCTTTTAATGCTAACAACCTTACCATCAATAACACAACAACACATGATAGTGCGGTGGTAATCGATTTGAATTTATCGGTAGCGGGAACGCTATCATTAACTGATGGAATTCTCAAAACGAATTCAAATATGGTTATCTTTAAAAGTGGTGCCGGTTCTTCGGGGGCCAGCGATACGTCTTATGTTTATGGATTGGTTGAGAAAATTGGGAATACCGCTTTTACCTTTCCAGTAGGTGCTGGAAATCATTTGCGTACAGCTGCAATTAACGCCCCATCAACAAGCACCGATGCATATACATGTAAGTACAATTATTTTAGTCCAATTCCACTTTGCAGTTTGTTGGTTGGTGGTGGAGGGCTTAATCATATCTCAACTACCGAGTATTGGGTGTTTACAAAAACTGCAGGTAGTTTTATTCCCACCATCACTTTAAGCTATCAAAATTTATATTCGGGCGGTATTTCAGACAGTGCAGATCTCAGGGTTGCCTTTCTTGATACTACCATAAACCGCTGGAAGAACTTAGGTGGAATTGCTACCGGAGGATTAACTACTGGAAATTTAATTGCTGATTCAATTACTACCTCCTTAGGTGCGTTTACTTTAGCCAGTTCAACAACACTCAATCCGCTACCTGTGGAGCTCATCGAATTTAAAGCCACCTACAATAATTTCACCAAAACAGTTGACTTGTTTTGGGAAACTGCCATTGAAAAGAATAGCGATTATTTTATTGTTGAACGTTCGGATGATGGGAAATATTGGTTCCCATTATTACAAACTAATGCCGCGGGTACTAGCTTCACAACCAAAAGTTATTTTGCAAATGACCCCGTACCGCTTGGTGGTATTAATTACTATCGCTTAAAGGAAGTTGATAATAATGGTATTTTCTTTTATTCAAATATCGAACATATTATCAGCAATCAAGAAAGTTCTTCAGGTGTGGTTTACCCTAATCCAGCACTTACCAATACGGTTTTGATATTTAAAGCCGACTTAGATGATGATTATATCATTTGCATTTATGATTTGAATGGTCAACTCGTGATGCATAGCATAGAACCCATGCTTCAAGGAGAAAATCAATTCCGAATGGATTTAAAATATCTTGTTCCAGGTGATTATCTAATCAAGGTTCAAGCATTGAATCATGCCAATACAAAAATCATAAAAATCACCAAAGCCAACTAACAAATAAACCAAAAACACCATGTATACATTATTAATGAAAAGTAAAATATTCATCAACTTATCATTGTTTATAGCATTTATGCTACTTCTAACGGTGATTGCCAAAGCTCAGAATGGAGTAGGGATTGGAACTTCTTCACCTAAATCAAATTTAGATGTAAACGGGTCGTACGGGCAAAAAGTAACCACCATAACTGCCAACACTACACTCGACGAAACTTATAATACGGTGCTTTGTAATAACGGAAATACAGCCATAACCATCACACTTCCTAATTGTTCAACATGCACTGGTCGTGTTTATACCATCAAGAGAGGATCAGGCAACACGGATAGTACTGTATTTATTGCTACGAGTTCATCGGAAACAATTGATGGAGCAACCAGTATTAGCATGACGGATGCACAAGGAGCCATTTCTATAATAAGTACTGGCACACAATGGAAAATCATGAGTCAATACCTAGCCCCGTATCCTATGGGTGAAATTAGTTATTTTAGTACATCAGGAACTTCTGTAACAATTTCTGCAACATCGGATGGCACAACGAATATGGTTAAATGTAACCCCGCCACAACGCTTAATACAATGTCGGATTTTGATAATGGGGGAAGTAATAATGGTCGATTAAGATATATAGGTAAAACAACAAGAGCTTTTCATATTGCCTGTACCATCTCTGTTTCACCAGCCACAGCAAATGATCAATTTGTATTTGGAGTGGCTGCCAATGGGGGCGTTTTTGCATCATCAAAAATTATTCAAAAGATGGGTGCAACTAGCGATGCACAAAGTACAGCAATGCACGTGATGATTACCCTGTATCCTGGCGACTATTTAGAATTGTATGTTGGTAATATGACGGGTGCTAGAAATGTGGTAGTAAAGTCAATTAACCTTTTTGCACTTGGTATGTAATAACTTTTTAACAAATTTGTAATGAAACTAATTAAAACAAGCCGAGTTATAGGGTTAATATTAACCCTATGCTTAAGTGTTCAATTAAAGAACATGAAAGCTCAAACCGGAGTGGGTGTTAATACAACCACACCCAAATCGAGTTTGGAAGTGAATGGTTCGCTTTCAAAAAAAGTAACAACAATAACTGCGAATACCACACTGGATACTTCTTACAATGTGGTTATTTGTGATAACGCTACGAGTGCTATCACTGTTACATTACCAACGGCTTCAGGGATTTTTGGTAGACTCTACACTATTAAAAAAGGCACCAGCACTAGTAATATCACTATTGATGGAAATGCGTCAGAAACCATTGATGGAGCCGCTACCATCGTTATGTCGGATCAAATGGATGCCTTGACAATATTTAGTGATGGTACCAATTGGAGAACAACTACCTATAAAGTGGCACCCTATCCGATGGGTGAAATTCGTTATTTCAGTACAACTGGTACTCGAATATTTATTTCTACCCAATCAGATGGTTCTACAAATATGGTTAAATGTGCCCCTGCGACAACTTTTGACGGACTTGGAGAATTTGATAATGGTGGGGCTAATAATGGTCGATTAAGATATACTGGAAAGAATACTAAAACATTTCATATAGCATGTACCATTTCTGGCGATTTAAACAGCGGTACTAATTCTACATTTGTCTTTGGAATTGCAAAAAATGGTACTGTAGTAACAGCCTCCAAGGTATTGAATAGAATTACAGGAACCACCGACCTTCAAAGCACCTCTTTACATTTAATGATCACGATGTCCCAAAACGAATATCTTGAAGTTTATGTAGGTAATACTACAACTACTAATGATTTTCAATTTATGACCATGAATTTATTTGCCTTAGGTATGTAAATTTCTATTCTGAATAAAACAAAAAAGGTATTACTGAAAAGTAATGCCTTTTTTGTTGGCAATAGAAACGTTGATGCCATGTTGCCTTGTTAAATTTCTATTAAACACAAATGAAAATTATGTTTCGATCTAAAAAAAGTAAAACTATCTTGAATTCTGGCTTATGTATTATGTCTTCTTTTGTCTCCCCATCAAAACACCCGATGCGCAATATACTTCGTAGCCTCACTCACACCCATCGTATAAAAGTGTAGAACAGGAACGCCTGCAGCTTTAAGCTCTTTGCATTGCTGCACACACCAATCCAGTCCTATTTGTTTCACTGCATGATCTTCCGATTTTTCAACTTGCGTTACTAAATCATTAGGCATCGATATGCTGAATATCTTAGCTAACCCAGTAAGTTGCTTACGCGTGGTCAATGGCTTGATGCCTGGTATTATTGGTATATTGATTCCTTCATCGGCACATCGTTTTACAAAATCAAAATACTTTGAATTGTCGAAAAACATTTGTGTTACAATAAAATCGGCACCTGCAGCAACTTTACGCTTCAAAAATTCCATATCAGTATTTAAACTAACTGCCTCATAATGTTTCTCTGGATAACCCGCAACACCACAACAAAAATTAGAGGCTGTTGCTTCAATTATTTCCTCATCAAGATACATGCCCTTGTTCAAATTTCGAATTTGCTCTAAGAGCTCTAAGGCATTCTTATTGCCATTTTTATCAGGTATGAATTGCGATTCATTCTTTGCATTGTCTCCACGCAAAACCAATACATTGTCAATTCCCAAAAAATTTAAATCAATCAAAGCATTCTCGGTTTCTTCCTTGCTAAAACCTCCACAAATTAAATGGGGCACCGTATCCACCTTATACTTGTTCATAATGGCAGCACAAATAGCAACGGTGCCTGGTCGCTTCTTGGTGGAAATTTTATCCTCTGTACCATCCGGCATTTTCTTAATAATGAACTCTTCCCGATGATAAGTTACATCAATAAAAGCAGGCTTGAAATCCATCAATGGATCAATTCCATTAAATACACTCTCGATACCCCTTCCTTTTAATGGGGGTAAAATTTCTATTGAAAACAAGGTCTTTCCCTGGGCTCTTTTTATATGTTCGGTAATATGCATTTTAAGATTTTTGTTCGATGAATAATGTAAATAAAGTGAACGTAACGATATTTTTAATAATTTAAATTCGGACTCAACCAGCGCTCCATCTCTTCAATGCTGCGTCCTTTGCGTTTGGCATAATGCGTTACTTGGTCTTTGCTAATTTTACCCAAACCAAAATATTTACTTTCCTGATGAGAGAAATACCAGCCACTTACACTGCTTGCTGGCCACATGGCATAACTTTCGGTGATGATGGTTCCAATATTTTCTTTTACATCCAATAATTTCCATAAGGTTTCTTTCTCCGTATGGTCGGGACAAGCTGGATATCCTGGGGCAGGGCGAATTCCCTGATATTTTTCATGTATCAAATCTTCATTACTCAATACTTCATCTTGGGTATAACCCCAATAATCGGTTCTTACCAATTGATGCATTTTTTCTGCAAAGGCTTCTGCCAATCGGTCGGCAACGGCTTTTATCATGATACTATTATAGTCGTCATGATCGGCCTCGAATTTTTTGGCTTCTTCATCAGCTCCAAAAATACTCACTGCAAAGGCTCCTATATAATCTTTTTTGCCACTCGATATTGGTGCAATAAAATCGCTTAACGAATAATATGATTGTCCGTTCGACTTCTCATTTTGCTGACGTAAATGATGGGTCACAATTTCGCTTCCATTTTTATTCAAATGAATATCATCCCCATCGGCATTGGCTTCGAATAAACCGATTACCGCTTTTGCATGTAATATTTTTTCATCAATGGCACGCTTCAAAAGGGCCTTGGCATCATGGTATAATTTGCTTGCTTCTACACCTACTTTTTCATCTGTAAGTATGGCTGGATATTTTCCATACATCTCCCAGGTATTGAAGAAAGGTGTCCAGTCAATTACTTCTACCAGTTTATTCAAATCAAAATCTTCAAAAACGGTAATCCCTGGTTTATTGGGCACGTGAATAGGAGAGGAGCTCCAGTCGATATTGATGCGTTGTTCCTGTGCTTTTTCAAAAGGAACAAAGGTTTTTGTATCTCTTCTGTTCTTATGTTCCTCACGCATTTTCGCATATTCGGCTTTGATGGCAGCATGAAATTCAGGGCCCGAATCTTGTCCCAATAAACTACTTGCCACTGGCACACTTCTCGAAGCATCAAGCACATGAACCACGCTTCCTTCATAGTGAGGGTCAACTTTCACCGCGGCATGTATACGTGACGTTGTGGCTCCTCCAATGAGTAAAGGAATTTTGAATCCAAGTCGCTGCATTTCTTTTGCAACATGTACCATCTCATCCAAACTAGGGGTAATCAATCCACTCAGTCCAATGATATCGGCATTCACTTCCTTGGCCTTCGCTAAAATTTTATCGGCAGAAACCATCACGCCCATATCAATGATCTCATAATTATTACAACCCAAAACAACACCCACAATATTCTTTCCAATATCATGAACATCGCCTTTTACCGTGGCCATCAATATTCTTCCCGCAAAACTACTGGCACCTTCTTGTTTTTGTGCTTCAATATACGGAGTCAAAACTGCTACTGCTTTTTTCATCACCCGTGCACTCTTCACTACTTGTGGCAAGAACATTTTTCCTGCCCCAAATAAATCACCTACCACACTCATGCCAGCCATCAATGGCCCTTCAATAACATCTAATGGGCGATCACTTTTCAATCGAGCTTCTTCCGTATCAATATCTATAAAATCGGTAATTCCTTTTACCAGTGCATGTTTCAATCGTTCTTCCACACTGGTGCTTCGCCATGCTTCATCAACCACCTCTACCTTTCCTTTGGCTTTGATGGTTTCGGCAAAGGTTACCAATCGTTCGGTAGCATCGGGTCTGCGATTCCAAAGCACATCTTCAACCAAGTTCAATAACTCTTTGGGTATCTCATCGTACACTTCAATCATGCCCGCATTCACAATACCCATATCCATGCCGTTTTGAATGGCTTTATACAAGAAGGCCGAATGCATGGCTTCTCGCACGGTATCATTTCCTCTAAATGAAAAAGAGATATTACTTACACCACCTGATACTTTCGCATATGGCAAATTTTCTTTAATCCATTTGGTGGCGTTCACAAAATCAATAGCATAATTATTATGCTCTTCAATTCCTGTTGCTACCGTTAAAATATTAGGGTCGAAAATAATATCCTCGGGTACAAAGCCTACCTGATCAACTAAAATATCGTAGGCACGTTTACAAATGGCAATTTTCTTTTCGTAATTATCAGCTTGTCCGTCTTCGTCGAAGGCCATCACAACGGTGGCGGCACCAAAGCGCTTGATAGTTCGAGCCCGCTCAATGAATTTTGCTTCACCATCCTTTAAGGAGATGGAGTTCACAATTCCTTTTCCTTGCATGCACTTTAATCCCGCCTCAATTATTTCCCATTTAGAAGAGTCAACCATCACCGGAACTCTCGAAATATCAGGTTCGGAGGCAATCAAATTTAAAAATTTGGTCATGGCGGCTACTCCATCCAGCATGCCTTCATCCATATTAATATCAATCACCTGAGCACCATTCTCTACTTGCTGGCGTGCAACACTCAAGGCACTATCAAAGTCGCCACTCAAAATCATTCGGGCAAATGCCTTACTTCCTGTAATATTGGTACGTTCTCCAATATTTACAAAATTTGTTTCTGGCGTTATCACTAAAGGCTCTAGGCCACTTAGTTGTAAGTATCGGGTATGTGTCATCTTGTTTTCTTGTAATTAGAAACAATGGCTTCTAATAAAAAATATTATTTATGAGACTTTACTAAATGTACGTGGTGAATATTTCGATGCATGTTCGGCAATCTCTTTGATATGCGCTGGGGTGGTACCACAACATCCCCCAACAATATTGATGAAGCCTGCTTGTAAGAAGTCTTCAATTTGCTCACACATGATATGCGGTGTTTCATCATACTCGCCAAACTCGTTGGGCAATCCTGCGTTAGGGTAACAACTTACATAGCAATCGGCATTCGTTGCCAGTGACTCCAAATAAGGTCGCATGGCATGGGCACCCAAGGCACAATTAATTCCTACACTGATGGGGTTGGCATGTTTCACTGAAGTATAAAAGGCTTCAATGGTTTGTCCCGAAAGTGTACGTCCACTGGCATCGGTGATGGTTCCTGAAATTGAGATGGGAAGTTTTTTACCCAATTCATCAAATACTTCAAGGCATGCATAAATGGCAGCCTTGGCATTTAAGGTATCGAAAATAGTTTCAATTAAAAGCAAATCAACATTACCTTGAATCAAGGCAGTAACTTGTTCCTTATAGGCATTCTTCACCTGATCAAAATTCACGGTACGAAACTCTGGTCGGTTTACATCGGGCGATAAACTTAGGGTACGATTCATTGGGCCAATAGCACCTGC
>CAIVZR010000013.1 GCA_903910445.1 uncultured Bacteroidota bacterium
CACAAATTCTTATGATAATTCAACATCAAGTGCGGATAAATCTTATGCTATATACAATTCGACTACTTCTGCATTAATGTATTCGAACCTTGACTATAATGCTTATAGTGTCGCCTCTTCAAATGGTGTTCTTGGATTTATCAATTCTACCGATCGTCCTACACTTGCTGATATTTTCACAGGATTTTCAGGAAATGCAAATTCAAAAATAGTTACTCCTACTTTTGTTTCTAATACTAATTTACATCTTATTACTTCAACCGTTAACTGGTGTTTAAATGGTACAGGTGCAACAATTGCTGCCGTTACTTCTGACTTTGATGGGGATGCAAGAACAACAACTCCTGATATGGGAGCTGATGAAATTACTTTAAGCGTGACGGCCGTTGCTACACCATCAACTCAATCAGTGTGTTCAAATTCACCAATAACCTCAATTGTATTTTCGGGAACTCCAACCGTTTTCACTTGGACTAGAAACAATACCGCAACTGTTACTGGTATCGCGGCTTCTGGAACTGGAAATATTTCAGGTACCTTAGTAAACAATACTGCAGCTGCAATTACAGTGACTTTCACTGTTAATACTTTAATCAGCGGTTGTGCAGGGCCATCATTTACTGCAACTATTGTTGTTAATCCATTACCAACATTTGGTTTCACTGGTTCTCCTAACGCAGTAACTGGCCCTCCTTACACAAGTTTCTCTAATACTAATGCTGCTGCAACCTATACAGTACCTTCGGTGGCGGGTGTTACGTATCTTTGGTCGATTACCAATGGTACAATCACCGCAGGAGGAACAACCAACTCGGTAAGTGTGCTTTGGGGAACTGTTAATGGTTCAACTGGAAGAATTAAATTGGTTGAAACGATTACTGCTACGGGTTGTTCTAGAGCGGATAGTGTATTGGTTGGATTGGGTTGCGCTACAATCGCTCCTCCTTATACGGCTACAACCTTGGCATTGCCAACTACTGTTTGTTCTGGATCTACTTATACCTACTCGGTTACACCAATTACAGGATACCAATACAAATGGATCGTTGTAGGTGGTACTATTTCAGGATTGGCCTCGGGTACTTCAGTAACAGTAATTTGGGGTGCTGCCTCAACTGGAGCTTCGGTTAGAATTATTGATAGTTCAAACTGTGCACCTTCATCTACACCAATCAATATTACGATAAATGCCGCTCCATCAGCGATAATTGCTGGTCCATCTTCAGCATGTGCCAACTCATTTAACTCCTATTCATTAGGAAATATCACAGGAACAATTGCATCATACAATTGGACAGTAACAGGTGGTGGTGTTATTTCATCAGGTCAAGGAACTTCAACTGTTGGGGTAACTTGGGGATCTGCAGGAGCGGGAACATTATCTTGTACCTTAACCTCAAGTGTAGGTTGTACAGGAACTACACCAACATTCAATGTAGGTGTAACAGCAAATCCTACCGCAGTGTTTACAGGCCCAACCACAGTATGTATTTCTACTCCTTATACCTATGCTGCTTCAACTGGTACCAGCGCTTCATATACTTGGATTCCTACCAATGGAACAATTATTAGCCAGGCAGGTAACAGTTTAACCATTGTATGGAGTAATTCGGCAACAGCATCACTTACTTTGGTTGAGAAATTTGCAAACGGATGTTCATTCTCTACTTCTCAAAGTATTAATGTTACCGGTCCAATAACTGGTAATATTACTGGTTCATTGCAAGCTTGTATTAATAGCAATCAGGCATATTCTTTAAATAGCACGGCAACCGCAACAACATGGTCGGTTACAGGAGGTAGTATCACAGCAAGCACGGGCACTACTGCCAATATTACTTGGACTACCACTGGAATTCAAACACTCACCGCCAATTATACCAATGGTGCTTGTAACTACACATATACATTATCTGTAAACGTAAATGCATTACCTACCCCAGTTGTAACTGGTCCGAATACTACTTGTTCCGGAACCAATGCTACTTATTCTACACCAGGAACAGCGGGTCGTGCTTATGTTTGGAATATTACTGGTGGTGGAAATATCATCTCTGGTCAAGGTACTAATTCAATCACTGTATTCTGGTCTACTACTGGTGGAACCACAGTAAATGTTAATGAAACAATTATTTCAACTGGTTGTTCAGTTACCAGTGGTTCATTGATAGGTGTTGTTTTAGCTACACCTACTTCTACCATTACTGGTTCGGCCAATGCTTGTAGCAGTACAACATTTACATATACTGCATCAGCTGCAACAACTTATTCATGGTCGGTTACTGGTGGCACAATTAGTGGCGCTGCCAACGGATCTTCAGTAAACGTTGTATGGGGCGCTGCAGGAACTGGAACGATTACCTTGGTTTCTTCAAATGGAATCTGTTCTACAAATTCAACTTTACCAATTGCAATCAACACAACACCGGCTCCAGTGATTACTGGTCCAAATGCAATTTGCACAGGAACAGCCACAACATTCGCCGCAACCTTTAATGCTAATCATAACTATACCTGGAATGTAATTAATGGAACTTATACTGCAGGTGGAAATGGCAGCGTTATTAATATAACACCAAATACAGGCGCTACTTCAGTTACTGTATCGGTAACTGCCAATGTTAATGGTAGCACTTGTACTGGTACTGCAACCAAAGTATTAAATGTAAACGTAACTCCAACAGTTTCAATTACTGGTAATAATATAGCTTGTCAGAATTCATCACAAGTTTATACAGGTGTTGGAGCAACGAGCTTTATATTCACCGTTACTGGTGGTACTATTACTTCGTCTACTGCGACTACCGCCACGGTAACATGGGGTGCTAGCAATGGAACGATATCAGCAATTGGAACTAATGTTTCAGGATGTTCGTCAAGTGCACAATTAGCAGTAACTGTAAACTCACTTCCATCGAGTGTTATTAGTGGTTCAGCTCAAGTATGTGCTAATAATAGTTCAAGCTATAATGTTGTATCACAAGGTGGTGCTTCATACGCATGGACAGTTACAGGTGGAGCCATTAGCGGAGCTGCTAATGGAAACAGTGTTAATGTAAATTGGGGGTCTGCAGGTGCAGGAACAGTGAATGTTACAGTAACAAGTAGCTTAGGCTGTACTAGCAATCGTACGATGAATGTTACTATTAATTTACAACCTACTCCTTCGATCACTGGTCCTGCAACAGTTTGTCAGAATACCAATCAAACCTATACCATTTCTGCCATCTCAGGTGCTGCTTATAACTGGGCTGTTACTGGAGGAAATATTGTAAGCGGTTCGGGTACTAATAGTATTACTGTTAACTGGACTACTGTTGGAAATGCTTCAATCAATGTATCACAGAGCAATGGATCATGTGTTGGTTCAGGAAATACTTCAGTAGTAGTTAATGCAGCTCCAGCAATTCCAGTAGTTTATAAAGTGGGTAATAACTTATCTACTACTGTTACAGCAACAAGCTACCAATGGTTTAATAATGGTGCAGCAGTGTCGGGTGCAACCTCTCAAACACTTACCGCTATTGCTCCTGGAACTTATACTTTAGTAGTTACCAATGCTCAAGGATGTACTACATCATCAACTGGAGTTATTGCTAATGTAGGTATTAAGAACAATGCCAATATTACTAATGTGATGGTGTATCCAAATCCAGCAACCAATGTAATTACCATTGCAGCTTCATTAGGAAAATCACAAAACGTTAGATTGAATATCTTTGATATGAATGGTAAATTGGTTTATACAATATCACAAATCAATGCCGATGCTAACTATAGCAAGTCAATCAATTTAGATGGATTTGCTAGCGGTGTTTATATGGTTCAGTTGGTTACCAACAATGGTTCTGTGCAACAACGCATCGTAAAAGAATAAATCTGATCACACTTTTTTGAAAGCCGTCTCCAGCAATGGGGGCGGCTTTCTGCTTTTAGATTCAGCAAATGTGTGCAATCCAATTCCATTGAATTAGTGAATGCTATAAATGCGGAATGAAAATGAATTTATTAGAGAGAGCAAAGTTTAGAGAAAGAGGTAGTCAATACTACTTATTATCGGGATGCATTTTCTTTCTCTGGTCAATAGAATTTTGAAACATTTATACCAATATATCAGTATCAATCCCTTCCAATTTATTAATATAAATACAACCTTTACCTTCCTTATATTTTCCGAATTTAGAAAGTAAAATATCTCTTTGATTAAATTCAGAACCGAGATAGCAAGTGATTGCATTGGCTCTTGCAGCCAGGCCTGCCAAATGAGCATCGCCTTCTCTACCTGATTTATAGATATAATGATAGCTTCCAAATCCTACGATGGCTGTACCCCACATCTTAGGCTTGCCGCCTAAGTGTTTGGCAAGCAACTTTAAAATTGAAGTGAAGTCGGACTTCCTTTTTTCGTCAGCGATTGAATTAATAAAATCCTCTACACTATTTGTATTCTCTGTGGTATTGTTTTTTGCCATATTAGAATAATTGAAAATTATTGAATAGATATTATTGAAAGATATAAATTTTTACAAATTATCAATAGCTTCTATTTGATATTCATTCACCCCTTTTTCAGTAAAAGTTTGAATCGCTGTTATGGCAGAATGGTTATGCTTTGCAGGTTGTATGATTTTGAAGATATTTTGAATATTGGGAGAAGTTTCTTTAGTAAAACCGTACCCGCAATATTGTCCTTTGCGAACTAAGATATAGGCTTGTTCAGTCTTTGCCCTTCCCGGCGCCTTGATTAGGAAACTCTGCTGCTGCTCGTCCAAATTTTTCTTGGCTTTGAGAATTCGTTTATTATACAATTTCGCACTTTTCTTACAACCACAATCTGGATTACATGATTGTATTGATTCGGCGGTGGTTTGTATCGATGTTTTAGTGAAGCATAAAGAATGCTGCAAAATTAAACTCATCAGAGTTTCGTGTGCTTCAGCAAATGTATTATATCGTATTAGTGGACTACTATTCAATTTGCTTAATGCATCAATTGCCAATCGTTCGTAGCCATCTTGACCGGTATAGCTGAAAATTCCAAAACTTTTTTCAGCCTTCTTTTGGGCTCGATTATACTTAGGCCATAACCTTCTTATTTCAGAACTTTCGTGCAGTAAGGCAATGAGTTCACTACCCGTTAATTCATAGGTAATACTGTGAATCTCTCTTAAAAAATGCTGGCGTTGCGGTGTTTGAACATTGCCAGTAAAGTGTGAATTGACTCGCTTTCTGATATTAATAGCCTTTCCAACATAAATTACTTTTTGATGTTCATCTCTAAAATAATATACTCCAGCTTCTTTTGGCAAATTCTCAAATTGTTCTTTAGGTAAATTAGGAGGGAGTGTTTGGTCGAAACTGTTTTTCTTTAATGATTTTGGAATTTCATTCTGCGTATCATTCTTAAGCAAACGTAAAAATAACTCTACTGTAGCATAGGCGTCGCCCATGGCTCGATGGCGGTCGCTCACATCAATGCCTAACTGACTGCAAATATTTCCTAGTGAATAATGTTTATAGCCTGGAAATATTCGGCGGCTCATTCGCAAGGAACAAAGCTTATTCGTGTTTAGTATATAGCCATGATTTTCTAATTCCTTTCGAACAAAGGAATAATCGAAATTTACATTATGAGCTACGAAAATACAATCCTTCAAAAATGAAAATACGGTACCAGCAATAGCCCCGAAATTTGGTGCAGCATTTACCATCTCATTGCTAATGCCTGTGAGCCCCGTGATGAACCGAGGAATGGGCTTACCCGGATTAACTAACGACTCGAAACGATGCAGGATTTCTATGCCATCAGTAATAATGATAGCGATTTCGATAATGCAATTTTGTGATGCATGACCTCCTGTAGTTTCAATATCTACAATAGCGTATTTAATGGGATGAAAATTTAAATGGAGAGTAAATTTAAGGAAATTATTTCACTCGAATGTTAATTGTGTAAAATGCTTTTAACCCCAAATATCATTTTATTATGACTCATTTAAATGGGGTTAAAAGCAATTATATTAATATACAATTCCGTAGATCAATGACTTTAATTAGAATGGCTATCGCGGAAATAAATATTAAAGGTTATTCTGATTTATTTTTTAATTGCATCAATAAAGAATATGCCCCCTTGGTTACAATTTTTTTAGTTTCCAATTCTACAGTATTCTTTGATGTGATTTCACTAAATCCGTTTTCAGTATTCCCTCTTGTTATTTCAATCATTTCAAATTGATGATTGTCAATGGCCACAAATACATAATCCTTTCCTAAATAATTTACAATGGCTTCTTCTGCGATGCCTAATGAGTTATTTGTTTTCACCTGAACCTCTGCATTCATATACATTCCAGGCAATAATAACCGGTCATAATCTTCAAAGTGGCAATGCACCTCCGCACTTCTATCTGCCGATAAATCCTGGCTTATTAGAATTATTTCGCATGGGTGTTTTTTATCGGGATAGGTATTATTAAACGCATTGAGTTTTTGACCCACTGCCAGTAGTGCTAAATCTTTTTCGAATACTTGTAAATTTAGATGAATGTCTTCGGGGTTAATCAATTCAAATAGAATATCTGAAGGGTTCACATATTTGCCAATATTCACATTTACTTTTGAAACATAACCTGTAATAGGAGCGAGGATTGGAATGGTACGAGAAAGATTATTAGCGGTTAATAACTCTGGCTTAATTCCTACTAAGCGCAATTTTTCGGCCAATGCATTTTCGGTAATGCTTGCATTTTGATAATCCATTTCACTTTGCTGATACACTTTGTCGCTGCTTGCTTTACTTTGGTTGAGTGTTTGTTGGCGCTGATACTCGGCCTTGGCATAAATATTTTTTGATTTTGACATCAGGTATTCTTGTTGCAGTGCAATGTATTGCTGATCTTCCATTACAGCGATTACTTCACCTTTACGCACGGGCATTCCTGGCAGGAGCTGGGTTGATTTAAGAAAGCCTCCTAAAGGCATGCTTACCGATATCATGTTTTGTGGCGGGACATCAATTTTTCCATGTAGGGTAAGCGTAGTGGAAATAGCACGGTGATCTAACTGAGCTGTTTCAATTTTTGCGTTGGCTAATTGAGCATCGTTAAGCACAACGAGCGTTTCTGTATCCGCCGGCGCTTGCTCGGCAGATGTTGTGGGTTTACTTCCGCATGAAGAAAGAATGATTAACAGAAGGATATAAATGTATTTTGGTTGCATGATTACTTATTTGTTAGAGAGATAATAAAGTTGAATTGATGTTTCGTTTAAATTCATTAATGCGGTTAGGTATCCTGATTGGATACTAATGGCTTGATTTGTGAGCATAACCCATTCGAGATAATTGAGTTCCCCATTTTGAAACTGCTGAATGGCTGTCTCGCTTATTTTGAGAGCATTGGGTAATGCTTCATTTTGATAATATGTAACAGCCGAAATTTGTGTTTGATAGGTTTTAATTAACGATACATAATTCAATTCCAGATTTTGCATCATTAATTTTGTTTCATTCTCCGCAATATTAATTTGGGTTACACTCGATTTGATACGGGCTTTTTGCGATCCATAAAAAAGCGGAATACCTAATCCAGCTTGTACCGATTTGAAACGTGTGGAATTATCGTAAAACTTATTATTGGCACCCGTACCATTCATGGTCATGGTATTCAAGCCCAAGCTTAGATCGGGGAGTAGTTTCGATTTCTCCAGTTTCATATTCGCTTCAGCTATTTGTTGTTTTTGCATGGCTGCCTTCGCCATTGGGTGCTGTTGCAATAAGTTTGCAGAACCAATACTATCAAAAGCCAATTTAAAATTTTTATCATCAGGAAAGAAACTAGAATTATTTAACAGATATTGAAATTGTAGTAACAATAATTCTTTCTCTTGTCTTAATTGCTTTAGTTGAAGTGCAATGCTGCCTCTCTGAGTTTGAGCTGTTGTTTCTTCTAAGATATTAGCTTCTCCACTCTTCAATCGCAATTTGGCTTTTTCAAGAAACAAGGCGTAGGTACTATCATTTTTCAGAAGCAGGTTTTCTTGTTGCCCCAGGAGCGTCCATTGAAAATATACGAGTCGTATTTTTTTCTTTATCTCAGCCTCTTGTATCGATACTTCCAAAACTGATTTAATCCATTCCTCTTTTAATAATTTTGATTGCCTTTGATATACTGTTGGGAATTGAATGGACTGTGAAATTCCCAAATGCTGATCGTTATATGCACTATTCATTTGCCCGTATCCAGCGCTTATATTAAGTTGGGGGATATTAGCACCTGTTCGAATTAGTTGTTGTTGATAGGTCGCTTTAAGTCGCTCGTTCCTAATGGTGAGATTGTTCTTCAATGCAGTATCAATCGCTGCATCAATATTAATCGGTGTTTGAGACATTCCAACCGATGTCATTCCAAAAATCAGTATTAGGGATGCGATGGCTTTATGAGGAATTTTTTTATTAAATCCTTTTTCAAACAGAATAAATAAAACAGGAAGTACAAATAAGGTAAGTAGGGTTGCAAATAGCAATCCGCCAATAACTACCGTAGCTAAAGGTCGTTGAACTTCAGCGCCAGCTCCGTCGCTAATCGCCATGGGCAAGAATCCCAGGGAAGCAACAAAGGCGGTCATGAGTACTGGGCGTAATTTTATTTTTGTTCCCATTAATACAATTTTACGTGTATCGTGCCAACCTTCATTATGCAATCGGTTAAACTCAGCAATAAGTACAATGCCATTGAGTACCGCCACGCCAAAGAGTGCGATGAAACCTACACCAGCGGAAATGCTGAAAGGCATATCACGCAATGCGAGTGCAAATATTCCACCAACTGCCGACAGTGGAATCGCGGAATAAATTAATAAACCTTGTTTCATTGAATTGAAAGAAAAATAAAGTAATAGGAAAATGAGGAGTAATGAAATAGGAACTGCAATCGCCAATCGGGCTTTTGCTGCATTTAAGTTTTCGAATGCCCCACCATAGGTGATATAATATCCAGCTGGTAATTTTAAATTTGTTTTAACTTTTTCCTGCAGGTCTTCTACGATGGATTGTACATCTCTTCCACGCACATTAAACCCTACTACGATGCGACGTTTAGCATCTTCTCGTTGTATCTGATTGGGGCCTTCTTTAATAGCCACATTCGCCAACTGGTATAAAGGAATTTGAGCACCACTTGCTGTTGGCACCAAAAGATTTTTCACATCTTCCAAATTTTTACGTTGCTCACCAGCGAGTCGTACCACCATATCAAATCGTTTTTCACCTTCAAATACAAATCCAGTGGATTGCCCTGCGAGTCCTGTATTTACAATTCGATTGATGGTGTTTACATCCAATCCATATTGTGATAATGCGGCGCGATTGTATTCGATAATGAGTTGAGGCATGCCGCTAACAGGCTCCACATATAGGTTACGGGTACCTTCAACAGTTTCCGAAAGTTTGCCTAATTGTGAAGCATAGAAGGCAAGGGTATCCATATTCTCGCCAAATATTTTACATACTACATCCTGCTTAGCGCCTGTCATCAATTCGTTGAAACGCATTTGAACAGGGTATTGAAAGCTCGTGGTAACGCCTGGTACAGCCGAAACAGCTTTCGACATTTTTTCAGATAACTCTGCAAAGGTTTTGGCAGATGTCCATTCTTTTTTATCTTTTAAGATGACCATCATATCAGCAGCTTCCATGGGCATTGGGTCGGTGGGGATTTCTCCACTTCCAATTTTTGTCACCACTTGTTTTACCTCCGGGAATTGGGTTTTAAGAATATGTGCTGCTTGTTGCGTTGATGCGATGGTGGTTGTTAAATTACTTCCTGTAAGTACCCTCGTCTCCACTGCAAAGTCGCCTTCTTCCAAGGCGGGTATAAACTCACCTCCCATGCCAGATAAGACAATGATAGATGCAGAAAACAAAACCAAAGAAATTGCTATTACAGTTTTTGGAAAATGTAATACTTTGTCGAGTGTTGATTGGAAATGTCGTTCAAGAAATACCATGACACGATCGGAGATGGTTTGCTTATGTGTGATTTTTTTACTTAAAATCAAAGCACTCATCATAGGTACATAGGTAATTGAAAGTAAGAATGCGCCTAATAAAGCAAAGGCTACTGTTTGTGCCATTGGAATAAACATCTTTCCTTCAATGCCTTGTAAGGCAAAGGTTGGTAGGTAAACTATCAATATAATTATCTGACCAAAAACAACACTTCTCGCCATGCGCTTTGATGAGCCACTCACTTCCGAATCCATTTGTTTGCGAGATAGGATATCAACATGTAGAAAATGTTTGCTATGTGTGAGTTGATGTAAAACTGCTTCAACAATAAACACAGCACCATCTACTATCAATCCGAAATCGAGCGCACCCAAGCTCATGAGGTTGCCAATAACTCCAAAAGCATTCATCATGATAACGGCGAATAGCATGGCCAGCGGTATTACCGAAGCCACCAGAAATCCTGCGCGTAGGTTGCCCAAGAAAATGATGAGAACAAAAAGTACAATGAGTGCCCCTTCAATTAAATTTGTCTTCACTGTACCAATGGCGTTGTTCACCATTTTTGTACGATCGAGGAATGGCTCCACAATAACCCCTTCGGGCAACGACGATTGAATTTGCGCTACACGTTCCTTGATATTTTTGATTACATCGCTGCTGTTGGCACCCTTTAACATCATCACTACTGCGCCTGCTACTTCTCCTTCATCGTTAAAGCACATGGCACCATAGCGGGTTGCCGAGCCTAAATGCACTTCAGCAATATCTTTAAGCATCAAAGGCGAACCTGTTGATGTGTTTTTTACGAAGATGGTATTGATATCCTCCATCGAACCAACCAATCCTTCACTGCGTATATAAAGTACCGATGGCCCTTTTTCTATATAGGCGCCCCCAGTGTTTTGATTATTATTTTCAAGTGCAGTAAAAACATCATTGATGGTTAGATTGTAAGATTGAAGCTTGGCAGGGTTTACTGCAATTTCATATTGCTTCAGCTTACCACCAAAGCTACTTACATCGGCAACACCTTTTACGCCAAGTAACTGACGACGAACAATCCAATCCTGAATGGTACGCAATTCCATAGGACCGAATTTAGATTCATAGCCAGGTTTGGCGCGCACCGTGTATTGATATATTTCACCTAATCCTGTTGTCACGGGACCCATAGAAACTGTTCCCACGCCTTGAGGTAAATCGGCTTGTACTTGTTGCAATCGCTCGGCTACTTGCTGTCTTGCCCAATAAATATCTGTGGCATCATCGAATACGATGGTTACCAAAGAGAGTCCGAATCGAGAGAAGCTTCGAATTTCTTTGATGCCAGAGATATTGCTATTCGCCAATTCAATTGGGAAAGTGATGAGTCGTTCGATATCGGTAGCACCAAAGGATGGTGCAACGGTTATAACTTGTACCTGATTGTTGGTGATATCTGGCACGGCATCAATAGGCAGTCGGGTGGTTTGGTATCCACCATAACCAATTAAGGCAAAGATGAATAAACCTATAATGAGTTTATTCCGCACGGAAAACTCAATAATTCTATTTAGCATAACAATTAAAAATTAAATAAAGGAAAAATAGGAAACATCAGCAAAAATTAAATGCATGAAATTTCAATGAAAAGCGGCTAGTAATTAGCAGCTTTTAGGGGGTTGCCAGATAGAGGCGAGATAGGTAGCTGGCAAGAATTTCTCAGTAAAGAAATAATATGCAGAAGTATCTTTATAACCAGGTTTTTTTATTAGTTCAAGCATTGCTTGTGGCATAAAACCCAATACTACTGAGTTAAAGGAGCCATCGATTGATTTGAATGGAAGTTGCATATCCTTTTCCGAATCAGCATCTTTTAAATCAACGGTGGTATAGTGTATGGTAAGAAATTTCCAGAGAGATAATGAGTTATCTTTGGATTTATGCTCATTGTAATGATCGATTAACGCAGGAAGTCTTACCAGTTGTCTTAGTTCGGTGAGCGACAACAAGTAAATTGCGAATAATGATATGGCGATGAACTTTTTCAGAGCGGCAAAGATAAGGATATTTTCAAAACCATCATTTCGTTAAAGTTAATTTTCATTAATTACACTTCGATGTATTTCCATTTGCCTCGATAAAAAAAGTACCATGATATCAGCGCTATCGATGTTTCCGCAACTGGAATGGCAATAAATGCACCCGTTGATTTAAAGTCTAAGCCCATGGCTAAAAAGTAGGCAAATGGAATTTGAAATATCCAGAAGCAAAAGAAATTAATGAGCGTAGGGTTGCGAGTATCACCGGCACCATTGAGGGCTTGCGACATCAACATGCCGATGCCATAAAAAATAAATCCAGAGCCAATGATACGCATTAGTGCTTTGGATATCTAGATAAAATCTTTTCAATAAGCTTATTTGCTGATTCCTTCTCTGCAATATTAGTTTTAAAAACAAACACCCAGCTCAAAATATTTATACAAGCTAAACTCTTTAAGGGCAGCTAGGATAATTTGATTACTCAGCTAGGGATATTAATGATTTCATTATTTGAGTTAGCACTTTTTGTTTTCTAGTGATATCGTTCATATCAGCGAAATACATCATGCGTCGATCTTTATAATCGCCCAAAAGCCATTCTGAATGGATGTTTATGATGGCTTCATGATGAAATACAAGGTGCACCTGCTTTATGTTTCGGTGATTGAAAGTAACCAAATCAGCATTGGTGAAAAAGCTGGGAGCATTCCATTTTATTCGCTCTTTTATTTTTGTACTAGATAATTTGATGATAGAACGAACAGCATCGATTTCATTTTTCAATGGATGTTCTAATTTGAGCATGTATGCATTTACTGCATCTGAATCATTCTCATTTTTTTTTAAAGTAGCCTTTTTAATCATAGTGCTTTTATTTTTCTAGGTTCTTTTTAAGAAGATTCAAACTCTCATCTAAATCCTTTCCTAGTGCACTACTCATTAATAAGGTCATCAAATTCATCGGGTATTTATTTGTCCCATTCATGCCCCATATTACCTTGGTTTCGTTGGCGGAAATAGCTTCGGTATGTATAGGAGTATTGGCAATTCCTTTAAAAGGTTTTTCGAAACGAACTTCTATATCAATGCCTTCCCCATCATTAATTTTTTTGATTTCTTGTTCGCCTTTACCCGCTTGTTTGTTTTTACTGTCCCAGGCATAAATAAAACCCACAGTGCCATCAGGACCTGTGAAAGTTTTTTTCATATTGGGGTCGGTCATCACCCATTTACTATACTGCTCCTGGTTTTTAATAAGTTTAATATAATCGAATACCTCTTGTTGTGGTTTGTTAATAATGATGCTACGGGTAATTTTATAATCATTACTTACGAAGAGTGCGATGATGAGTGGAATTGCGATAATTACCACGATAACGAGTAGGATGATCTTTAGAATTTGCATGTTAAATAAATTAGTTCTCATGCAAACATAAAAAACTTTCTTCAAATATTTAGGGGGGATATGTCACTAAAAGGGTGATTTCGACAAGTCAAATAATTATTGTTTAGGCATCAAACATATTCCTATTTTGCTACCCACAGTTGAGGAGGCTGTCGTTTTTATTTAAAGCTGCCAAGAAGAATTTGGAAGCCATTCGTAAAAACATCAATGTAGTGATTGTTGAAATTGGGTATTCGGATATTAAAACCTTTCGCACCATCTTCAATAAAACCACTGGGTTATCGGCCATGGATTATCGCAACAAATACAATAGGGCGGCAATGATGCTTTAGAATAATTTGTTCATCACCCAAGCGAGGCCAATTAAAAGAAATTGTAAGTCTTTTAAAAATGATGGTTTCTTACCTTCAATATGATGCCCATAAAATTGTCCAATCCAGGCTGTAGTAAATACAATGATTGAAAATGTAAATAATGATATGAAATTACTTATGTATTGATTGAGGATGATGCATCCCGAGGAGAACACCAGCATTTTCAGGGCTAATAAAAATGATAATCTTAAATAGAATAGCATTGCAAGTGCCAAGGCTATGGTTGCCCAATTTGCCATACCCGAAGGAAGGATATCTTGCAGAAACAACGGTGGAATACTCATGAGCAACCCAACGATAGTGAAAAATATCAATGGCACACAGATATAGTGAATTGCTTTATTGGTGCTATTCTTATGGCTCTCAGCATACGCATCAAGCCAAGTTTGCAATGGTTTCGTCGTCATTATTAAAATTTTAAATAAACACGAAAATTTAATCTGCGTGCGGTTAAATAATTAGGAACAGCATAGGTTGTGCCCGTCAAATCTTGAATCCATAAATAGGATAATGTGTTATTTATATTCAGAAGGTTGAAAATTTCAAGACTCAGTTTCAATTCTTTAATATGCTTGCTCATTTGTCCTTTTCCTTTCGATTCATCATCGAAGATGACACGTGCAAAGCCAATATCCACGCGCTTATACTGTGGAACACTAAAAGTATTTCTTAGTTGTGGATTGCCTGGAGGTGATGAGGGCATACCAGTGCCAAACAATAGATTCAGATACATTTTGTTTTTAGGAAATGCGGGCAATGCATCTTGAAAATAGATGGCTGCTGTAATTCGTTGGTCGGTAGGTCGACGTAAATATCCAATGGGATGTAAAACGCCATCGGCATCGGTGTATTTATCTCCAACAATATCTTCCTTGGTATTTAAATATGAGAGTGAGAACCACGATTCTTCATTTTTAATGAATTCACCATTGATACGAAAGTCGAACCCAGTAGCATACCCATTGGATACCTCGTTGGCCAAATAGCGAATACGTACATCATTAATTTCGTATGGGATTAAATTATTAAGAATTTTAAAATAGGCTTCCGAAAATATTTTGAATGGTCGATCCCACATTTTAAAATTCATATCACCACCCAAAACAAAGTGTGTGCTTTTTTGTGATTTAATATTGGGGTTCAAGTTACCATCAATATTTCGAAGCTCTCTATAAAATGGAGGCTGGTAATAGATACCAGCAGCAGCTTTAAGAATGATATCTCGGCGTCGTTTCACGGTGCTATCGCCTTCATGCAATACATTGTATTTTTTATTGGGTAGCCAACTAAACTGAAAACGTGGAGAGATATCTGTTTCATTATTGTAATTCCAATAGGTAGCGCGAATTCCGTAGGTGAGTGTTAAATCGGCGTTCTTTTTGAAGTGCTGCATATTTTGCACGAACCCACTTACACGTTGTGAAGCCAAATTTAAATTCGTACGCAACTGATAACTTAATGGGAAGGTATTGCTAATGTCATTGGGGTTATAGGGTACAAAATAATTTGAAGAATCATTAAATTTCCATTCACTGATTTCATCGGCAATGCGCTCTTGCTGCCATTTTAAACCCCAGTTGATGATATTATAATCGCCTACATAGTTGCCTAAGTGCTGGATATTAAACACATTGATATCCATATAATTTCTGATATGACTAAAGTATCGGCCATAGCCTAAATTGTATTTTACCTTTCCGAAATCGGGTTTTCCGAAATCGTTTTCCAATTGGTCGAGGTTATAAATAGCATCGATATCGGCCAGTTCATCCTCCAATGAATAGTAGTATGAACTCATGAATTTGAGTTTCATTTTCTCACTTGCCTCATAGGTAAAGTTCAATCCATTCATCATCGACTGGTATCGAAGTATGTTTCTCCCATCATAAAATACACTCAGCTGCTTCGCGTTTTTCACTGTTCCAAAGCGCGTTTTACGATCCTGCGGGATGCTCAAATAATTGTTGGATGCGGCATATCCCAACCAACTCACATTCCATCGTATACTTAATCGATAGGAGAGGAGGCTCTGAAAATCCTGAAATGTGGTTTGATATTCACCTTTTGTTTCCAGTGAGTTTAATAATATCTGACTATTTCTTAGGCGATAGCCTGCCATCCAAGTGAAGCGTTCATTTTTCGAACTCCCTTCATTATGAATTGCGATACCTAATAATCCGGCGCTCACAGTGGTGATATTCTCATTAGGCTCATTGTATTTGATATCGAGCACCGAAGAAAGTTTGTCGCCATAACGTGCTTCAAAACCACCCGCACTGAAGGAAATATTTTTCACTAGGTCGGGGTTGATAAAACTCAATCCCTCTTGCTGACCAGCGCTAAGCAAAAGCGGACGATAAATTTCGAAATCATTCACATACACCAAATTCTCATCGAAGTTTCCACCACGAACATTGTATTGAGATGATAATTCGTTGTTGGTACTTACACCTGGTAAAAGTTTTATCACCGCCTCAAACTGCCCCGTGCCGGGAATATTTTTAAGAAGTTTAGGGTCGATGGTGATTACTGAAGGTTTGTTTCTATTGTTTTGGGCATCGATATTAATATCTACAATTTGGAATTTATAAGCGATACGAATATCTATTTTTAATCTTTCATCGGCCTTAAGTGCTGGCACATAAATATGTTTTGGTGCGGTACTAAAATAGGTGAATACAAGGTTTAAAGGCTTTCCAGCAGGTACTTTGAGTGAGAAATAACCATATTCATTCGTACTTGTAGTTATTTGAGTTTTATCGATGAATACATTCACGTCTGAAGCAGGGGTTCCGCTGCTATCGAGCACAGTACCATAGATGGTGGCCGTTTGGGAATGACTTTTAGGAGCCATTAGCAATAGAATGAAAATAAGGAATATACTTCTAAGAAAGGCCCGCATCGTGATATTAATAGTTGGGTAAATCAACGGTTTTTTTTTGAAATTATTTGAAATGTTATAAACGCAAATTGTCATTATTAAGGATGACAAATTACAAACGACGACCTAAGAAATTATCACAGGCAATAGCTGCCGCCACCGCCACATTCAACGATTCGGCTTTGCCAATGCGGGGGATGGTGATGGGGTGAGTGATAGCGCTCATGATATTGTCGCTTAGCCCTTGACTTTCATTGCCAAAAAGAATCATGGAGTTGGCATCAAAAAGGGTAGCATATATGCTGAAACCATCGAGTACCATGCCGTATACTAGTTTTTGAGAGAGTCGTATATAAGCTTTCAAGTCGGTATAATGCACTTGAACCCTACAAAAACTGCCCATGGTGGAGTTGATAACCTTAGGATTATAAACATCCACGGTATCCTCGCTGCAAATGATATGCTTGATACCGTACCAGTCGGCTAGACGTATGATTGTGCCTAAATTGCCAGGATCTTGTATGTTCTCAAGGCCAATAACAGTAGAGGTTTCGAAATGCGACAAGGCATAGCGTGGCATTTCTGCTACAGCCAGTACTTTATTAGGACTAATTTGTGTGCTAATTTGTGCCAACTCTTTTTCGTTAACTTCAATTATTTCGATGGGCTTGTCTATTTTTGCATTATTATTGTTTAACCATTCAGGAAGTGCAAAAAGGAAATTTACAGTAAGATCCGATTGCAGCAGTTCTGAAACATTTTTTTCACCTTCCACAATAAATTGATGCGTACTATTGCGTGCCTTTTTTTGGTGTAACGACTTTACAAATTTGACCTGAAATTTAGATAACATAGATGTTTAAAAAATCGCATAAAATTAACATATTACTTGTAATTGTCATACTTTTTTATGCGTGCAATACGGCAAGACGCGTCCCTCAAGGGAAAGCGCTACTTCAGGAGAATTATATAAAGGGCGTAAAAGGCGAATTGGCCGATGTCTTAGAAGGTCAAATCAGGCAACAGCCCAATCGAAAAATCCTCAATTCATTCAAATTTTTTCTCGCCACTTACAATACTTTCGATACAACGTATAAGACCAATTGGTTTCGTAGAAAGTTCATTCGTTTGGGTGAAGAACCTGTGATATATGATAGTAGTTTGAATCACTCTTCGGCACAAAATATTGAACAAGCACTTTTTAATTTGGGTTATTATGACGCTTCAGTAACTTGGACGGATACCATTGTGGGCAAAAAGCACAATTATGCCAAGGTTACCTATCATGTTATTGAGAATAGTAGTTATTCAATTTCCAAAGTGGACTTTTATGTGAGTGATAGATATTTGGATAGTATTGTTCAAACTGAATTATCAAATTCATATATCAAAGTTGGGAATGTATTTAATAAGTCGGATTTTGATGGGGAGCGTAATCGAATCACGAATCAGATGCGTAACTTAGGATACTACTATTTCAATAAAGAATATATTTATTATGAACTCGACTCCCTCATCGATTCACGAACAGTGAAGGTTAAGGTGATCATTGAAAATCCAGCGCAATTCTCTGAACATAAAATTTATCAAATCAGCGATATATTCTTAGTCATTGATAATCCATTGGAATTTCATAAGCCTGATACTCTTTTCTCTTCATATAAAAATTATTATATCAAACGCAATGGATACAATATATCCAGAGATATTTTGTTAACCAAGATATTCATTTATAAAGATGAATTGTACCGACAAAAAAACACCGTGGCTACCTACGACCACTTGAACGATTTACAATTATTTAAATATGTAAATATATTGTACGTGCCTGATACAAGTAAATGGGTACATACCATAATTAACGATCCATATCTTGGCGATTATGAATTTTTTGGAGATACAACCAATTCACCTCCTTCGCTCAAATGTTATATAAGCATGTCGCCAATGAGCAAGTATGAGATTGTGTTTGAACCCCAGGGAATTATTTCCGACCTCACCACCATTGGTGGAGGCAGGACAACCAACTACGGAGGGGCTTTGAATGTTTTGTTTAGGGATAAGAATATCTTATCAAAAGGAGAAACTTTCCAACTCACTGCCAATGGTGCCTTGGCCTATCAGCTTGGAAAGTTCAATGGGAGTAACAAAAGAGAAATTGCCTACAAACAATTTGGTATCGATGCACAACTTAAAATTCCAAAATTTGTACTCCCAGGTAATTTTAAATTTATCGATGCTCGAAGCTCAAATACCACCTATAATGCCAATTATAGTTTTGAGTCATTCCCCGAATTTAATCGAGATATTTTCGGAATTAGTAACCGATATCAAACGACACTCTTAAAATCGTTGATCCTTAATTTTGCTCCATTAGATATAAGTTTTATTCAATCAAGAATTTTAGATCAGGCATATGAGGCGATTATTAATTCGAATACGCTCACCAAGATTCAGTTTCAGCCTAAGTTTATTGTGAGTTTAAGGGCATTTGCACAATACAATAGTAAGGTGATGATAAATAATTCGCCTATGTTTTCAGGCAGGGTAGGGGTAGAATCGTCGGGATTTCTATTGCATCAATTATCACAAAAATTAAATGCTGAGTACGACACAGCAATCAAAGCATATAAATTATTAGGAGTCCCTTATTCTCAATTTTTGAGAGGAGATGTTGATTTGCGTTATAATTTGAAATTGGGAATTCAAAAGAGTTTTGCTTTGCGTTTTTATGCAGGCGTTGCCATTCCTAAGGTCAACTCAGAATTCACGGGTATTCCATTTGAAAAACGTTTCTTTGTTGGAGGCACCAACGATTTACGTGGATGGCGTATTCGTAAACTAGGACCCGGAAGCTATTATTATACCGATGCTCAAGATTTTTACAGGGCAGGAGATATCAAGCTAATGCTCAATATGGAGTATCGAACCTTTTTGTATAAAGCATTTAGTGGGGCGGTATTTATGGATGCGGGTAATGTTTGGAATTTAAAACTTGATGCGAGTAAACCTGGGGCTGAATTCAATCCATATAAATTTTATCGTCAGATTGCTGCCGATTTTGGTTTGGGAATTCGGTACGATTTTGATTTCTTTGTATTGCGTTTGGATGCTGCGTTTCCTTTATATGACCCACGTGATATTCCTAACGTAGCTGATAAATGGGTTATTCGTCGAATAAATAATTATGACGATTTCCAAAGAAACATAAACTTTAATATCGCCATTGGATTGCCATTCTAAAATATACGCTACATTATTCATTGTGTTGATCTCATTCACACAATGTATGAAGCGAGATGCTCCAATAAATCGAAACAATCAGGATATCAAAATTGGGAACTTGATTGATGCGAAACTCCAGACAGTGTTCGATTCAACAACCCTCGATTCGGTTCAATATTTACGCAATTATAAAACTTTAGATTCCTTGCAAAATGAAGTACTCACTAGTATAATCAATGACCCAAATTCATTTAAATGCAAAATTATTTTACTAAACGATAGCACCCAGCGCTTATTCTCATCAACCAATGGAACGCTCTATATCAGCTCTGGATTACTTCGAAATTTAGAATCATATAAAGAGCTCCAGGCATTGATTTTACATCAGTTCAATCATGTTTTGCATCACGATATTTCAGATTTTTTAATTGATAAATATGGAGTCGAAACTTTTAATATGGCCGCATTGGCTCTCGATTTATACAATTTGAGCGAAATTGAAAATGACGTGCAATATATTGAGTTTAATTTCATGCAAGAGCGTGTTGCTGATGAAGCTTGCGATTCAATCATGAATATATTAAACCATCATGATGCTTTACCGCTTGCCTATTTAAGTTTGGGATTGGGAAGCAAGATTGGTAATCTCAATTTTTTCAAAATGCATTATAATTATATTGGCAGGGTAAACGAGTTGCTTTACAGAGCAACACATACCTCAGTGTCGAGTGCTTCAGATATTTTAGCATATCATTATTTCTTATCAAATCTACCCAACTAATGAATAATCTAAGAATCACTTTAGTTCAAACTCAGCTAGCCTGGGAAGACGTAAATAAAAATATCCATCGATTAAATAATTTATTGATTGGTGTAGATGATACAGATATCATCGTCTTGCCCGAGATGTTTACTACCGGTTTTACTACCAATGCTGCACCATTGGCAAAGGATAGTTATGAGAAGGGAATGATCTTCTTGCGTAAGATTGCCTTGATAAAAAATGCGGCAGTATGTGGAAGTTTGATTTGCGAAGAAGATGGACATTATTACAATCGTTTTGTATGGATTTCGCCCGCAGGGGAGCCAATATTCTATGATAAGCGACATTTGTTTACGATGACGAATGAACATGCCTATTTTAACCGAGGTGAGCGGGAGGTGATGATTGAATATAAGAATTGGAAAATCCGTCCATTGATTTGCTACGATTTACGATTCCCAGTATGGAGTAGGAACAAGAAAAATAACCCTTACGATTTATTAATATATGTTGCCAATTGGCCAGAAAAGCGAATTATGCAATGGAATAAATTATTACAGGCACGTGCCATCGAAAATGTATGTTATGTAGCCGGCGTGAATCGTGTAGGAACGGATGGGAATGATTTTTTATATAATGGGCAAACGATGATGGTGACTTATAAAGGCGATGCAGAAGTACTTGAAGAAATGAAAGAAGAATTCCGAACTTTTACCATTAATAAAGAAGAATTGTTAACATACAGAGACCAGTTCCCTGTTTTGAATGATGCAGATGATTTCTCGATTCTTTAATATTATTTCAAACTACGAACAAAAATTAATTAATTTATTTATACATGAAATTTTATCCTATCCATCAAGTGATTGCAGCTGGAATTATATTATTAATTTCGGCATGTAATAATTTAAGTACAACTAAAACCCAACACAAAGTGTTAATCAAAGAAGAATCTGTAAAATATGTATCGGATAGTGTAACGATGCAAGGCTTTTTGGCCTATGATGAGTCAATCAAAACAAAACGCCCCATTGTAATTATAATACCTGAATGGTGGGGATTGACTGAATATGCAAAGAGCAGGGCACGTCAACTTGCCGATTTAGGTTATCTCGCATTTGCAATGGATATGTATGGCAATGGAGAAACGGCCGATAATCCAAGCCGTGCGGGTGAATTGGCTGGGCCATTCTATAAAAACCCAATGATAGCCAAGGCTCATTTTGATGCCGCTTTGAATGAAATGAAGAAACATGAATTGGCCGATGTATCGAAAATTGCAGCCATTGGTTATTGCTTTGGTGGTGGCATGGTTTTAAATATTGCACGCATGGGTGAAGACCTGAATGGTGCCGTAAGTTTTCATGGAAGCTTGATGGGTGTTCCTGCTGATAAGAATACTTTGAAAGCAGATATATTAGTACTTCATGGTGAGGCGGATCAGTTTGTAAAAGCAGAAGAGGTGGCGACTTTCAAACATGAAATGGATTCGATAGGAGCGAAGTACAAATTCGTAGGATATCCAAATGCTACCCATGCATTTACCAATCCAAATGCTACCGCGATGGGAGAGAAATTTACTATGCCCATTGCGTATAATGCTGAAGCTGATACGGCATCATGGATAGAGATGAATCAATTTTTCGAGAAGATTTTTAAATAGGATTCTTCTATTCTTTTTTATTTCTTACGATGTAATAAAACTATATCCTTACCTGTTTCTCCACTAAAATTAGGTGTGCGTTCTCTATCAAAAAACACTTCCCATTTGAGGGTATCGTTGTTAATGAATACTAGTAGGCTTTTCATTGTATTAACTTCTCCTCCATCTTCTTCTTCAATTATTATATCGAAGTGCATCGGTGACTTTGTTGTGTCGACTTGATATTTACATTCAATAGAATCAGTTGGTGATAATACAAGTAGCAAGATGCCATTGTTCTTAACGATGATGCTTCCTGTTTCTTGAGCCGTATCAATACTTTCCCAGGTGCCAATAAGCTTCTCAGTGATTTTTGTTTGAGCAGATGTCTGAATAAAGAAGAGCGAGAATACGATGGCGATTAACTTTGAGAGTTGAGAGAGGTATTTCATTGACGAATTTTATTATCAGTGGTTTTGTGCTTAGAACTTTATGCAAGAAACAAAATTAATTCAATAATTGAATTTAGTCATCATCATTTTCCTTGTCTTTTTTATTCTCTTTTAGGTATTTATTAATTTTATTAATATCCTGAGTACCTCCATTACTCCCTTCACCACCATTTCTAATATCGTGTTCGTTGCCGCTTCTATGGCATGAAACACAATTATTCAAATTCGTAATACCTTCTTCTTGGTGTTCGCTTAGAATCTTGCTTTCAGAATGTTCGTGACAACCATAGCAGGTATACGTTTTAAAATTTTTATTCGTATGGCAAGTATTGCAAGATGCCGCATGATTACCATCGAGGATAAAGTAACGCGAATGCTCGAAGGTGGCTGGTTTCCATCGATCTTGTGAATGACAAGTTGTGCATGATTCGTTGCTCATTTGATGCATTCCATCATTCGGTTTTTGATGACAAGCGATACAATTTTTAGCATCTTTCCCTTGAATCATGGCATGATTAAATTTCACGTTTCCTTTCCAAGCAGTGGTATTATGGCAAGCGCCACATTCGGTAGCAATATTTTGATGCATGGCATTGCTTGGATTTAAATGACAGGCCACGCAATTCTTCTGATTGGCAGGCTCAATTTGTTGATGATTGAAACTTGCCGATATCTTCCAGCCTTTAGTTTGATGACAGCCCCCACAATTGGTGCTACTCATTTGATGTAAACTATTTTCTGGCGGCGCATGGCAGCTCTTGCAATCGTTGGCATTGGAGGTGCTAAGTAGTGTATGCTCAAAATGATTGATATTGGCTTGTAAGCCGTGGTGGTCGGTATGGCAAGAAGTGCATTTTTGGTCAGCTAGCTGTTGATGAAAGCGTACTTTATTTCGTTGAATAGAATCAATTCCAAGGCTATCTTTTCCGATATCGGCGATGGCATGACATGAAATACATTTACTATTAGGTATTCCTTTAAATAACTCGTGGCAAGCAGAACATTCTGTATTGACTTTTTGATGTGGCTGGATTAGTTCGCCTGGTTGAAACATCCAATGCGGAAACAAATATCCTAAGGATAAGAATCCAATAACAATTATGGAGATAAGTGCCTTTTTCATTTGCTATACATCAATATTGAAACGATATGAATTATAGAAAGAACTGCAAGCATTAATGTGATGGGTAGATGAACCACCCTCCATTGCTTCATTAAATCGACTGTTATGGAATCGAAGAATAAAATCTTATCAGCCTCATCGGACATTGCACCTTGGGAGAGTAATAACTGTCGTTTTTCCTTCAATGTTTCACTTGATTTTTTAAGTAAAAACTTACCAACCAATCCGCTGCCAACGGTGATGAGTAACATGACAATAGCAAGCCATGGTAGGATAGCGTTAAAATGAATTCCAGCGTGTACTAAGAGCATGATGGAACCAATCCAACTTAGGTATTCATGAAAGAGAAGTAATTGCTTAGGAGAGCCCGAAGTAATCATTTTTCGTTTACGTGCAGAGTATATAAAGGATATTCCAATTGTTATGGTTCCAATAATCCCTAGGTATCTGCCTAACGATTCCCATTGAAAGTAATGAAGTATATAATCGATTCCAATAGCAACGATTATCATTAATGCGAACCAAAGAAAAAATGGCCAGACATACTTGGATACCAAAGGTTGTTTCATAATTCCTAATTTCGAAGCAAAGTGTAATTTTCAGTTTCGAATTTCGGAATTTTATTGAACAATACTTATGATGCTGGTCAGTAAAGGCTTATTTGCAATTAGTATTTCAAGAAAAATTGAATCGAGTAGCGCAAGGGTTGAATGATGGTACATTACCATTTAAACACTTTCTTCCAACCCGTTTCACCTTGCTGCGTAACTTTCAAGATATACATCCCTTGAGGCAGCGAACTGATATTCAAGTTGTATTCAGGTTCATTAATATTAGATTTCAATCGCTCTTTTCCATCCAAATCAAAAATTGATACAGAAGCCATTTGAGGGTTGTCTAACGTTATCGTAACCTGATCATTGGCGGGATTAGGGAAGACATTAAATTCGAGAGCTGCGTTTACTAATTTAATTCCAGTGGGGTTGAGTAAGGTACTATCCAAAATAATATTTTCATCACCTGCTTGATAATTGGTATAGGTGAAATAACATAACATCATTTCATCGGTGGTGTTTTCTCCTAGGCCAACATTCTTTGGCGGACTAGAAGGATTGAAAACATTATTCACCGTATTATCATAAACACCGACACCGTAAATTTTAGTGCCTTTAGGGAATTTTACAATCTTGCGAAAAGTATAAGCCCCTTGCCAATGAAAATCCCAGCTAGGAATATTGCATAGTTTTAAAGTATCGTTTAAAGAAGTTACAGCAAACGTTTTATATGATTTGCCGATGAGATGCATATGCGGGGCTACTGAGATTATACTGTAATCGGCAGTATTATCCATGGTAAATAATTGATTGAAAGTCTTGACGGTATTGGCAGGAATAAAGAGTGGGCCATTGGTAATACCACCATTGACGGCGCTGATATGATTGAGAATAGGGGCAACAAAAACCTCACGTGGATTTGTTATGGTTGAATATTTGAAATGGCATGATGTGCTATCTCTTTTAGTCATGCTGCCTGGAGCGTAGTGAATTTGCATGATGTAAAAAGCATTGGCAGATACTCGAATTCCCATATTGGCAGGAATGTCGATAAGGTTGCCTCCCGGTACCCATCCTCCAATAAGCGTTGCGGTATTACTTCCTACACCACCACCCGAACTAGAATAGCCAGGCAGCGGGTCGGCAATATCAAGATTTTTGCATGTTTGTGCATTGTCTTGGAACAATAAAATATGATGAACGATGGATAAATTTTTCGGTTCAAATTCAATTTGTGCTAAAAATTTATCTGCTGTGATGCCCGATGGAATTACAAAGCAACGATAGTCGTCGGTATTTTTATTGACAGCGTAAGTTGGGATGCTTATAGATTTATCGGGGCTTTGCATTTTAATCCCTGTTGGGAATGTTGGTGCAATTGGGGCGGTATTCAAATCGCCAGAGGGTGCACCAGCATTCACCCAGTCGGCGATATCTGTAATTTCCTGAGTGCTTAAAACACGTTCGCCTTTGAAGTGATTATAAGTTGGATCGGCATGCCAAGGAGGCATAATTTTGGAACTAGTGGCTACCTTAATTCCGAAAGCATTGGCTTGTGCATTGGCATAGCTCGATAGAGGAAATGGAGCAATACCGCCTGTTCTATGACATTCGGTGCAATGGGTATAAATAATCTTTGCGATTTTAGAACTCCAGGTAGGAGTTTGTGAATAGGCAATTGAGCTGATGAACAGCAATAAGATGGAAATTCGTTTCATGGGGAAAATTAATTCTCGTTATAAAACAAATATAGAGAAAAAAGTGATTGGTGGCAAGTTGAATTAATTGAATTATAGCATTGATAACTTTTGCAAAGTTCATAAAAGAATAAATAGAAAAACCCTCGATTTGCAAACCTTATTGTTGGCTTTAAATTGAAATTTTACAAATCAAAACTTTTTCAAAGTTATTCCCTAATTCTTCACCACTTTCTTCACCCATTGTACCCCATCTTCATGATTTATTTTCAAGAGATAAACACCGTTACTTAGTGCAGAAGTATTGATATTGGTTGTGGTCAATAATTTTCCAGTTATAATCACTTTTCCACTCATATCACAAATGCTATAATTTGATTTTGCAATTTCTTTGGGTTCAATGAAACTGTGAATGATAAGCAGGTCGTGCATTGGGTCGGGATAAACAGCGAAGGTTTGATTGTTCCATTTCTGTATATTAATGCCATTCGTTGTAACATTTACGGTTACTGTTTTTGTAACGCTGCAAGTATTTGAATCGGTTGCTAAAACAGAATAAGTAGTATTAACGATGGGTGAAGCAATGACAACACTACCGCTGCTAGTATTCAATCCAACAGTTGGTGTCCATTGATAATTTTGCGCACCGGAGGCTGTGAGTATAACCGTTTGCCCTTTGTTGATCGTTGGTGATGATGGGCTTATCGATACCGTTGGAAGATCGTTTACAGTGATTGAAAAGTCAGCGGTATCTCTGCATTGATTATTTGAAATTGCGATGACATGATACACTGTGGAGTTAACTGGTGATGCAATTACGGTGGAAGTATTGGTGGCATTTAATCCGAGGCTAGGGTACCATTCATAATTTAATCCTCCACTGGCGGTGAGTGTGATAGCTTGTCCTTTGCATAAATAATTTGAACCTGATATTTTAGCAATAGGTAATGGGTAAACATTGATGGTAATTTGTGCAGTATCGGCGCAGCCTCCAGCATTGGAACCTACAACAAAATAGGTGGTAGTTGTAGTTGGTTTAACATTTGCAACCGTGGCAAAACCTCCGAGTAAACCTGGTGCTGGCAACCAGTTATAAAATAATCCACCAGATGCTGTGAGGGTTGTTTGTTCGCCAACGCATAATGAAGTATCAAGAGCAGATAAGCTCACCGTTGGGAAATTATTTACCTCAACTCGAATTGATATTGTATCGGTACAGCCATGAGAATTTAGTCCAGCCAATCGGTATATGGTAGTAGCGGAAGGTGAAACGGTAATACTATTTGAAGATGCCCCAGCAAAGCCGTTGGTTGGAAGCCAATAATAATTGGTTCCTCCACCAGCACTTAACTGAGTACTTTCTCCAATACACAATTGCGTATCGGTTGCCTGAATTTTTAGATGTGTTGCACTGTAATAATTGAGCATGAATTCGGCAGTGTCGATGCAACCTTGCGCATTGGTACCAATCACCTTATAAAGGGTTGGTGATGGTGGATTCACCACAACAGTTGCCCCCACACTATCATTCAAGCCTGGAGCAGGAAGCCATCTATAGGTGCTCGCTCCTGAAGCCACAAGGGTGAGCGGTTTATTAGGGCAAGCACTATCTTGTGATGGGGTAATTTTAACAACTGAATTTTGATTGACAATTATTGTAATGAAAGATGAATCGGTGCAGCCCGATGCATTTCTTGCAAACATTTTATAGGTGGTGGTTAATGATGGAGTTGCTTTTACAGTGATACCAAAGCCGGTATCCAAGCTTGTTGTTGGTGTCCATCGATAGAATACTGCTCCTGAAGTGGCGGTTAATTGAGTGCTGTAGCCTTTACAAATTGAGGTGTTGCCTGTAACACTCTTTGCTGGAAGTGGCAATACATTGATGGTGATATAATTGGTATCGGTGCAACCATTAGTTGTTTGCATCACCACCCTATAAGTTCTTGTTGTATCAAGGGTTGCAATTACATTTCTTCCACTGGTAGTATTTAAGCCGGTAGCTGGCGACCAATTAAAAATGGTACCAATACCATCGGCGAATAGTTTTACAGGTTGGAATTTACAGGTTGTTGTTTTATCCGCAGCAATGCCAACTCTTGGTTTGCAGGCTGAGACTGTTGTGCAGCCACCTACCATTTGGCCATCAATCCAGGAGAAACGATTGAAAATCCAGTTTTTCAATGCCATCACCTCATCTTCTCGAGTATAACTAAGAGGAGAAGGGTTAGGCCATACATACAATCCCAGTACAGGCCATCGCTGCTCATTTCTTACGGCTGCATCTTTCAGGTAATTTGCTGTTGAATCTAAGAAATTACTTATTTGATTGAAGGATAAAGTTTTTTGCCGGAGCTCATTCCATCGGCAATAAAAGGCACGCACGTAAGTAGTGTCTTGTCTGAATCGTTTCCACCAAAATGGGGCCGTGGATGATAAATCAATTTCCCATCCTGTTGGGTCGGAACTATTGCCATAGTCAGCATTATTCCATGCCAGATTGAAATCCCAAATAGGCCCCATGATAAGCTTCCCTCCATGGTTATCTTTGTTTTTATAAAAATAAGAACTGAGTCGATAGCCATCTACATTTTTGCTAATTTCATTCATGATAGAAAAATCAATGAATGAATTCATGTCGGCATATTTTCTGTAACCATTGGTATCGCTTATTTGTGAGCCGTACAATGCATTTTCAAACAAGTAAACATAGTTCTTTATATAATTTAATTGTTGTGTTGTCATATCAGGGCCATTGGGATAATCGTACTGAAAATAAACACGGTTAGGTGAGCCAGGATAAGTAGGAAATGTATCCTGCCAACCTCCATTATTATTCCCTGTGGTTTTATCAATTTTAATGATATAGCCACCAGTTAAATTTACTCCTGAAGTATCGTCAATTTTTAATTTTGAAATATCTACACGATTCACATCACGCTTTATCTTTTCCATTAAAATATAAATACCTTCATAGTTTCCATTAATAAATAATTCGAAATAACGATAGCGTGTTGCATATCGGCCTGTTCGTTTTGCAAGTTCGTAGGTGAGTACATCGCGCATCAACGATTTATCGTTATAGGTTGCATTAAGAATCCAATCGTGTTCGGGAGGCATTCCTAATAAGGAAGTATTGCTATCCAATCCAGTACCATCGACTGTGCTAAAGCTATAGGGCTTTTTGGGAAAGCTTTGAGAAGATGAACCTCGTGTTTCAATGGTAATACGATGGGTGTAAAATCTCGTAGTATCGGCAATCTTATTTAAAGAGGTATCAATGCTAACGATGCACATGCGAGCATTAACTCTCGATGCGTCGGGGATGCCTTGATTGAAGGTATTCATCCACATGATGGGTAAGTTTGAATTGATGAAAGGAAATGGCTTGGAAGGATTACTTGAGAAGATTAAACTCCATCCTAATAAACTTCCGGCATCGCTACTTTTCTTGGAATCAAAAATCATCAACTTCCAAATTCCATTCGGGTTTTGGCCATTATTCACGGCACTTAATGAAGCTTCAGGTCGGAAGCTACCAGTGAAAGGCGCATTGGCATTCACTATTTTATTGGTAGTATTATTTGTGAAAATACAATTGGTATAATTGTCACCACTTCCTCCATTTTTTGTACTTAATTCAACGGTAACGCCATTAGGTGAAACCAAGAAGATATTCAAGTCGGCATCATTAGGGTGGGAGATATTTACCACGACTCCATAAACACCAAAATTAGTATCGATATAGTTATTGCCCATGCTAACTGATTGTGTATAGAAATTGGGCACGCTATCGTTGGTAATAGACCCTCCCGTTCCATTATAAACTTGGGCAGTAATTGCACCATGGAACAAAAAGAGCGTTGAAAATAATAATATAACGCGTAAAACGTATTTCATGATTTAATCTTAAAATGCCGAAATTAATGATTTATTATGGAATGTAGAAAGAAATAGAAAATGGGTTTTTATTTGAGTGATTGGCGTTTTTTGAATTAATTTACCTTGCAATATTGTTACTCAACTGTTTCGTCGTTATGATTTCTTATTCAGCACATTAAATTGAATGTTAGCTGGTTTTTGAGCTCATTACAAACCGAAGGCCTTAAAGATTGAATCAGTGAAAATTGCCTTGTGCAATTGTTGAATTAGCTTTTGTTGCTTAGCAGGAAATTGTGAAATAAATTCATCGATGGTACTTGCCTTTTGCATCTAAAATAATTTATTTCAAAAAAAGCAAATAAATGGAAATTTCAAAAATGATTATGAAATTCTAGCTTGTTTTTTATTTTGTACTGCACGTATTATTAATAAAACTATGGTGGCTAGCCATCCAATAGGGTAGGTAACCATGGTTAAACCCCACCACATCGAGTAAGCACTTGTACCTCCTATGCCTCCTAAACTCGTCCAAAAAAAAAGAAAGAATACGCCAACTAAAATCAAGGCTGCGTAGAGAATAAAATAATTTTTGTGACGATCTTTTTTTAGATATGCAGCAATAGCAAGTAATATACTGCCTATGGCAATGACTACCGAACCCTCCATTGGGTCGAGCGCCCCGGCGATAACGCCGATGACGCCAATAATAAAAAGTATCTGAATCCAGTTTGTTTTCTCTTTCATAAATAAGATTGGTTTTCTCTTATGAAAACTTAAAAACGAAGGTAGAAATTGGATTTATTCCCAACTATGATGTAAGTCAGTTATTAACTTAAGTACTTCCCAACGATTGGCAAACGACGACCGCTGCCAAATGCTTTGGGAGAGACTCTCAAAATTGGGGGCGTTTGATGACGCTTGTATTCATTGGTATTCACCATTTTTAAAATGCGTTGTACCAAGGCACTATCGAATCCCATGGCTACCAGTTCGTTGGGGCCTTGACGGTTTTCAATATATTCATACAATACCTTATCTAAAATACTGTAATCGGGCAACGAATCGCTGTCTTTTTGACCAGGGCGTAATTCCGCACTCGGCGCTTTTTGAATAATATTTAAAGGTATAATTTCTTCATTCCGATTGATATATTTTGCCAGTTCGTAAATCTGAGTTTTATATACATCACCTAAGACAGCCAACCCTCCGCACATATCACCATATAGTGTTCCGTAACCGACAGCGGCTTCACTTTTATTGGTGGTATTTAAAAGGATGTATCCAAATTTATTACTCATTGCCATCAATAATAAACCGCGCGCTCGCGCCTGTATATTTTCTTCGGCAATATCGGGGGTGGTGCCTTCAAACTGAGTTTTTAAAGTGCTTTCCACGCTGTTTACAATCTCTTCAATTGGGATGATATCATAAGGCGACTGGGTGTTTTTAATCATTTGCAAGGAATCATTTACGCTGCCTTCACTGCTGTATTTACTTGGCAGCATCACACTTCTTACATTCTCTTTTCCTAATGCCTCAACCGCTAACGCGAGTACAATGGCACTGTCAATTCCACCACTCATGCCAAGTATCGCTTTCTTAAATCCAAGCTTTGAAAAGTATTCACTGATACCTAAAACCAGGGCATCATGAATGAGTTCAATACTACTAAAACCAAAATCGAGTACAGGTTCTTCATAGTCATCGGTATCCACTACTTTGAAATCTTCTTCAAAATATTTCAACTCATTTACCAGCTCTGCTTTTCCATTGAATGCTACACTGCCGCCATCGAAGATGAGCTCGGTTTGAGCTCCCACATGGTTCACATAAAAGAGTGGTATCTGATATTTTTCTGCATTATCTCTCAATGCTTTTTTACGTTCTTCAATATGCTTGTAGTCGAAAGGAGAGGCTGCAATATTAATCATCATCGTAGGCTCCTGCTTGATGAGTTCATCCATCGGACAAATGGTGTACAATGGATTCTCATTGATA
>CAIVZR010000014.1 GCA_903910445.1 uncultured Bacteroidota bacterium
GATTTCTATATGCAGATTTTATGGCATTTCCCGCATGTGGTTAATGGCCCGTTTCGCAAGGAATATGACGGTATTGCATGGAGAAATAATGAGCCCGAATTTGAAGCCTGGTGCCAGGGTAAAACTGGCTACCCTATCGTTGATGCGGGGATGCGACAACTAAATTCAACAGGCTTTATGCATAATAGGGTCCGAATGATTACTGCAAGTTTTCTCACCAAGCATTTATTAATCGATTGGAGATGGGGTGAAGCCTATTTCGCAAAAAAATTACTCGACTTCGATTTGAGTGCGAATAATGGAGGCTGGCAATGGGCTGCAGGTTGTGGCACCGACGCCGCTCCCTATTTTCGAATATTTAGTCCAGCAGCACAAACCGAAAAATTCGACAAATCGCTTTCCTATATCAAACAATGGGTTCCCGAATTGAATACCCCTTCTTACCCTGCTCCTATTGTGAAGCATGAAATAGCTCGCGCACGCTGTTTAAGTGCTTACAAACAAGCGCTGGCACCTAAATAAGCATCCGCTAATCGCCCTCCCATACAAGCGCATTCTTGTGCCAATTTCTGTGCTATTTAAGCAAGAGAATTAGAAACATGCGCTCAATCAGTATCCCAACTTATTATTCCTGGAAATCAACAATAAAAAAGAAACCCCTGATAGTTTAACTACCAGGGGTTTCCTATTCTTATTTAACTATTGATTAGTTCTTAATGATAGTAAGTTTCTTGCTTACTGTTTCATTTTCAGTAGTAAACTTGATCATATAATTTCCAGCAGCCAAGGTGCTCAAATCGAAATTATAAGTAGCAGTTGAAATTTTATCGTTCGCTAAATCTTTCACTTTGTTACCCAACATATCGTAGATAGCAATGTTCATGTCTTTAGCATCGTTTAATTTCACTTCTAAGGTAAATGCACCAGTATTTGGATTCGGATATACATTCAATCCTTTTTCAAATTCTGAAGTAGCAATACCACCAATACTTTCTTTTACGTTAATGAGACGTCTAACTTCATCAGCAACGTTTCCAGAAGGATCAGTTACGTTGAATGTTAAGTAGTAGATACCAGCTAAATTCACATCTACAAATCCTCCAACAACTGGAATTAAAGTAGTGTAATAGTTATCAGTTACGGTAGCTCCCGAATCATTGTATACCTGCCAGCGGTAGATATTTTGAACGCTGTATCCAATTAATGAAATCACCGGTTTAACACGGTCAACCACTTTGTATACACGAACATACGCTTTAGAAGTATTAGCAGAAGGATCAGTAACAGTATAAGTTACAGGATAGCTTCCAAGTACATTCAAGTTCACAGTTCCTGTTTTAGATACTGTTAATTGGCTGTTAGCATAGTAGTTATCACTAATGGTGTATCCTGGTTCAGGAACAACAGTTAATGTTTTAACATCAATAAGGAAGGTATCAGTACCTTGTGCAAATGTCAATACTGGTTTCGCAGTATCTTGAACAATCACAGTACGAGTTTTAGAAATCGCTGAATTGTTATTACAATCTTTAAATATGTAAGTGATTGTATAAGTACCCAATGAGTCAACATTGATAGGACTTCCAATGGCGTTTAAGTTAGAAGTACAATAGTTATCAGTAACAGTTACCCCTGGATCAACAAATGGTTTTCTGTGTACATCCCATAATAAAGGATTAGCACCATTTACAGTGATTACTGGTTTAACTGTATCTACGACTTGTACAACTCTTAATTTAGCAAGAGCAGGGTTACCATGAATATCGGTAGCTGAATAGAATAAGCTATAGTTAGCTACCACATTAATATTTACAGAACCTAATACAGTCACGGGAGTTACCGGACCAAAGTAATAGTCATTCGCTGTTGCACCTGGATCGGTGAAGCTAGTTCCTACAGCAACAACCATAGTATCTGTACCATTTAAGGTAATAACTGGTTTAGTTACGTCAGGAGTAACAATCACAACGCGTGTTTTAGTTACTGCTTGGTTACCTGTATTATCAACTGCAGTGTAAGTAATAGTATAAGTACCTACTGTTGCAATGGCAGTACCATTGGTGAAACCATTATAAGTAGCAGTGAATGTTTGAGGATTCGTTACGTTATCAGTTGCAGTTGCTCCTGGATCAGTAAATACGTATCCAACTTCAACATAAACAGTATCTGCACCAGTTAAGGTAATTACTGGTTTAGTAATATCTGGAGTGATATTCACGCGGTAGTCTTCAAATTCACCGAAGAAGTTAGCACCGCAACCTAAGTTAGGTAAGCTTGCAGTATTCACACCTACACGTAAACGAGTAGCACCTAAAGTAGCAGTAATTGGAATAGTAATATTGCCAGTAACTGATAAAGTAGTTGAGCTAGCTTCTTGATATAACATTTCACCAGCATCAATGAAGTCACCATCACCATTTAAGTCGATCCATACCTTGCGATTGATTGCATTGGTATTGGTTGTACGCTTAATAGTTATTGGATATACACCACCTAATTCGAAGTTTGATGTAGCTAAATTGGTATAATCAGAATAACCTACAACACCTTGAGAAGTAGTATTATTGATAGCACCGAAAGTAACATTTGAAATACCAATATCTGGATTCATTTGATTTACGTTAGGAGTACAATAGTAGAATACTCTCAAATAATTAGTTTTAGTCAAACTGTCAGCTCCGAATGCATTAGCAACTCTTAATTTCACAGTATAAGTACCTGTTGCAGTAAATTTAACGCTAACATTTTGAGTTGAATTTGTACCAGTAACTAAGTTATACGTTGCAGGAGTAATTGTCCACTGCCAGCTAGTAGGGCCATTTTTAGAAGCATCAATTAATTGGAATACATCAACAGGAGTTCCATTGGTGAAATTCGCAGTAAATAATGGAGTTGGAGCCACTGTTGGATCTAATACTTTTACAGTTTTAGAAACAGTAGTTGAACCTTGGCAGCTTGAAATTACGCATTTTACGGTTGTGTTCGTAGCAGTAGCATAGTTATAAGAAACGCTTGCACCTGATGCATCATAGATACCATCATTATTGAAATCCCAATCGTATGAGTTACCTGTTCCGGTAGCAGTACAGATATATGTATTGGCAACACCGGTATAAATGGTATCAGGAACATTAAATGATGCAGTTGGAGGCGTAGTTCCTACAATTGGAGTGGTGCTCCATTCTGCTTCGAAACCTTTTGCTTGGAATGCACCGTCAGTCCAATATTCGATATACATCGCACCGGAGTTAGCAACCAAGGTAGGTGGCAACCAAGCTACGTTATTAACCAAATTCTGGATACCTGCTGGCCATCCAATAGCAGTATGTAATGGAGTACCAGTAGCACTTGTTCCATCATATACTTTCAAATAGTCACCACCAGGAGTTTGGAATATTGACATATCAAATGATTTGAATTTCAATGATACTTTAGCAGCACAACCTGGCTTAATTAACAAAGTACACTGACCTCCACTTGAAGCGTAGTGACCAGCAGTATAGTTACCGTTTTTGCCACCATCATCATATAAGAAACCGGCATCTTCAGTAGTAGTCATGGTGTTACCACCTGAACACATACTTACCGAACGAACGCAATTGATATAATAAGTTTTAGTAACAGTATTAGTTCCCAATACGTTGGTAGCAGTTAATGTTACAGTATATTTACCAAATTCTAAGAATTGTACTTGAGGATTTTGCTTGCTGCTTGTAGTACCATTAACATAGTTGTATGCAGGATTTCCATTCACATTTGAAGGAGAAATCGACCACGACCATGTTCCAGGACCATAAGTTGATAAGTCATAGAAAGTAACAATATCTGTTGTAGATACCACATTCTTATCAGAGATGAAATTAGCAGTAGTAGCCGCTGGAGGAGTTACAATTACAATTTTCTTAGTGATTGAATCTCTTAAAATACCATTACAACCGGTACTTGTTACACGCATTTTAGCGAAATAAGTACCGTTGGTATTGTATTGCCAGTAACCATCTTTGGTAGTTCCATCATAAGTTCCGTCATTATTATAATCCCAAGCGTAGGTCATGTTTGAACCTACAGATGTATTTAATGATACAACATAACCGCTAGTGTAGAAGGTATCCACTGCTGAGAAATTAGCGATTGGATTGGGTTGATCTTTTACTTCAATCGTATAATCTTCACCATCTCCGTACCATTTTGTGCTACATGGGTCAACACGTGGTGCACCATACCAGTCGCTCACTACACGCATACGGTGGTAACCGTTAGATGCCGAGCAAGGTACTTTAATGTATCCAGCTGGACTTGTAGATGATGGCGTTGGTAAGCTGGTTGTTCCTGCAGCAGCAACATTCGATGCATAGTAAACTTCTTCACTAGGTAAATCAAACTGACCGTTATTATTCCAGTCAACATAAATACCTACTTGTTCGTTATTACCCGGACCAATTGTTACAAATATTTGAGCAGAGTCGCCCTTGTACATTGTATTAACCAGGTTAGAGTAATTGGTTACCTTATCATAGTCGGCAGTGGTATTATTGATCGTACCAAAAGTTACATTGGTTGGACCTATCAAATAAGAACCTGAATAAAGTACTCCCCAATTACAATAGCTATAGGTGAAATAACTTTTGATATAACGGCTTCCTGAAGGGTTTTTAATTGTTGGGATACGACCAATGCCATTTACCTTGATTGAGTCGAAGGTAGCATCTAATACATCACCAACACTCGCATTTGGAGAAACATCATAAACAATCCAGAAATGTGAAGTTCCACCAGCCAAAGTTTGATTAAAACCAGTGAATGCAAAATTTCCAGAAGGGTTATTAACTGTTCCTAATAAGGTAGCAGTAGCTGGATTAAATCCACCTGCACTTCCTGTATAATATAATTTAGCTCTTGTTATGTCAGATGTAGAAGTACATCCAGAAGTACTACCGTAAAAGGCAGTTACTGGAATTGGATTCGCAGTATAAGTAGTATATACCTGAGCATCAATTACCGCAGCACCTTGCATACCCTGAAATACGGTATCCGTGATTTGCACTGCTGCAGTTGAATCATATACCATTGGTAAGTTACGAGTCACTACGATATTATCAAGGTACATATCATTTCCAAAAGTTGAATAGAAAATGAATGTAACACGATTTGTTCCAACAGGTAAGCCATATCTCTTGGTTGCCCATTGAGAAGAAGTTGGGTTAAATGGCCAACCGCTACCTCCTCCAGGTACAGTTGAAAGGGTAACTGCAGGTAATGGATTCGCAGATGAACCTACCAACCCTGATAAGCGCGACCAACTTGTACCTGCATTTGAAGATACATAGATAGCCATTGAATCGGCGTATCCAGGATATTCAATATGTGCATGATCAAAGATGATAGTATCTCCAGCAATTGTAGGAGTTAAAACAGGAGAACGCAATGAATCGATATCACTAAAATAGTTATAGAATCCTACATTCACCGACCCCATACCTGCTGAGGCTGCATAGCCATTCACAGTTGAAGAACGAGTAGTCATACCACCCGGTGTATACACACTCCATCCAGAAGGCGGAAATGTAGAACTACCAAAGTTTTGAGAAATCTGAGCATTGGATACCAAACTCAACATCATCATTAGAAGCAGTAAACTTCCCGTAAGAAAGGTTCGACTGCGATTGTGTGTGAAATTTATAGTCATATTGGAATATTTTTAGCTTTTTTAGTTAAAATTGAATACCTGCAAATTAATGCAGGTATTCAATTTAAGATGATTATTTATTTAATACAAACTTTTTAGTGATGGTATTATTCTCAGATTTAACAGTTACAAAGTAAATACCTGCTGCTTCGCCTTGCAAATCAACATTGTATTTAGCATTTGAGATCATTGCATTGTCAACTACACGTACAACTTGACCTAGGCTATTGTAGATGATAACTTCGCTTTGTTTTTCAGTAGCAAAAGCAATCTCGATAGTAATCATACCGTTGGTAGGATTTGGAGATACACTAATTGCACTGTTTGAGTTATTGTTATTAATACCTGTGTACGCCTGGCAATTACCTGAAGTTTCAACCATTACATTGATATAACGAGTAACTGGAACTGCTGCATTACCTGAACTATCAACTGCTGTGTAAGTAATGGTATAAATACCTGGCAAGTTAATGTCTAAGTTAGAGCTAGTTACAATTTGCAATCCACTGTAGTAGTTATCAGTTACAATTGCACCTGCATCATTATAGGCTCTCCAACGACAAACATTAATAGAGTTACTTCCATTGATAGTAATCACTGGTTTAGTACGATCTACCAATTTGTAGATACGACGTTGTGGAGCTGAGCTATTTCCAGCTGGATCAGTTGCAGTATAAGTTACAGTATAAATTCCAATCTTGTTCAAATCAACACTTCCTGATTTAGAAATTGTGATTTGTGATACTGGATAATAATTATCAGTTGCTACATATCCTGGTTCAGGAACTACCGAGTATGCTTTTGCATCCAATACTAAAGTATCAGGAGCAGCTGGAGCAGCCAAAACTAATTCAGGAGCAGTATGGTCACGAACGATAATTACACGAACACGTGGAATCGCTGAATTACCAGAAGCATCCGTTGCAGTAAATGTATAGTAGTAAGTTCCCGGTACATAAGTATTAACACTTCCTGTCCAAGCAGCCACTAGATTCAAGTTATAATTATCAGTAACAGTTGCACCAGCATCCGAATAGTTACTTCTTACCTCAACATATACTGTATCAGTATTAGCCGGGAAATTGATAACTGGTTTTTGCGTATCTCTAACAATTACGGTGCGAGTTACAGGTTTTGCAACATTACCATTGATATCAGTTGCAGTGTAAGTAACCGTGTAAGAACCTAAGTGCGCTACGTCAACGTTGTTAGTTGAATTTACAGTAAGTGCAGTTGTGAAATAGAAATCAGTTGCTACTGCTCCTGGATCAACAAAAGTATTGTATACTTCAACAAACATTGGATTCGTACCGTTTAATGTAATTACCGGTTTAGTAGTATCAGCAGTTACAATAACAGTGCGAGTTAAAGTTGAATGATTGTCTGATAAATCTTCAGCATCAACAGTTACAGTATAAGTACCAACAGCAGTTGTTTGCTTAGTAATTGGCATTTGGTATCCAAATCCTGTGATATAACCTAAATAAGTAACGCTATCAGTAACGTTTCCATCAACCGCATCCATTGCAACATCACCTGTTTCAACGAAGTTTCTTCCAATCTCAACATACGTTGGATTTGAACCACCTAAAGTTAATACTGGAGCAGTTACGTCAGGACGAACAATAACGCGGAAATCTTGGAATTCACCATAGATATTCGCTCCACATGGTGTATTGGTTAAGTTATTATAAGCAATACCGATACGTAAACGAGTAGCTCCAAGAGTAGCCGTTTTAGGAGTGAACAAAGTAGAAGTCCAAGTCATATTACCTGTAACAGTAGATGCAGCCAACTCAGATGTTGAGAAAGTACCATCTTGATTCCAGTCAACCCAGATTTTAATACCTGCAGCATTATAGTTAGAAGTACGAGTAATGGTGAAGGTATAAGTAGCACCACGGTCAGTATTAGTTGAAGCCACTTGTGAGAAGTCACGATAAGCAACAGTTCCAGGTAATGGCGTTGTTACAGTATTGTTGATACTTCCCATTTGGAATTTAGAAATTGTTAAATCAGGTAGCAAGTTACCAGCAGTAGGTACACAATATCCTAAGATTTTGAATTGACTTGTAACTGTAGTACTATCACTTCCTGTACAATTGGTTACTACCAATTTTACATTATAGTTACCTGCGATAACAGCCATTACTTTAGGGCTACGAGATGTGTTTCCTGTTCCACCAACATAATTCACAGCGCCTGGACCAGTAATAGTCCATTTCCATGAAATTACACCACCTGTTGAATTGTCAATTAATTGAACAGTATCAACGCTAGTCGCTGTAAATAAGTTAGAAGTAAAGCTAGGAGTAGGTACTGGAGGAGCAATGATATTTACAAATTTTGCAACGTTTAATATACCTCCGCAACCTGCAATTTTCAATTTAATAGTATCTGGACCTGTTGCACTGAATGCAAAATATCCGTCCATTCCAGAAAAATCTATGATACCATCATTATCGAAATCCCAATCGTAAGTATAACTAGGGTCTCTGAATGATGATGAGTAATAGTTGTAAATACCAGAAGCACAGAAGTATGCATTGCTAGATCCAACAATAGTTCCTGTTGGAGGTGCAAAGGTTCCGTTAGTAATGAACCAATTGGCTTTAATACCTGTTCCATTATTTGAAGTAGCATCGGTTACTTCACGTACAGTCATTTTACCTTTAACACCAATGGTTACTGGTAAAGTATATGTTGCACTTGCAACGAAAGAAGCTCTTACTGTTTTACCAGGGAAATAATCTCCTTCGTAGATTTCAAAACGATCTACAGTTCCAGTTCCAAAAGAAGCTGAAGTAACTTTTAAGAAAGTTGAATCGGCACAAGCATCAATTACATAAGTACAATTTTCATTGTTACCATATCCACCATTAGGACCACCTGAACTGTATAAGTTACCTACAGCAACATTCGTGTTGAAAGGAAAAATACACATTGACGAGGCAGCTTGCACAACGATATAGTTTGTTTTGCAACGGTTATTACCACCACCAGCAACGTTAGATGCTTTCATACAAACATTATAGTTTCCTGAATTGGTGAAATAAATAACTGGGTTTTGTGAAGCTGCAGTAGTTCCACTAGTAAATACATAATCAACACCTGCAGTTCCTGGATTAACACTCCACAACCAAGTTGAAGGACCGTTAGAAGAAAGGTCGGTGAAGTTTACATTTTGGAACGTATTTACAACACTCTTATCCGCGATGAAATCAGAGAACGGAGGCGTAGTTGGCGTAGTTACAGTAATGGTAGTACAAGTACTATCGCTACCTGAGCAATTGGTGCTTTTTAAACATATATTATAGTTACCAGTTGCAGTGAACATTCTAGTAAAGTTTACTGCAGTCGATTGCAATACACCGTCAACATACCATTTGTGAGACATTGGCAATAATGCTGAATAGTTATTCAAGAAAGTTACTGGGCTGTTTACATAAACAGTACCTACAGTATATCCTGCAGTTGGAGGTGCAGTGATATAACCACTTTCGTCAGCACCAATACTTGGAGCAAATACACAACGTGCATCTCCATCGATATCAATATTGATACCTAATCCTGCAATACCTCTTGCTTGATCAACCGCAGTGGACAAATGCAAGTTGGTAGTACTTTGGAATACGGGTTGAACATCGTTATTGTTTTGATTGAAACTTGTAGTTAAGTTTTTAAGTGCTGAAACACTTGCAACTGTTGAACCACCCCAATATGCATAATTAGCTGATCCAGTTGGAGCAACGATGGTATTATAATCAACTGAAGTGAAGTAACTAGTACTTGCATTAGCAATATAGAATGGATATGTTCCTGATTGTGTTGCAACCAAAATATTATTATTAATCTTATTCCCAGAATAAGAAAAATAACTTAACAATGCATTTCCTGAAGCCGCTGTAGTAACAACTGTATTGTGCGCAACAGTAGTATTAATACCATTATTCAAATATAGTCCAGTATAATACGAACTTGTGCTAATATTTCTTAGTATATTATTAGAGATACTGCAATTTCCAGAAGGTGCATAGTAGCTATAAGTATAAAATAAGATACCGTAATAACTTGCGTTTACAATATTACGAGTGATATTGGTAGTTGATAAATAATAAGCATAAATACCATATGAGCTGGTCATACTATTATTCATATTCAACACATTATGATCAATGGTAAAGTTACCTTGATAGTTGATATACATTCCATATTGATATGCATCTTCCATTTTATTGTTAGAAATAGTATTACCTACACACATTGGCAAGCTACTATTTCCTAATAATGCCATAGAGATATAACCCCCAATTAAACGGTTACCATCTACTAAGTTATTATTTCCATTATCCCCAGCATCATAATAGTTATTACCACAAATACCTAGAGGCACTGCATAATAGTAAGGAGGAGAGGTATTCGCCATACTTATCTTACAACCTTTAATGGTATTGTAGTTAGCTGAGTTTCTCATGTGCACTCCATAGAATGTACTGAAAGGTGAACTTGCTAAGGTATTAGATATATTCAAATTCTTAATCGTTACATATTTTGCACCATTCAATTCTATAACCGCGGTATTGCTACCCGTTGAGAATGAAATGGTACGTGTTGCTGTATCCACACCATCAAATACGACAGTATTGGTAGCAGAAGCTCCCGCGATACTTGGCAAAATCATTTGCTCATTGTAAGTACCAGCCGCAACAGTAATTGTAACTGGTCCTGCAACACCGCATGTTGCTAATTTTGTAGCAGCAGCACCAAATGAGGTAAAGTTCGTTGAACCAGAACCAGTTGGGTTAATTGTGAATGAACCCGACATTCCTGTACAAGCATTCAATGTAATTGTATCACCGCAAACATTGGCATCCGGGTTCGTTCCATTTGGATTATTAGCCCAAATTTTCAAAGTATAACTTCCAGCGGTTAAGCTTAAAGCAGTTGCAAAAGTATAAGTATATGTTGCACCTGAAGCAATTGATAAACCGGTTAAGGTTGATGGCGTTACCGATTGTCCATTGGTACAATTGTAACCAAAGTTCATTGAAGTAACAGTTGTTGTACTTAAATTTTTAGCAGTACAAATAACAGTATTATTACCTACAGCAAAAGTAGTTGGTAACGAAGAAATTGCAGAAACGTTTGGTGAAGCATTACCAATAATCAAAGTGTAATCTTCCACTTCTCCATAATTTAATTGACATGGATTGTAAGAGATAGCACCACCGTAATCACCAGTAACACGAATTCTATAAGAACCCAATGATTGACCTGAAGGAATTACAAATGAACCGGTTACGGTTGCACTTGCAGTAGTAGTTGATGATGACCAAACCAACTCAGGAGCAGAAGTACCAAAAGTACCATCCTGGTTATAGTCGATATACATCAAAATTCCAGTACTATTACTTGGTCCGTTAGTTACCGACAACGAAACAGTTGATCCTGCAGATGCAAAAACAGAAAGATTCGTGAAGTCAAAATAATTCGGTCCCGCTCCTGTAGCTGAAGTGGTATTATTAATACCAGATCCTAGAGTAACGTTAGCGATTCCAATTCCGTAATTCGCTACGTTGGTAACGTTTCCATTACAATACGTGGGCGTGGAACATTGAGAGAAGGAATTGACGGCGCTAACCATCAATACAAACAGGAGCAAAACACCCGCGAACTTGCCACGGTACGTTTTGAGTTTCAGTGTTGTAAAAGTATTCATGTGTTTAATAAAATTGGGTTTAGTTTTTAAAATTAACTGAGGGCTATTGAAACCCTCAGTTAATTCGATTTTTTTATTTCTGAATTGAGAATGATTTAGATGATGTTCCGTTGTCGGTAATTACTTTGATAAAGTACATTCCTGAAGCCTCATTACTTAAATCTATTTGCACTTTATTTTGAGTCATATTAATAATGTTATTTGAGTAGACCATTTTTCCGTTGGCATCAAATATAACAATATTCGCATAAGTTGCCTCAGTGTTGTTCAAATCCACATTTACTAAACCATTATTAGGGTTTGGATAAACCGAAATCATTGAATTGTTGGTGTTGGTATTGATTCCACTTGGAGCAGTATAAACACGCACATAACGCAATACTTCAATGGCTTTATTTCCAGAAGGATCAGTTACATTACAACGTACAGTATAGGTACCTTCTAGGTAAACATTTACTTGGCTAAAATCAACATTAGCAGTTAAACCAGTATAGTAGTTATCAGCAACGGTTGTTCCAGGATCTACATATGGAGTCCAGCGTTTCCAGTTGATAAATCCATCACCAGTTAAGTTAATTACTGGTGCAATTCTGTCAACGATTTTGTAAACACGTACTTTAGATGAATCCATATTTCCAGCAGGGTCGCTTACATAGTAACGAACTGAATAGTTTCCTACTACATTAAGTTTCACATTAGCGTAGTTAACATTTAAAGTTAATGCACCAATATTATAGTAGTTGTCATTCAATACATATCCTGGCTCAGGAACTGTAGTCATGGTATTCACATCGATAGTCACGGTATCACCTAAGATGAATAATAAGGTAGGTGCTTTTGTATCCTTAACAAGCACTGTTAATACAACAGGAACCGCATTGTTTCCTTCGCAATCAACTGCATTGTAAGTTAGTGTGTATGTTCCAATTACATTAGTATTAACTGAACCCGTAACAGTATAAGTTAAACCATTGCAATAATTATCATTTACAACAGCAGTAGGTGCAGTGAAATTAGTAAACACTTCAACGATTAATGGATTAGCTCCAGAAACAGTGATAACTGGCTTTTGAGTATCTTTTACAATTACGGTACGGGTTACTGTTGTTGCTGCATTTCCTGCTGCATCAGTAACATTATAAGTAACGGTATAAGTACCAGTCACAGCAGCGTTCACTGCGTTATTTGTAACAATTGAAGAAGTTAATGAACCAAAAAAGAAATCAGAGGCAGTTGCACCCGAATCAAGATAAGTGGTTCCAACCTCTACAGTTTTAGGTGAACTTCCAGTTAATGTAATTACTGGCTTGGTTACGTCAGGTGATGATTTCACAACACGAGTTCTAACTGAAACGTTTCCAGCGGCATCAGTTGCAGTAACTGCATAAGATGAACTAAAAGGATGAGAAGTAATTTGTGTTCCTGAAGTAATACCCGTTACATTGTATGGACAAGGATTGGTGATATTGTCAGTTACAGTAAATCCTGGATCAGTGAATACACGACCTACTTCAACAAGAATTGTATCATTGCCACTGAAAGTAATTGTAGGCTTCGTTAAATCTGGTGTGATTTTAATACGATAATCGTTAAAGTCACCATACATATTAGCACCACAAGGAGCATTGCTTAATAAACCAACAGCAGTACCTACACGCATACGCGTAATACCAATGGTGGCATTCAAAGGAATCGTAATTGTTCCAGTATAAGTTCTACCAGCTACAACACCTGAAAAAGCAACTAATTCAGAATTTTGGAAAGTTCCGTCTTGATTGTAATCAATCCAAACATTGGTATTGGCAGTATTCAATGCAGTAGGACGAGTAACACTAAATGAATAAGTTCCTCCAATATCTGCGATACCTTCTACTGCTTTTGTTCCGAATGAATATGATTTAATTTTATTGGTATTATCACGATATCCAACAGTTCCTAAAGCAGGAATAGTATTGGTATAATCAAAACCTTTTACTTCACCATTAATCACAGTATCGATACGTCCGAAGGTTACTGTTTGAATAGAGAAATCTTGATTAAGATTAGTAACAATTGGAGTACAATAGTTGAAGATGGTGATATGACCTGATTTAGTTAATGAGTCAGTTCCTTTACAGTTGGTACCAACCAATTTAACACTATAAACACCTGGAGTTCCTAGTTTGAATGTATAAACACTTGAAGTAGTTGTTCCTAAAACTGCAGTTACTGTACCTGGGCCTGTAATAGTCCATTGACGTGCAGTGGTTCCAAATTTAGATAAGTCGGTCAAGGTGATTTCATCAGTAATCGTTGCTCTAACGGCACTGGTACTAAATGCAATCGTAGGAGGAGTAGTAATTGAGATTACACGAACAGTATCAAAGAAAGTTGCACTTCCACCGCAACCATTTACTACCAAACGAATTGGATAAACACCTGCTGAAGTGAAACCATATTGTACAGAGTATGCACCTTGGCTAGAGAATTGAGGAGCTGAGCTATTTCCAAAGAACCAGCTATAATCAGCTTGATCTCTGTTGAAACCAGCTTGGCTGCTTACAAAAGTATAAGTGCTTAAACTACCACAATCATCTGTAGTATCAGGAGCTGATATCGTACCAATTGGTGCAGGGAATGTTCCTGCAATACTGGTCCAAGTTGCTTCAAATCCTTTATCAACAGCAACTGAAGATTCGAATTCAATATACATTTTACCTGATGAGGCAGTCAATGAAGGAGGCATTGTGATACCGGTAAATCCTAAACCTGTAAATAATGGTGTTGATGTATTATCAATACCATTATAAGCACGGAAATAAGAACCAGTTGATAAACTGAATGCTGTAAATGTTAAATTAACAGTGCTTGCACAAGGGTCGATTAAGAATTTACATAATTTGTTGGCTGTATAGTTACCTGTTTGGCCACCATCATCATAAATATTTCCTGAAGAAACTTTAGTAGTGAATGGTGCTTGGCACATATTTGCCGTTGCTTGAACCAAGATATAACCTGTTTTACAGATAGCGTTACCTCTTCCTAAAGCATTTGAGTCATATAAACAAATAGTGTATAAACCAGCACTGGCAAAACGCATTACTGGGTTTTGAGAATTTGCGGTAGTACCATTAACGAAGGTTACACCAACAGTAGGATTTACCGACCAGTTCCAATAAGCAGGGCCTTTAGTACTCAAATCTTTGAATGATACATTACCGTTGGTAGGAATCACATTCAAATCAGAAATAAAGTTCGCAATAGGTTTTTGAGTTAAGTTATATACAACTATTGTTTTAGTAATTGAATCTTTTTCAAAACAACCAATTATTTTCAATTTCACTTGGTAACTACCCGTAGCTCCAAAAGTATAAAGTAGATCGTGTGCTGTAGAAACCAATACTCCATTCACATACCATTCTTTGTATGAAGGTGTATTAAGTGAAAGGTAGTTGGCATAAGCAGTTGGACTATTAATAAATGTTGAATCCGGAGTAGCAAAGTTTGCTATCAAAGTACCAGCACCAAATTTAGAATCATCAGCACCAATTGATGGAGCCAAAGCACAACGTGCTTCGCTATCCACATCAAGTGTAAGTGCTGTAGCCAGTTCTGCAACATCAGCAGCTGAAGTAGACGACAAGTGAAAATCTTCAGCTTTATTAGCCAATGATACGAAATTAGCAATCTTGAATATTGAGTTTTGGTGAAAGGTTGGCGCACCTGTTTTTAATGCTGCCAAAGTTCCATATCCAGTAGCTCCCCAATATACTAAGCTAGTTCCAGGAGAATATAAAATATTATAGTCGAATGATGTAAAAGTTACTGAAGGGCAGTATACAGCATACATTGCTGAGTTACTTGAATGGAAGATATTATTCTTAAAATTACATCCAGATCCGTATCCTACGTAGGCGCAATAACCTGAAGCAACGGTAGGTGCTGAATATACTGTATTGTGATAGAAATCGCCATTTACATTATATAAAGCATACAATCCGTAGTTGGTAGAATAGTTGTATGGACCGTTCATATTAATGATATTATTATGACAAGTCATACGAGTAGTTCCAACGTTATTGTTGTTGTAGATATACATACCCATATATGCAGCAACAATAATATTACGTTCGATTTTATTGTTTTGGCAGTAGTATGAATACAAACCGTAAGTATTGGTTGCACTAGAAAGAAATACTCTGTTATCAGTTACTGTATTTAAGTTCTGGTAGTAATCATAAATACCATAGAGGTATGAACCAGACACGTTATTTCCAATTACTTTATTTCCATCGGTAAATACAGCAGAAGAAGTTCCATAAAGTGCAATACCTCCGTATCCACCAACTACTTTATTGAATGAAATTGTATTATTAGCTCCAGTACTGGTAGTAGACAAAGTAGTACCACAGATACCAATACCAAACGCATTAGTTGATCCTGATGTTGCGGTGATATTAACACGGCATTTAGTTACGGTATTAAAGTTAGATCCATTTTGAATACAAACACCAGCACCATAAGAAGCACCTGTATTTACAATCTTCAAATTTTTAATAGTTACATAGCTTGCGCCCATTAAATTAATTACAGCAGGATCAGATAAGGCTCCTGTATGATTGAAAGTAATCGTACGAGTAGAAGAATCAACACCATCAAATGTGATTGTATTGGTAGCTGATGTACCATTAATAGCACCTAAGGTAATTTTCTCAGTATAAGTTCCAGCGGCTACAGTAAAGTAGCATGGCCCGCTAACCCCGCAGGAATTCAAGGCAGCTGCTGCCGTTGTAAATGATGTGTAGTTTGTGCTTCCAGATCCAGATGGGTCGATGGTGAATGAACCTGAAATACCAGTACAAATAGAACGAGTAATCGTATCATTACTAGTATTTCCATCCGGACCAGTTCCATTCGGGTTTCTTGCCCAAACTTTTAATAAGTAGGTTCCTGATGAAGGTAAGTTGATTGCAGTAGCAAAAGTGTGATTATAAGTTTGACCTAAAGTTAAAGCGGTTGGGAAAGTAATTGTTTGAGATACTGGAGTACCGCCATTGATTGAATAACCAACATCAGTTCCTGTAAGTGTAGTAGAACCAAAATTACCTACCTTTACTTGTAAAGTATTATTTCCTACTGCCCAAGAAGAAGGTGATAAAATAGAATTCATTGCAATATCATAAGTTGGAGGAACACCGATGTTTACATTATAATCTTCGGTTTCACCCCAGGTATAAGTACCACATGGGCTCGTTTGTGCGGTAGTTTCAACATTTACAACACGCATACGTGTAATACCTGTAGAAGCAGTTGCAGGGATTGTGATGGTTCCTGATTCTGTATGTGGGCCAGAAGTATATGTTGGGTTTGTATAAACCATTTCTCCTGCATCAGTAAACAGTCCATTCTTATTGAAGTCAATCCAGATACTTGTCCAGTTGCTGAAGTTACCTCCACAGGTACCAATTTGAACAGAAAACGTATATGAAACTGCTTGCGTTAAAAAAGGAGCAGAAACATTCGTTGTATAATCCGAATACTCGTTGAGGATTGATGCCCCTGCACCAGTAGTTGAACAAGTAGAGCTATTATTCAAGGTGCCAATTGTAACATTTAAAATTTCCTCATCGGCAGTACTTGTGGCATTGCTTGTGCAATACGTCTGGGCGTTCGTTTGATAAAAGAAAACCATCACTGCAAATGATAGAATCATCTTTAATCGTTTTCTAAAAACTTGTGTAAAACTATTCATACTATATATTTAATAAATTGGGTTAAACTTTATAAAAGCACAACGGGCAAAAACCCGTTGTGCTTAGTGATTTTATTTTTGAATCGTGAATGATTTTGACGTTGATGAATTATTGGTTACTACTTTAATAAAGTACATTCCAGCAGCTTCATTACTTAAATCAATTTGTAAATTATGATTTAATGGTGTAACTGAACTGTTGTTATAAACTACCTTACCATTCGCGTCGTAAATTACTACATTGGCATTACTTGCTTCTGTAATATTTAGGTCAATATTTACAACTCCACGAGTAGGGTTTGGATATACCGAAATTAGGTTATTGGCCGAATTTCCGCTGATACCATTGGCTTCAGAAGTAATTTCAACCAAACGTTTTTTGGAGATGGCGATATTGCCAGAACCGTCAGTAACATTGAATATAACCTCATAAATCCCTGGTAAGTATACATTTACCTTGCTGATATCAGCAGTACATACCAATCCAGTATAGTAATTATCCGTCACCGTATTTCCTGGATCAACATAAGCCTTCCAGCGCGTCCAGGTAATAAATCCTGATCCTGTTAAAGTAATCACAGGAGCAATTCTATCTACCACATGATAAATACGCACTTTTGATGAATCGATATTTCCTGAAGGATCAGATACATAATAACGAACTGAATAATCACCAACAATATTCAATTTAACGTTTGAATAATTTACACTAACAGTTAATGCACCTGTAGCATAATAGTTATCATAGATAATATAACCCGGTTCAGGTACTAAAGTTAAGGTATTAACATCGATGGTTAAATCGCCAGTTGCCAAGAATACTGTAGGTGCTTTTGTATCACGAACAATCACCGTTAACTTCTTCGTATTTGCAACGTTACCAGAACTATCAGTAGCATTATAATTCAATATATAAGTTCCAATGATATTAGTATTAACTGGTCCTCCCGAAACGGTATAGCTTAAACCACTATAGTAGTTGTCGGTAACAGTAACTGCAGGGGCATTAAATACACTGAAAACATTTACATAAATTGTATCAGGGCTGCCCAAAGTAATCACTGGTTTTTGAGTATCACGTACATTTACCGTACGAGTAACTCTAGTAGCAGCATTACCTGATGAGTCAATTACATCATAGGTAACGGAATAAGTTCCAACTTTGTTAATATTTACATTTGAATTGGACACAATGAATGAAGTGAAATTTCCAAAAAAGAAATCAGTAGCTGTAGCACCTGAATCGATATAGCTCGACTTTACTTCAACATTAATTGGGCTTGAACCAACCAAACTAATTACAGGTTTTGTAACATCTTTACCTGAATTCACAACTCGAGTTCTTGATCTAATATTTCCTGCGTTATCAGTGGCTATAATAGTATAAGAGAAACTTGATGGGTGTGAAGTAATTTGAGTTCCAGAGGCAATACCTGAGTAAGTAAATGGCGTTGGGTTCGTTACGTTATCTGTTACTGTATATCCAGGTTCAACAAATGTACGTCCAACTTCAACAGTCAAAGTATCAGCACCAGTGAAATTAATTAATGGTTTGGTTAAGTCAGGAGTTACACGAACACGGAAATCATTGAATTCACCATATTGATTAACCCCACAAGGCGTATTACTTAAATTATCAAATGCTGTTGCAATACGCATACGGGTATTTCCAATTTTAGCTGTCAATGGAATTGTTATGGTTCCAATATATGTTTTAACCGCAGTAGAACCAGATGATGCAACCATTTCCGAATTTTGGAAAGTTCCATCTTGGTTATAGTCAATCCAAATTTTAAAGTTAGCCAAGTTGTTATTTCCATTACGTGTAACAGCGTAGTCAAAAGTACCTCCCAAATCAACAACTGCTTCTACGCTCTTGGTAACACTTGAACCACCTATAATATAAGCAGCAAATTGAGTAGTATTATCACGGTATCCAGTAGTACCAATAGCAGGATTCGAATTGGTATATTTAAATCCAGGGATAATACCATTAATAATGGTATCAGTTCTTCCGAAACTAGTTTTTTCAATTGCGAAATCGTTATTTAATAAACTAACAACAGGAGTGCAATAATTAATTACTGTGATATATCCGATTTTCTTTAAGCTATCACTGCCGATACAGTTAGAATCTAATAATGAAACAGTATAGATACCCGTTACTGGGAATTTCAAAGCGTAGTTTTTGGTGGTTTGATTTCCAGTAACAACGATTGGATTTCCTGGTCCTGTGATTTTCCATCTGCGGTAAATTGGATCGTATTTAGAAAGATCAGATAAAGTTACAATATCGGTAGGAGTAGCAGTAGTTATATCAGCTTTGAAATCAACCAATGGTCCGCGAGTAGGGTGATCGACAATGATTGTATCCATAATAACCAAATTCCCACCACAACCTTCAATTTCGCAACGGATAATATACAATCCTGTTGAACCATATGACCATTGTGCTAAATAAGCACCTTTGCCTTCAAAATCTGACAATTGGTTGCTATTTCCATAATCTAAGTACCAGCGATAGTATGCTCCATCTCTTTCAAACAATGAATTATCTGGCACGAAAGCGATATCAGTTGCTGCACCGCAATCGTATAGTGTATCAGGCAAACTTAATTTACCGGCTGGTGGTGCATAGCTACCAGCAACACTTGTCCAGGTTGCAGAGAACCCAGGAGCTAAAGTAGTTGCGGTAATAAATTCGATATACATTTTACCAGTTGAGGCGGTCAAGTTTGGAGGTAATGTAGTTCCAGTAAATCCAGATCCAGTATGCAACGGGAATCCAAATTTATCACTTCCATCATATACTTTTAAAAATGCACCAGCTCCCAAGTTAAATGATGAGAAACTTAATGTAACTGAGTTGGCACAAGGGTCGATTAAGAAATTACAAGGAGCAGTTGCGGTATGGTTAGCACCATAGTTTCCAGTTGGTCCACCATCATCGTAAAGAGTTCCACCACTTACTTTCGTATCGAATGGAAAAATACACATTTGACTCGTTGAACGAACCAAGATATACGCGGTTTTGCAAACCGTACTACTTTTACCCATTGCGTTCGAATCCCACATACATACCTGGTATAATCCAGGATTCGCAAAATTTACAATTGGGTTTTGAGAGTGATTATTGGTTGTAAGCGTATAATTAACCCCTGCAGAAGGAATAAATGTCCAGTTCCAATACGTTGGGCCTTTGATTGACAAATCTTTCAAAGTCACATTTTGATATGTTTCAACAGTATTCAAATCGGCAATAAAATTGGCGATAGGAACTTGAGTTGGGAAATAAACAACGACCGTTTTGGTAATTGAATCGGTTCCGAAACAACCTTGAGTAACAACTTTCACCGTATGACTTCCAGTAGTTGTAAATAAATAAGGTAAATCTAACGATGTTCCCTTAAATGAATTGTCTACATACCATTTGTGTCCTAATGGAGCATTGGGTAAGTTATTATTTAAAATTGTAATCGGGCTATTTAAGAAAATTGAATCAGGTACGGTAAAGTTTGCTGTAGGTGAGCCAGTACTATATTTTGATTCATCAGCACCAATAGTTGGAGCAAACTGACAACGTGACTCTCCATCAACATCCAATAAAGTAGTATAGTTACCATCTCCATAATCAGCTGCCAAAGAAGAAATTAAGTGAAAGTCTTCTGCTTTGTTTACTAATGAAACGAAGTTCGCAATTTTTACTAATGATTTCTGGTTGAATCCAGGAGTTGCTGCTTTTAAGGTTGCTAAATCAGAATAGGTTGTTGTTCCCCAATAAACGAAATTCGTTCCTGGAGCATACAAAATATTATGGTCGAATTGATTAAATGTAGCTGACGGGCAATACACCGCGTACATACCAGAGTTGGTAGAATGGAAGATATTGTTTTTATAATTACATCCTGAACCGTATCCAACATAGGCACAATATCCTGAAGATACTGTAGGGCAGGTGTATACAGTGTTATGGTAGAAATCTCCGTTTACACAATACAACGAATACAATGCGTAGTTTGTTGAATAAGCATAAGGCCCATTCATATTAATAATATTATTCGAGCAAGACATACGTGTACTACCCGCGTTATTATTATTGTAAATATAAATACCCATATAAGACGCTACTACAATATTTCTATCACATTTATTATTTTGGCAATAGTATACATACATACCATAGGTGCTTGTTGCCGAGCTTATGGTAATTCTATTATCAGTAACGATATTAAAGTTTTGGTAGTAGTCATAGATACCATATAAGTAAGATCCTGTAATTCTACAACCAATTACCTTATTTCCATCAATAAATGAAGTTGATGAGTTACCATATAAGGCAATTCCAGCATATCCTCCAGCAACTCTACAATTAGAAATCGTATTGTTCGCTCCAGTACTTGTTGTTGAAATAGTAGTACCACAGATACCAAAACCGTAGGCATTTGTAGATCCTGAAGTAGCAGTAACCAACGCAACGCAATTATTTACAGTACAAAAATTAGAACCACTTTGAATACTTACCCCTGCACCATACGTTGCATTTGAGCATACAATTTTAAAATTCTTTATAGTTACATACGATGTACCTGATACGGTGAAAACACCGATATCGGAAGCCGCAGTAGACTGATTGAATGTTACCGTACAAAGGGCGGTATCAACACCATCGAAAGTAATCGTATTTGTAGCAGAAGTACCAATGATATTATTTAGATAAACTTTTTCATTGTAAGTTCCTGGAGACACTGTAAAGTAAACAGGCCCACAGATACCTCCAACATTCATTGCAGCAACGGCAGCACTGAATGAGGTATAGTTTGAGCTACCACTTCCTGTAGGGTTAATGGTAAACGTTCCGCTAATCGCTGGTGATTTTGTTACCTGAGCAGTATCGTTCACCTTAATTGTATCGGCTACTCCATTAGGGTTGGAAGTCCAAACTTTTACTACGGTTGGAGGGCTGGCAGGAAAGGTATAACTTCCTAAAAATACTTGTGCAGTATTGTTTGGTTTACCAATAGTATCAAGTAAAGAAGTATAACTTAAAGGGGTTTGTGCAACACCATTTAGCGACCAGTTCACCGTTACAGGTTGAACTTGATTTCTTCCGTAATTTTTAATCGTTGCCTTGATGTTTTGAACACCACCGCAAAATACGGTAGGTGAGTCAATCGTAGCAACACCAGCATCATTATATCCTGCTGATTGCATATCAACCCCACAATTAAATAAGTTGGCATCTTGCCCCGAATAAGTAAATACACATGAGGCAGCATTTACGTAAGTTCTTCTGAAGCCTGTCTTCGAAACATTGGTAACGCTGATGGCGCCACCTGTTGAAGCACATTGAGAAATATCAACAATCAAACTTTTCGTAGGATCGTATAAAAAAGGTGTTTGTAAAGTGAATGAAATCCAGCCTGCAGCTGTAGTTGCAGCTGTTACTGAAGTCGCAGAATAAACTGTAGTTAAACCAGTAGCAAGAACGCCAGTTGGCAATGTTGTTGCCGTAGTTTGACCCATTTTAATAACGAAGGTTGACCAAGTTCCAGTAATACTGGCGGTACCTTGTACATAAAACTTAGTTATAAAACCAAAATAGGCACCAGTTAATTCACCTGGAGCTATTAACGATTGTAATTGTTTACCAGCAGCTACGTTAAAAGGAAACGCATTACTTGGTGAGTTGGTATTACCTGTATAAAATGTTGGAGTTTGAGCAAAAGCACTAACGCTAAGTACGAATAGCGTTAACGAAAAAAGCAATTTTCGCTGGCTCTGCTTAAAAATTAATTTAAGTAAAGTAAAAAATGTATTCATGTGAAACGTAAAGATAAATTGGTATTTTAAAAAAAGCACAGAGGGCGATGCCCTCTGTGCTTGGTATTATTACTTTTGTATAGAGAATGATTTTGCAGCGGTGAAATTATCGGTAACAACTTTTACGAAATACATACCTGAAGCGGCATTGCTTAGATCGATAGTCATCTTATTGTTTACCGGATTAACTTCATTATTACTGTAAACAACTTTACCGTTAGCATCGTACACAATAATAATGGCTGATATTGCATTTTCGATATTTAAATCAACATTCACTTTGCCATTATTAGGGTTAGGATAAACCATAAATAAATTGTTTCCATTAACATCATTAATACCACTAACTGCAGTGTAAATATTTACAAAGCGTTTTACATTAGCCGCCTTATTTCCAGATGCATCAGTTGAAGAATAGATAATTTCATACAATCCATCTAAATTTATATCCAATTTGCTGTAATCAGCAGTAACGGTTGCTGTAGGATCACATTTGTCGAAGATGTTTGTTCCTGGATCAACAAAAGCTTTCCAACGTGGCCAGTTCATGATATCCAATCCTTTTAATGTAATTACTGGAGCACCTCTATCAATTACTTTATATACACGTACTCTAGATGAATCAACATTTCCTGAAGGGTCGGTAGCCTTGTAACGAACTACATAAGTACCTAAAACATTCAAGTTAACAGTTCCAACTTTAGAAACAGTAATTTGGTTAGCTGGGTAGTAATTATCATTTACAATGTATCCTGGTTCAGGAACCGTTGTCAAAGTAATACAATCGATAATCATGGTATCTTGCGGTACCAAGGTTAATTGAGGAGCAGTAACATCTTGAACAATTACCGTTAAAGATTTTGTTGCAGCCACATTACCTGAACTATCTTTCGCATTATAGAATAATGTATAAGTTCCTAATAATGTTGTATTCACAGGTCCACCACTAATTACATAAGTTAAACCGGTATTGTAATTATCAGCAACAGTAGCTACTGGAGGGTTGAATGTACTGAATACATTGATGTAGATTGGATTTGGTCCTGAAATAGTGATTACTGGAATTTGAGTATCGCGAATGATAACCACTCTTACCACTGGAGTTGCTGAATTACCTGCAGCATCCTGAACAGTATAGGTTACAGTATAGGTTCCAATTTTATTGATGTTAACTGTTGAGTTAGCAATGATAGAAGCTGTAATAGAACCGAAATAGAAATCAGTTGCTGTAGCACCTAAATCAGTGTAAGTTGAACCTACTTCTGAATAAACAGTATCGGCACCAGTTCTAGTAATCACTGGTTTAGTTATATCTGGAGTTGATCTAACATACACATTGCGAATTGCAGTATTTGCTGCAGCATCAGAAGCGGTGATTGTATGAGTTCCTAAGAATGGATAAGTAGTTACCGTAGCACCGTAAGCAAATCCAGTATGTGTAACAGTTGTTGCACCACTAACAGTAGTTCCTGGATCAGCAAATACACGTCCTACTTCTACAAATACAGTATCAACATTTCCTGCGATAGTAATAACTGGAGCAGTAATATCTGGAGTTACTTTAATTCTGAAATCATTGTAATCACCAAATGTATTGATACCACAAGGAGTATTTGATAATGTTGCGAAATTAGTTCCAATACGCAAACGAGTATATCCTAATTTAGCAGTAGCAGGGATTGTTATACTTCCTGTATAATTTACTCCGGTAGTTACTCCTGAAGAGGCAACCAACTCAGAAGTTTGGAAGGTTCCATCTTGATTCCAATCGATCCAGATATTGAAATTACATGCATTGAAATTACTTAAACGTTTAACATTAAAGTTAAATGACTCACCCAATCCAACAACAGCCTCAACTGCCTTATTGGCAATAGTAATATTGTTCACAACATAGGTAGTGAATTTATTAGTGTTATCGCGATAAGTAACTGTACCTACTGCAGGCGAAGAGTTAGAATAATCTAAGCCATATACCGTATTATTAATAATTGTATCGGCACGACCAAAGATAAATCTTTCAATTGCAAAGTCGGCATTTAAAGTTGCCACCGCAGGTAAGCAATACTCAATAATAGTGATATACGATGTTTTAGTTAATGAACTAGCTGCTACACAATTCGAATCTTGTAAACGTACAGTATAAACACCTGGAGTAGTAAACTTAACACCATAATTTTTAGAACCTGAGTTTCCTGAAACGGAGTTCACTGAACCTGGACCTGAAATAGTCCATTTCCACCAAATTGGATCGATAGTAGAAAGATCAGTAAAGTTAACTACATCATTAGGAGTTGCGGTTAATAAATCAGCCTTAAAATCTACAACTGGTCCAGTTGTAGGATGATCAACGTAAATAGTATCATAGATAGTTTCTACACCACCACAACCTTCAATATCTAAACGAACAATATATGAACCGATAGTACCATATGACCAATCTTGGAAATAAATTCCTTTTCCTTCAACATCAGGGAATGAGTTACTATTAGCATAATCGAAATACCATTTGTAATAAGCTCCATCACGATCGAATGATAAATTTTTTGGCAAATATGTTTTAGTGAAATAAGCACCACAGTCGTAAACAGTGTCAGGTCCTACCAATGTTCCAGTTGGAGCAGCTGAAGTAGCAGCAGCACTAGTCCATGAGGCAGCAAAACCTGGAGCAGCAGTTCCTTTTACGAATTCGATATACATTTTACCAGAAGTAGCTGTAATACCAGCAGCTCCACCAGGAAGTGCTGTACCTGTAAAACCTAAACTAGTATGTAATGGAGGAGCTAAATTACTTGTTCCATTGTAGATTCTAAGATATGAGTTCGTGGTTAAGTTGAATGAAGTAAACTTCAAGTTAACTGAACTTGCACATGGGTCGATTAAGAAGTTACAAGTACCACCTGAACTGTAGTTACCATTAGGACCACCATCATCATATAAAGTTCCACTTGCAACTTTGGTGTCGAAAGGGAAAATACACATTTGATTTGTAGCTCTAACTAAAATGTAGGCAGTTTTACAAACCTGTACACTTCTTCCTACCGAATTTGAATCCCACATACAAACTTGGTATAAACCAGGATTAGTGAAACTAACCGCTGGGTTTTGTGAGTTGTTGGTAGTGGAGTTATTGTAGTTAACGCCTGCACTTGGAATGAATGTCCAATTCCAATAAGTTGGGCCTTTAATACTTAAATCGGTTAATTGAACTGATTGGTAAGTTTCAACAACATTTAAATCAGCAATGAAGTCAGTAATTGGTTTAACCGTAGGATTATAAACTACAATAGTTTTTGTAATTGAATCGCTACCCGAGCAACTAGATGTTACCAATTTCAATTGATATGATCCGGTACTAGTAAACATCTTAAAATAATTAAGGTTACCACTTACCAAAACACCATCCAAATACCATTTATGTCCTAAAGGAGCATTGGCTGGATTATTATTAAAGAAAGAAGCCGGTGAGTTAACAAAAACTGAATCGGGAGCAGTATATCCGGCAACAGCTGGACCAGCATTGTATTGCGATTCATCAGCTCCGATACTAGGAGCAAAAGTACAACGAGCTTGTCCGTCGATATCAATATTGATATTCAAACCTGTTTTACCACGGGCTTGATCAACAGCTGATGAAAGATGAAAATCGGTTGCGCTTACAAATACCGGTGCCTTTGCATTATTATTTTGATTGAAACTTGGATTAAATGCCTTTAATGAAGGAATATCAGAAAGTGTTGAACCTCCCATATATGCCATATTGGTAGAACCAGCAGGAACAATAAGCGTATTCCAATCCAATGATGAATAATAGCTTGTGCTCACATTAGCAATGTACATTGCATATGCACCTGTAGTGGTTGTAATGAATATATTATTATTAATTCGGTTATTTACATCCGACATATAACTAATAATGGCATTACCGGAAGCTTGATTTGCCCAAACTGTATTATGAGCAACAGTAGTATTGATACCATTATTCATATATATTCCTGAGAAATATCCGCTCGAACTAATATTTCTTACAATATTATTTGATACGCTATTATTTGAAGAACCAGCATAGTAGCTATAGGTATAAAACATGATACCATAATAACCAGCTGCTACTTCATTTCTATCAATTTTTGTATTAGATAAGTAATATGCATATATTCCATATGAACTGCTCATTGAAGGATTCATTAAAACTGAATTGTGCTCAACGGTAAAGTTTCCTTGGTAGTTAATATACATACCATATTGCCAACCGCCTTCCATTCTATTATTAGTAATTGTATTGCCTTGACTCATTGGTAGTGTACTACTTCCAATAAGAGCCATAGAGATATATCCACCTAATAAACGGTTTCCATCAACCAAGTTGTTATTTCCATTATCACCAGAATCGTAATAGTTAGCTCCGCAAATACCTAGTGGAACAGCATAATAATATGGAGGAGAAGTGGCAGCCATCGTGATTTTGCAACCTAGTATTTTATTACTATTTGCAAGATTTCTTAAGTGCACACCATAGAAAGTATTAAATGGAGAACTAGCGTATGTGTTTGAAATTGTTAAGTTTTTAACAGTAACAAACTTAGCTCCATTTAATTCAATGACAGCGCTTTGTGAACCACCATTAGTATTATATGTAATGGATCTAGTAGAAGTATCTACCCCATCAATAGTGATTGTATTCGTTGAAGAAGCGCCAGCTATTGAAGGTATAACTATTTGTTCATTATAGGTACCAGAGGCGACTGTTAAAGTTACAGGTCCTGCTACTCCGCAAGCAGCAAGTTTGCTAATGGCGGCATTAAATGTAGTAAAGTTGGATGCCCCTGATCCTGATGGATTGATAGTATATGAACCTGAGAGTCCAGTACAAGCATTCACAGTCATGGTATCACCACATGGATTTGCATCAGGATTTACACCATTTGGATTATTGGCCCAAACCTTAAGGGTATAACTACCGGCAGTTAAGCTTAAAGCAGTTGAGAAAGTATGAACATAAGTAGCACCAGCGGCGATACTTAAGCCAGTAAGGTTCGTGGGAGTTGGTGCTTGACCATTAGTACAATTGTAACCAAAGCTTAATGAGGTAATGGTTGTTGTACTAAGATTTTTTGCAGTTGCAATGATTGTATTATTACCAACTCCGAAAGTAGTAGGCAACATAGAAATAACAGAGATATTAGGAGTAGATGATCCTAATATTAAAGTGTAATCTTCAAATTCTCCGTAGTTATTCGCACAAGGGTTGTATGAAGGTGAACCTCCAAAATCTCCTGAAACACGAATACGATAAGAACCCAATGCTTGACCAGTTGGAACTACAAAACTTCCTGATACGGTAGCACTGGCTGTGGTAGTTGATGAAACCCAAACTCTTTCAGGGGTTGAAGTTCCAAAAGTACCATCTTGATTGTAATCAATGTAGATAATACCCATGGTTGAGTTACTTGAACCATTTTGAATAGAGAAAGAAATTGTACTTCCTGCAGATGAGAACACTGACATATTCGTAAAATCACTGTAAGCAGGTCCGTTACCAGTAGCAGTCGTACTATTGTTAATAGACCCCATGGTGACATTTTGAATTCCAATGTAATAGGTGTTCAAACTACCCACTGTTGGTGTACAGTATGTTGGTGTAGAACATTGAGAATTAGCGTTTGTACTTTGCAGTACAAGTGCTAGCAGCAGCAAAAAGCCCGTAATCGCATTACGTGCAGATGTAATTCTAGATGTAAAGTTGGAATTCATATAAAAAATTAATAAATTAGTTTAAATATAAAAAAGCACAGAGAGCAAAATGCCCTCTGTGCAAATAAAGTTATTTTTGAATAGAAAATGCTTTCGAAGCTGAAAAATCGTCAGAAACTACCTTAATAAAGTACATACCAGCCGATTGTGTACTTAAATCTATTTGGATTTTGTTGTTCACTGCATCAATATTTGACCCAGTATATACCACTTTCCCATTGGCATCAAATATGGTGATTATTGCAGAAGCTGCATTGTCAAGATTCAAATCAATATTCACCAATCCATTATTAGGATTAGGATAAACATTAAATCTATCATTACCACCATTGATATTAATACCACTCACCGCAGTATAGATACTTACATATCTACTCACATTTGCGGCTTTATTTCCTGATGCATCAGTAGCAGCGTAATTTACTTCATAAAGACCATCCAAATTCACATCCAACTTACTTAAGTCAACATTCACTGTTGCTGTTGGGTCACACTTGTCGTAAATAGTAGTTCCTGGATCAACGAATGCCTTCCAACGTGGCCAGTTCATTACAGATAATCCTTTTAAGGTAATTACTGGAGCGGTACGATCTAATACTTTGTAAACGCGAACTTTTGATGAATCGATATTTCCGGAAGGGTCAGAAACATAATAACGAACTACATAAGTACCTAAAACATTCAGGTTTACCGTTCCAATTTTCGAAACAGTAATTTGAGTGTTTGGATAATAGTTATCACTAACAATATATCCTGGCTCAGGTACTGTTGTTAGGGTAATACAATCGATAATCATCGTATCTTGAGGAATCAAGGTAATTTGTGGAGCTGTTACATCTCTAACAATTACAGTTAAAGTAACGGTAGCTGCCACATTACCAGAGCTGTCCATAGCATTATAGAATAAGGTATAGGTTCCAATCTTATTGATATCCACCGGACCACCAGTAATTACATAGGTTAAACCTGTATTATAATTATCCGTTACAATCGCTGTAGGTGCATTGAAAGAAGTAAATACATTTAAGTAGATGGTATTTCCACCATTGATCGTAATCACTGGTTTTTGTGTATCCTTCACAATAACGGTACGAACCACTGTTGTTGCAGCATTTCCCGCAGCATCCGTTACATTATAAGTAACAGTATAAGTACCAATTTTGTTGATATTTACTGTAGAAACTTTAACAATTGAAGAGGTAAGAGAGCCAAAATAGAAATCAGAAGCTGTTGCTGCTGAATCATTATAGGCACTGCCAACTTCAATCGTAACTGGACTTGATCCAATCATACTAATAATAGGTTTTGTAATATCAGGAGTTGCTTTTACAAAACGGCTTCTGATCGATACATTCCCTGTTCCATCAGTAGCTGTGATAGTATATGAGCTAGTTGATGGGTAAGTAGTAATTACAGTACCACTAGTAATTCCTGTACGAGTATATGGAGTTGGGTTGGTTACGTTATCAGTAACGGTATCACCTGGATTAATAAAGGTACGTCCCACTTCTACATAAACAGTATCAGAATTGTTATTAGGAATCCAAGTAATTACTGGAGCTGTAACATCTGGAGTAATTTTAATTCTGAAATCGTTATAGTCACCAAATGTATTTGCACCACATGGGGTATTCGATAATGATGCGAAATTAGTTCCGATACGCATACGGGTATAACCAGTTTTAGCCGTTACCGGTATGGTAATAAATCCTGAGTAAGTTGTTCCTGATGTTGATCCGGATGATCCAACCAATTCAGATGCTTGGAATGTTCCATCTGCATTATAGTCGATCCAGATATTGAAATTGGCTGCGTTGAAGTTTGATAAGCGTTTTACTGAGAAAGGGAATTTACCACCTAAATCAACTACTGCTTCAACTGCCTTATTTGCCAAGGTTACGCTATTTACAACATAGTTTTTAACTTGGTTTGTATTATCTCTATAAGTACTTGTTCCAACGGCAGGAGAACTATTGGTGTAGTCGAATCCATATACCGTATTGTTTATTAGTGTATCAACACGACCAAATGTTACTCTCTCGATTGAGAAGTCAGGATTTAATGTTCCTACACTTGGTAAGCAATAAGTAATAATTGTAATATAGGCAGTTTTAGTAAGTGTATTTGATCCAACGCAATTTGAATCTTTAAGAGTAACAGTATAAGTCCCAGGAACAGTGAATTTCACTCCGTAATTTTTAGAGTTTTGATTACCGCTTACTCCATTTGCAGTTCCAGGGCCAGTAATTGTCCATTTCCACCAAATTGGATCTAAGGTAGATAAGTCAGTGAAGTTTACAACATCTGAAGGAGTAGCAGTTAACAAATCGGCTTTAAAGTCAACCACCGGACCTGTTGTAGGATGATCAACATAAACTGTATCATATATAGTTTGGATTCCACCACAACCTTCGATATCTAAACGTATAACATAAGATCCCGTAGCACTATATGACCAATCTTGGAAATACATTCCTTTACCTTCTACATCAGGGAAAGAATTGCTATTTACATAGTCGAAATACCATTTATAATAAGAACCATCGCGATCAAATGAAAGGCTTGATGGAGCATAGGTTTTAGTAAAGTAGGCACCACAATCATACATGGTATCAGGGCCTAATAAATTTCCAGTAGGTAAAGCTGCAGATGCTGCAACACTCGTCCAAGAAGCCATAAATCCAGGAGCTGAAGTTCCTTTGGCAAACTCGATATACATCTTACCTGAAGATGCAGTAATTCCTGCGGTACCTCCTGGAATTCCAGTTCCTGTAAAACCTAATCCTGTATGTAATGGAGGAGCTAAATTACTTGTACCATTATAAATTCTAAAGTATGAGTTGGTTGACAAGTTAAATGAATTGAATTTCAAGGTAACTGAACTTGCACAAGGATCGATTAAGAAGTTACAAGTACCACCGGTACTATAATTGCCGTTTGGTCCGCCATCATCATATAAAGTACCACTTCCTACTTTCGTGTCAAAAGGAAAAATACACATTTGATTGGTTGCTCTAACTAGGATATAACCAGTTTTACAAGCTTGTGTACTTCTTCCAATTTCATTTGAATCCCATAAACATACAGTATATAAGCCCGGGTTAGTAAAACTAACTGCAGGATTTTGAGAAGTATTTGACGTTGAATTGGTGTAGTTCACCCCAGCACTTGGAGAGAATGTCCAATACCAATAAGTTGGGCCTTTGGTACTCAAATCGGTTAATTGAACTGTTTGATACGTTTCAACAGTATTCAAGTCGGCGATGAAATCAGTAACAGGAACAACTGTTGGGTGATAAACAGTAATTGTTTTAGTAATTGAATCTGTTCCAAAACATCCAAAAGTTACCAATTTAACAGTGTAAGTTCCGGTTGATGTAAATGTATAGGGTAAATTTAATGATGTACCTTTATTGATACCATCAACCGACCAGCGGTGACCTAATGGAGCCACTGGAGAGTTGTTATTCAAAAACACGAATGGACTATTTACAAAGATTGAATCTGGCATAGTAAATCCAGCCACAGGAACGCCTGTATTATATTTTGATTCATCTGCACCCAAAGAAGGAGCGAAAGAACAATGTGCTTCTTTATCAACATCCAATCCGGTAGTACCAATATATGTAGAAGTTCCAGTTAATGCTGGAGCTGCAGTACTAAGGTGCATATCCAAAGCACCAGCAGTAGTACTGGCAAAAGGAGTTGCAGCACTCACTGATTTTTGATTAAACGAAGGATTGGCAGATTTTAAAGTAGCAAAATCGGTATACGTTGCACCGAAATAGGCATAGTTAGCGCCTGTAGTATATATATTATTATAATCCATGGTAGAGAAATAACTTGGGGTAGCATATAATGCATATCCGGTTGAACCACGATTATCTAAGATATTATTAACGAAAATTGAGCTACTTCCACTATAGAAATAAGCGCAATAGCCATTTGCAGCATTTGAATAAACAGTATTATGTATAAAGTTACCATAAGCATATCCATAGATACCATAGAAATTACCTGAATTGAAGTTGATAATAATATTATTATCAATCATAAAACGGCTTCCTAATGAACCACTATATCCTACGTAAATTCCATAATATGGATTCTCAATGATATTTCTTGAGATTGCATAATTACTTTGGTTATACATATATATAGCATAGTAAGCTGCTGCAAGAGGAGTTACAATTCTATTATCAGCTAAAGTGATACCAATACCTGGATACAAGGTAACACCCATATAATAGTATTTCTCCATTTTACAACCAATGATTGCATTATTGCTGTTAGAAGTACTTCCACCATAACATGTATTATAATAGCCTCCCACCATGCGGCAATTTAAAACTGAGTCGTTAACGGCGGCTGTTCCAGAATAGTAGTTGCCACCACAAATACCTAAAGCAACTGGGTAATAATAAACTGAAGATGATAAAATTGGAACACTGAATTTACAACCTACAAATTTGTCGTTGCTTGCATCTGTATTTAAATAGGCTGCAAAGTAATAAGTACCAGAAGTAACAGCTCCTGTATTTTCAAATGCGATATTTTTAAATGTGAAATATTTAGCACCTGATAATTGTAATGTATAGTTATCAGAAGTTCCAGTCGTTGCAAAAGTTAGTTTACAGTTGGTTGTATCAGTTCCATTAAAGGTTACTGAGTTGGTTGCAGATGATCCAGCGATTGCAGGAATCAAAATTTTCTCAGCATAGGTTCCAGAAGAAACGTTAAAAGTAACGGGACCAGAAATACCGCAACTTATCATTTTGTTAACCGCAGCAGTAAAGGAAGAAAAGTTACTTGCTCCACTACCCGATGGGTTAATTGTATAAGTACCTGCGATACCTGTACAAATTTGAGTTGTAATTGTATCGTTATTTGTATTTCCATCAGGGCCTGTACCATTTGGATTACGTACCCAAACTTTCAAATTGTAAGTACCTGCAGTAGCAATGTTTAAAGCAGTAGAAAAAGTGTGATTGTATGTTTGACCAGTAGTACGTGCTGGTGAAATAGAAATACCTGTTTGAGTAACAGGAGTATTATTATCTATTTGATAACCGAAGTCAGCACTAGATAAATTTGTTGTTCCATAATTAGCAGCTTGCACTGTAATTGTATTACTTCCTACAGCCCATGAGGTTGGAGAAACAATTTGATTCATCACTACATCGTATGCTACTGGCGTGGTGATGAGCATACGCATATTTGTTCTTTGGTTTGATGCTGTGTATCCAGTTGAGGTTGCACAAACACCACCAGCATCCGAGTAATAATAGTTAGATGAGTTAAACGATGTAGTACTCAAATAAGTCAATGCATTGAGCGTATAACCATTAGGATAATTATCGAAACAAACTTCAATAACCAAATTTGAAGATCCGTCCCAAACGAAAGGAGTATTTAAAGTATGTGTATTCCAACCTGAAACTTCGGTATAAGCCGAAATGGTGTAAACCTGTGTAAGTCCCGTAAGATATGTAGTTGATAAAGACGTTGACGAAGTATTTCCCATTTTGATGGTGAAATTTGTCAATGCAACCCCTTGAACTGTTGCCACTTGAAAGGCTAGATTTTGAATCATCCGCTGTGTAGTAACACCAGCGCCAGTTAATTCAGAGGCAAGAATCAAAAACTGATGCTTAGCACCATTATACCAGTTGCCATAAGGGGCTGGGTAGGTATATCCCGTGTTGGTTCCTGTTCCTGAACCAATGGTATAGGTTTGAGCGGAACCTGAGGTTGCCCAAACCAATGAGATCATCATTAGAACAAACAGCTTTTTAAAAGAATTCGTAAAGTTAGAATACATATTAGGATAATATTAATTTTTTCAGCCTCAAATATATGTTTTAGAATCACAAAAACAAACGTGCAAAAAAAAAAATTACCCTAAAATGTTAAAAATGACAGAAAAATGATTCATTTCTGGATTTTGGTGGAGAAAACTTCTATTTGTGTTAAGAAGTTTTCCAGGGGTGTATTCCCATCAATATTGACCATAAAATCAAAGCAATTGGTAGCATCGCTGAAGTATTTTCCAATTCGAAATTTAGCCTTAGAAGCAGCCGAAATAACGAGCAATGGAACACAATGCCAAGTATATAAATTTAGAAGAATATCAAATGATTCATTTGCCATTTCGGCATAGGAACTTCTTTTTGGAACTCCGTACCAGTTTAGGTTTGCACGGGTAATAATTTCCTGACTACTTCTTAAAACATGATCAGGAGGAAGTTTCTTTTTATTGTAAAATCCGAACACTTTCACCTCCTTTCCTTGAGTTCTTAAACGATCGCTTAAATTAAAGACAATTGACTCCTGTTCTGCAGAAGTGGCATCATAAAGTATCCCAATTGTTTTGGCATTACTTATAGCAATCGTTTGTCGGAAAGCTCGAGAAGAAGCTATTGCTTTTTTAAAGACATATTTCGCCAATTTGTCTTTGAACCGCATGATTTATTTTCCAGTTATTTCTTTGAGTTTTGCCTCCATTTCGTTCTCAGCACCATCAACGTAACCATCATGCCTGTAAACAATTTTACCATCTTTGATTATAATACTGAATGGCACATTGGCGATACCTAATGCTCGTTTTAGATCACTATTTTGATCGAGTACAACTTCACATTTCCAGTTTTGACCAGCTACATATGGTTTTACTTTTGCCGCTGTTTTACTATCATCCACAGAAACTGCAACCAGTTCCATGTTGTATTTGGTTTTCCATTCAGGAAGTAGTTTATTGAGTTTAACCAATTCCTTTTTGCACGGACCACACCAAGTTGCCCAAAAACTTACAACAACAATTCGACCCGTTTTACCATAGGTTTGAAAATTCAATGATTTCCCATCCATTGTTTTTACTGTAACATTTGGAAGGTCATTATTAGGAATCAGAGTTGCCTGAGTGAAAAGGAAGGCAGAAAGAAGGAGTACAAGTAATTTTCTCATGATGAGCGAAATTACTAATATTTTTTAAAGTCGAAAATTTATTAGCAATATTTGACAATGAAATGGAAACGCGAATTGACTTCCACGAATTTATTTCCAGAAAAAGTGACGCTAAAAACTTATGCGTTTTTTAATTCACTTACTAGTTCAGTAATTGATTTTTTTGCATCACCAAATAACATTCTGGTTTTATTGTTATAGAACAATTCATTTTCTATACCCGCATAACCCGCTTTCATGCTTCGTTTCATTACAATAACGGTGGTGGCTTCTTCAACATTTAAGATTGGCATTCCATAGATTGGAGAGGCTGGATCATTTTTAGCAGCTGGATTTACAACATCATTAGCACCCACAACTAAAACAACATCAGTGGTTTTAAATTCTGCATTTATCTCGTCCATCTCAACCAATTTATCATAACTTACATTACTCTCGGCGAGTAATACATTCATATGACCTGGCATCCGACCAGCCACTGGATGAATAGCATATTTAACTTCAACATCATTCGCTTCGAGTTGTTGTTCGAGTTCATGACATATATGTTGTGCTTGCGCAACAGCCAATCCATATCCTGGAACAATCACTACTTTCTTACTATATTTCATTAATGAAGCAGCATCTGCTTTCGTAATTTCTTTAATTGTTCCTGTAATTGCACGAGCTTCACCTTTAGATGCTCCTCCTCCAAAATTCCCTATCAATACATTAAGCAATGAACGGTTCATGGCTTTACACATTAATACCGTGAGTAAAGTTCCAGCACTTCCAACCAAGATACCTCCGAATAACATTACTTTATTATCATATAAGAAACCTCCCAATGCTGCGGCTACTCCTGTAAACGAGTTGAGCAATGAAATAACAACTGGCATATCGGCACCACCAATTGGCATTACAAATAATACTCCATATAAAAGTGATAGCGTTAGTAAAACATATAATGAGTATGGTATAGCAACCCATCCAAAAATACTGCAAGCGGCAATTCCTAAAATAACCGCCATCAATCCAATATTTATTACTTGTTGCAATGGCAATACCTTGTCCTTAATTTTCTCATCTAATTTTAAGTAAGCCAGCATACTTCCTGCGAAAGAAATAGAACCGATAATTAAACCTAAATAAATAACAATCGCCTTGCCAATTTCCATAGGATGGATATCAGAAACAACTTGAATAATTTGAGGAACTCCATCAGTAATTACATTGTAAGAAGCAACTATCTGAGGCGTTGTAGCATGATGATATTCAACTAATGAAATAAGCGCGGCGCAAGCCCCACCCATACCATTAAAGAATGAAACCATTTGAGGCATTTGTGTCATCTGAACACGCTTAGCCATCATCGTTCCAATCACAGATCCGATTATTAAACCACCAAAAATCCATTCTAAATTTTTGAGATGAACATCACCTTCACCTTTAAACAAAAATATGGTTCCAAAAACAGACAATCCCATTCCCACAGCGGCAATAAAATTTCCTTTTTTTGCACTCTCTGGCTTTCCTAAAAGTTTAATTCCAAAAACAAAACTCAAGGCACCTGCGATGTAAATAATATCTAAAATATATTGTTGTATCATTTTCTTTTATATTGATTAAAACAAATAATCGTATCGATGATTTATTATTTTTTCTTTTTCTTAAACATATCGAGCATTCTATCCGTCACTACAAACCCACCCACAACATTGAGTGTTCCGAGTATTACTGCAATGAATCCTAATACTTTTGCAAATAAATCATCGGCTTGCCCCATGATAATTATCGCTCCTATAATAACAACACCATGTATTGCATTGGCACCACTCATAAGCGGAGTATGTAATACAGATGGAACTTTTTCGATAAGCTCTACTCCTAAAAAAATCATCAAAGCAACAAGGTAGATGATGTTTTGATGTTGACTAATAAATTCCAGTATCTGATCCATATATTATCTTGTGAATTAAACTTTCGAGTATTAATTATTTTCTTAAAATCTCACCCTTATTACAAATGAGTGTACCTTTAGTAATTTCTTCTTCCATTTCCCATTTCATGCCTTCTTTAGTGGCTAGGTGAGTTAGGAAATTATAAATATTTTTAGAATAACCTTCACTTGCATTTTGTGGGAGCATCCCTGGTAAGTTGGTAAGTCCGATGATTTTTACGCCATTGGTTTCGATAATGCTATCCGCTAGACTCAATTCGCAGTTCCCACCTTGTTCAACAGCCATATCAACAATCACACTGCCATATTTCATTACCTTCACCATATCTTCGGTGATAAGCACGGGAGCTTTTCTTCCGGGTATTAATGCCGTAGTTATTACACAATCGGCAAGGGCTAAATGTTTCTTTAAAATTTCACGTTGTCGTTTCAAAACATCTTCACCTGCTTCTTTCACATATCCTCCTTCGGTTTTTACATCGTTACCTAAATCAAATGAAATAAATTTGCCTCCTAACGACTCAACTTGTTCCTTCGTTTCGGGGCGTATATCTGTTACTTCAACCACTGCACCTAATCGCTTTGCTGTTCCAATGGCTTGCAAGCCAGCAACACCTGCTCCAAAAATTACAACCTTAGCTGGAGTAATTGTACCTGCAGCAGTCATTAACATTGGGAATATTTTTGGCGCATTATCAGCTGCAAGTAGTACTGCCTTATAACCAGCGAGGTTGCTTTGAGAGCTGAGTACATCCATACTTTGCGCACGACTAATACGTGGCATTGCATCGGTACTGAATGCACTTATTTTACGATTATTAAGTGTAGCAATTAAATCAGGATTGGTTAAATGATAGAGGAAGGAAATTAATATGCTTCCTTCTTTCATAAGTGTAATTTCTTCGATAGAAGGTGCATTTACTTTTACAAGAACATCTGAAACTTCGCAGACTTCTTTTGCTGAACCTAATATTTCGGCTCCAGCATTTTTATACGCTTCGTCGGTAAAGTAGGAATGTAAACCAGCTCCGCTTTCGATAACGCACTCGAAGCCTTGTTTTACGAAATTTTTCACCACATCAGGAGTGAGTGCTACTCGGGTCTCCTTGTTTTTCGATTCTTTAATGGTTCCAATTTTCATGCAATGAAAGTATCTTAATTTTTTTTGCGAAAGTACATTTTTTATTTCATCAATGCATTTTCAACAATAAAAAAATACATGACTCTCATCATTCAAACAAGGGAGAAGCCTATGTGGCAAGCGATTTGGCAATAGAAGCTATTCTTGTCCGATGGCATATCCATCGGGAATGATGGCCCCCTTTTTTATGGCTACAATTCCATTTTTGACGGTGAATAGATTATTGTCTTGGTCGGGTAAAGTATCAGATCCTACAATTTTAACATCATTACCAATTCGGCTATTTTTATCAATGATTGCATTTTTTATAAAGCACCGCTCCCCTATGCCCATTGTTGGAATAGATTTCATTTTGTTTGCATTCATTTCTTCAATGGTTTCAAAATAATCGTTACCCATAATATAGCTTCTTTGAATGATAGTTCCTCGGCCGATTCGGGTTCGAATTCCAACAATTGAATGCTCCACCTTCGATGCATGAACTATCGAGCCATCGGCAATCATAGATCGTTCGATAAAGGTACCATCAATTTTTGAAGAAGGTAGCATTCGGGCACGTGTAAATATTGGGTTATTGCCATCAAATAAATTAAAGGCAGGGACTTCATCGGTGAGTGCCAAATTGGCTTCAAAGAAGGATGACAAATTTCCAATATCCGTCCAATAGCCATTATATTGATAGCTAAGAACTTTCAATTTATTCATTGAATAAGGAATAATTTCTTTACCAAAATCGGTACTATTTGCACAATCTTCGAGGAGTAATTTATAGAGCACCTCCTTATTGAAGATATAGATACCCATGCTAGCTAAATAATCTTTTCCTTGATTTTGCATCTCTACTCCCGTATCACTTTTCCAATTACCTAATTCCGATTTATTTGGTTTCTCAATAAATGAATTTATAAAACCATCCTGTTCCTTTTTCATGATTCCAAATTCTGTAGCATCGGAAGCATTTACAGGTGTTGTGGCAATAGAAATATCGGCTTTATTTTTAATATGATTTTCTAAAAATTCATTCAAATCCATTTGATATAATTGATCACCTGAAAGAATGATGATATGTTTAAAAGCGTATTGCCCAAAATGCTTTAATGATTGACGCACTGCATCGGCAGTTCCTTGAAACCATGATTGGCTATCGGGTGTTTGTTCGGCTGCGATAATATCAACAAAAGCAGAACTGAAAATACTAAAGTGATAGGTATTCTTTATATGCTTATTGAGAGATGCTGAATTAAATTGCGTAAGCACGAACATGCGTCCAATTTCCGAATTAATACAATTTGAAATTGGGATGTCAACCAATCGGTATTGCCCTGCAATAGGCACTGCTGGCTTACTTCGAGTTTGTGTGAGTGGAAACAGACGTGAACCGGCACCGCCACCTAATATAACTGCGAGAACATCTTTAGATAAGGAGTTTTCCATGATTGATTAATTTTTGATTCCTAAACTTTGATACAAACTTATATAATTATTTATGCTTTTAGTCCAACTGTAATCCAATTTCATAATTTGTTTTTTTATCTGCTCCATTCGAGTGTTATCTGCATAGAGTTCTATAGCACGATAAATACTTAAAATGATTTCATTCTCTGATGCATTACTCATTTTAATTCCATAACCGTTAGGCTCACTTATATCCACTACTGTATCGTGCAAACCGCCTGTATTATTCACCACCGGAATAGTGCCATAACGTAGCGCATACAGCTGATTCAAGCCACAAGGCTCAACACGTGAAGGCATTAAAATAAAATCGGCACCCGCATACATTAAGTGGCTTAAATCCTCGTTATAGCCTATATATGTATTATAATCGTTTTGACTAAAAAACTTTAAATAATTAAGCTCATTCTCAATTTCTGTTTGACCACTTCCTAAAATTAGAAAATTCATTTTCCTTCCAATTTTATGAAATGCATTTATGAAACTTTGAGGGAGTAAATCGGCAGCTTTTTCGCCAACCAACCTACCTATAAAAACGAATAATGGTTTATTGATATCAAGGTTAAATTGATCACAAAGCGTTTTTTTATTATGTAATTTTTCTTTGGAAACATTTTTTGCAGAAAATGTTTTTGTGAGCGCTTGATCTTCTTCAGGGTTCCAAACGATGGTATCAATTCCGTTGAGTATACCTGAACATTTGTGCCATTCCAATTCAAATAATTTTTCCAATCCGTTGCTTTGAAATCGGAGTTCTTGCAAATATCCATTACTCACTGTGGTAACTTTCCAAGCACAACGAATTCCCGAAGCGAGCGGGTTTATAAAACCATTCCAATCGAGCAATCCCCATTTCCAACTGTCCCATTTTGGAATCATAACATTATTGCTCCATTCCATTGTGCCTTGATATTGACCATTGTGAATGGTAAGAACCACAGGGCATTCTTTAAGAGCCATGAAGTCATGACAATTTTGAATCATGAAGGGAATTAATGCAGCATGATGATCATGAACATTGATTAAATCGGGAGCTAATTCAGCTTTAATAATCCAATCGATAGCAGCTGTTTGAAATGCAATGAATCGCGTACTATCATCTTCATAACCGTAAACTTGTTCACGATTAAGTAACCCTGGGATGTCGACTAAATATAATTCATACCCAAGTTTGTTGGAAGTATCAGTATAAATTTTATAATCGAAGGCTCCTACACCTAAGAGAGCTGTATTTGCAAATATTTCTTGCCACTCATTATTAATTATATACTTCGTATGATATTTTGGTAAAATCACACGACCATGATGACCTGCCAAATTGAGATACTTTGCCAGGGCACCAACCACATCACCTAATCCACCAACCTTCGCTGCTGGATAACATTCGGCAGCAATATGAATTATCTGCATACGTTATATATAATTGATAATAATTTTACGAATATACACTTCGAATTTAAAATAAAAATAAAATTATACATGAGGTGTATTGGCTTCTTCTTCAAAATTTTATATTAAAAAACAGCCCAGCGATTTCTCTTAATAACAAGTTAAAAACACATGTTAAAATGTAATGACATTTGGAATTTCAAAATTTTCCTTTCTTTGCACACCAATTAGAAAACTGTAAACACAATAAATCATAGATGGCAAAAGGAGATTCGATAAAAAATCTGGTGATCGTAGAAAGTCCGGCGAAAGCCAAAACTATCGAGAAATTTTTAGGGAGTGATTTCACTGTAAAATCAAGCTACGGTCATATTCGAGACCTGCCCAAGGATGATTCAGCGATTGATATTAAGAATGGATATAAGCCATTTTATATCGTGCCTGCCGACAAGAAAAACGTGGTAGCCGACCTCAAAAGAATTTCAAAACAAGCCGAAAATGTATGGTTAGCATCCGATGAAGATCGCGAAGGAGAAGCCATAAGTTGGCATTTAGCAGAAGAGCTAAATTTAGATATCACCACTACCAAGCGAATAGTTTTTCATGAAATTACAAAGGATGCAATTCATAAAGCGATTGCAAATCCACGTATCATTAACAAGAATTTAGTTGATGCTCAACAAGCACGTCGGGTACTTGATCGATTGGTAGGTTTTGAATTGAGCCCAGTACTTTGGAAGAAGGTAAAAGGCAATTTAAGTGCAGGTAGAGTGCAGAGTGTTGCGGTGCGTTTAATAGTAGAAAGAGAGCGAGAAATATTTGATTTCAATGCTGTTTCAACCTATAAAGTGAGTGCATTATTTGATATTGATGATAATGGAAAGAAAAAAATATTAAAGGCTGAACTTGCTAAAAACATCGAAACTGAAGCGGCTGCAGAAGCCTTTCTAAACAGGTGTTTGAATGCAATTTACACCATTGAAAACATAGAGAATAAACCTGCAAAAAAATCACCTTCTGCACCATTCACAACATCAACATTGCAGCAGGAAGCAAGCAGAAAGTTAGGTTATGGAGTATCGCAAACGATGACCATTGCACAAAAACTATACGAATCGGGACATATCACTTATATGCGAACCGACTCGGTGAATTTGAGTGATACGGCCCTACAAGCAGCCCGAACTGAAATAGAAAAAAGCTATGGTAAAGAATTTTACCAATTAAGAAAATTCACTACCAAATCGGCATCTGCACAAGAAGCCCATGAGGCCATTCGCCCTACGTATTTTGAGAACTCATTTATTAATGGAGATAATGGCGAACGCAGATTGTATGATTTGATTTGGAAACGGACTGTAGCCAGCCAGATGGCAGATGCGCAGCTTGAAAAAACCATTGTTACTGTTGGCATAAGTACCGCTTCCGAGAAACTAATAGCCACTGGAGAAGTATTGAAATTTGAAGGTTTTCTTAAAGTATATTTAGAAGGCAGTGATGATGAGAATACCGATGAAGACGAAGCAGGAATGCTCCCGCCGTTAAATATTGGAGAGAAACTCCAACTCAACGTGATGGATGCAACGCAACGTTTTTCGCGCCCACCTGCCCGATATACCGAGGCGAGTTTGGTAAAAAAACTTGAAGAGTTAGGCATCGGTCGTCCGAGTACCTATGCACCAACCATCAGTACTGTGCAGCGCAGAGGTTATGTAGTAAAAGAAGATAGAGATGGAAGAGTGAGAAATTATCAAGCCTACACTTTGCGAAATAATAGTATCTCTCATGTCACAAAGTCGGAGAATACTGGAGCCGAAAAATCGAAGTTATTTCCAAGTGATATTGGAAATGTGGTAACCGATTTTTTACAGAAACATTTTGAGCATATCATGGATTATAATTTCACCGCATTGGTTGAAAAAGAATTCGATGAAATCGCCGATGGACAATTGGAATGGGGTAAAATGATACATGAATTTTATGTTCCATTTCATAAAACTGTAGAAAATACGTCAGAGAATGCCGATCGTGTTACTGGCGAGCGAATTCTTGGGAAAGACCCTGTTAGTGGCAAGAATGTATCGGTACGGGTAGGGCGCTATGGCCCATTAGCACAAATTGGCGATGAGCAGGATGAGAAGAAACAATTTGCGACCTTAAGAGCTGGACAAAGTATTGAAACCATTACGTTTGACGAGGCCCTTGAATTATTTAAACTGCCGTTATTCCTTGGCGAATATGAAGGGCAAGAAGTCATAGTTAATATTGGTCGATTTGGGCCTTATGTAAAATTAGGAGAAGCTTTTATTTCACTACCTAAAGGCACCGAGCCGCTCGATTTAACATTAGAAACAGCCATAGCCTTAATCCAGGCAAAGCAACTAGAAGATGCACCTATTGGCTTTTATGAAGAGAAGCCAATTACGAAAGGAAAGGGACGTTTTGGACCTTTTATAAAATGGAATGAGATGTTCATTAATATTCCTAGAGCTTATAATTTTGAGACATTAAATCAAAAAGAGTGTGAGGAATTGATCTTGAAAAAAATTGATAAAGAAGCGAACAGATACATTCATCATTGGCCAGAAGAAAAGATTTCGGTTGAGAATGGACGTTGGGGTGCATTTATTAAGTTCAATAAAAAAATGCTAAAGATTACCGGGAAAGATGGTGGTGGCAAGTATACTCCTGAAGAATTACAGGTGCTAACTCAGGAAGATATTAAAAAAATGATTGAGGCTCAGGTTCCAAATGCATTTGCAAAAAAGGCCAAGAAAGCCGCTGTAAAAAAGGCTGCTCCTAAAAAAGCAGCTGCTAAAAAAGCCGCACCAAAAAAGAAAGCCTAGTACTTAATTTCATTTGATTTTACTAAAAATTTCATACCTTGCATTCTTAAATTCTGAAATCTGATGAATTTTTTTATTGCCACTATTTACTTACCTATTGATACTGATGACGAGTTTTGGAATATCCTTCCAATCCATAGAACACGTATCAACACTTGGATGCAAGAAGGTATAATACAAGTTTATAGCCTGGCTAGCGACCGAAGTAAATTGTGGGCTATCTTTTATTGTGAAACCGAAAAGAAGGTAGATGAATATATTCAGAAGATGCCTTTGTTCCCCTATTTCGACACCTACGATATTGATGAGCTTGCATTTCATAATAATGTGAGCATGATGCCAGTGATGAGTTTGAATTAAATTCGCAATGCCCTTTTTCTAAGTAATGAATTCTTAAACAAATCAAACTTCACCCATCTTCCTTGAACATTCTGTTAAAAATACTCGCCGTTTTATGTTTTCAAATTGCTGGTTTCATTGCGGCGGTACTTGGATTTGAGATTTTTAAATTATTTACTGGAACAGCCTATGCAACAGGCATTTGGGGATTAGATATTCCATATATTTATCAAACCAAAGAAATCTATATCAATTACTGCCTTGCCTTAGGAATTTGGTTTTTAACTATTTCTATTTTAGGCGTGTTGGCTTTACTCAGAAAACAATCAGCCCTCGTGATGGTTTATAGCTTGCTAGTCATTATTTCACTCTTCCTTGTTGTATTTTTCAATGGCCGTTTTGCATGATTTAAATTGGCAACAGCCCTATTTCAAAGTCTTGGTATTAGCGTAAATATTAAGTAATATTAGATTCAATTGATATTAAGAAATAGCATAGGATCAAGGATACTTTCCACCGATTATTCACTTCCTGCTTTCTAATCGAATTAAATCCTATTTTCGCAACTCAATTCTATTTCATGAAAACCTATCCAATTATTGACAAAAAAGACACTAGAAGCGGCTTCGGAGCTGGCTTACTAGAGGCAGGAAAAAGCAATTCAAATATCGTTGCATTGTGTGCCGATTTAACAGGCTCACTCAAAATGGATGCCTTTGCAAAGGAGTTTCCTGACCGATTTGTACAGGTTGGAATTGCCGAGGCCAATATGATTGGAATGGCTGCTGGTCTTACCATTGGAGGTAAAATACCATTTACCGGAACCTTTGCTAATTTCAGTACAGGCAGGGTTTATGATCAAATTCGTCAAAGTGTTGCCTACAGTGGTAAAAACGTAAAAATTTGTGCTTCACATGCTGGTTTAACCTTAGGTGAAGATGGGGCAACGCATCAAATACTTGAAGATATCGGCATGATGAAAATGCTACCAGGAATGACTGTTATTAATCCATGTGATTATAATCAAACCAAGGCTGCTACCAAGGCTATCGCCAATTATGAAGGACCTGTTTATTTAAGATTTGGTCGTCCGGTGGTTCCCAATTTCACAGATGAAAATAATTTCGAGATTGGCAAGGCCATTGTTTTCAATGAAGGAAAAGACGTGAGTATTTTCGCCACGGGACATTTGGTATGGCAAGCTATTGAGGCAGGACATATTCTGGCAGAAAAAGGAATTGATGCAGAAATTATAAATATTCATACCATTAAACCACTTGATAAAGCAGCAATTTTGGCTTCGGTTGCTAAAACCGGATGTGTAGTTACTGCGGAAGAACATCAGATGAATGGAGGTTTGGGGGATAGCATTTCACAATTGCTGGCATTAAATACCCCCCTCCCACTCGAAATGGTGGCCGTAGATGATAGCTTTGGCGAAAGTGGCACTCCAGAGCAGTTGATGGAGAAATATGGCTTAAATGCAGCCAATATCGTTGCAAAAGCGTTGGCTGTAATTGCCCGAAAAAAATAATCAGATTAAACCTTTGGTGGTCTTCTTCATCTACTAATAAAACATTGATACATGCAAGAAGAGATTGACGACAAGCTATTGCTCGAATCGTTTGCTGATGAAAGCAAGCGCCATCAGGCATTTCGATTGATTATTGAGAAATATCAACGACGTGTTTATTGGCATATTCGCAAAATTGTAATCGATCATGATGATTCAGATGATTTAACACAAGATACTTTTATCAAAGCCTGGAATTCTTTGGAGAATTTTCGGCAAGATTCGCAACTCTTTACTTGGTTATATCGTATTGCGACCAATGAAGCCCTCAATTTTTTGCGAAAGAAAAAAAATCGAAAATCGGTTTCAATTAGTGGCGACGATTATGATTTAACCGATACCCTAAGCGCCTCGCATTATTTCAATGGAGATGCACTTCAAATGAAATTACAACAAGCGATACTTACCTTGCCTGAAAAGCAACGGTTGGTTTTCAATATGAAGTATTTTGATGGCATGAAATATGAAGAGATGTCGGAAGTGCTAGAAACCAGTGTGGGGGCGCTAAAAGCTTCTTATCATCACGCAGTAAAAAAAATTGAGCTTTTTTTTGAGAGCAAGTCTTAAACCTTTTAGTAAATAATACATCTAAAGCGGCAACCATGGATTCTAACGACGAAATACTTGACCAACAAAAGGAAGAACAATTCCCTAAAGGAATGCCTTTTTTTGTTCCTGAAGGTTATTTCGAAAGTTTGGCATCGCAAATCTCCGCGCGTATCGCTTTAAACGAAAAATTACCCGCAGAAAATGGCTTACCCGATTCAGGATTCACAGTACCTCCTCAATTTATCGATCAATTACCCAAGCATATAGAATTTAAAATTTCAGAGAAGGAATTTGAGGAAAATATAGAATCCGAATTTTTTGAAAATCAATCAGAAGCCATTCTTCAAAAAATTGCATTAGCAGAAAAATACTCTTCGAAAACACCTTTCGTAACGCCACCCAATTATTTTGATTCGTTGGCAAATAAAATCGAATCGAGAATCATCGGGAATGAGAAAAAAGCGCTGCGTCCTATAATGAATTTAAGGTGGGCATACGCTGCAGCTGCTGCAATCGTTCTCAGCTTTGGAATTTATTTCTATGTCCCAAAATCGGAAGTTACTTCGGCAGCAATTGAGAAAATAAATACTGATAGCTTAACTACAGCAGATATTATTTCAACACTTAATAACAGTGATATTTCGGAGGATGAATTAATAACCCATATTGACATTAAAGACTTACCCGATCACATAATTATTGAAGAGAAAGACTTAGATAAAGTAATGGATGAAATTGACGAATCGGACCTTATAAATGAAATGTAAATCATAAAACAACTGAATCATGAAAAGCTTTTACCTATTTTTATTCACGCTCCTAGCAGTTTCAGGAATACAAGCACAAACTCCAAAAGAAAAAATTGAGCAATATCGCATTGCATTTATCACCAAAGAATTGAATTTGACGGTAGAAGAGGCGCGACTCTTCTGGCCAGTTTATGATAAATACCGTGCCGATTTAGAATCGTTACGAGCCAATAACAAGCAAGATCTTGACAATATCGACTACACCAAATTAACTGAAGAAGAAGCCGAAAAAAAGGCCAAGGAAATGTTTGCATTCAAACAAGCAGAGCTTGATTTACAAAAGAAATACTATGCCGAATTTAGGAAAGCATTACCTGCTGTAAAAGTATTGCGATTGGTAAAAGCAGAGGCTGATTTCCGACAAAAACTAGTTGAACTTTTGCAGAAAAGGCAAGGTCAAAAATAATTACGACACAATGAATTCGATGCAAAGAGATATCATCACATCCTAATTACTTTTATAACTTTGCGTCGTGTTAACTCCCCGTCAAATCTTTTTACATCATCAGGCGCAAACTTCAGATGCTCCTTTACTACTAGAAATTAAAAAGGCTGAAGGGATTTACTTGTATGATATTAACGATAAATCATATATCGATTTAATTTCAGGAATTGGTGTAAGTGCAGTAGGGCATTGCCATCCAAGAGTAGTAGAAGCCGTTCAAAAGCAAGTGGCCACCTATATGCATTTGATGGTATATGGTGAATATGTACAATCACCACAAACAATACTAGCTCAAAAATTAGCCTCACTCCTACCCGATTCATTGAATTGTAGTTATTTTGTGAATAGTGGTGCAGAAGCCATTGAGGGAGCATTAAAATTAGCCAAAAGAATTACAGGCCGTACTGAATTAATTTCCTTTGAAGATGCTTACCATGGCAGTACACATGGTGCTTTGAGTATAATGGGCAATGAAACATATAAGCAAGCTTATCGCCCCTTATTGCCAGATACCCGAATCATACGCTATCTTGACGAAAGTGATTTTGACAAGATAACTGATCGAACTGCAGCGGTAATAGTTGAAACTGTTCGTGGAGAATCGGGTGCGCAAATACCAAATAAAAACTATTTGAATAATTTACAAGCACATTGTAAGGCAGTGGGTGCATTACTCATTTTTGATGAAATTCAATGCGGTATGGGACGCACAGGTAAGATGTTTGCCTTTGAGCACTATGATGTCATTCCTGATATTCTGGTGCTTGCCAAAGGGCTTGGTGGAGGCATGCCAATTGGGGCATTCATTTCGAGTTATGCCAACATGCAGGTGTTCACAAATCAACCTATTTTGGGGCATATCACCACTTTTGGCGGGCACCCAGTGAATTGTGCGGCTGCAATGGCTTGCATTGAAACGATTCAATCCGAAAATTTAATTGCCAAGGTAACTGAAAAGGAAGAAATCATAAAATCGATGATGAGACATCAGAAGATTCTTGGAATTAGTGGCAAGGGAATGATGTGGGCGATTGAGTTTAAAGACTTTGAACAGAACAAACGAATTATAGATCGTTGTATTAGTATGGGTGTGATTACCGATTGGTTTTTATTCGCACCACATAAATTACGAATTGCACCACCGCTTACAATAAATAATCAAGAACTTAGTAAAGCGCTTCAAATAATACTTGATTGTATTGATTTGGAAGCATAAACGAATATTCAAATTATGAAAACAGATATCTTAAATGAAAATGACCTCAAAAATTTAGTCGATCTTTTTTATGGTCTTGTACTAAAAGATGAAGACTTAAAACCGTTTTTTCGGAAAATTAATTTTGAAACTCACATTCCAAAAATGGTACAATTTTGGAGTTTTGCCATTTTCGAAACCCCAGGATATACCACCAATCTTTTTCAAGTACATCAGCATATGCCACTAAGGAAAGAACAGTTTAGTGCTTGGCTGGCTCTTTTTAATCAAACAATTGATGAATTATTTGAGGGGCCGAATGCCCTCAAAGCGAAGCAGAGAGCCATGGTTATTGCGCTAGGGATGGAAAGTAAAATCGTAAGTTAAAATATTTTTCTAATTAGGTGCTTTTGCTATCTTGCGACCTTTAACTCCGCGTCGACATGAGAAAGTACATCTACATTATTTGCATGCTATTGCTTGCAACCAACATTAAAGCTCAAAATTATTTAGGCTTAGTAAATAATAATTATGGCGCATTTAATAGTGTATTGTTTAACCCTGCAATGGGCAATAAAACATTTATTGCAGTAAATCTCGCAACCTTTGATTTAAACGTTTACAACAACTATTTAGGGTTTAAAAATTTTCATGCAGTAAAAGCAATTCGTGATACAAATTATTTTAACAGCCCGAATGGTTTTAACATCGATAGGGATGCCGTTGAATCAATAAATGGAAAAGATAAATATGCCACCATATCAGCGGATGTACGTGGACCTAGCATTTTAGTTGGGATTGGTAAATTCCAAGTTGGATACATGTGGAATCGTACTCGCTTCGGCTTTCAATTCAGTGGTATTGACGAAAAACTAGCCCGAAATCTTTATTATATAGGCAAGTCAACGGTGATTGACGCCGCCAATTTACGTTTCACCGACAATCGATTCACTTTGAATATGAATGCATGGACTGAATCAGGTATTACTGGTGCTTATGCCATAAAGGATGATAAAGAATCGATGTTGAGAGTTGGAATTACAGTTAAATCACTGAATGGATTAGGTGCAATGTATATAAACAATAAAGGCACTACCTTCAAATTTTTCAAACACGCCTCTGATTTAGATAGTTCACTTTATGCCAATTTCGATTTAGAAGCTGGATTTACCAATGAATTTAGCTATTCCGATAACCCACCTACTTCAAATCAGCTGGATACTTTCACAAGGGATAATTACAATGTGAACACGCAACTTGTAATTAATAACATGATAAAACAGCAAAAACGTTTAGGAAAAGGAGTGGGTATTGATTTGGGTTTTGTGTATGAAAAACGAATTGGCAAAAAAAATAGTTACAAGTATCGCGCGGCGATTTCATTGGTTGATATTGGGGCTATTAAATACAACAACCTGCAATCGAGCTATGTAACACACTACAAGGGCGATCAAGAAGTGATTATTACTGAAGGACCAAGAGGGCATAATTCACGTCAATATGATACTGCAATCGCCAATCGATTGGGTGTTGCACCGGGGGCTTTCAAAGCCTTTAGCATGGCCTTACCTACTTCACTTAATATTAGCTTTGATTATCGTGTAATACCTCACGTATTTGTGAATGCTACGTTGATTCAAAGTGTAAGAAGCAAGTATGCACAGGGAATTAGAACCTTTTCTTCTCTTAGTGTATCTCCACGCTTTGAATCAAGATGGTTTAGTGCTACCATGCCATTTGTATTGAACGATGGTTATTCTAAACCTAATATTGGAATCTGTGTTTCCGTTTTGAATTCAATTTATGTAGGAAGTGATAATTTAGGCGGTGCATTTGGAATTGGCACTATCAAAGGAATGGATGTATACGCTGGAGCATCTGTAAATATCTACAAGCATAAGAAAAAGAAAAAAGTAAAAACTGAAAAAGCCACCAAGGTAAAAGATACTGATAAAGATGGGGTATATGATGATACTGATGAATGTCCAGATGTAAAAGGATTGGCTAGTTTAAAAGGTTGCCCTGATAAGGATGGAGATGGCTTTGCAGACAAGGATGACGAGTGTGTTGATATACCGGGAACCTTGCGTGGATGCCCTGATACTGATGGTGACGGAGTTGCCGATAAAGATGATAAATGTCCAACGGAAGTTGGGACTAAAGCTACAAAAGGCTGCCCTGATACTGATGGTGATGGGTTTGCGAATATTGATGATGCATGTCCAGATATTAAGGGAAGCGTTGCATTGAAAGGATGCCCCGATACTGATGGAGATGGTGTAGCGGATAAGGACGATGCTTGCCCTACCATACCTGGTAAACTCAATGGCTGCCCTGATAAAGATGGAGATGGTGTTGCTGATAAGGACGACAAATGTCCAGATGTAGCTGGTACTCCAGAAATGAAAGGCTGTCCTGATACTGATGGTGACGGAGTGAATGACGCTGATGACCAATGCCCATTGGTGAAAGGATTGGCTGCAAATTTTGGATGCCCTGCAAAAGAAAAGGATGTTGTAAAAGTTGAAAAAGTTGATTTGAGTGCAGCGGATAAACAAACTTTGGAAGAGGCATTTAAAAATCTAGAATTTGCTAGCGCGAAAAGTGATATTAAAGAAGAAAGCAAGGCTGATTTGGATAAAATTATTGAAATCATGCAACGCAATCCAAGCTACCGATTACTCATTGTGGGTCATACTGATAATGCAGGAAGTGCCGCTTTCAATAAATCGTTAAGTTTAAACCGAGCCAATGCTGTAAAGGCATACATGGTAAGTAAAGGAATTGCCGCTGATAAATTTATCACCAAAGGGTATGGGCCTGACAGACCCGTTGCGGATAATACTACTGATGAAGGCAAGCAAAAAAATCGTCGCGTGGAAATGACTATTGTAAAATAAGTCATTGCTTTTCGAAGGTTCAATTTTGTAAGATATGAACTCAAATAGCAGCGCAATTGATGCCGATATTTTGAAGGCCATTGATTTTGCGAAACCAATACTTGAATCGCTGCGGAAAAGTGTACATAGGTATACCCCGAGGTTGAAGAAACCTTAAAATAGGGTTTCCTTCATTTCTTATATCAAGGTCAAATACTTTGCAGTATGGTCTCTTTCAAAAATCACCGTGCGTTTACTTTTTGGAAAGCCTCGTTATTGCACGATCACGAAAATACCTTGCATATTGGAAAAGACAGAAGTGGGATTGGGCATCTGGGCAAAATAGAAAAACGTTCAGACTTGCCTTCACTAATGACCCTCTCGAATTATAGTAACCAGGTCAAATAGTTAATTGATGAGGAGGCTAAACTCGAAAGAAATAAGGCGGAAAGAAATCGTGTATTGGCAATTACAAATGAAATTTCTGTTGCCTTCAAAGGTTCTCCTCATGCCCCTAAGTATTTTATTAAACTTTCCTATTCACATCAAAAAGAATATATCAATTGGATAAAAGAAGTCAAAACAGAACAAACAAAACAGAAAAGACGGAAGCAATCAGTTGAATGGCATATCGAAGGAAAATCAAGGAACTGGAAATATAAAGGCTAATGACCCAAGGGCAAAAGGCCCCAATTCGCATTTTAATGGCTTTCAGGCCAATCAAATCACATTCCACCTACTGGCTTGCAGATTCTTCTCGAGTGGCTTTAAAGCAGCCTTATAATAAAAAATGCCAGCAATCAATATTACTGGCATTTTTTATTATTAAGAATTAGATTATTCCTTAATGATTTTTTGAGTTATTGTTCCTTGACTATTTGAAATATTGAGTAAGTAAATTCCAGCAGCATAATCACTGAGATTAATCTGAAATTCCTTTGTCAAAATTTGATCATCAAGTGTTACAAGTGTTTTACCTTGAATATCAGTAAGTGTTATCATTACCTTCGATAGTTCATTAAATTGTAGTTTTAGGTTAACTATATCATGAGTTGGATTTGGGGTGATGGAAAATGAATTTAGCCCTAAATTAGTTTGTATTCCGGCTGGAGGATTTACATTCACTATTCGCTGAACGGTCACCGCTTTGTTGTTACTTCCATCAGTTACATCATAAAGCAAGGTGTATTGACCCAAAACATTGGGAAGCACAGTACCTGTAATTATCGGAATAAGCCCCTTGTAATAATTGTCAGTAACGGTTGCTCCGGCTTCCGTATAAGTTCCTCCTCTAACAATATTTACGATGGCTGATCCCAATAAAGTAATAATTGGTTTAGTAGTATCTCTTACAATAACCTTTCTGAATTTGATTTGAATATTACCTGCAAGGTCGGTTATTTGGTAGGTGATGGTATAACTGCCTACTGTTGCCGTGTCGACAAAACCAGCAATAATTATTTTATTTGTTACATTTCCATCAACCAAATCGCTGGCTGTGGCGCCCAATTCAATATAGGGGAAGTGAACTTCAACAAAAATTGTATCCGCACCAAGCAATGTAATTGTAGGCGCAGTTTTATCAACTGTAACTTTCACTGCTCGTACCTTTTGAATTGCAGCATTTCCGCTACTATCTTTTACGTTATAAAACAAGGAATAAACGCCTAGCACATTGGTATTTACTGTCCCGGTTTTAACAATATTAGCCGTGATATTACCATTTACATTATCTAATGCGGTAGCGCCCGGATCGGTATAGGTATGGCCAATTTCAACACTATCTGGATTATTACCAAGAAGGGTAATGACAGGAGGGGTTCGGTCGGTAATAATCATCACCCCATAATCTTCTACTTCTCCATTGGCCATGGCACTGCAACCATCGGCAACAGCAGTGGTTCCAAAATAGGCTGCGAAGCGAATTTTAGTATACCCTGGCAAAGCTGTATTCGGCACAGTGATATTGCCTGAGATCAAGTTTGCCGTTGAATTTAAAACCTGTCCAACACGTTCGCTAGCAGAAAAAATTCCATCTTGATTTGCATCCAACCAGATACTCCATGATTGAGCAATGGCGGTAGCTAATCGTTCGGAAGCTATAAAGTTGCCACTTGAACCTTTTTCAAGTTGGGTGATATATGTTTGCGAGTAGTCGTGATATCCATAGGTTTGGGTAGAGGTATGATTCATCAATCCTACTTGAACACGATAGATTCCAATTCCGGTTTGACCCGAATTAAATGAAGGAGCACATAATGAATGGACATTGATAAATGCAGTCTTTGTAATTGCATCGGTGCCAAATGAATTCGTAGCAGAAAGTGAAACATTATAGCTACCTGTAGCATTAAATACCACGCGAACTAACCCATTAGAAAGCGAACTGTTTAACAAGGTATATGTTGCTGGACTTATACTCCAACTAAATGTAGATGCGCCATACTTCGACAAATCGAAAAGTATAACAGTATCGTTTGTTGCGGGGTTTCTAATATTAGCATCGAAATTGGCAACTGGTTTTTGCGTAGCATTTAGTATAATTACTTTCTTGGTAGCCGATTGTGTTCCACATGTTAAATCATAGAGAACTCCCGAATAGGTTCCTGGGCTCGTAAATTTATGTGAAAATATTGTTCCGTTACTGATGGTATCAATCAATCCATTTCCGTCAAAATCATAAGAATAATAGGCATTAGGAAGTGCGTTGTTTCTAAACACATGGCTTGCATTGACGTATCCTGTATCGGCGGCACTCAATTCTAATTTTGTATTTGTAGAATCTTTATCATAAGCAATCCAGTCGGCTTCAAAACCCGCAGCATTGAGCGAAGCATTGGTTCTTTCCAAAATATAGAAACTACCGCTATAAGAGGTAAGTACTCCAGGGCTATTGGCACCTGAAAATCCAGCACCGCTAAACAATGGGATACCACTAATGGAGTCAATTCCATCATACACTCTTAGATAATCGCCATTGGCAAAATTGAATGACTTAAAACTCATTACAATTTTAGATACACAAGGAATACTAATTACGAAATCACAATTCTCACTTGCGCTATAATTGCCAATATTATCTCCACTATCAAAAATCTTCCCTTGCTTGGTATTGCTTGTATTGATTGGGAAGCACATGGTGGCACGGTCTTTCACGAAGATATACGCTGTCTTGCAATATTTAACACTACTTCCAATTATATTAGTACTCGTTAGGCAGATGGTGTAATATCCTGGTTCGTAGAATAAAATATTTGGAGCCATCATGGTATCGTTTGTTCCATTAGAAAAAACAAATCCTTGAGCAAATCCTGTTGCATCCTGTGTTAACTCCCACTTCCATCTGGTGGCTCCATATTGAGAAAGATCGGTTAAAATAATTTCATCATTTAAGTCAAGAACAACTTTATTGGCAGCGAAATTCGCTTCGGGAACACGAGTAGGTGCCACTATTTTTATAAGGAAATATCCAGTATCGGCTCCAATACAATTCTTTGCAATTAAACGAATCATAAAATTACCGGTGATGGTGAATCTAAACGATGCGTCTTTGGTTGTACTATCACTTACACCATCCCCATTTACATCCCAGCTATATACATTTCCTGCACCAGTAGTTAAATTCTTATATCGCATAATGCTATTCACATATCCAATGGTATCAGTTAAAATACTAACCTTCGGTTTCACATTATCATCAGCAATCCATTGTGCAACAAAGCCACTATCAGTACCTGCTAAATTAGTTTGCATTTTAATAAAGATAGCACCACTGTATGCGAATAATGTATCAGGAATTGTTGAACCTGTAAAACCATTACCAGTATGAAGTGGAACTCCACTGATATCATTGAATCCGTCATAAACTAAGATATAATCATTCGCAGCCATTTTAAGTTGTTGGAATTTCAATCGAATGGTGCCACTACAACCCGGTCGTATTAAGAATCCACAGGTTTCATTATCTCCATAAGTTCCATCACGGGCTCCACTATCCATGATTACACCACTCTTAAACGTGGTAGTCACTGCTGTATTGTCGCACATGGTAAACCCATCCGTAACAATAATATATTTGGTGATTTTAGCACTGTCGGTTCCAGCAGGGTTACTCACTTTTAACTTTACTGTAAACGTATCAGCACGATTGTAAAAGTGCTGGGGGTATTGCAATGTAGAAGTGGTTGAATCGCCAAAATCCCATAACCAGGTTGTGGGGTCATTGGTACTTAAATCGAGATAGGATACAATTTGACCAACCCTAACTCCCAATGGTGATGCTGAAAATGAGGCTGCTGGTTTGGAATAATTTTTCGTGGTAAAAGTTTTTGTTATACTGTCACATCCTGACACATTACATACCACTAGCTTTGCACTATAGGTGCCTAATGCGTTGAATGTCACTACCGGATTTTGAGAAGCGGCACTAGTTCCATTCACAAAACTAACTGTTGCAGGGCTAAACGACCAAAGCCAAGAGGTAGGACTATTTACTGAGATATCGATGAGATTGGTAGGTGCACCAATATATGGATTAAATGAGTTACTTGTAAATTGAGCTATCGGCACAGCCAATTGAATTACTTTTGAACTAACAATCGTATCTGTGCAACCGGCGCTACTAGTAACAATTAACTTAACACTATAAACCCCGGCACTAGCGAATACATGAATTGGGTTTTGGAAATTAGATGTATTGTTAACTCCTGAAGATGGATCACCAAAATTCCATTGCCATTGCACCATAGTGCCGCCAGTACTCGCATCAGAGAATTGAATTGGGGTATTCACTGAAGTGTTATTCATACTAAATTGAGCAACAGGTTTTTCTACTTCAACTGCTTTGGTAATAACTGAGGTAGGCGAGCCTGAAGCAGATGAGGTAACAGTGAGCTTTACATTAAATACACCTGAAGTACTGAATAAATGTTTTGGATTTTTAAGTGTTGAAGAATTAGCGCCTCCTGAGCCAGCATCGCCAAAGTCCCATTGCCAAGAAGTAATAGTTGCACTTCCAAAAGTAAAACTATAATCATTTAATTGAGTGGAGTCACCTTTACAAACGGTACCACTCTTAAAATCGGCAACAGGTTGACCATCTTCTTTGATCATGATACTGTAATCTTCTACCTCACCAATGAGTGTAGGATTGGTACATGCGCTTGGGTAAGAGGCACTTTGTGTGGAGATACGCATTCGAGTTTTACCACATATAGCACTTGTTGGAATATTGAAGAATAATTTCTTTTCGAGCAGCATAGCATTGGCTGGGCTTCGAATAATGGTATCGAGTACAATACGTTCATTTACATCATCAAAGAAACCATCTCTGTTAAAATCGATCCACGCAGCATAAGCAGTGCTATTTACACCATTACCTAAAGTGATATAAATTGAATCTTTTGTAATACTTGAACTACTTTTCGTGATGGTATCCGACAAGTAAGTATAGTTGTCGTAATTGTTGGTATTGTAATAAGAAAAATTATTCAATGAACGCATACGAACCTGATTGATGTATACATAAAAACTCTGAGTTCCTTTACTGATGCAGTATCCTACTTGTCGATTTCCAAAAGGACTAATCACAGCAGGTACCCGCTGAATATTTGTTACTGTAATAAAATTACATCGTGCATCAATTTTATTATCCAATACGGCATTAGAAGTAATATTATAGCTTAACCAGAAATAATTTTTACCTGGCAATAATGATTGAGCTGGATTAATAGAAAACGAATTTGAGAAATTGGTAGTGATGCTACCAACTGGAGTTAGCGTATCGAAGGTTGGTTTTAGTCCAGTATAAAACAGGCGTGCTTTACTAATTTCATTAGGATTGGTGGTGCCAATAGAACTAAAATTAATATCTCCAACCGTGAGTGGATTAAGAGAACCATTGCTATTGGTAACCACCTCGATTCCTATTACTTGGTTATTAACGCTTCCTTTTACAACATCATCGAGTATTGTTTGTGTTGTTGTGCTAGATAAAAATATTTGTGGTTGCGCTGCCACTACATTGATAGCAAAATCTACAAATTGTTGAGACCAATTATTTCCTCCATTGGCTGTTGCCGGATCATTATTAACACAAGGGTCGAGGGTTGCATTTACACCAAACTTTGTTGCACAACGCATACGAATGATTCCTAAGGCAGCATTCGCAGGAAAATTAACTGTGGTGGAATAGGTATGAGTCCCAATATTGGCTGGATCATTTTGAAATATTATTTTTTCCGAGGTTTCAAAAGTCTTATTCCCATTAAAATCGACCCATACACTTAAAGTTTGTTGGTTGGCACCATTTCCAAGTTGAATAGTTATTGGGTAAGAATTCCCTCTAACACAAGCTGTTGGAGTGGTTGGAACGGTTGTTTGATTTTGGTAGGGGGGGATTGTAGTATACCAAGATGGTTGAAAATTTGTAAAATTAATATCTCCAAATTGCACTTTGTATATATGGGTAAAGGACGTAGCATAAGCCATATGTCCAGCACCAGCAATATCGATTCCATAGCCAGTATAGCTTGGGGTGCAATATACCTGAGCACGTGCCGATATGATTGATAAGGTTAGAAAAAGGATTAGTAAAAAATTTTTCATGGGAAGAACATTTTGAATTTATGCAATTTGATAAAAAAACGTTGCAATACAAAATCTGAATTCAAAAATGACAGGAAGGTGTCAAAAAATATATGTAATTGAATATCCCTAAATTAAAAAGCCACCGCAAATGCGGTGGCTTCGAACATTATCACAAACTCATTCTCTTCTCTGATACATCGCAGATTAGTTATTGAGTCCGCCGGCATCAATCCAGCATATGATAGCGTTTTTTTGATCGGTGGTTAATACATTGCCTCTCGGCATTGAGCCACTTACTATTGATGAACGAATAGCAGATTTACTTGCGGAAATTTGGGCATAGGTGGTTAAAGCTCCAGGGCCTTTTTTACTTCCCGAATCATGACACCCTGAAGTCGCACAGAATGAAATTACCAAAGGTTTTACATCGATAGCAAACAACTTCGTTCCACTGCAGTTTGGAGTAAAGCTGGTGTTGTTTGGAAGCGTTGGTTTGGTACAGGAAATAAACACACACATAGCAGCATAAAACATAATCAGGAACTTTTTCATAGGATACACAAAATTTAAAGATTAAACACTTAGAGAACTATCACCCAACATTATTACAATCAAATTTATTTAATAAATTTAAAGGTGGGTTGTGTAAATGGATCCGATATATATTCCTTTAAATACGGTTACGAGATTGGATGTAAATTGGTGGGGTTGAAAATTTATTTACCGAAAATAATTATAAAACATAAAAAAATGAACCCCATAACCCACCTTTAACAGCAAATCTCCGTAAAGTAGGTTAGTTTTACCGATTATAATAGGCTGAAGATTGGCAATAACAAATGAAATAGATTACCAAGATGATGATACACATAGTATTATCAAGGCATGCTTGCAAGGTAATGGAAGTGCAGAACGATTGTTATTAAAGCAAAATTTAGGATTTGCAAAACTAGTAACGTCAAGATATGCCGCCAATGCTGAAGAAGGGGAAGAAATTGTTAATGATGGGTTTTTAAAAGTATTTCAGAATCTGGGTAAATACCAATTCGATCAACCTTTTAAAGCTTGGGTGAGAACTATCATGGTTAGAACAGCCATTGATTATTACCGGAAAAATTTAAAGCATCATGAATTGGTGCCGCTAGATGATGTTGATGTGGCGAATATTGGGGCTGATGTGATTAGTAAAATTTCAACTTCTGAGATTTTAAAGTTGATACAAAGATTAAGCCCTGCTTATCGAATGGTATTTACCATGTATGTTTTAGATGGATATACTCATAAAGAGATTGCTTCCATGTTAGAAATCAAGGAAGGCACCTCCAAATCAAATTTACAAGACGCACGTAAAAAATTACAAATTATGATCAAAAAATTCTACCCCAATCTTTATCTTGCACACGCACTAAACTCAAGCAAAATCAATGAAAACTGAAGAATTTGATGATGCAATTCGGGACAAATTTAATGCTCCTGTGCCTCCTGTTTCTGAAACAGAGGTAGACGCTGTATTTAGAAATATCAATAATCGCAGATTAGCAAATACGAATTTCCGCTGGCGTAGATATGCCTTATTTACATTTGCTGTAATGCTTTTGGGAGGACTTCTCTTTTGGAATATTCGATTAAACACCCATCAGCAAAATCTGGCAGCTGAGGTTAAGCAACTTAATGAACGACTTGATCAGACAAATGCAACTAAGGATGGAGGAAAAAGTAATATTGTACAAGAAGTTATAACACCACCAACTACTCCCCCTGCTTCGAGTATTGAACCTGAAACAAATAGAATAAACCCCGCTCAAAATTCTCAAAAACTAGCAACAAAAAGAACTGAGAGCGCGACGACGGTAGTGCCGTATAAGAAATCAGAAAATTCGGATAATAGTTTAGTTTCCGAAAATAGCGTGGTACCTATTAAGCAACCTGAAATGGTTGATAACAAAACCAGTTCTGACAGCGCTTTAGCTCCAGCCTCAGAAAGCACCAATAATATTGTTAAGGCCGAAGAATCAGAGCAAAAGCCTGCAGTAAATAAAACAGCGAACAAAGTTAAATTCAATTTTTTGACTGGAATTTGTGCAGATTTAAGTATTCCATTTACAGGAATTAATTTACTTGAAGAAGTCCAAATTGGCAAGCATTGGAGTGTTACTAGCGGATTGCGCTATCTTTCCTTTGGAGATGAACAATTTGGAAATGAGGAAGAATACAATGCGAAAGCGCATGAAGAATTTAAAGAAAGATTCAATGCACATATTGCTGACTCCGATGAGATTGGCGAAATAGAAATTCATGACCAATTTCTGCAAATCCCATTATTGTTAAATTATCGTTTCCCATTAAAAAACGGGTTTGAAATGTTACTCTCAACAGGCAGTGATATTAATTTATATTTCAGAAAGAATGTTCAATTTATAAGCAAGACCCCAAGTAATTTTGAAACACCTGTTGCCCTTGTAGAGAAACCTGATTTTAAAACAGTGCATGATATTCGGTTAGGTTTTGGTATTCAAAAGCATTGGAATCGATATTCAATACAAATAGTGCCAGAGGCTGTGTACTTATTCAACACTCCTAATCTATATGTCAAACCATTTAATCCTGGAATAAAGCTAGGTGCATTTTACAGAATTTAGCCCTGCATTTTTTCAAAGTGAGACGTATACAAATTTCCTTCTAAGGCTATCCGATTTGCAATTATTCCCTTTGGGTATATTGGCCATGTTTTTTGCCTCTTGAACCGAGACAACATTAAAGTTCAAATTCATTTTCTTTTCCGAAACGAATTTATTTGCATATTTCCTTTTGACTCCTGATCCAGTATTAGAATTCACTTTCGAAAAAATCGAATCTTTGTATTCCGGCAAGGTTGAATTGAAGGCTTCGGACTCTTTGTGTACATATACTGTATCAACAACAGGCTGAAAAACCACCTGATTCGAGGTTGAAGGTTGTAGCCAAAACCGCAATTGATATCCCAACCCAATTGACAAAATTACAATCGCCGCATATCGTAAAAAGCTAGAAGAAATAAACCGTTGCCTTGGTTTTGAGTAAACCTCATCAAAAGTTCTCATTATACGTTCTCTAGATTGTATCCTATTATTTTGAGTAGGATGCATGAGTTTATTTATTTCATAGGTTGTATGCGCCAATTCCTGATACTCTTCAAGTGTTATATATTGAAGCACAACTAATTTTTGCTGAGAATCCAATTGGTCGAATGATTTGGACGACAACCAATCGAATACCTCACTTGGAATATTTTCAATATTATTTTTCATATCTGAATTCTTTTAATTGTAATGACATTTTTTTGAGCATGTAATAAATCCCTGATTTAACTGACCCTTCAGGAATAGCCAGAATTTCCGCAATTTCTTTTATAGGTAAATCTTGCTCAAAACGCAGTTTAAAAATCATTTGTTCTTTTTCATTAAGTTGCATGAGAATATCCGCTATATGCTTTTTCAAAAAGAGTTTATCGTCATTCGGAACATTATCGTAAGCAGCCTCTTGAAATTTTTCGTTATGCAAACGCTCTTGATTTTTTTGATTTCTGAGCACGTTTTTACTGCTATTACCAACACTAGTATAAACCCATGTTGAGAATCTTTTCTCTGTATCAAAATGGGAAGGATTGGTGATTATTTTAATAAAAATTTCTTGAACTGTATCTTCAGCAAGCTGCTCATTATTTAAAAATGTTCGAGCAAACCAAACCAGCTTATCAAAATAACGTTCGTACAATAACTCAAAAGCCCTGCGGTTGCCCTTCCCAACGAGCAACATCAGTTGTTCATCAGACGACATCCGATCAGGGCTATGTGAGATATTAAACAAAATTTCTTAGTTCAGTTGTTTTATAATTTCCGTTTCATAGGTTGAATTCTTGGCAATAATCAATATTTTTTCCTTCAGCAAAGAAGCATTTTTTGTATCACCCGAAAGTTTATAGTGCTCATACAATTTTAACATTGGAACAGCATAATTCATATTCATTTGTTTAGAAATTTCGGAAGAAATATCTTTATAAAATTCATGGCTTAAATAATCCAAAGCAAATACTTGTTCGAAATTTTTCTTTAAGACGGCCAGATTATCTATCGATTCTGTGTGGTATTCGTAAGCCAAGCCTATAAGGTACAGATGGTCATCAATACTGGAAATATAATCATCAGTGGCGGCTGTTAAAGCCACGTAAACAGAGTATTTTTTGGTATTTGTCAATGCTTTTTCAATCACTTTTTTTTCAAAATTTCTTTCTTCATCGGCATCCGAATCAGCTTTCCAATTGGTTATCCCCAATTCATTAAAAATCTTTGCACGATACGCTGGAAGCCTTAATAAACTTAAATTCAATACCGTTACATCACGTCGAATTCCTTGAGCCTGAAGCATCCATAGCGGATAAGTATCATTATCTCCACAGGTAAATAAAATGGCATTTTGTTTTAAACTAGCAAGTACATTATAATTATAATACAAGATGCCAGGAGAACTCAATTTCGAATGATACCATATATCCGAGTATTTATCTCTTCGTTGAATATTACGTTCTAATTCACCCCAAACTATCATATCGGCAACGTGTTCAGTTCTATCGTTACCTAGTTCTTCTGCTTTCTGAAGGTACTTGGTTGACTCCGGAGTATGGGGTGTTGAAATCCACATGCACAGATTATACTCGAAGCTATTAGGCACTTCCTTCCCCATCTCCGTAACTATTAATTTAAGACTGCTATCCTTCTCGGAGTAGGTGCGATGATCTGTGGTATCGACCGCTTTTAAGTTCCTCATAACACGATAATAATTATACCATGCATAGGCATCATCAGGTTTCTTGACTAAAGCATTTTTCCAAGCAATAGCTTGCGCTTTATAATACGCTAGCGGCTTTTGAACTGTTACAAAACTATAAATTGTTTCAGGATTTTGAGCCTTCAAGCTCGTTGCAATACAGATTGCAAAAATTAATAAAAGGAAATGTTTCATAATTGGAATTTGAGAGTTATACCCGCCAAACCATATAAAGGTTCAAGCAAATAAATAAAATTCAAATAAATATATATATCGAACATTCAACTATTGATACTTAAGTATCAAAGCCTTGTTCAAAGTTGAAGGTCGTGTGCTCTGCAGGAGGAAGTTGACTTTCAAGTTGGTAACATGATATGAAGGAAACTCCTTCAAAACCTGAAATCGAGGGCTCCTATTCATTAAATCTTTTGCACCGCCTTCATCGGTATAAACTAAAACACCAGATGGTAGTTCATTGATCTTTTCTTGATCGAGCGTTGCAGGAGCCTTGCCTGAATAGAAATCAAGAGCAAAACCGGTGGCATTAAATACCATTACCTGATTCGAAGGAATTTCCTGCTCCCGAAGCCATTGACCGGCGGCGCTGGTAGATTGATATTTTAAAATATTGGGGTAAAAGTTCAGACTTAATACTAAATTAAAAGCAATTGCCATTAAAAGTGTTGGAAAAATAAGCTGAGGAACTCCATCTAATTTGCGATAGAAAAGCCAAATAGAACAAAGCATTAAAACACAAAATAGTGGAAGAGAAAAATTTGATGGCGAAAAAAAGAAAATAAAATTAATTCCCAATAAGATAAAGAACAAATGAATTATTACCATTTGAAATACAGCGAATCGGGCAACATTTCGGGTTGAAATAGACTGTAGAAAATGAGCAACCAAAATAGAGGCGAAAGGGAAAATGACGAAAATATAATGCGGTAATTTATAATTCGACATCGACAGCATCAAGAATAATAATGCAAAAGTTGCAATTGATGTAAATTCGGGTAATATCGACGATCTGAATCGATTGCGAAAAAAGTTGATTGCATAGTATCCAATAGCAGCAAAGAGTAAGAAAACCCATGGTTGATAATCCCATAAAATTGTTTGAAGGAAAAAGGTAGCGGGTGCATGATTATTCCAATAAATTTCTCCAGTGATTCGTCCAAAACTTTGCGTCCAGAAGAAAAACCTCAATCCTGATGGGCCGTGTAAATCATAAACTATTTTTCCTGGGTGCAAATCGAACTGCGTATATAACCCATAACACATTGGCAATAACGCAATACCAATAACTACTGCTAAAAGAACCCATTCCCATCGAAAAATATTTTTCCATTGCTTCTTTAAAAGAATGTCGGCTCCAAGTGCTATCCCAATCCCAATAAATGCAATGGGACCTTTAGCCATCAATGCCAAGGCGGTTGCTAAAGCACCTAAAATTAAGTATTTGAGTTTTTGACGTTGAAGAAAATTGGATAATAACCAAACTGCGACAATGACCCATGCAGTAAGCAATCCATCAGTTCGTACATCGTTTGTCATTAAAAAATAAGCTTGAGCAGAGCCTAGAATTAGAGCAGCATATCGGGCAGTTTCCTTAGAATAATAAAGACGCGCAAACTTATATGTACCAAATAAACCTAGGAATAAAGAAACAACCGCGAAAAATTTATAACTAAAATTACTAATTCCAAATATGGAAAAAGAGATACAATTCAACCAAAATAAGAGCGGTGGCTTATCAAGATAATCCTGCCCATGTTGAAATACTTGCAAATAGCTCTTCGATTGAAACATCTCCATTGATATGGATGCATATTGTGCTGCATCCACTTCCATTACATCAATAAACATATTGGTAATATGTACACCAAGCAATGCAAATAATACCAAAGCATATTTATTCTTTAATAGTATTTCAAACCAATTTTTCATTTTGATAAACCTTAAATATTTTTTATTTTTATTAGGAGATTATTTAGAATACCATGATACATCTGATTATACACGGGTGTTGGAACACCGCACGCTCTCCCCGATTGAATCACAAATTCGGTGAGCACTTCTAATTCTATAGGTTTTTCTGACCTATAATCGCGAAGCATAGAAGTAAGACTTCCAATAGGCACCTGATCCATTTTATTTAGGGTGGCAACTTCCATATCATCTCCAAGATTAATATTTTTTGCCTTCGCAATAGCCATCAACTCGTTAATCATTTTAATAACTAAAATACGATGCTCACTATTGCCTAGAACCTCTGAAATACTTAAATCGAGTTTTGTTGTTATCGTTGCTAAACTTGAAATGAAAACAAATTTCTTCCAAATTATTTCTTCTATATTTTCCGCATGCTCGAATACAATTCCTGCATCCTTAAGGAGCCTCGCAAATTGCTGATGCTTCTCATTACCGTTGGTTAGTGATCCAAAATACAATTTTTGATTTGAGCCTTTTACCAAGATTACACCTTTTGAAATGATACTTGCAACAATATAAACACAACCTTCCCAAACCTCAGCCTGAGGATAAACACGGCGAATTATTTGAGAAGCATTTACCCCATTTAGCAAAGGAAGTATCACGGTGCTGGAAGTGATGGCATTTGATAAGGAATTTAATGCCGCTTCCAATTGATACCCCTTGGTGCAACAAATCAAATAATCGAGGGGCCTACAATTTGATTCATTAGTAATAATTTCTGCAGGGTTAACAATCGTCTCGTGGTCATCTTCCACTATTTTCAACCCCGCCTTTTCAATCATTAGGCCTGTTTCAGGGCGAACTACAAACACAATTTCCACCAACTCCGACTGATGGAATTGCTTTGCTAACATCCCTCCATAATAGCCTCCAACACCTCCAACACCTAAGATTCCTATGCGGATTTTTGCCATAATTTAATTTGATTACTAACGTACAAACTTATTAGTTTTACTTTAATACTATGAATAAGTTTATGCCAAACTAAAAGGCGTCTTTAAAATGACGTAATTCCTTTTCAAGAATACTAATTGAGATAACATCAAATCGAATAGGATAAGAAAGTTTTTGCTCTTGTTTAAAGGCATAACCGCCTTCACGAAGTAATTGTTCTTTTTGTTTTGATATAGAAACCTCTGGAAAACCAAATTGATTACTTTTCCTGCTTTTCACTTCAACTACAACCAATTCATTTTGATCTAAGGCAAGGATATCGATTTCAGCCCTTCCCGAGCGATAATTCCTTTTAAGTATAGAATAGCCCAATGAAAGCAAATGAGAAACTGCAAGTTCTTCTGAGGCCTTCCCTTTTTGGGTATTCGTAAGTTTTTTCATAAAATAAAAAACCCTTCCGAATCGAAAGGGTTTTAAACAAATTGAAATTTATATTATTTGTGAGCCGGAGCTTCAGGTTTCGTTTCTTCAGGTTTTGCAGTTTCTGGAGCGGTAGTTTCTGGCTTTGCTTCTTCAGCATTTGCACCTTCAACTTTTTTCTCTTCTACTTTCCCCTCTTCATTAGCAGTGGTGGCTTCCGATTTGTAAAACAAATTTTCATCACTGTCTTTCAAACCACGTTCATGTTTAATTCTCCATTCTTCTTGCTCTTCATTTTGAACAAAGCCTCCAGCATATTTAATTCCGGGAACCAATCCCAAAATGAGAACAGCAATGGTTAGCATCAATGGCCAAATTTTACCAATAGCTAGATTATGGTTATTGTCCTTTAATGGCATGAAGTTAACGCTATTATCGTCGTGTGAATCGTGTTCTGTGTGATGTGACATGATAGTAAATTTAAAAGTTCGGGGGCAAAGATAAAATTTTTTAGGTTTTAAAATAATGAATATTCCCAAAAACATCCACATTTTAAAAGTGCTGCGAAATGAGCTATAACGAATTCATTGAAATAAGATGATCAACCAATTTAGGCAACCCAATTGATGCTGTACTTGCATCGTACTGAAAACCACTTAAATTTATCGAGGGTGGCATTCTAGGGTCGACAAGGAATTTCATTGCACTCGGTTGTGCATAATGTACCAAGCTTGCTGCTGGATATACCTCTAGTGATGTACCTGCTACAATTACAATATCGGCATCTTCACAATACGGAATAGCTTCTTCGAGTTTTGGGACCGCTTCACCGAACCATACTATATTTGGCCGAAGCTGACTACCCAATGGACAATGGTCGCCTAAATTAAGTTCGTTACCAAGAATATCGAATATTGCGCCATTTGCAATACTTCTAGATTGTCGGATACTCCCATGAAGATGGATAATATTTTTACTCCCTGCTCTTTCATGCAAATCATCAATATTTTGAGTGATAATTATGGTATCCTTGAAATGTTTTTCAAGCGTAGCTAAAGCGATATGACCCGCATTAGGTTGCGCGTTGGCAATACCGATTCTACGCTGATTATAAAAATCGAGAACCAAAGATTTGTTTCTCTCCCATGCTTCCGGGGTTGCTACATCCGAAATCTTATATTGTTCCCACAATCCATTTTGATCACGAAAGGTGCTTAAGCCACTCTCTGCGCTCACACCCGCTCCAGTTAAAATGGCAATCATCATGAAGTTGAGTTACAATTTTCAATAAGGAGTAATAACGCTCCAATTAAAATCATCAGTTATTAAATATTTTCCGAGGCAAACATGAGTTCTTCTACAAGCTGACAAATGATATGTCCGGCTAAAATATGGCTCTCCTGAATTCGTGGCGTATCGTTGCTTGGAACATTAATTAGAAAATCGCATAAGTCCTTCATCTTCCCACCAGTACTACCCGTAAAACCTACGGTAGTAATTCCTTTCTCACGTGCAACTTCCAGTGCGTTCATCACATTTTTTGAGTTTCCAGAGGTGGAAATCCCAACGATAATATCACCTTTTCTTCCGCATCCTTGGAGCATGCGACTATAAATAACATCATATGAATAATCATTGGCAACAGCAGTAACAAAAGATGAATTAACATGCAATGCTTCAGAGTACAGCGGTGCTCTATCTGTATAAAATCGACCTGAAAGTTCAGCGGCAAGATGTTGTGCATCGGCAGCACTACCACCATTTCCACACCATAACACTTTATTGCCGGCTCGCAAACAGGCAACCATCGACTCAGCAATCTTTGTCAGTTCGGATACAAGGCGCTCATTATTCAAGAACTCTTGTTTTACTGCAATGGAAGCAGCGATAATGTCTTTTATTTTTTGACTCATGATAAATTCCTATTTAAATTGAGAGGCAACAACAAGTTCTTTACCACCTCCGCTATAATCATAAAAACCACTGCCGCTCTTTACTCCCAAGCTACCACTGGTAACCATATTTACGAGCAATGGACATGGGGCATATTTTGGGTTTCCAAATCCTTCATGTAACACATTGCAAATAGCCAAACATACATCTAAGCCAATAAAATCGGCCAATTGTAATGGTCCCATTGGATGCGCCATTCCTAGTTTCATCACCGTATCAATTTCTTCAACACCTCCAATTCCTTGAAATAATGTTTCGATAGCTTCATTAATCATTGGCATTAAGATACGATTAGAAATAAATCCAGGCATATCGTTGGCCACCGCAGGTACTTTTCCTATTTTTTTTGATAATGCAACAATGGTATCTGCTACTTCTGCACTTGTTTTGAATCCCTTAATAATTTCAACCAATTTCATCACCGGCACTGGATTCATAAAATGCATGCCAATAACTTTATCAGGGCGATTGGTTACTGATCCAATTTTAGTAATTGGAATCGATGATGTATTGCTTGCGAGGATACACGATGGCTTGCAAATAGAGTCTAAGCTTCTAAAAATATCAAGCTTGACATTCACATTTTCTGTCGCTGCTTCAATCACCAAATCGGCATCTGCGGCGCCAATCGAAAGATTATCAACGAAGGTCAAATTGGCAAGCGTACTTGCTTTGATTTCTTCGCTGATGCTTCCTTTCGCTACTTGACGATCGAGATTTTTGGAAATGGTGGCCTTCGCTTTTTCAAGAGCATCAGCCTTCACATCAACTACATTTACTTTGTAATTATTTTGTGCAAAAACATGGGCAATTCCATTACCCATCGTGCCTGATCCAATAACAGTGATATTCATTGGGCGAAATTAATCAATAGAATTTAAAAATGAGCACCTAGTTACAAGGAAGAATTCAAAATTATTTGTTGTCCTATTTTGATACTCGCTGCCTAAGTTCCTTAATCATCATGGCCTCATGCAAATATTGGAATAGGATATCTTCATCCAAATCTGAGGGAGTTGAAAATTGAAGATGCCTAATATATTTTCCCTTCATTGGAATAAAAGCATCTGATTCATTACTCATCAGCCCCCCATCAACAAAGCCGATGACCACCTTTTTCTTTTGAACTGCGAGGAATAGTAACATTCCGTAATAGTCATAAAATGGGCAATTGTAACGTATCCGTTCAGTGATTTTAGGATTCGATTGAAGAATATGAAATCGAAGCATTTCCAATAATTCAGAATGCTCTGGAAAATAATCTAGGTAAGATTCGACTGAATAGAACTTAGGTAAGGACACGTACTATTTTCTTTTTAGTTTTTCGTACTCCTTCTCGGCGCTCCATCCCAAATCTGTATGATAGGCTTCGAAATATTGCAGAGCAATACCAATGCCCCATCCCATTAAAGGCCAAACAGGCCAAGGGAATATCATCAATTCATTGGAACCACTTGTGCAGTACCAAAGAATCCAAAAAAAAGTGTTCATCACAAGATATACGGCAAAATGCTTTTTGAACTTTGCGCGCTTTTGAGCTACTCGCCAAAGGTTTTCGTCTTTCTCTTCCATGAAGCTTATAATTGTTTAATTTGCAAAACAAAGATAGGATATTTAAGGAATAAAAATATTCGTTCAAAAGCCCTTTTCAAAATTCATGCAGCCTCCATTTACAATCATCATTTTGGCATTTAATCGCTTGTATAGCTTACAGAGATTAATGATTAGCTTGATTGAGTCTGCACGTTCCTTTAATGCATCCTCACCTATTCCAATAACGATTAGTTTAGATCAGGATGCTAGCTCCGATGTAATTCGTTTCTCAGAGAATTTCTATTCAAGGTTTTATAATATTTCTATTATAAAGCAATCTCAAAAAATGGGACCCGACCAGCATAATTTGTGGGCTATGCAACAATCCGAATCCTTAGAGAATGTTATGATCCTGGAAGATGATTCCATGGTGTCACCTTCCCTGTTTTTTTACAGTACTTCAATCTTATCAAAACTCGCTGAGGACCCCAAAATTGCAGGATTCAGCTTGTATGATTATGAAAGAAATGAGGTTGCCAATTGCCCATTCATCAAGTTAGATGATGGGAATGATATTTACTTTTATCAACGCGCCTCTTCACGTGGAATGATAATTTCAAAAGCCCAATGGCTCCGTTACAAATCTTGTAATATAGACTATATAAGTATTGACCTGCCGGCATTTTATCATCGTTGGGACAATTCAATTTGGGAGAAAAATTTCAATGCTTATTTAATTCAGGAAAATCTGTATTGGGTATTTCCTCGACTCTCTATTACTACCAACTTTGGTGAGCCTGGGGCACATATTAGCAAAAGTATCTATAGGCATGCTTTTCAAAGCAAGTTGTCAATTGCAGTAAAATCAGAATATAAACTTTGTAGTATGCTCGAAAGCAAGGCTGTATACGATTCTTATGGTGAACCGCGATGCATCCAAGGATTTTCCACCGGTGAGATCACTGCTGATATCTTGGGAATAAGAAAGCTATCATTGATAAAAACTAAATATGTACTAACGGGCAGGCAATCTACCAAGCATATTGAAGGTTATTCGTTAGATTTAACCCCCCCGGAAATGAATGTCATCAAACATCTTAGAGGTGATGAATTAAAAGTTACTGAAACTAAATTCATATCGGAAAACTATCTATCCAGAATGAGATGGCAGTTAAAGCTGCACTACTATTTTTATCCTGACCAAGGATTATTACATTTGCTACGAATAAAGCTAATGGAAATTGCACATCGAATATTGAAATAAACCTAAGATTGATATGAGTAAAGTTGTTGAAAATGCCACTGCCGCAATCCGTGACATACAAGATGGAGCCACTATAATGCTGGGCGGCTTTGGATTGTGCGGAATCCCTGAAAACTGCATCACCGCTTTGGTTTCTCAGGGAACAAAAAATTTAACGTGCATCAGCAATAATGCTGGAGTTGATAATTTTGGCATTGGACTATTACTGCAAACCAAGCAAGTTAAAAAAATGATTTCTTCCTATGTTGGCGAGAATGCTGAGTTTGAACGCCAGCTTTTGAGCGGAGAACTTGAGGTGGAACTCATACCTCAAGGCACCTTAGCTACACGTTGTATGGCTTCAGGATATGGAATGCCCGTAATTTACACGCCGGCAGGAGTAGGTACCGAAGTCGCAATAGGAAAAGAAGTACGTAATTTCAATGGCAAGGAATATTTAATGGAATATGCATTTGATGCTGATTACGCCATTGTAAAAGCATGGAAAGGCGATACTGATGGTAACTTGATTTTCAAGGCTACGGCTCGAAATTTCAATCCATTGATGGCAATGGCAGGAAAAATTACCATTGCTGAAGTTGAAGAATTAGTTCCTGCAGGTGCACTCGATCCCAATTACATTCATACTCCTGGAATTTATGTACATCGCATTTTTCAAGGCATTAATTATGAAAAGAGAATTGAGCAAAAAACTATTAGAAAGTGAGCATCAATAGAATAACAGATGGAATATTTATGTGGCTTGAATATTAGCACAATACCAATCAATTGTATTTAAACATCAACAATATCATGAAATATATCATTTTAACCCTTTCTGTATTTGCATTGTTCTCATGCAATAACCAAAATATGACTGCTTGGAAAAACCCAAACCCAACAATTCCGGTAAAATATCCTGAAACAAAAAAAGTTGAATCCACGGAGGATTTCCATGGAACCAAAATCACGGAGAATTACCGTTGGTTAGAAAATGATACCGCCGAAGATACCAAAGAGTGGGTAAGTAAAGAAAATATTGTTACTTATAATTACCTTGATCAAATTCCTTTCAGAAAACAGTTTCATCAAGTGGTTGAAACGAATTTTAATTTCGAGAAATACTCTCAACCTTCAAAGGAAGGCGACTATTATTTCTTTTCAAAGAATGATGGATTGCAAAACCAGAGTGTGGTATATATTCAAAACGGACTGACCGGAACTCCTGAGGTATTTATCAACCCCAATGAATTAAGTAAAGAAGGAACCACTGCCTTGGCAGGAATGAGTTTTAGTAAGGACCATAAGTATTGCGCATATAACTTAGCTAAGGCAGGTAGCGATTGGAATGAAATTCATGTGATGGAAGTAGCAACGAAGAAAGAACTGACCGATGAAAAAATTGACTGGGTTAAATTTAGTGGTGCATCATGGTATCAAGATGGTTTTTATTATAGCTGCTATGATAAACCTGATGCACATGCGCTAAGCTCACAGAATAATGGTCACAAAATTTATTATCATAAGCTAGCAACTAAACAATCATCCGACAAACTAATTTATTCGGATCCTGCAAACCCAAAAAGATATCATGGAGTAAGTTTAAGTGAAGATGAACGATTCTTGTTTTTATACATTAGTGATGGCGCCAGTGATGGAAACCGAGTAATGTTTAAGGACCTTAGCAAGGGTGATAAAGAATGGAGGTTGCTTTGGGAAGACATGAAATATGAATTTGGCATTATCGATAATGATGGCGAAAATATTTTGGTGAATACCAATTACAAGGCCGACAACCGTCGTGTTGTGAGTATTGATGCAAATAAACCTGAAGAGGCCAATTGGAAGGTCATTATTCCGGAAGAAAAAGAGTTGCTAGAAGGAGCATCTACTGGTGGTGGCAAATTATTTGCAACCTATTTGAAAGATGCCTATACCAAAATTTATAGTTTAAATATTGATGGCACTAATAAATCGGAAATCGTATTACCCGGAATTGGAACTGCAGGTGGACTAGGGGGTCGTAAGGAAGATCAAACTTTGTTTTATTCATACACCTCTTTCACTTATGCTCCAACAATTTTTAAATATGATGTAGCCACTGGCAAATCGGAAGTCTTCAAACAACCTAAAACGAATTTCAAACCGGAAGATTATGAAGTAAAGCAAGTAAGATATAAGAGCACGGATGGAACAGAAGTACCGATGTTTATTATCTATAAAAAAGGATTGAAGCTTGATGGGAATAACCCATGCTATCAATATGGATACGGAGGATTCAATATCAATATAACTCCAGGATTCAGCGTATCACGTTTATTATTTATCAATCAGGGAGGTGTCGTGGCCGTTCCAAATATTCGAGGTGGTGGTGAATACGGAAAATTATGGCATGAGAACGGAACCAAGGAAAAAAAGCAAAATGTATTTAATGATTTTATCAGCGCATCAGAGTATCTAATAAAAGAAAAATACACCAGCAATAAGCGCCTTGCCATTGAAGGACGCAGTAATGGAGGATTATTGGTTGGAGCCTGCATGACACAACGCCCCGACCTCTATGCATGTTGCATTCCAGGAGTAGGGGTTTTAGATATGTTACGCTTTCATCGATTTACTATTGGCTGGGGATGGTGCGGAGATTATGGATGTGCAGATAGCGCAGAGGATTTCAAATACTTGGTAAAATATTCACCTGTTCATAATGTAAAAGATATAGCCTATCCGCCAACCATGGTAGTTACTGGCGACCACGACGACCGAGTAGTTCCCGCTCATAGTTTTAAATTTGGAGCTACCTTACAGCAGCATCAACAAGGCACCAACCCAATTTTGGTTCGTATCGACGTAAATGCAGGACATGGTGCAGGAAAACCTACAGGAAAAGTTATTGATGAAACAACAGACGTTTGGAGTTTCATTATGTATAATTTAGGCATGCAACCACAATTTTAATTAAACCATATTATTCACCTTTATAAAAACCTTTCTGTGCAAGTATTTAAATTTGGAGGAGCATCGGTAAAAGATGCAGGAGCAGTAAGAAACGTAGGCGAAATCGTTAAACGTTTTCAAGATGAGAAATTACTTATCGTTATCTCTGCGATGGGAAAATCGACCAATGCCTTGGAGCAATTGACAGAGGCTTGTTATAAGCAAACTGGAAATGCAAAAAAGATATTTGATGAAATAAAATCCTACCACGATCAAATTATAAAGGAATTAATAAAGGACATTCATCCTCATGGCTTCGACGATATAGAAAACACCTTTATTGAACTCGAGTGTCTTATTAGCGGCATTCCTGAAGGAGAATATGCGTTTCTTTATGATCAGATTGTTTCATTTGGGGAATTACTTTCAACTAAAATTGTAAGTATATATCTGAATCAAACAGGAATCCGAAATCGATGGCTTGATGCGAGGAATTTCATTCATACCGACAGTACTTACCGTGAAGGGAAGGTTGATTGGACCAAAACAACACAAATTATACAATCAAAGTTAAAACCTTTGGTAGAAAAGCAAATCATCATTACACAAGGATTCATAGGCAACTCACCCAATAATAATACTACAACACTTGGTAGAGAAGGAAGTGATTATAGTGCAGCAATTTTCGCCTATGCTCTAGATGCTGAAAGTCAAACAATATGGAAGGATGTAGCTGGGGTATTAAACGCCGATCCAAAGCGATTTAAGGACACCATCAAGATTGATGAACTAACTTACAACGAAGCGATAGAATTGGCCTACTATGGCGCTACAGTTATACATCCGAAAACAATTCAGCCACTGCAAAGCAAAAGCATCCCGCTCTATGTGAAATCTTTTGTTGATCCAAGTGCGAGTGGAACTACTGTGAGCAATGCTCCCCACGATTTAATTCAGATGCCTGTTTATATAGTTAAAGGTGATCAAACACTGGTATCCATTTCAAGTAAGGATTTCTCTTTTATTGTTGAAGAGAATTTGAGTAAAATATTTGAAGTGTTCGCATCTCACGGAATTAAAACCAATATGATGCAGAATTCGGCTATTAGTTTCAGCGCATGCGTTAACACCGAAGATGATAATTTAAAAGCATTACAAGAAGCCCTTGCCAATCAATTTAATGTACGAATTAATAAAGGTTGTGAATTATTTACAGCTCGCAATGTTAGAAGTGTGCAACAAGTTGAGTATGTAAAAGACAAAACAATACTATTAGAACAGCGCACCAGAAGTAGCATTCAACTGGTAATTCAATCCTAATAAAACTATCCTCTTTCGATCACCTGATATTGATTGTCTTTAAGGATGGTATCAATGAAAGAGATGCCATCTAAATCGCTTTGAATTCCGAGCTTAGCGCATATTGAATCTTTTGTTTTTTCTGCAAAATAATTTGCATCTTCATAACTCTTGCGATATATCTGACGCCGTACTTGCTTAATTAAAGTAAGATCTCGATCGGTTAAGTTAATAGCTTCAGGAAATTGCACTACATAATCAGGATTTATCTTAGGTGCGAACACCGCTTCTTGAATATTTGTTTTTGGCTTTAAGCGAATTACGGTGGTCCCCGCAGCCATATCGGCTAGTCGTTGCCCCTTTCCATTGGCAGCAACTGATATTAATGCTACCACACCAGCGCCACCAAAACTAAATTCGACAGGAGTGATAATCCAGCGCAGAAAGTAATTTACGAATGCGGGCCGTCCTGCATCCATCATTACTACCCGTATCTGCATTATTTTTTTTCCAAAACTTTGCCCTTCTAAAAACATTTCACAAATCAAGTGGTATAGAAATACTGGAAGGTAAATTAACAGTTGGATCATAAAACTCAATCCATATTTAAGTGAAGGATTGGAGTTGATTATACGAAAGCAAATAAAAAAATAGGCGAACATTATCACCCAATCGATAAGAGTAGCAATGGCTCTATCGCCAATACCAGCTACTTCGTATTCAATCTCTACATTATTTGCTGTAATAACCTTTACAATGGCCATAATTTTCCTGTTCGTTTATTGTTTTATAAATATTTTTCGATCTGATGATATTCCATCACTATGCACTATAACTGTATAAGTCCCATTCGAAAGATTAGAGATATTAAATTTTTGAGAAACCTCTCCCCCATTTGTTTTTGAGCGCATGCATAATACCAATTTCCCATCGGTGTTATAAATACAATAAGAAACCGATGCTGGTTTATTGAGAAGAAAATGAACAGTTAGCTCATTTATACTTGGACTAGGGTAAACGCTCAATTCAAGAATCTGTTGTTTTTTATAATTAATACCTGCCGATTTCGGATTCATCCATTGACCAATATTAGCAGCATAAAGCTTATTAGTTATGATATTTTTCTCATTGGTGATATATACATTACTACTATCCTTGAAACAAATACCTTCTATTTGTCCGGTATTGGTAAAAAATCCGAAATCAATTTTGCGCTTATTTCCACTAAATATTTTACTGCCATTAAAATCCCAAAGTAACCACAAATAGCAAAAACCATTCTTGTTATAGCTTGTGAGTGCGATTCGCTTTGATTGAGGATCGAAGCTTGCTCCAGTAATTAAACAACCAGGATCAAATGAATCGATGGGCTGAATACTATAGGTGCCGGGAATCGTTGAGAGGGTATAATGTTTTGAATGTCCATTGACCCAATCTTTACTAAACAAATGCAAGGTGTCATTCCAAACAAACATCGATTCACAATCAAAACTATTTGCATTACTTTTAGAAGAAAAATCAGTTTGATCGGAATAACTAAAATGGATTTTTTGTGCTGTTATACTATCAACCATCTTCGATGAAAGTTGCGATAAGGCAATTTTGTAAACTATTAAATCTTTTCGATTTCCATTATTATTCCCAAAATCTCCGATATAAAGATTATTAGCATCAACAGTCATATCCTCCCAATCATTATTGGATGAGTTACTAATAAATATTGTTTGAAGAATCATTCCAGTTGTTTTATCAAAATGATAAATAGCATGCGGATTGCCACTATCGCCAAGAGTCCATAGTTCGCCCTTAATATAAACAAGCGCGGAGGTTTCAATGATAGTATCTGATAGCTTGTCAATTAGCTTTATTGGGCTATAGGAGGTGCTGTTATAGGTGCAACTGCCATCATTATAAATTGCACTGGGATTGTAGTTGTTTGCCTGAAAATCAGTACAACCGTTTGTTTGTGCAATTGTTACATTTGCAATCCAGGATATGAAACAGCTTACAAAAAAAAATTTCTTTAGAATCATTTTCATGCGCAAGATAATATTTTTCTTCATTGGGTTTGCTACAGTGATGCAAGCGCAACAAATAACCCCATTTGAAATTAGTAAAGGTGTGTCAACCACAACATTAAGTGAATGCTTGAGCTTTTACGAAAAATTGGCTAGTTCAAACAAGAGATTTGTAAAAATCACGGATGCGAATCTAAGTCCTGAGAATTTGAAGTACCATGCTGCAGGTCAAATAAAATTAATTAGCATCACTAATTTCTCAGTGAAAAAAGAAAAAATAAAAATCTTTATCAATAATGGCATCCATCCAGGAGAACCCGATGGTATAGATGCTTCAATGATGCTTGCTCGTGATTTCCTTCAAAAACCAGCGTTGCGTAAAATGCTTGATGAAATTGAACTATTTATTATTCCTATTTTCAATACCGGAGGTGCGCAACAAAGAGGTTGCTGTAGCCGGGCCAACCAAGATGGGCCTATTGAATATGGTTTCAGAGGCAATCCTTTAAACCTGGATTTGAATCGCGATTTCATCAAATGTGATGCTTTAGAAACCATTGTTCTTCAAGATTTTTTCCAACAAACAAAACCACATTTTTTTATTGATACCCATGTTAGCGATGGTGCCGATTATCAATATACAATGACCCTAATTGCATCACAACATAACAAGTTACAGAATGAAGCACTAGATCAGTTTCAACAAAAAAAGTTACTACCTGTATTATATCAAAGTATGAAATCGGCAAATGAGGAAATGTGCCCTTATGTTGATTTTGACAAGGAAGTTCCCGATTCGGGAATCACCTCATTCTTTGATAGCCCCAGATATAGCACTGGATATACTTCAATGTTTAACTGTTTTAGTTTTGTATCCGAAACACATATGCTAAAACCATTTAACAAAAGGGTGAATGCAACATATACTTTATTAAATGAAATTATAAAATTTGCTTACAATCAAAAACCTGCGATTCTTGAGGTAATGCGTCGTGCAGATAGCTTAACACAAAATCAAAAATCAATCGCATTGAAATGGGCTTTAGATACCAATCAATTTGAAGATTTGGATTTCCGAGGCTACACTGCTTTTTATGCCACAAGCCCTGTTACCAAACAATCACAGCTATATTATAATCAAGGAGCTCCGTATCAAAAAACAATAAAATATTTCAATACATTTAATATCACCAAAAGCATCGATTATCCAAAAGCATATGTGATGCCTTATGAGTGGTATGAAAAACTCAATTTACAGAGATACCATTTGAACATCATCATTTCAAAGGATACGAATGTTTTTGTAAAGGCATATACCCGCGTACAATTCACTGCGCGCAAAAACCCTTACGAAGGAAATATCCCGGCAGTGCTTGAATATTATATAAAAGACTCGTCGCATCAAGATTTAAAAGGAAATTGGGTTATCATCCCATTGGAAAACAATATTCGATATCGCCGGTTTCTAACGGAAGCCATTGAACCAGAGAGCCCCGATGGTTTTTTTGCTTGGGGTAAGATGTATAGTTTTGTACAACAAAAAGAAGGATTCAGTGATTATGTATGGGATAAACGGGCATGGGAGATTTTAGTAAATGACCACTCCTTGAATGAGAACTTTGTATTGATGAGAGATCAAGGCAAAAGTAATTTTGCAAAAAACAAGCAGCTGCAGCTTGACTTTATCTACCGTCATAGCAAATATTACGAACCTACTCATGTGAGATTTCCCATTTTTAGAATTGATTATTAAGCGTAATTTCGCGGCCTACATGTATAAGATTCTACTCCGCCTTCTCTTTTTTTTATCTCCTGAAAATGCCCATTATTTTACGATGAATTTCATACGCCTGGTATGTTATATTCCTGGGGTAAAAGTAATTTTAAGAAGCATTTATAAAAATGACAAGCCGGTCGATTTCTTGGGAATAAAATTCAAGAACAAAGTAGGCATGGCCGCTGGATTTGATAAGAATGCCAATTATTTGGAAGAACTTGAGACACTTGGATTTGGCTCAATCGAAATTGGTACCGTAACGCCAAAAGCCCAGCCAGGGAACGACAAACCTCGCCTATTCAGGCTTGTAAAAGACAAGGCATTAATAAACCGAATGGGGTTTAATAATGAAGGGATGGATAAGGTGTATGAACGATTGAGAAACAGAAAACCGGGGCTTGTCATCGGTGGTAATATTGGCAAAAACAAAGTCACTCCCAATGAAGAAGCGGCCAACGATTATGCTTTATGTTTCGAAAAACTATATGATGTTTGCGATTATTTTGTGATTAATGTAAGTTCTCCTAACACTCCAGGATTAAGGGCGTTACAAGATAAAGATGAGCTTCAAAAAATCATTACAAGATTACATTCTTTGCGCGAAGATTTTATTCATCAAGGAAAAGACCGCAAACCAGTGTTATTGAAAATTGCCCCTGATTTAACAACACAACAATTCGATGAAGTAATTGAAGTGGTTCATTCTACTCATCTAGATGGTATCATTGCCACAAATACAACTATCGGCCGAGAGAATCTAATTACGCCAGAATCAACTATTGAGTCAATAGGAGCTGGAGGTTTAAGTGGGGCTCCGTTAACAAAACGATCTACGGAAGTAATTCAGTATTTAAGAAGTAAAACTGCGGTTCCAATGATTGCCACTGGTGGTATCATGACACAAGAAGATGCTGAAGAAAAATTAAATGCGGGTGCAAATCTAGTTCAACTCTATACAGGCTTTGTGTATGGAGGCCCTGCACTCGTTAAGAGCATCGCCAAACTTTAGATTCTATTATGCTCTATTTCCGAGCTGTGATAAGTTTTTCAGGATAATTATTACGTCCTTTAATGAAGTATAGCTCCTTGCATATTCATTATCTGCATTTAATATCTGTTCTGGGCTATTTTCACAGGTGGTTTTTAAAACACAGGTCTTAAGTTTTGGCATAATCTGATTGGAGGCATCGGCAAATCCAACCCAAGTGCGAGTTCCACTTATAACACTTATGATATTGCGCAAAAAACCCATTTTCTTATGCATCCAAAGAAATAATAATGGACTCAGAAATAAGATCACCAAGGCTATCACCAAATCGGTAAAACGCTTATTATAGCGTGTTTCTTGGGTATTAAGTGCATAATTCACCGCTAGCGTAAATACTTCTCCAGCAGCATTTTTTGAATTACTTCCTAAAGCAAAAAACGACTGGCTATTAAAAAACTTGTATGTATAGTGATGGCGGTTATGATCCATTATCCCTATCACCTCTTTCCAGGATATTTTGTCGGTAGTAAAAACCAGTTCTTCTGTTTCATATAATTTTAGAATTTTAGAAAGGTTATTTAAATGACCAAGAAAGCTGGGTGTAAGTTCTTCGTTTTGATTCGTGCCCGCGAAACCGTTCATCGAGAAAGCATCAGTATTACGATGTAGCAATCGGCTCAACGCTTCCATATCGGCCGCATTTCCGATGGTAATAATTCGATGTGAATTTCGATTATAAATCCCAATCCTGCGATTTCTTACCATTTGCATCATCCATCTTGTAAGAAGTAAAACTACAAAATTCAAGAATCCTCCTATGAGTATTATTGCTCGTGAAGCCCGAAGATCCTCGCTTAGGAAGGCATAAAATACGCTAATTGATAAAGTCCCAAGCAACATTCCATAAAACATAGAAGTCACTTTCGGGAATGGTTTGGAGTAGTTATTGGTAAAAAACAAGCCCGCCAGCCATAAGAAAATATAAATTGGCAGGTTCACAGAATAGAGGCTATCTGGAAATTTACCAAGGCCATTAAACTTTACCGCTTCATACCATGGTATAATCAATAACATTACAACCAGCATTAAAATAGCATCAACTACGGGTCGGGTAAAAAGTTTCAAGAAACGGAATACAAGTGCCAATCCAGCCCTGATATAAACCGCAGAATTAATTAGTAATGAAAATAAGGCTGCTTTTTGTGATGCAAAATGCTTTTTCGCGAAGATGATCATTGCCTTATAAAAAACGAATACATAATTCAGGCTGCCCTTCTTTGTACTCTCTCCTTTATAATGGATGATGGTGGTTCCAGGATAATAATAGTTTTTATATCCAGCTTCAGAAATACGAAACGACAAATCAATATCCTCTCCATACATAAAAAACTGTTCGTCGAAGGCGCCAATTTTATCAATCACTGATTTTCGCATAAGCATGAATGCACCGCTCAAAACATCCACCTGATGAATTTCACGATTATCAAGGAAGCCCAAATGGTATTTACCAAATATCCTCGATTTAGGAAAGAGAACACTCAATCCGAAAATTTTATAGAAGGCAACTTCGGGAGTTGGCAATCCTCGTTTCGATTCGGGAAGAAATTTCCCAACACCATCAATCATTTTCACGCCCAATCCACCAGCTTCTGGTTTTAAATCCATGAAATCGATAATTCGGGTATAAGTGTCTTCGGCGACTACGGTATCAGGGTTTTGTAATAAAATATATTGTCCTTCAGCAATATCAATAGCTTGGTTGTTGGCCACACCAAAGCCAACATTAACGGAGTTTGCAATTATTTTCACCCAAGGAAATTGGTTCCTTACCATTTCCACCGAACCGTCGGTAGAGTTATTGTCGACAACAAATACCTCTGCTTGAATAGGTTTTATAGCGGCAGCAACCGATTGCAAACAAATTTGCAAGAAGAATTTTACATTGTAATTAACAATAATGATGGAAAGTTGCATGTAACCGAATAACGGATGTGGCTTAAAAAAGTCGTAAAAATAAGGTATTTATTTAATCTATCGAATTCAATCCGTTACGTGCATCAACGAAAAAGAATTCCATTTTGTATCCATCACAAAAAGAATTTAATTTGCGCCATGATCTTAAGCGATAAGAAAATTCTAGAAGAAATTGATAAAGGAACAATTCTAATTGAACCCTTTCGTCCGAATTGCCTTGGCACCAATAGTTATGATGTGCATTTAGGAAAATATTTGGCAGTATATACCAGCCGAGTACTTGATGCGAAGGCTCACAATAAAATTGAGGAAATCATCATTCCTGAGGAAGGAATCATTTTACATCCTGGAACTTTATATCTTGGGGTCACCGAAGAATATACCGAAACGCACCGTCACATTCCTTTTCTAGAAGGAAAATCGTCGACTGGCCGATTGGGCATTGATATTCATGCCACCGCTGGTAAAGGCGATGTGGGGTTTTGCAATACCTGGACACTTGAAATTTCGGTGAGTATGCCAGTACGCGTATATGCCGGAATGCCAATTGGGCAGCTCATATATTTTGTTGTTGATGGTGAGGTAAATGTGCTTTATAACAAAAAACGTGATGCCAAATACAGCAAAAGAAGCATCAAGCCTGTAGAAAGCATGATGTGGAAGAATAAATTCTAGGATTCCATACTTTGCCCCTGTTCATATACCTTTCCCGAGGTTAAATACCTTTTTTTTAAACTGTTTCTTTGTCCTTTTTAGGCTCGATTTTGTCAAATAAGGAGGTTTGCCTCCTTTTTAAAAGAGGGATATGAAAAAAACTCTTTTCCACATCTCAAAAAAATCCGAAATCAGTTTTTTTCTTACCTAAAAAAAATTACCTTTGCACACCCAAAAATCAAGATTTAGTACCTTAATTTTATCATGGCTAATACAGGCAAAATTTCCCAAATCATAGGTCCAGTAGTGGATGTAGCATTTACAGATGCTGGCGCTACATTACCTAAAATTTATTCGGCTTTACATATTAAACGTCCAAATGGCACGGTACTCGTGCTTGAAACCCAGCAACATTTAGGTGAAAACACCGTGCGTGCTGTGGCCATGGAAACTACCGACGGTTTAACCCGTGGTACTGTGGTGGAAGATATGGGAGTAGCTATTTCAATGCCCGCAACCGACGATATTCGTGGTCGATTATTGAATGTAGTGGGTGAAGGTATCGACGGTTTAGGTACCCTCGATAGAACTAAAGTAGCTTCAATTCACCGTGAAGCCCCTCGTTATGAGGATTTAACCACTTCTGCTGAACCACTTTATACAGGGATTAAGGTTATCGACCTTTTGGAACCGTATGCAAAGGGCGGTAAAATTGGATTGTTCGGTGGTGCTGGTGTAGGAAAAACTGTATTGATCATGGAATTGATCAATAATATTGCGAAAGCATATAGCGGTATGAGTGTGTTTGCAGGTGTAGGAGAACGTACCCGTGAAGGAAATGACTTATTGCGTGAAATGATTGAGTCGGGCGTAATTAAATACGGTGACGAATTCGTTCATGGAATGGAAAAAGGAGATTGGGATTTGAGCAAGGTTGATAAAACCGAATTGGCAAAATCACAAGCAACCCTCGTGTTCGGACAAATGAATGAGCCTCCTGGTGCACGTCAACGTGTGGCCTTGTCAGGTTTAACTATTGCTGAATATTTCCGTGATGGTGATGAGAAATCAGGCGGTCGCGATATCTTGTTCTTTATCGACAATATCTTCCGTTTCACCCAAGCAGGATCAGAAGTATCGGCCCTTTTGGGACGTATGCCTTCAGCGGTAGGTTACCAACCAACATTAGCCTCTGAAATGGGTGCAATGCAAGAGCGTATTACTTCAACAAAACGTGGATCAATTACCTCTGTACAAGCGGTATACGTGCCTGCGGATGACTTGACGGATCCAGCTCCAGCTACTACGTTTGCCCACTTAGATGCAACCACGGTTTTGAGTCGTAAAATTGCCGAGTTAGGTATTTACCCGGCAGTGGATCCATTGGATTCAACCTCTCGTATCTTATCTCCACAAGTATTAGGCGATGCTCACTACAATTGTGCTCAACGTGTAAAATCAACCTTACAACGTTATAAAGAATTACAAGATATCATTGCCATCTTGGGTATGGACGAGTTGAGTGAGGATGATAAATTGATCGTATCTCGCGCACGTCGTGTTCAACGTTTCTTATCTCAACCTTTCCACGTTGCTGAGCAATTCACTGGATTAAAAGGCGAGTTGGTAAGCATCGAAGATACCATGAAAGGATTCAATATGATTATGAACGGTGAATTAGACCACTTGCCTGAAGCAGCTTTCAACTTGGTAGGAACTATCGAGCAAGCAATTGCTAAAGGAGAGAAACTAATCGCAGAAGCGAAGTAATCACTTACGATTTAAAAGCACATAATCATGCAACTAGAAATTATAACTCCTGATAAGAAATTATTTGAAGGAGAAGCAACAGGAGTATCATTACCGGGTACCGATGGTTCATTTAAAATATTAAATCATCACGCTCCCATGGTGGCCTCTTTAAAGCAAGGTATAGTTAAGGTAGATACTGCTGCCGGTACCGAGCAATTCACCATCAAAGGAGGAATTGTAGAGTGTGGCGATAACAAAGTAGTAGTGTTGGCTTAATTATTTAATAGTTTAGACAACTAAAACAAAACCGGCTCAGTTTTACTGAGTCGGTTTTTTAATGACCAAATAATCCCAAGACGAAGTAAATTATCGGTTCCTCTATTAATTTTTGAAGTATTAAAAATTAATTTAGATTTGCCATGTTGAACTTCTAAATAAATCTTTGAAATAAAGGTTTAATGATATTCAGCCAAAAATTAATGTTATCTGTTCCGGAGTGGTATTTTATACTGCCTTGGATTTATTGTATTTAGAACCCATTTTAAAACCAATTAGCTAAGATCTATTACCATGAAATCATTCATTAAAAACCCCTTGTTCTTATTTTTGCATCCTGCTCTTGTTAGATGAATTTCAATCATTCATTTAGATTAACCAAAACAAAAATATAATGAAGATTGCTCCACTTCTACCTGCCGATTTATCAGCCGTTAAATCATTACAGCCACCCGATTGGAATAATATTCTTCCAATGCATGAGTTCTATCTCAATTCGGATTTTTGCAAGACGTTTAAATGTGTGGAAAATGATCAAGTGATTGCAATTGGTACTGCAATTTTACACCTTGAAGTTGCATGGATTGCACATATTATAGTTAACCCTGAACACCGAAACAAAGGAATTGGATTAATTCTTACCGACTATTTGGTAAAGCATATTCAAAGCTACCAACTCCAAACTATTTACCTACTTGCAACATCCTTAGGCGAGCCAGTGTATAAGAAATTAGGATTCACTAAAGAAGGTTATTATACCTTTTATCGAGAAGGAATAAAACCAACAAAACCATCTCTTAATAGCATCCATGGCTATCATTCATCATACTTATCCGATATTTTGGAATTGGATTACCTTGCTTATGGAGAGCCCCGCGAGATAAGACTCGAACCCTTTTTAGACAATGCCTTACTATATATTGAAAATAAAAAATTAACAGGATTCTATGCCCCTGATTTTGGTGAAGGACTAATAATTAGCAAGTCAAAAGAAGCTGGAATAACGTTACAATCCTTAAGATTGCAAACACAACAAGTAGCAGTAGTTCCGAACGATAATATTGCGATGAATGAGTTCTTGATTCACCATCAATACGAAGTATTTAGAAGCGCTACACGCATGCGACTTGGAATTGAAAGGCCTTTAAATTTAGGGTTAATTTATCAGCGGGTGAGCGGGCAAATTGGTTAATCCTTACTTTCCGCTTTAATTTCTTCTGCTTCAATATCACCCTTTTGTAAGATATCCCAAGTATGATCGCCCAATAATTTCACCGTAGCTACAAAGTGCTTGAATGGAAACGACTGCCCCCATTCTTCGGGTGAAACCAAAGATAAAATAACTTCTCCATCATGGCGTTTATAGAGATGATAGGTCATCATCATCGATGGTGAAAACCGCATCGTTGCTTCATAAATTTGCTGTGAAATAAGTACCCTATCTTCTAATTCACGTGCTTGCTCCATAATCAATGCAGCCTGACGCTTCAATAAATCAATCTGTTGTTGCGCCTTCAAATGCATGGCCTCAACGGCTTGTGCTTTAATGAGCTTGCGGTCTTCAGGCTTGATAGATGGTGAGGATACACTAAGTGGAATTGGTGCAAACGCGGCGAGTCCAGTATAGCTCTCTTCTATTTTATCTTCCATATTCAGGCTGCAAAATTAATACATTTACCTATACTAATTAGAATAGAAAAGGCACTAATTTACTTCAACTTAAATATTGCTGCACCGAGCGGAGGGATTGTAATTTCTATCGACTGAGCACGGCCATGATGCACCACTGCTTTCGTCTTTACACTATTGTTTAAATTATCAACTCCCCAATATTTCATACTATCGCTATTGAAAATTTCTTGGTAAGTTCCAGCTTTGGGAACGCCAATAGCGTAATTGGTTCGAATTGCCGGGGTAAAATTCAACGCAACAATCAAGGTGTCCTTGGCTTTTTTCCCCTTTCGAGCATAGATTAAAACACAATTCTCTATATCATCTCCAGCAATCCATTCAAAGCCCTCGTGGTTAAATGAATTCTCATACATTGCTGGCTCATTTCGATATATTGCATTTAAATCAGTAATCAATTTTTGAACACCCAAATGTGGTTCAAATTGCAATAAATGCCACGACAAACTACTTTCAAAATTCCACTCATTGGATTGAGCGAATTCATTTCCCATAAACAATAATTTTGTTCCTGGATGCGTCCACATATAGGTATATAATAATCTCAAATTTGCAAATCGCTGCCACTCGTCACCTGGCATTTTTCCAATCATAGAAGATTTCCCGTGAACCACTTCATCATGGCTTAATGGCAACATGAAGTTCTCACTAAAAGCATATACCATACTAAATGTAAGGTCGCTCTGGTGCCATTTACGATACATCGGATCGCGTTTGAAATATTGAAGTGTATCATTCATCCACCCCATCATCCATTTCATTCCGAAGCCTAAACCACCATCATAGGTTGGTTTCGACACCCCTGGCCAAGATGTACTTTCCTCAGCTATCATTTGAATATCGGGATACGCGCTATAGATTTCTTCATTCAATTCCTTTAAGAATGCTTCATTTTCGAGGTTTTCTCTACCACCTAAAATATTAGGCTCCCATTCCCCTTCTTTGCGGCTATAATCGAGGTGCAACATGCTTGCAACAGCGTCTACTCGCAATCCATCAATATGAAATTTATCCATCCAGTAAAGCGCATTGCTAATTAAAAAACACTTCACTTCATTTCTGCCAGAATTGAAAATATAACTCTTCCAATCGGGATGATATCCCTTTCTTGGATCATCATGCTCGTATAAATGCGACCCATCAAATCGAAATAAGCCATGTTCGTCGTAAGGAAAATGAGACGGCACCCAATCGAGAATAATACCAATATTATGTTGATGCAAGGCATCAACCAAATGCATGAAATCCTGCGGTGTTCCAAATCGAGAAGTGGGTGCATAATAGCCCGTTTGCTGATACCCCCAACTTCCATCAAAAGGATGCTCCATTATGGGCATCAATTCAATATGTGTGAATCCTAATGAATCGCAATAAGCAGGGAGTAATTCGGCCAATTCCAGGTAAGTTAGCATCGTATCAGGCGCCTCTGGATTCCTTTTCCAACTACCTAAATGCACTTCATACACACTCATTGGTTTATTCAATGCATTATTATTCTTGCGTTTCTTCATCCATGATTTGTCGTTCCATGAATAATTTAAATCCCAAACAATAGAAGCTGTTTTAGGCCTAAGCTCCCAATGATAAGCATACGGGTCGCCTTTCTCTAACCGCGCCCCTTGATAACTTTCAATAAAATATTTATAAACTTCACCCTTATGTATGCCAGGAATAAAACCTTCCATAATTCCACTTCCATCCCATCGTCCAAAGAGAAGGTGACTGGTGCGATTCCATCCATTAAAATTTCCAATGACTCCAATTTGCATGGCATTGGGCGCCCATACCGCAAAGTAAACTCCATGCATTCCTTCGTGCTGCACCTGATGGGCTCCAAGCTTCTCATAAATTCTGAAGTGTTTGCCTTCCTTAAAAAGTGTAATATCCTCTGCTGTAAAAAGGGAATATGGTATAACTGATTGCTGAGTCATGAGTTCACTATTCGATACGATTTCTACCTCTTTGTTTTCTATCTTTTGTTTCAACATGCTCTTAATCGCTGTTGCCGAAGGTTTTTGGGTTTTGGGTTTCAATACTTGAATAGGCACTCCTAAACCATTTGATAACTTACCTTCTTTCTTTTTAACGACTTTAGGTTTTGCTTCTTGTTCAGATACTTTCTTTGCCATACCATTTATATTGATTCTCGCAAAAATAGGAGTTTAATATTACCCTGAATGGTTTTAGAAATGTTATTTTCTTAAATATTGGGGTACTTCCATTCACAAAGAAATGCTTAAATTTGCTTTTCTAAATTTTATTTCAATTATGTATCCCGAAATGTTAGCAGCACCTATGCGCGAAGAATTAACTAGCGTAGGTTTTACTCAATTACTCAATGCCGATGAAGTAACATCGGTTTTAAATAAAAAACAAGGTACCCAACTACTCGTTATCAATTCTGTATGTGGCTGTGCTGCTGGTTCAGCTCGCCCTGGCATTCGAAAATCACTTGAAAATGGCAAAAAACCATCTGAGTTAATTACAGTGTTTGCAGGTATGGAAGCAGAAGCAGTAACTAAAGCACGTGAGTTTTTATTGCCATATCCTCCTTCATCACCAGCAATTGCTTTATTTAAAGATGGTGAGCTAGTTCATATGATCGAACGTCATAATATCGAAGGCCGCAGTGCTCAAATGATTGCCGACAATTTACAAGCGGCGTACAATGAATATTGCTAATCACCTTATTTCCCAACTTTAATAAAAAGCCTGTATCTTCTTTGGATACAGGCTTTTTAATGTATTTGAGATATTTTTTTTGTATTTTTGTAATTCATCCTACATGAGCCAAATTCCAATGAGAGTAATAATTTCAGCAATTTTTATTATCCTATTTGCCGCTTCGATTCAAGCACAAATTGTGACCACTTCACCGGCATTCCCTACCGAAACCGATTCGGTGACAATTACATTCGATGCAAGTAAAGGGGCTGGCGGACTTAATAACTGCAATTGTGATGTATACCTTCATACAGGAGTTATTACTTCTCTAAGTACTGGCAACAGCGACTGGAAACATGTTTTTACTACCTGGGGAGTTGCTAACCCTGCTTGGAAGCTGACTGCTCTAGGGAATAATCTATTCACCTACAAATTCGCGCCTAGCCTTCGTTCAGCATATAGTGTCATTGGAAGTGAAACCATTCAAAAAATAGCATTGGTATTCAGAAATGGTGATGGAAGTAAAGAAGGGAAAGACAATGGGAATACAGATATTTTCGTTAATGTGTATCCTGCGAATACCTTTAATGTCTCATTTAACTCTCCATCAAAGGGTGCTATAAAGAATGTGAATGATACGGTAGTTATTAATGCAGCTTCTTCCAGAAGATCAGCTTTAGCTTTGTATGAAAATGGCACCCTGGTTTCGAGTTTACCTAACGATTCGGTTATAACCTTCAAAACAGTAAGCGTTGCTCCTGGAAATCAGAAATATGTTATTAGTGCAACCTATAATGGCAACACAAAATATGATACTTTAAATTATACAATTTATGGAGGAACACCAATCGCAACACTACCTTCGGGAGTTCGCCCAGGAATCAATTATACAGGTGCCTCATCGGTTACACTATGTTTAACTGCACCTTTTAAAAACTATATTTATGTTATCGGCGATTTCACACAATGGAATCCCGATGCCGCTACCTTAATGAATAAAACCCCCGATGGTAAGTATTTTTGGGTAACTATTAATGGGTTGCAAAACAATACGGAATACGCATATCAGTATTTAATTGATGGGAATTTGAAAGTTGCCGATCCGTTATGTGATAAAATTTCTGACCCTTGGAACGATGGATATATTCCGGCTTCAATCTATCCCAATCTCAAACCTTACCCTGCTGGAAAGACTTCAGGAATTGCTTCTGTATTTCAACTAGGCCAAACGCCATTTAATTGGCAATACTCAAGTAGCTTTCAAAAACCCGCTAAAGAAAATTTAAATATCTATGAATTACTCATTCGCGATTTTCATAGTGGTCATAGCTATAAAAGTGTAATGGATTCATTAGAATATTTAAAACGCATGGGCATCAACGCCATTGAATTAATGCCTTTCAGTGAGTTTGAAGGCAATGAAAGTTGGGGGTATAATGTTGATTTTCATATGGCCATTGACAAAGCCTATGGCCCTAAATACGACTTGAAGCAACTCATCGATAAATGCCATCAACAAGGAATAGCGGTAATCATGGATATGGTATTAAACCATGCATTTGGATTAAATCCAATGGTACAAATGTATTTCAACACATCGGCGAATACAGTATCCACACAAAACCCTTGGTTCAATACTGCGGCTACGCACCCATTTAGCGTTGGCTACGATTTTAATCATGAGAGTGTTTATACGCGCGATTATGTTGACACCGTTTTATCTTATTGGTTGCAAGAATATCATTTAGATGGCTTCCGATTTGACTTATCAAAAGGCTTCACTCAAAAAAATACAGGAACCGATGTTAATACTTGGGGGCAATATGATGCAAGTCGTATCAATAATTTACAACGTTTGTATGATAAGGTTAAAACCTATTCCCCTGCTGCATATATGATTCTAGAACATTTTGCAGATAATGCCGAAGACAAAGAATTGGCTAGTCGTGGATTTTTACTTTGGGGCAATTTAAACTATGCATACAACCAAAGCAGCATGGGCTATTCAAGCGGATCTGATTTGAGTTGGGGTAGCTCCAAAGCGAGAAGTTTTACCGATAATAATTTGGTGGTTTATATTGAAAGTCATGATGAAGAAAGATTAATGTATAAAAATATTCAATATGGTAATTCGAACACCGATTATAATGTAAAGGCGTTATCTACTAGTTTAAAAAGGCAAGCAGCAGTGGCTGCAATCTTCTATTCGCAACCTGGCCCTAAAATGATATGGCAGTTTGGAGAACTTGGATATGACTTTAGCATTAATCGTTGTGTAGATGGTACGGTGAATAATAATTGCAGATTGGATTCAAAACCCATTCGCTGGAATTATCTCCTAGAACCCGATAGATACCGACTCTATCAGGTGTTTGGCGCAATGCAATTGTTACATAACAATACTGAATTCATTACAAATAACTACGAGTGGTATACCAATGGAGTGGTAAAAAATGCCAAAGTAAATGGGACCAATTTAAAAGTAAATACCATTGTAAATTTCGACATTGCGCCTCAAATAGGAACTCCTAATTTTCAGAATACTGGTTGGTGGTATGATTATTTAAGTGGAGATAGCATACAAGTTACTAATACGGCAATGACGTTCAATTTGCAGCCTGGAGAGTATCATGTATATACCTCAAAGAAAGTAACACTCCCATCATGGATTACCACGAAAGTTGGACCCAGCGGTATTGAGCAAGGTAATAACATGGATGAATTGCAACTATATCCGAATCCCGCAAAAAACGAAATCACTATTTCAATTTCGAGTGATGTTACCAAATATCAAGTTGTGGATGTATTAGGCCAAATTCTTTTGAAAGGCAATTCGCATAACCATAAAACAACACTTGATATTAGCACACTTTCTCCAGGAGTTTATTTTGTAGTTGTTGGTGTCAGTCAATTGAAATTTATTAAGAACTAATAATCTTTAATTCGTCTGTATCTTTTTTTAACTTTCTTCATTATGCATCTATAAACGGTATGCATCATGAATAAATCATTACTCTTTCTATTTCTGTTCGGGTTTATACAAAATAGTATTGCCCAACAAGATGGGTATCAAACACATTTTCAATTTAACGAAATATCATTCAACCCTTCGTATGCTGGAAAGACTCCTAATGCCATTTGTGTAAGTTCCTTGTTTCATCAACAATATTTAGGATTCGAATCGGATGAAGTTCGTGATGCTAGACAGGACGCTATAATTAAACCCTATAATATTGCACCCCAAACCCAATTCTATACGGTGTCGGCGAGGCTCCAAAACAATTTAGGTATGGCAATTCAATTGATGAATGATCGGATTGGTCCGCAATCAATAACGCTTCCCAAAGTTCAGATGGCCTATTATTTTAATTGGTCAACCTCACATTTAGCTATTGGATTTTATGCAGGCGCATTGCAGAAAAGTTTAGATGGTTCGAAATTAATTCCATTATCCATGATGCAAGCTCCTTATCAACCCGACCCATTAGTGCCTGCTAATTTGGTGACGGACACAAAACTCGATTTTGGCATCGGAATTCATTACCAAAAGGCTACCTTTTATAATTTAAAATTAGGAGCATCTTTAAATCATTTAAGAAATCAGAAATATCACTTTACAAACTACCAATCACAACTTATTGTTTTCTCAAGCACGCTTCCTCACCTGTATTTCAATGGTTCCATGGAGTTCCCATTACAAAACAAGCTAATTATTCAACCCAATATTTTAATTAAATATGGCGGAAAATGGCAATATGATCTGAATGTGCTAGCAATTTATAACCAATCTTATTATACCGGATTTTCCTATCGGCAAGGCGACAATTTAAATTGGATGTTGGGTTATATGATTGGAAGTTTTAAGGCTGGCTATGCTTTTGATTGGGTATTAAGCCAGCTTCGACCAGGAAGTAAAACAACCCACGAAATATTTATTCAATATTGCTTTATGATTACCAAACGAACCTCCTATTTAATTAATCCTCGTCACTTGAAGGATTACTCATTCTAAATCGCCCATAACTAATTGTAATATTTTTTTGTTATATTTGAATTAATCTACATATTTGCATACTTACACCTTTAATCGAAAAGGAGACATGATTAAAAAAATTACCCTATTATTCCTCGTTGCTGTTTCATTTAGTGCTTGGTCACAACAAGATGGTTATCAAACACATTTTCAATTCAATGAAATGTCATTCAACCCATCTTATGCAGGAAAAGTAAAAGACAAAATGTGCGTGAGCCTTTTGATGCATCAGCAATATGCCGGTTTCAAAAGTGAATTAATCAAGGCAGCCGATGGAACCCCTGCGGTAGAGCCTTATAATATTGGTGCTTCAACTCAATTTTTGAATCTTTCGGCCCGTTTGTTTGGAAAGTTTGGAATCGCAGTGAATGTAATTAATGATAAGATTGGCCCACAAACCTATATTTTGCCAAAGCTAAGCTTGTCGTATTACAATGTATTTAAAAATACAAGCGAAATTTCTGTAGGTTTATACTATGGGAAAATGCAAAAAACCTTGGATGGCACCAAACTTAAGGCCCTATCATTATTACAAAACAATATTGCCGATCCGGCAGTACCATCAACATTGGTTACTAGTAATATGATGAATGACTTAGGATTTGGAATTCATTACCTAAATCCAATCATGAACAATTTGAATATTGGAGTTTCTGCTACTCACTTATTAGAATCTAATATCGTTGATAAATCTAAATCACTTTTAACTCCTTTCTCTTCTATAAAAAGACATTTCTATGCTAATGCTGCAATGGATTTCCCTGTTGGAGCTGGAGATTTAGTTATACAGCCTAACTTATTAGTTAAGTATGGTGGTAAACTTCAAATAGATTTAAATGCACTTGCAATCTTCAATGAGCAATATTATGGTGGCTTGTCTTATCGTCAAGGCGACAATATTAACTTGATGGTTGGATTTATGCAAGGCGACTTTAAAGTTGGATATGCATTCGACTTTATTGTAAATGGGTTGAAACCAGGTAGCAAAACTACCCATGAAATATTTGTTCAGTATTGTAAGGGCATTAAATTCAAGACCAAGGTAAATAAATATATGTTGAACCCTCGCCACTTGAAGGATTCTCAATATTAATTTTTTAACAAGCTGTCACAATAAATTTACAATTGCAGCGTTATTGATATAATTCGACAAAAAAACACTATACTTGTCAAACAATAAAAACGAAAAATTTACGTTATTGATAAAAAGACACCGGAAATTGAAAAAAACAAAAACTATTGAGGGGAGGATTGAATTATAAAGTTTTTTAATACGAAACTTGTTTAATTCAGTAAAATTTTTAAATTTGCAATCTATAATTAGTATAACTATGCGTAAAAGTTTTCAATTTCTGTATGTTTTGGTAATGGCAATCGTCATTTTGGCAGGCTGTACAGGTGGTGATAATGGTCAGATGTACGGTGTACCAAACCGTCCAATATGGACTCATCCTCAACCTTTTGGGATGATTTACGTACCTACTGGAACTTACCATATGGGGCAAAGTGATCAGGAAGTGGGTTCACATCAAATTCATCGCAACAAACAAGTTTCAATTCCAGCATTCTACATGGATGATTCTGAGATTTCTAACAATGAATATCGTCAGTTTGTTTACTATGTTTCTGATTCAATTTTCAGAGAAAATCTTTCTCAAAGCATTGAAACTGTTAAGACTCAGATTGGTGAGGAAAGTGATGATCCATATTCTGTAATTAATTATAAAGAAAAATTTGATCCTGAATCTCAGGAGGCTACTGATGCTGCCCAATTAATGCAATACAAACCTGGGGAGCGTTTTATGCATCGCCGTCAGTTAGATGTACGTAACTTAATATACAAATACGAAATATTCGATTTTCAAGCTGCTGCTCGTTCTGCTAAGGTTCAAAGCAATGAAGACTTAAAATCAGCCCATAGTAACGAAGATCATTCACACTTTATTAAAAAATACAAGGTGCAAATCTATCCTGATACTTTGGTATTCGTTAGAGACTTCGCTTATTCATATAATGAGCCAATGGCAGAAAATTATTTCTGGCATCCAAATTATGACGATTATCCAGTAGTTGGTGTGAATTGGAATCAAGCCAATGCATTTTGCTGGTGGAGGACACGTCATATGAATGATTGGGCAATGTCGGTAGGTGATTTTGAAAGAACTCAATTCTTATTGCCAACCGAATCACAATGGGAATATGCGGCACGTGGTGGTCGCGATGAAAACATGTTTCCTTGGGGGGGGCCTTATATCCGCAATACCAAAGGATGTTATTTAGCGAACTTTAAACCCGGACGTGGTAATTATATCGCAGATGGTGGCTTTTATCCTGTAAAAGTATATTCTTATTTCCCGAACGATTACGGCTTATATAATATGGCTGGTAACGTTTCTGAGTGGACTTCTTCTGCTTACTTGGAATCATCCGTTTCGGTAGTTGATGACTTGAGTCCTGATTATAAATATCAGGCTAAAGATGATGAACCAGAGACCTTTAAGCGTAAAGTAATACGTGGTGGTAGCTGGAAAGACGTTGGGTACTATTTGGAATGCGGTAGTAGATTGTACGAGTATCAAGATACTTGTAAATCATTCGTCGGTTTCCGTTGTGTTCAACCTTACATGGGTCGTTCTAATAAAGACAAGAAATAATAAAAGCCTGTCCTCTTCTCTTTGATTTTATTTTTTTTAACCATATTCTTAACCTAAATTTTTTAATTTTTTAAACCTTCACACACATGAAAAAGAGTTTTTTTGAAAGCAAAGGTGCTAAACGTTTTTTGTCAATGGCTTACGGATTAGGAGCCGCAGTTGTAATTTTGGGAGCCATGTTTAAAATCTTGCACTTGAAATTTGCGAACGAAATGCTAACCATTGGTATGACTGTAGAGGCAATTATCTTTGCAATTTCTGCTTTCGAACCACCTCATCAAGATATCGACTGGAGTTTAGTTTATCCAGAATTGGCAGGAGAAGAAGGAGGAAATGCGGGAAAAAAGAACACAGGTTCAGTTTCAGCTCAACTTGACAAAATGCTAATTGATGCGAAAGTAACCCCTGATTTGATTGGTACTTTAGGTACAGGATTGAAATCTTTGAGCGAAAATGTAAATAACATGTCAAATCTTTCAAATGCAGCTGCTAATACTTCTGCATATGCTGAAAACGTTCAAAAAGCGTCTAAAAATATTGAAGGATTGAGTACATCTTATGTTAAAGCTACAGAAGCAATGAATGCAATGTCAGCTTCTTCTGAGAATTCAAAACAATATGCGGAACAAGTAAGTAAGGTAACTAAAAACCTTTCTGCATTGAATACACTTTATGAAGTAGAATTACAAAACACTGATTCTCATATTAAGAACATGAGTACATTCTATAACAAATTAGGAAATGTATTAGGTAACTTGTCTAGCGCAGAAGCTAATTCGGCTGGAGTAAAAGAAGAAATTGGCAAATTGGCTAAAAACTTAACCAATTTGAATAACGTTTATGGCAATATGTTGAACGCAATGTCAGCAGGCCGTCAATCATAATTTTGATTGCAAACGAATTCAATTTCATTAACTTAATAAAGATACCTAATTGGTAAATTTTTAATCATAACAATCGAATAATTAAAATATAAAATGGCATCAGGTAAAATATCACCACGTCAGAAGATGATCAATATGATGTACCTCGTATTGACAGCGATGTTGGCGTTGAACGTATCTTCCGAAATCTTAAAAGCCTTCTATAAGTTTGAAGTATCAATGCAAAGTGCGGGAAGCAATCTCGATGCAGCGAACGTAAAGCTTTTAGGTGCAATGGATAAGGAAGTTGATAAGCAAGGAGAAAAGGCTAAACCTTTTAGAGATAAAGCTTACGAAGCGAAAAAAATCGCAGACGAATTTGTAAAATATATTGAGGACACAAAATCAATCCTTTTGGAAAAAGATTCAAAAGATGGTGCTAGTCCACGTGAAGAAGATGGTCAATTGAAAAGCTCAAAAGACATGGAAAGAGCCGTTCAGTATTTCTTAGAAAACAAGGATGCTGAAGGAGGAAAAGATGCAAAAGGAAAAGAATTGATGGCTAAAATCACGGAAACTCATGAGAAATTATTAGCTTTAATTGAAGATCCGAATGATAGAGCTGGCATAAAATCCGATTTAGTATGTACAGATCCAGAACCTAATAAAGAAGGGGAAAAACTAACTTGGTTAGAAGAAACTTTCCACTCTTTACCACTCGCTGCAGCATTTGCGAATTTAACGAAGTATCAAAATGATGCTAAGAAAACTGAAACAGATGTAATCAGCTACCTTTCTACTAAAATCAATGCAACTGACTTTAAATTTGATGGCTTATCGCTTTCAATTAATGCAGCTTCCGCTTCAGTGTCTTCAGGTGGAAAATACACAGCAGAAATCTTCTTAACGGCCTATAATACCAAACAAAAAAACGATGTTTATGTTAATGGTGCAGTGCTTCCGTTAAAGGATGGTAAAGGAATTTATGAAATAACTGCTAGTGGAGAAGGAATTCATAAATATCAAGCTAAAATTTCATTGGTTGATCCTATTACTGGCCAACCAAAAGATTATACCGCTGAAGGTGAATATCAAGTATTCTCACCTGTGGCTACGATCTCGGCCTCGAAAATGAGTATCTTCTATGCTGGTATTGATAATCCAGTTGATATTTCTGTACCAGGATATCGTGGAAATCAAATTAGCGCAAGTTGCGATAATGGAACACTAACAGGTACTAATGGTTCATATAATGTGAAAGTACAAATGGGCCCTACTCGTGTTGCTAAAATTAATGTTGTAGCAAAAGGCGACGATGGAACAGCTAAATCATTTGTAAAAGAATTTAAAATCCGCCCACTTCCTCCATTGGCTGTAACTGTAAATGGAAAAGAAGGTGGAGGTATCACTGGTTCTGAAATTCAAGTTTGGAACTTTGTAAATGCTTCTTTCGGTCCTTCATTCGCTTATGATGGTTTAACATACGCTGTTACTAGCTACCAATGTATTGTTCAAACTAAAAACGGAGCACAACCATTTAGTGTTACAGGACCCGCAGTAAGCCCCGATTTAAAAGCCGCAGCAGCTCGTTGCAGAAAAGGCGATTTGATCATTTTCTATAATATCAAAGCCGCTAGTGCAACCGCTCCAGCTAAAAATATTGATAGCGGTCCAGTATTCAGAGTACAATAATCTATTGAACGTTTTAATATGAAAAAGGTAATAATTATATTCATTGTTTTGTTTGCTTTAGCATCACAAATCAATATTCAGGCTCAAACACCAGCTTATGAAACGCCTGGTGCTTTTCCTAAGCAAGCAGTTGCCGAACGTAAAATAGTGCCTTGGCCTTATTTACGTGAAGCAGATGTAATGTATTCACGCCGTATTGAGCGTGTTGTTGATACTCGTGAAAAGATTAATCTTTGTATGAAATGGCCTAAAAACCCTTTGTATGATATCATCTATAAAGCAGTTACAGAGAAAGCTACCTTGGTGGCTTACAAGTCAGATTCACTATCATCCTTTTATACTGCTGAAGAAGTATTAAAACTTGGTTCATATGATAAAAACATTCAGGTTTATCCAGATCCGAATGACCCTTACTATGCAATTGATTCTGTGATTCCGGTTCGTTTCAAGCCAGAAGAAATCAGAAAATACAAAATCATTGAAGAGTGGATTTTTGATCGTAATACATCTGAAATGTATGTTCGTATTTTGGCCATTGCTCCAATGTACCGCCCTGTAGCTGGTAGTACTGGTATTGAACTTCCTGAACAAGAGATGTTCTATATCAAATATAACGACGCTCGTAATATCTTTGTTAATGAAGAATTGTTTAACCGTTTCAATGATGCAGGTCGCTTAACAGTAGACGACTTCTTTGAACAACGCTTATTCAATAGCTATATCACCAAAGAAAGTAATGATTATGACCTCGCTATTCGTCAGTTTGAAGAATTTAAAGTAGATCCGTATGAAGCGCTATTAAAAGGCGAAGAAGTGAAGAACAAACTTTTTGAATTCGAACACGATTTGTGGGAATTTTAATCCTACCCTAAATATTATTTTAAAACCCCATTGTTTACGCAATGGGGTTTTTTTATTGCCCAAAATGGTTAAACAATCAACATATAAACCAAAGTCGAGTTCAAAATATTTATTGAAATTCAATAAACAGAAGTATTACAATGATCTCTATCATATCATCACAATGTCAAACAATTTAAAATTTAGTCATATTTGAATATGTTTGCAATGCTTAAGAATAAAATGAAATCATGATTTATTTTGTGTTTCTACGAATGTTGAGAGTAACCGTGAGAATCTTTTTTCGACATATCCATGTGTCGAATGTAGATAAAGTACCTTACGATAAACCACTCGTAATTGCGGCCAACCATCCAGGCGCCTTCCTCGATCCTATTATCATTGCATGTTTTATTAAAAAACCGATATATTTCTTAGTTCGAGGCGATGTGTTTAAGAATAAACTGGTTCGATTAATATTCGAACAGTTTCATATGATTCCGGTATACAGAAAGGATGAAGGGTTTGAAAATATTGAAAAGAACCATGATACCAATGCGAAAGTGGCCAATATCCTTAAACAAAATGGGATTGTAGTAATCTTCAGTGAAGGCTACAGTGCCATTGATAGAAGACTACGAACTATATTGAAAGGCACTGCACGAATATGTATGCAGACCGCCATGAGCGAAAATCTGGATGTTCAAATTCTCCCGGCTGGAATTACCTATACACATAAAACAAACTATAGAAGAGAAGTGATACTCGATTTCTCAGCACCGATAGCAATGCGTGATTTCCAAGAATCATTTGAAACTCACCCTCAAAAGAGCTTTGTTAGTATCACCAACGAATTAAAAAATCGTTTACATCATAATTTTGTTGAAATCCGCAACCCTGAATGCGATGTGCTCACCGAATTACATTTGAATTATTTAAGAAATGAGCAACGGGCTCCTACCATTCCTGTAGTAACACGGAATGGAAAAGTCTTGGAACATGAACGTAAGATTAGCGATGCAATTAATTTATTGTATGAAAATGACCTCCCAGCCTACGAACAATTAGAGAAGCTTACTATGACCTATCAAAAAAAACTCGTAGAGGCACATTGCACCGATTCGGGGGTAGTCTCTAAATTGCCTTGGCTTTTAAGCTTTTTCGGATTGGTACTTGGATTTCCTATCATGGTTTTAGGCGCAATCTGCTGGGGAATTCCGTATCATTTATCATGTATGGTGGCCAATAAAAAAGTAACAAGAATAGATTTTTATGATTCTGTCACTGTGAATTTCACAAATGTGTTTTTCTTTATCCTAATCTCGATTATAACGATAATAGGGACCTGTTATTTCGGATATTATGCCTTGTTGTTGGTTATAATAATACCGGCAATGAGCACCGTTGGCATCTGGTATTTGGATGTATTAAAACGAATCATGGAAGTGTTTCAAGCCGCTCCGGTGAAAGACAGCTTGCTAGATCGACGCAAGCATTTAGTTCAGTTGATTGATACTCGCGAATAACCCGTCCTCTACCCTACTCTCGTTCTCAAGGTATTTAAACCTTGCATTGAGGCACATATTTTATTGGAAAATTACATGAATTGGCAATAAAACATTTTTTACCTGCTGCTTCATGTAAGCTATTAGCTAATTCGGTTTTGTTGGACTCAAGTATTGTAACCATGGGATTTAGTAGGACTTCTGAGAAATGCCCTCCACCAGCTTCTAATTCATTCATTATGCCATTGGCGTGGTCTATATATTCAATTACTGTTATGCCCGCATCCGCACATAAATGCAAGAACCAAAGCATATGGCATGAAGAGATTGCATTAAGAAATAACTCCTCAGGGTTCCATCGCGTGGCATCGCCCCTGAAAGCAGGATCGGCTGAGCCTTCAAGCGACGCTTTTCCAGTTGCTTCGAAAATATGGTCACGTAAATAATCGGCATACGAACTGGTACCAGTTCCTTGATTGCCAATCCATATTGTGGTGGTTTGATATTGATGTAACCTTTTCATAAATTGGATATATTTGTGTTAATAATACGTCGAGGTCGAGGCAATAATTCTCCATTGCAATTCGGGCATTGGTGTATTAATTCTTCAGAGCATTTTTCACAAAAGGTACATTCATAGCTGCATATATATGCGCTAGAATCCATCGAAAGCAATTCATTGCAGCGTTCACAAATGGGTCGCATTTCCAACATATAATTTATTTTTTTGAGGAAAGATAAGCGTTTCAATTAATATTAGTATGCCCAAACTTGAAAATCATATAAACCTGCACTTCCTTTTTCAGATCAACTATTTCAATAAGTCTTCTTTACTCCTAGGGCGTATTGATTGATACCAAACAAATTTTTTGAGTCGTTGTTCGGCAGGAGGAAGTTCCGTAATTGGATGGAGTATTCCATCAGGCATTCCTTTGTAATTAACGCCTTGAACCTGGTTACTATCTAAGTAGATATCTAAATTAATGCTGGTGATTTTATTGACTCCGATAAAGGCTTTGGCATCATCTTTAATATAATAAATACATTCTGCATCATTGAGTACCTTCATTAGTTGAAGATTATTGTTTTTAAAAAAGCCATCGATATCACGTCCTTTTATTTGATTAAATCGAACGCTGTCTTCTACCGATATAACAAAAGAATTTTGCCTCATAATAAGCATATCGGCCTTTTGGTTTTTGAATTTCACACTAATGGTATCTGCGGTAATTTGCGTGCTATCTAACCATAAAATTGGGTGATTATAAAAGGTCATGATAGAATCCTTAAAAAGGTACCATAAGCTATCGGCGATTGCCTGCATATCCTTCTTGTAAATCTTTACATGATTGTAGGCTAGTATTCTTTTTCCTGCCTTCGCCGTATCCGAAAAATAGAATATGGTATCGGCATGAAGATGCATGCTGTCTTTATCTACGAACTGGGTGGCGATTGCTTTATTCGACACCTTAGTGAGTTGTGCTTTACGATTATAGTAACCATAATTGCCTGTTACCTGCATTTTATTGGCCGAATCAATCAACAGAATATTTCTATAGGCATCGCCAATTTCCTGTTCGTTTCGCCAATTCATACTATCGCAAAATAGGGTTTGCTCAGGTTGTTTGATTTTAACTTTTTTACTGAATTGCGAATTGCCTTTCGCCTTATCATACCAACCATTATTACATGTTATGGTGGTGCTATCGGCGATTTTGGTAATAGTGGTGAAACCCTGAAAATAAGCCACAGAAGTAGCATTATTATATTTCAAAGTATCGCAAGTAATGTGATAGTCCTTATTCTTTAAATCAACATCCTTCTTAAAATAAGATACTTTTTCGGTCGAATAGTAATAGCCAGTGCTACTAGTTAAAGTATTGTCTTTATTGATAATCTTGCCAAAAACAGGATAATACCCAATCTTTGTCTTGGTATCATAAATTAGTTGTTGGGTGGTGAGTATAAAATCGGTTTGGGTAAGAACCACATTATTCGTGATCGTTGCTACCCTTGTATTCGCATCATAGTGCAAAACATCACCTGTAACGGTAAGTGAGTCGGCTTGCACCAAACGTACATGTCCATAGGCATCCATTACATTGCGGGTATCGTTTTTCAAGGCACTATCACAATAGAGGGTAATATTATCTTGTTTCACAATCACGCCATTGGTTAATTGCTGAAACTTCTCTCCATTTTGCTCAAAGCCAAATAAATCGGCATGAATAATCTCTATTCCTCCTTGAGCTTTCGACAATATTGGGAGCAACAATATCAGGCAAACCCATAAAAATGGGTGAATAGATAATATTTTATGATAAATACGGCTGTGCATTGTTAGTTTTGCAAAGAAACACAACATAACGCACTTTAGAATCTAAAAAATGTTACCATCCAAGCTTATCTCATTTCTATCAGAATATGTTCCCGAATATCATTCGAAGAAATATCTGTTGGCTGTGAGTGGGGGCATGGATAGCATGCTGATGCTTCATCTTTTTCATGGCCTAAAATTGCATTTTAACGTTGCTCATTGCAATTTCAATTTGAGAGGAAATGATAGTCTTGCGGATGAGGCATTGGTATATGATACTTGCAAAAAGTTATCAATCCCTTGCTTTGTAAAGCATTTTGATACGCTCAAAGAGAAAGAAATTCAAAATGAAGGTACCCAACTCGTTGCAAGAAGGTTGCGATATGAATGGTTCGAATCGGTTCGTTTAGAGGCTGGGCTCGATTTTATTTGCACCGCGCATCATCAAAGAGACAATATTGAAACGATTGTATACCGTTTTATGAATGGGGCATTTCCAGAGAGTATGCAAGGCATTAAGCCAGTTAATGAAAAGGTAATTCGCCCACTTCTTTTTGTTCCATATAATGAACTAAGGCAGTTCAGCCTCACGATTTCATTAGCCTATCGTGAAGATCAAAGCAACCAAACGAATGATTATTCGCGAAACAAAATAAGGCACGAATTGTTGCCCGCCATTGAAACCGTATTTGGTGCACATGCATTTCATAAAATAGAATCGGTAACTGGCCACTATAAGGCTTATTTCGACTTATTAAAACACCAATCGGCTCAGCTATTGAAGCCGCACAGAACCTGGTTTGAAATTTCAATTCAACAATTAAGAAGTACTCCTGGAAACACGGCACTACTCTATGAAGCAATAAAAAATTACGGATTTCATTGGAAAGCTTGTGAAGAAATATGTTCCGACTTAAATCGGGAGGTAGGAAGTATAATTGAAAGTAATGACCGATTGTATCGCATTTATTTTGCAAATGAGACACTCCAATTATTGCCTTCTTCTCGTACACCTTTCTATGAAACAATTTCGCTTAACGATCACGAACAATGTATTCGAACTATAAATGGTGGGGATATTTATATCTCTGTTATCACTCGTCAATCGCTAAAAGCTTTTGAAAACAATATTTTATATTTCGATTACGACAAACTTTCGTCCTCAATAAATTTGCGTGAATATCAATCAGAGGATTACTTTCATCCAATGGGATTAAATGGCAGCAAACGAGTACACGATTTTTTAAAGGATTTAAAACTCTCTCCAGCTGAGAAGCAATATCAGTTAGTATTGGAATCTAACAATAAGGTGGTAGGTATTGTCGGACATCGAATCGATGAATCAATGAAAGTTACTGATCAAACAAAGCGTGTTATGACTTTAAAAGTAGTTTACTAAGCTAAAGGCTACCTGTTCGGCCTCCATCAACGGGCACATTGATACCATTGATATACGCTGCAAAATCGCTCGCTAAGAAGGCAGCAGCATAAGCTGGTTCTTCTGGATTGGCGAATCTACCGGCAGGGATTTCATGTAGCATTTCTTCACGAGCAATTTCTTCACTTATATTCTTCCGCTTTGCATTATTCATGATAATCGTTTGCAATCGCTCGGTATTGGTAGCTCCTGGCAGAATATTATTCACCGTGATACCATAAACGCCTAACTCGTTGGCCATGGTTTTACTCCAGCTTGCCACGGCGCCACGAATGGTATTGCTTACACCTAAATTTTTTAAAGGTATTTTAACTGAGGTAGAAATGATATTAATAATTCGCCCCCACTGTTTGATTTTCATTTGAGGAATTAACCCTTGAACAAGAATTTGATTGCAAATCAAATGTTGCTGAAATGCCATTAAAAACTGCTCGGGTTTGGCCTCCTCTATTGGGCCAGAGGCTGGACCTCCAGTATTGTTAATTAGTATATCAATATGATGTTTGGACGTAATGTCGGCCACAACGGCTTTCAATGATTCGGGCTGGCTAAAATCGGCCAACGTATAGAAATGTTTTTGTTGATTTGGTGCAGGAAGGGCATTCAATGCCACTTGTAATGTAGCTTCATTGCGTGCTAGCAAGCATACAGTGGCTCCACTTGCCGCTAGCTGTGTTGCAATTGCATTTCCAATACCTTGTGTACTTCCGCATACCAGGGCAGTTTTTCCAGAGAGGTCGATAATCATGTTTACTTTAATTTACAACCCGCTTTTAATCGCGGATATGGTGTGAAAATAAATAAAAAAAGCACAATACATATTTTACTTTTGCAAAGATATTTGGTTATCTTTAAGGATTGTTTCAATATGAAAAAGTTTATCACATTATTTCTAATTTCACTAAGTCTTACGCTTAGTGCTCAAAATCAAACTTTACTTACTCCTGAATTTCTCTGGAAATTAGGTAGAGTATCCGACCCTCAAATAAGTGAAGATGGGAAGAATATTCTTTACAATGTGCGATACTATGATGTTGCTGAAAACAAAGGCCAATCGGATATTTACCGAGTGAGTGCCGATGGTAAAACTATTGTTAGAATTACAAGCACACAAAACGCTAGTGAGAGCAGCGCCCGTTGGATGTCTGATGGGAAAATTGCCTATTTAAGTGATGCTCTCGGTGCTGTTAATCTATATATTACCGATATGAATGGAGCTAGCCCTAAAAAAGCCAATGGAGTTCCTGCAAACATTACCAACTTTGGATTTAGTAAACGTAATGACATGCTTTACTATACTTTAGATGTTAAAGTAGGTAAGACTACAGCCGATCTGTATCCTGACCTTCCAAAAGCAACAGGGAAAATTATTGATGGATTGATGTATCGTCACTGGAATGCTTGGGAAGATGAATATTATTCGCATTTATTTGTGGTGAAATTCAAGAATGGCAGCACTATCGATGAGCCCATCGATATTATGAAAAACGAGCCCTATGAAACGCCATTACAACCTTTTGGTGGTGATGAGCAAATAGGCTGGAGCCCTGATGGTTCACGTATTGCCTATACCAGTAAGAAGTTAGAGGGTACCTTATCAGCCATAAGCACCAATAGTGAGATTTATGTTTATAATCTCTTCAGTCAGAAGACCGAGAATAAAAGCTTAGGTAATTATGGGTATGATATCAACCCGCAATTCTCTTCCGATGGAATACAATTGATGTGGTTGAGCATGGATAAAAACGGGTATGAAGCTGACAAAAGCAATATCACTGTTTATGATTTTGGAATGCTAACTCGTCAAAATATCACTGAGAAATTTAAGTATAGTATTGAGAAAGCACAATGGAGCAGTGATGGCAAAATGATTTATTTTAACGCCGCTGTTGAAGGGGCAGTTCAAATGTTCTCTACAACCAATTTAGAATCAGGTAATAAGGTAGTTCAACTTACGGATGCCGATCAAGATGTTTCTGAATTCACCGTAGGTCAAACTGGAAGAACACCATTCATTATTGGAAGTATTATGAGTTTAAGCTATCCAAATGAATTGTATATATTTAATCCTGGAAGCAAACCACGCAAACTCACCAATGTAAACACTGAATTACTCTCCCATATAAAGATGGGAAGAGTGGAAAAAAGGGAGATTCGTGCAAAAGATGGAAAAGAGATTCTTACTTGGGTGGTATATCCGCCTGATTTCAATGCTAAGTCAAAGAAAAAATACCCAGCATTATTATATTGCCAAGGTGGCCCACAAAGCCCAGTGAGTCAGTTTTTTAGCTACCGTTGGAACCTTCAGTTGATGGCGGCGAATGGATATATTGTGGTGGCTCCTAATCGAAGAGGTTTGCCAGGATTCGGTCAAGAATGGACCGATGAGATCGCTGGTGATTGGGGCGGATTAGCGATGTCGGATCTGTTAAGCGCTATTGACGATGTTGCGAGTGAGTCTTATGTAAACAAAGATAAATTAGGATGTGTGGGCGCAAGCTACGGCGGATATAGTGTGTATTGGATGGCCGGTAATCATGATAAACGTTTTAAATGTTTCATCGCACATTGTGGCGTATTTGATATGAATAGCATGTATGGGACCACTGAAGAAATGTTTTTTGTGAATCATGATTTTAAAGGACCTTATTGGCAAAAAGAAAATGCCAATCAATACAACCAATTTTCTCCAGATAGATTTGTGAAAAATTGGGATGCACCGATACTTATTGTTCATAACGAAAAGGATTTTAGAGTACCCTTAGGGCAAGGTATGGAAGCCTTCACTGCAGCTCAAATCAGAGGTGTTCCATCACGATTCTTATATTTCCCTGATGAAGGCCACTGGGTAACCAAACCACAAAATAGTATTCTATGGCAAAGAGTTTTCTTTGAATGGTTAGATAAATACCTGAAAAATTAAAATGTAATAAGCGAACCGGAACGTAATTTTCGGTTCTTTTTTTTAGAAATCTACTCCTGAAATATCTCTCAAATTATCTACAGAATTTTTACTTGTATTAATTCCTTTTTGAACTTTTGAAGGCAATACGAAAAGATATTGTGCCAATGTTCGAGTAAATTCAATTGCTTGCTTTGCGTCATCAACGGTAGGGAGGCTTGAAGAGAAATCGGAAGGACGTTGATCCTTAGCATAAAGTCGAACTTCATGAGCCCATTCTTCCATTTCCTTGGGCATTAAACCATCGGTAATAGCGTAGCTTATACGTGAGTAGATACCACCTTCCATATAGCCCTTTTCTTTAAACATGGCATCGATAGCGCTGGCGCATAACATTACAGCGCCTGCAGGAGCAAAAGTACTATCAATAGCTTGTTGAAGGAAAGTTCTAACTTTGGGAGGCAAAGCCTCATCTACCGTTTCCATTTCTGGATAATACTTGACCACCATTCGAATCGTTTCATTACAATAGGCGGTGACCACACCTCCACAGCGTGCACAGATATAAACCCTCCAGAATCTTAAATTAGTAGCATTATCTTCTTTTGTTGTAAACTCTGGAATTAAGCCTGAAAGATTCGGATTGCTGATATGACAGTGCGGACACCTACTGATTTTTAAATGATTATCTAGATTTGGCATTCTTCTTTGTCCTACTTGGTAACTAATTCTGCGAAGGAATGTAATCGATTAAACACGAATTATATTCTCACAGATTTTGTTGCAAGTTAATATTTTTTGATGCGATGCACAAAATGAAAACTCAATTATTTTACACCGTTCGGTTGTAATGCCTATTATAATTGACTTCTAAATTTAGTCTGCCTTCTCAGTTATTATCCTTTGAGCCGATTTTTGGCATGGTAAAAGAATACAACAACCCAATAAGCCTTGAATATAATAGGCATAAAAAACGCACCCTGGTGGAGGGTGCGTTAATTTTAATCTAAACTACCTGATCTCTATCTTAGCTACAGCCAAGACTGTTACCGCAATTGAGGCATTTATAACATACTCCGCTACGAACAGTTGTATGGAAGCATACATTACAAATAGGTGCGTCGCTTTGTTGGTTTTTGTTATGTTCATTCATCTGACTCAAACCGGAATCGTCGCTGTTTACTACTTTGCTTGCAACCATCGGCGTTACTTCACTTACCTGCTCGCTCATAGTTTTAGAAACCGGTACTGGTTTCACCTCAACATCGCTGAAGTTATTGATATTGCTTGCATCAAAGGAGCGATTCGGCTTCACTTGAACCAAGTCGTCGTTACTTAAGTATTCGAACCCTAAAAGGCGGAATACGAAATCAACTATTGAATTACAATTTTTGATATTATCATGACCTTCAACAAACCCAGCAGGTTCAAAGCGGGTGAAGGCAAATTTCTCAACGTATTCTTCCAATGGAACACCATATTGCAAACCGATAGATACTGCGATTGCAAAGCAGTTCATTAAACTACGAACGGTGGTCCCTTCTTTGTGAAGATCGATGAAGATTTCTCCCAAGGTATCATCTTCATAATTACCTGTACGAACGAATACTGTTTGTCCGCCGATTTTCACTTTTTGAGTAAAGCCAGCACGCTTATTAGGTAGACGTTTTTTCTCAACGATATTAGAGAGTTTGCGTTTGAAAATAGTATCAGTACTTGAGTTGATAATACGTATCGCTGCATTTAATACTTCATCTGGAGTTAATTCAGCAACTTTCTTATCAGCATTTTCAGCGAGAATTTTTTCAACCATTTCAAGACTAGGCTCCATGGTTTCTTCTTCATCTTTCACCTCGCTCTTGGTACTTAGTGGCTGTGATAATTTACATCCATCACGATATAATGCATTCGCTTTCAATCCAAGGCTCCAGCTCATTTCGTAGCATGCAGCAATTTCGTCGATGGTTGCTTCATTAGGCAAGTTGATGGTTTTGCTAATCGCTCCACTCATGAAAGGTTGAGCCGCTGCCATCATCCGAATATGTGAATGTGCATGTAAGAAACGCTCTCCGTGATTTCCATTGCGGTTGGCGGTATCAAATACTGGAAGATGTTCTTCTTTTAAGTTGGGAGCACCTTCAATCATCATACTTCCGCATACCCATGTATTGGCTTGTTCAATTTCTTTGCGGCTGAAACCTAGTGAACGTAGCATATTGAAGTTAGGTGCTTCATATTGTTCACGGGTAAAGCCAAGACGTTCCATGGTATCTTCTCCCAAAGAGAATTTATTGAAAACAAATTCTATTTGGAATGCTGTTTTTAATTGTGCTTCTACTTTAGCAATATCTTCTTTGGTAAAACCATGCGTTTGTAATGCATAGTGGCTAACGCTTTCGCTCCCTACCAAAGTACCATGACCGATGATATATTTTTCAATAGCATCCATATCCGATTGCACATAACCTAAGTTTTTCAATGCTGCAGGAACGGCTTGATTCACAATCTTGAAATAACCTCCACCACTTAATTTTTTGTATTTTACTAATGAGAAATCGGGCTCAATACCTGTAGTATCGCAATCCATTAATAATCCAATTGTTCCAGTAGGAGCGATAACGGTTGTTTGGGCATTTCTGTAACCAAACTTCTCTCCCATTTCTAAAGCCGCATCCCATGCATTGCAAGCAGCTGTAAGCAATTCGCTTGGGCAATATTTAGGATCGATTCCCACTGGCTTCACTGATAATCCCTCACAATTAGCAACAGTATTATAAGCAGCGTAGCGGTGATTTCGCATTACACGTAACATGTGATTTTTATTTTCAGTATACTTAGGGAATGCACCCAACACTTCGGCCATTTCAGCTGAAGTAGCATAAGAACGACCTGTTAAAATAGCTGATACAGCACCACAGATTGCGGTAGCTTCTGGGCTATCGTAAGGAATACCTGAAACCATCAATACGGTTCCTAAATTAGCATATCCCAAACCTAGAGTACGGTAGTCATAACTCAATTGTGCCACTTCAGGGCTAGGGAATTGAGCCATCAATACCGAAATTTCCAATACCATCGTCCATAAACGGGTGGCATGTTCAATGGCTTTAACATTAAGTTCGCGGGTATCGGCATTATAAAACTTCATTAAGTTTAAAGAAGCCAAGTTACAAGCGGTATTATCGAGGAACATATACTCGCTGCAAGGGTTACTTGCATTGATTCGTCCTCCTTCAGGGCAAGTATGCCATTCATTGATTGTTGTGTCGAATTGAACACCTGGATCGGCACATGCCCAAGCGGCTTCGTTAATTAGATTCCACATGTCGCGTGCTTTCACCGATTCCATAATACGGCCATCAGTACGAGCAATTAAATTCCAGTCTCCATCAGCATGCAATGCTTCGAAGAATGAATTTGGAATACGAACAGAGTTATTGCTGTTTTGTCCGGCAACGGTAGCATATGCTTCACCTTCGTAACCACTATCATAACCGGCAGCGATTAAGGCAGCGACTTTTTTCTCTTCGCCCATTTTCCATTTAATGAATTCCATTACTTCTGGATGGTCGAGGTCGAGACAAACCATTTTTGCGGCACGTCGTGTAGTTCCACCACTTTTGATTGCACCAGCAGCGCGGTCACCAATTTTCAAGAAGCTCATCAAACCACTAGAAGTACCACCTCCACTTAATCTTTCGCCACCACCACGAATACGGCTAAAGTTGGTACCAACACCACTACCATATTTAAAGATACGTGCTTCACGTACCCATAAATCCATGATTCCACCTTCGTTAACCAAGTCGTCATCTACACTTAAAATAAAGCAAGCATGAGGCTGTGGGCGCTCGTAAGCAGATGTTGATTTTTCCAGCTGACCAGTTATAGGATTCACGAAATAGTGTCCTTGTGGCTTTCCTGTAATTCCATATTCGCTATGTAATCCAGTATTGAACCATTGAGGAGAGTTGGGTGCAGTATATTGACCTACAATAGTGAATGCGATTTCATCATAAAATTTTTGAGCATCGGCAGGCGTTGCGAAATATCCATACTCTTCACCCCATTTCTTCCAGCAATTAGCCAAACGGTGAGCTACTTGTTTAATACTACGCTCGCCTCCTGTAGTTCCGTCGGGTTGAGGAACCCCCGCTCTTCTAAAATATTTCTGTGCTAAAATATCTGTGGCCGTCTGCGACCAGGTTGTCGGGACCTCTACATTTTTAAGTTCGAATATTGTTTTACCTGAGGGATCTTTAATTACACTTGTACGCAGATCATAATTGAATAAGTCGTATACGTTGGTGCTGTCCTTTGTAAAAAATCGGTCAATCTTAAGACCCTTGTTTGGTGTAGTAGATTTTTTTGCCATTGATATCGTGTGAATTTATACTTATAATACTTGAATTGTCATTTTTGGGTCACCGAAAATATCTAGGGGAAACGATTCCCTTCTCACTTTTTAAAGTTCTTAATTTTAGAAAAGAAATAAGATATTTTGGAACTTGTATTGACAAATGTAAGAGTGAAAATGAACCATGAGTATGATGTTTATCAACACCTAAAATTTTCCACATCCAAATTCAAGTACAGCTTTGGTTTTGGTATGTGGATACGAAACTTACGTGCATAACTGATGCGGATTTGTGAATGAACCTACAAAGTGAATAAGTTAATGAATATCTAGTAATATAGACGAAGGCTAAAATCCCCGTCCATAGGGCGAATACGCAATATTGACATGCTAGTAACACATCTTCAAGAAGTTAGCTTTTGCTCTTTGGAAATAATTCGGCTCATTTTTGGAGGCGATAACTAAAAACCAAGAAACTCAAAAAAAAGGTTCCATTAAGTTATTGAAATCTTTGTGAGATTTATTCCTTCACGAAATTCAAGTAAACTTGTTTGTTTTCGTTGATTAAATGCAAATAATAAAACCCTGAAGCAAGGGAAGAAACATCTAAAGTACTGCTGTCAAAGGCTTCTAGCACTAACTCACCTGTAACTGAATAAACTTTAATTTCAAATAAAGTGTTTTCTTGGGAAGTTATGGTGAGTTTATTCGAAGCTGGATTAGGCGATAATAGGGCCTTTGCGCTAATTACATCATCGATTCCTGTAGTGCAAAATTCATATGCCCCAATATCAATTGCACTGCTTATACAACGACTATTTTTATTTGCAGGATGTTGGTATTCATAACTTGCCTGAAGGGGAAAGCCATGAGCGGTGCCACTCGTAGTTCCTTTATCAACTAGTAAGGTAGTATTTGTTCCAAGATGATAGTCGTAGTTGGTGGCATTAACAAAGCCAAAGATCACTAAGTTATTGCTAAGTCTATTTGAAGTTGTATCCACCGCAGCAGGGGCGCTGCCAGCAATAAAGGTACCTGAACCAGCCAGAATGTTATTATAGGCTTTAAACAAGGTGGTGCTCGCTTGAAATGAAAAAAAACTTCCCGTATTAAAATTATTAACCATGGTATTATTGATAGCATAAAGTTCATGAGGAGCCCTATTGGTAAGGCCTTCCAAACCAAATCCAAGCAAATTACTATTGGGCGATAATGGCCCTTGTTCAATGATATTGCCAATAAGATAGGTTGTTCCACCGTTTGGCAAATCAATATTTCTGCTTGCTGTACCCGTGGTTTCATTACTTAACCGGTTATATAAAATAAAATTCACATGTGCTCTGCTCTTCAATTCATGACCAACGATAGCGTGGTGAGAATAATTATAACGGAAGATCAGTGTATCAATATTGTTAATGTATAAATTATGCGATAATCCATCTCCAAATCCGTTGCTAGCAAACTCTGAGTATTCAATAATTATTTTACTTGAAGCAACAGTACCTGCAAGAATTCCATCTTCGTTGTCGTGAAAAGAACAACGGCTGATGGTTAAATTTCGTCCCTCTTGACGAATGCCAGCGCCATTATGACTTGGCACAGCACATAGGGAGAATTCGATATTTTCGATATAGGTATCATTCCCTGCAATGACCCAAATTGCTTTACCACCATAAGCTGTACCATTGGCTTTAAGGTGCGCCTTCCCTCCTATTCCAAGAAGCACTAAATTACTCGCATTCCAAATGGCAACATCGCTTGTGTAGATACCAGCATCAATTTTCACAGTATCGTTATCAGCAACCAAACCCGATACCTGACTAGGTTTTGTGTAGGTACGAGCGGGGCCTACCAGCCACGTTTTAGCACATAGCGTAGTTGTGAAGAGTATAATAAGTAGTGCTGTATAAGATAGCTTCATAATAAAATATGTTTCTGAGAAGTAAAGTTAGAAATATTTCATTTCAATATATATTGTCATTCCATCTTGGCTAAAATTAATTTTCGAATCCTCGTAGTTGGGTGGGCCAAAGCGAAACTTCGGGTTATTACTAGCTCCAAAACCTTCGAGCGGATATCCAATAAAGTTGGTATCCATTTTCTTGTTTTTATTTACGTCATGCAATGCTGCAATGGCATATTCACCAAAAGTTGTATTGGGCAATTCAATGGTAGCCTGATAATTATCTGGGGTCGCTACCTCCCATCGAATCACCTTCTTTTCATCACTTGGGAATCCTTCACTTTGATTAAATAGACTTATTCCTATTTGACCATCATTATTATGCAATCCGTAAACAACAATCTTCAACGTGCCTGAGGTATTATTAGGCATTTGACTCATTACACAAAAGCATGAAATCAGGAAATTAAAACATTGAAATGTGGTCATGTAGCTTGTTTGCCGGTTTCAACAAAGGTATTCAAGAAATTGGGGCATTCAAAAATCCTTATAACAAAAAACACCTCATTCATCTTGGTGAATCAGGTGTTTTTTAAATGAATAACTCGATTAAAAATTAAATTGTTGGGATATACACCCATCAACTTCCATAGTAAAGTCGGAGGAACTATATACAAAACCAGTTGAAAGGTCTTTTAGTTCCACCGTATGTTTACCATTGGCCACTAAGGTGAGAATAAACACATTATCTAAGGTAGAAGCATGAACCAAATCGCCACATAAGGCAGTGTAGTTACCAGTTTGAGTTGCGATAACATTAAAGCTTCCCTTGGACGACCCATCTAGAAATACTTGAATATTATAGCCTTTTGAGGAAGAATTACTAACTCCGATAATATAATTACCATACCCACTTTTTTCGGTCTTTGTACATCCTGCAAAAATGGCTAAGGTGAAAATTAGCATCATGCCTTGAATAAATTTTAATTTCATTTTATTATTGTTTAGAGATGAGAAAATTAGGGAATATCCCAAGATTAAGAAAAATTGATACCTGCGTAATAAAAGTTACAGGTAAAATATCCATTGCGGCAAACATAATGATATAAGTTCGTTGCAGACGAAATATTAACACAAAAAAAATCCCCGTTCATTTTCATGAGCGGGGATTAAATTTAAATAAGAATCGGATTACTGTTGTGCAGGCTTTTCGATTAAAGCTTTACGCGATAATTTTACTTTTCCTGTTTTTGAATCGATGTCTAATAATTTTACTTGGATTTTATCACCTACATTCATCACTCCATCCATTGTTTCAAGGCGTTTCCACATTATTTCACTAATGTGTAATAAACCATCTTTACCTGGAAGGTATTCAACGAATGCTCCAAAAGGCATGATTGATTTAACTACACCATCATACACTTCACCAATCACAGGAACTGCCACGATAGCGCGAATTTTACGCATTGCCGCTTGTAATCCTTCGTTATTGGCCGATGATACAGCAACGATTCCTTTATTATCTTTTTCGGTAATGGTAATTACTGTACCTGTATCTTTTTGCATTTGCTGAATAATTTTACCACCTGGGCCGATGATAGCACCAATAAATTCAGTATCAACTTCCATCATTTCCATACGAGGAGTGAATGGTTTGAAATCGGCTGCTGGCTTATCAATGGCTTTATTCATTTCACCAAGAATATGCAAACGACCTTCACGGGCTTGCTTCAATGCCTCAACAAGAACATCATAGCTTAATCCATCTACCTTAATATCCATTTGGCAACCCACGATTCCGTTGGCAGTACCTGTTACTTTAAAGTCCATATCGCCGATATGATCTTCATCTCCTAAGATATCGGAAAGGATGGCGTATTCGCCTTTGCTATTGCTAATCATACCCATGGCAATACCGGAAACACCTCCAGATACAGGCAATCCTGAATCCATCAATGCCATTGATCCTGCGCATACGGTAGCCATTGATGATGATCCATTAGACTCGAGAATATCACTTACGATACGCACTGTATAAGGATTGTCGATTGGCAACATACGTTTCAATGAACGTTGTGCTAAGTTACCGTGACCAATTTCGCGACGACCAGGGCCACGATTAGGTTTTACTTCACCCGTTGAAAATGCGGGGAAGTTATAATGTAAGAAATAACGGCTATATCCTTGGTTCATTGGGCTATCGAGCAATTGCTCATCCAATTTTGAACCTAAGGTTACAGAAGCTAATGCTTGGGTTTCTCCACGTGTAAACAAAGAAGAACCGTGAGCCATTGGCAAGTAGTTAGGCTCACACCAGATTTGACGAACCTGGTCAAGTTTCCGTCCATCTAAGCGGCTACGTTCGTGCAATACCATGGTACGAATGGCTTCCTTCTTAGTTTTAGAGAAATATTTCTTAGCCAATCCAGCTTTTGCAGCTAAATCTTCTTCTGATAGGGTGGCCTTATATTCTTCAAATACAGCATCAAATTTAGATGAACGTTCATCTTTACCTGTAGGAATTTTAGCAATATCATACAATTTTTGGTAAGCAAATTCGTGAACTAGTTTAGCCAATTCTTCATCACTTTCTTCGTGCTTGTATTCGCGTGTAGGTTTCTTACCTACTTTCTCAACAAATTTTTCGATTTCGATGATTTGCTTCTTAATATGAGCATGAGCGAATTTCATGGCTTCGATCATCTCTTCTTCTCCAATTTCGTTACACTCACCTTCCACCATATTGATATCCTTGGCGTTACCGGCAACGATAAATTCTAAAGTAGCACGTTCCAAATCACTAATAAATGGGTTAATTACAAGTTGCCCATCAATTTTAGCCACGCGAACTTCACTTATTGGACCATTAAATGGCAAATCGGTAAGGCAAATCGCGGCACTTGATGCCAATCCAACGAGGGCATCAGGTTTAATATTCGGATCACTCGAAAGCAACCAAAGATTTACCTGAATATCTGCGTGATAATCGTCGGCGAATAGTGGGCGAATAGCGCGGTCAACGATACGAGAAATTAAAATTTCGTAATCACTTAATCGTGCTTCGCGTTTCATAAAGCTTCCGGGGATACGGCCTACTGCCGCAAATTTCTCCTGGTAATCAACCGATAATGGTAAAAAATCGGTTCCAGGTTTCGCATCTTTAGCCGCTACAACAGTAGCTAAAATCATCGTGTTGCCTTGGCGTAATACTACTGATCCATGGGCTTGCTTGGCAATCTTGCCAGTTTCGAGGGTGATAGCCTTTCCATCACCAAAATCAAGTGTTTGCGTAATTGGGTTCATCTTGAGATATATATATAATTATGTGTGTCTTTTAAAAAATCACCGTGTAAAAAAAAGCTACAGGAAAACAGTTTTACAAGCTGTCTGCCTATAGCTTTAAAATAAATTTTCCGGAGAAAATTACTTACGAATATCCAACTCTTTAATAAGAGCACGGTAACCGTAGATATCAGTTTTAGCTAAATAATTCAAGAGGGAGCGGCGCTTTCCTACCATTTTAATTAGCGACAACTCGGTAGAATTATCTTTCTTATTAACTTGCAGGTGTTGCGACAAGTGGTTGATACGAGCAGTAAACAAGGCTATTTGACCTTCAGTACTACCGGTATTCTTTTCCGACTTACCGTATTTTGCGAATATTTCTTTTTTGCGTTCGGCAGATACAATCATCTTTTTTTAAATTTTGGCTTGCAAAAGTAAGACTAAAATATCGAAAAACAAAGTGAGTAGGAAAAATTTCTCAGAATTCTTATACAATGTAGCTTTGCTATTCAGTTACCCGTATTGGACGCAATCTGCCATAATACCTTATTTGTGAAAGCCACATCGCGCTTAAAATCATAATAATTCCTACAAAAATACCCTTTCAACTGCTTACTTTTGCACCCATTTTTAAAATTGCTACATGAAGATTTCGGCCTCCATTTATAGTTCAAAAGATAAACTCCTATCGGAGATTGTGACAGAGCTGGATCACCATGAAGTTGATTACTTCCATGTAGATTGTAACGACGACCCTCGAGTTTTTGACGATATCGCTTACATCAATGAGCATAGTGCTACTCCTGCCGACCTTCATATTATTTCGGATACCCCTGAAAAATACTTCGCTGGCATTGGTCGTTGCATCGTGAAACAAGTGTCATTCCAGTTCGAAAATTTCAATTCCCCCATCGATTTCAGTTTGTTAAAAGCATTGGCCCCACATACTGACATTGGATTGGCTATAACATCGAATACTGGCATCGAAGCATTTGATGCTTACGCCGAGGATTGCTCCTATATTTTGCTCATGACCACCACCCCCGGACAAAGTGGTGGGGTGTTTGACAAGAATACTTTTCGTAAAATTCGTCAGTTTCAAAAGCGCCACCCCGGAAAAACGATACAGGTTGATGGGGGCGTGAATGCCGAAGTGAGTTTCATCCTTCGTAATCTGGGTGTTGATTCGGCAGTGGTTGGTTCATATTTATTTAGTAAAGGATATGTGGGAGCGGCTTTACTTAACTTAAAGAAGCCTGTGGTTGGCTCACATTTCTTATTGAAAGATTTTATGATGATGCTCGATGAGGTGCCTGTAATTGAGGAGAGCCAACTTACTTTTGAAGGTGCTTTGCAGAAAATCGAGGATTATAAAATGGCATTTACATTGATTACGAGCGCTTCAGGATTGCTGAAGGGGTTAATTAGCAATGCTGATGTTCGTAGAGGCTTATTAAAGAATATAGGTCATCTGGACCAGATTAATGTACACGACTGTGTGAATTCAAATCCATTACAAATGCAAGAAGATAGTAGCATTCACGATTTACTATTATTTATAAAACATACCAATTTCCCATTACAATACTTACCAGTAGTGAATAAAGATCATCAACTTACTGGAACCATTTTGTTTACTAATTTAATTAAAGGCGAATTATAAGATATGATTATCCATCTAAAAAAAGAGATACAAGAAACGCAAGCACATGCATTGGCTCACGAATTACAAGCCATGCATTATTTCAATGGCACCCATTTCATTTTAATAACCCCATCGGCTGTGAAGGAACTTCCCGCCTTGGTAGCAGGCAAAACCGATGGCCATTGGGCCATGGATAGTGATATTCAACTTGCTAGCAAAACGTATCGCAATGAATTGCGCGAAATAAAATGGGGGAAAACCACCATTGGAGGCAACTCTATGAATACCCCAGTAATTGCGGGACCTTGCTCCATTGAAAGTTGGGAACAAATTGAAGAAAGCGCTAAGTTACTTGTCGGATTAGGCATCAATACCTTACGTGCAGGATGTTTTAAGCCTAGAACTTCTCCGTATAGTTTTCAGGGAATGGAACTCGAAGGATTGAAGATGTTGGCTGAAGTTCGCAAGCAATACGGATTGAACATCATCACCGAAGTAAAAGACTCTTCGCATGTAGATGCAGTGATTGAATATGCGGATATTGTGCAAATTGGAGCAAAAGCTATGTATGATCAAAGTATCTTACGCAGATGCGGTGAAGCACGTAAACCGGTTTTGCTAAAACGTGGATTTGGCACTACGCTACAAGAATTTGTTCAAGCTGCCGAATTCATTTTAAGTGGTGGAAACGAGCAAGTTATTTTATGCGAACGAGGTATCCGAACCTTTGAAACAAAAACCCGATTCACCTTCGATTTATGCGGTGCAGCTTACTTAAAATATCATACCAACCTCCCGGTAATATTAGACCCTAGTCATGCCATGGGTTATGCCTATGGAGTGCCCGACTTAGCAAAAGCTTCGGTAGCCTTTGGTTGCGACGGGTTATTAATTGAAGTTCACCCGAACCCAAAGGTAGCAAAGAGCGATGCTTCACAACAATTGGATCATCCCACCTTTACCAAACTATTTGGAGAAATGAAAGGAATTGCAACTGCTGTGGGCAGAAACATTATTTAATATCGATTAATAAATCAAACCCAAAATGCAAATCAAACTTCTAATCCTTGATGTTGATGGAGTGCTTACCGATGGAGGAATGTACTACACTGAGAGTGGCGATGAATTCAAGAGATTCAATACCAAAGATGGCTTGGCGATTCAAAGAATTGTTGCCAATCATGGAATCATTGTTGGGATCATCAGTAGCGGGCACAATATCAATTTAATTCAACGCCGTGCCGATTTGTTAGGCATAAGTCAGTTATATGTTGGAAGAGATAATAAGCTTACCATTTTAAAGAAATGGTGCAAATCGCTTAAAATCAAGTTAACAGATGTGGCATATATTGGGGATGACCTTAACGACTTAGAATGCATGCAAAAGGTAGGGTTGGCAGCATGTCCAGCCGATGCCGTATCAAAAATAAAACAAGCATCTCATATTGTATTAAATAAGAATGGTGGGGATGCTTGTGTGCGAGAATTCATTGAAATGCACTGGGATTTATAATTAATGAGTTTCAGCTATTACGATTTATCTAGTTAAGGTAAATAAAAATAAAAAACTACTTTTGCCTACACTAATGAACGATACCTCCCTCAATTTAGGAATTATAATTTCAGAACCCGTAACGGCGGCAACCGATTTGTTGTTGGCGTGGTTTTGTATTTATTCTTTCTTAAAGTTAAAGCTACCATCAGAGAGCAAGCCGCTTCTAAAATTCTGGAGATTATTCTTTTTGTTTCTTGGAATCTCAACCGCTTTAGGTGGATTATTGCATGGGGTAAAGCACTATATGAATGCCGATATATCCAAGGGAATGCGAATAGGAATGAACCTCTCCAGTATCGTATCATCCTATTTCTTACTATTAGCCAGCGCCGAAATGCTTGATACTGGAAATGCATCAAGAAAAAAAAAGGTTAGAATATTTGTTCAAATTACTACTATATTAATTTCGGTTATTACCATCGCAAACAATGAGTTTAGCTTAATCGTGATTTATGCAGGAGTTGTTGTACTACTTACAATTATTCTCAATTACCTTGACTTTAAGAAAGGGGAACCAGGGGCTCAAGATGTAGCCTTAGGTTTTGGAATCTCCTTATTCTCAATCATCGTTTTTAAATTGCATATTTCCATTCACGAATATTTCAACTTTAACGATATCAGTCATATCATCATGCTTATTAGCTTATACTACGTATTCCTTGGTGCTATGGCGAAAACTAGGCTAGAAGAGTTGGTTGGTGAAGGGAGTGAAATCTAATAAGTAAGCCAAACGGCTTATGACATGTCACAAATAATTGTGCTAATTATTTATAATAACTTATTTTTGCGCAAATTCTAAAATCATACATAATGGCTGAGTTTCAATTGGTGATGCCTAAGATGGGCGAAAGTATAGCGGAGGCTACTATTATAAAATGGACAAAAAACGAGGGCGATACCATTGCCCAAGATGAGACCGTACTAGAAATCGCTACCGACAAGGTTGATAGTGAAGTGCCAAGCTCTTACGCCGGTGTATTGATTAAAAAATTATTCAAAGAAAATGATGTGGTACCAGTGGGTGCTATTATTGCCATTATCGCTGATAGCTCGAGTGCCAATAGCACAGCTCCTGCACCAGTAGCACAAGACAACAAAATTGCGGAGCTTGTAAAAGAAGCAGCTGCAACCTTAGAAGCAAAAACGGAAACTGTTGCGCATTCAATAAAACCTGCAATCGAGGGGAATCGATTTTATTCACCACTCGTATTAAATATTGCACGTACAGAAAATATTTCAATGCAAGTGCTCGAAACCATTCCAGGTACTGGAGCCGAAGGAAGAGTTACAAAACGTGATATTCTAGCATTTATAGAAAATAAAGGTCAATCGATTCCAGCTTCCAATACTCCTCCTTCAAAATCAGAACCTATTGTTGAAGCCCCAACATCTGTATCAAAACCTGCAACAACGGTTACTCCTGTAATTACGGCACCAAAGGTTACAACCATGGCTGGTGATGAAATCGTGGAAATGGATCGTATGCGTAAACTCATTGCCGAACATATGGTGATGAGTAAGCATGTGAGCCCGCATGTAACTAGCTTTGTAGAGTGTGATGTGACCAATTTGGTTCGTTGGAGAGATAAAGTGAAAAATGCATTCGAGAAAAAAGAAGGAGAAAAAATCACCTTTACTCCAATATTTATTGAATGTGTTGTGAAAGCGATTAAAGACTTCCCAATGATTAATATTAGCCTCGAAGGAAATAATATTATCAAACGCAAAAATATCAATATTGGAATGGCGGCGGCGCTTCCTTCAGGAAATTTAATTGTACCTGTTATAAAGAATGCCGACCATAAAAACTTAATCGGACTTACCAAGAATGTAAATGATTTGGCCAATCGTGCCCGTCAGAACAAATTAGTCCCTGATGATATTCAAGGTGGCACCTTTACGATTACAAACGTAGGCACGTTTGGCAATGTAATGGGAACACCTATCATTAATCAGCCACAAGTAGCAATACTTGCCATCGGTGCCATTCGTAAAAAGCCGGCCGTGATTGAAACTCCCGAAGGTGATATGATTGCAATACGCAGCATGATGTTCTTATCTCTTAGCTACGACCACAGAATTGTTGATGGCAGCTTAGGAGGAGGATTCCTTCGTCGTGTAGGCGATTATTTGGAGGCTTGGGATGTGAATCGTGAGATCTAATCCATCCTCGAAAATCTATTTATTTCTTTAAATTGCACACTACATGCAACGTGTTGCAATTACTTGCTTTCTAAGCTTTATTCTACAACTTACTTGGGCTCAATCGGTTTCGAGCCTGAGGTTTAAAACGCTGCAAATTGTTTCTGATACTACTCAAATTGACACTTTAAGTATTGGAGAATTTAAGGTTCTCGAACCAAGCACTTTTAACGCGAGTAATTACCTTTTACTTCCTCTAAAATCACAATTCATCACCAAAGAGAGAGGATCTATCACCATCTCCTATCGTGTATTGTACCAGCCAGTGCAACCACTGTATAAACACAAAGAGCGAGCATTGATAAGAAATAACCCGAGTAATACCGGAAGAGATTATTTGTACATTCCTCATGAAACAAACTCCAATTTAGCCGATGAACCTGCCTTAAATAAAAGCGGCGTCATTTCGCGAGGCATCACCGTAGGAAACAATCAGGACTTGGTTTTGAATTCGATTTTTAATTTGCAATTAAGTGGAAAGCTCAGTTCCGATTGGAATATTTTGGGCTCTATAAGCGACGACAATACCCAATTACAGCCCGATGGAAGCACCTTGCAATTGCAAGAGTTTGATAAAGTTTTCATCAAGCTTTACAACGCCAATCAACAGGTAACGATGGGTGATTTTGAATTGAAACCGGAATTGTCAAAAAGCTATTTCCTGAATTATTACAAACGAAATAGAGGCGTATACTTCAATGCAATATCTCAACCCGATTCGAGTAACAAAATAAAGTATGGTGCCAGTGCCGCTGCTGCCAAAGGGCGGTATTCGAGGCAGGTAGTTACCGTTATTGATGGCAATCAAGGGCCTTATCGATTAAAAGGAAATAATGGGGAACTTTATGTATTGATTAATGCCGGAAGCGAACGTATTTATTTAGATGACAAGTTGCTTACTCGTGGATACGATCATGATTACATTATCGATTATAACACTGGAGAAATAACCTTCACTTCACGACGACTCATTATTGCAACAAGCAGGGTTATTGCTGAATTTCAATACTCGGATAGAAATTATTCTCGGGCAGTATTGAATGGATTCGCCGAATGGCAACAGGATAAATTGAGCCTTCGTTTACATTATTACAGTGAAAAGGATTTAAAAAACCAACCTGTGTTATTAGAACTCACCGATGCGCAAAAGCAAAAGATCGCTAGTGTAGGTGACAGTTTGAACAAGGCTTTCAGCACTTCCGCCAAGACCGTAAGTTTGTTCACAAATGAAAAAATTCTTTATAGGAAAGTGGATACACTTGGATATATTGGAGTATACGTATTAACTAATGTACCTACAATGGACACCACTTATTATGAATTAATTTTTAATGAAGTAGGTGAAGGTCGTGGAAATTATCGCTTAATAAAAAGCGATGTGAATGGCAAAGTATATGCCTTCTACCCTCCGTTGAATGGAGTATTGCAAGGGAATGCCGAGCCATTACAGCCACTCACAGCTCCGCAAGGACTGCAAAACATTTCGTTAGGTGGCGACTATACTTTTAATAAGCATCAACGGATTAGTGCAGAAATAGCAGGCAGCAAATTTGACCAGAATGAATTTAGCAAATTGGATAAAGGGGATGACAAAGGCTATGCGACACATATGCAATGGGAACAAAATTATGCAGTTTCAAAAAAAGAAAAACCATTAATTCTTAGTACCAATGCTTCTTTCGACTATGTCAATAAAAACTTCAAGAGTGCGGAGCGATTCCGGGATATTAACTTTGCAAGAGTTTGGAACCGACAATTACAACAAGTTTCGGAGAGCAATACCAGAGCAACTGAATTTAATAGTGGACTGGAATTTCAAATCAAGAAAACTGCTGATAAATTATTTTTAGTGGGCATTGAACAATACAAACGAGACAAAGAGCAAGATGGACTTCGGTATCATTCGAGTTTAATATTGAAGCATCGAAAGACCACAATATCTGCAAATGGAGAACTCATGCAAAATCAGCTTCTATTGCTCCAAAGCCAAAACACAAGTACCACCTGGAATTTATTTCTACTACAACAACTTTCTAAATCTACTGGTGCTGGTGCTGAAATAAAAAAGGAGCATAGTGCATTTAAACGGCTGAATAATGATACATTAGGATTGCAGAGCTATGACTATTTGCAAGGGCAAATATTTACTATTTTTCAAAAAAAGAAATACCAATTTAGAGTTGATGCAACACAAAGAAATGACGCAACGCCAGAATATTCTCAATACCTCCCGGCATTTAGCACCAATATTTTAGCGGCAAATGGACTTTTCCAATCGGGCAAACAAACATTTCAATTTCAAGCACAATATAAAACGATTGAAGTACATAATACTCGACTAACAAATTTGAGGAACGATCAAAGTTTAACATTTCAATTTTTGCATTCGTTACAGAGTTTTAAAAATGCCTTGCAACATAATTTACAATGCAATGCAGGAAGTGGTCAGGAACAGAAAAGAATTTACACTTTCATTGAAGTACCTGTGGGTCGTGGGTCCTACACCTGGAGAGATTATAATAACGATGGTGTTAAACAATTGAATGAATTTGAACAAGCTTACAATCCAGATGAAACAAAATATGTGCGAGTATTGGTGCCAACTCAAGATTACTCAAAGGTAAATTATTTTTCGGCCTATGAAACTATCATTCTACAACCTTATAAATTATGGGGAACCAAAACAGGATTCTTAAAATTTATAGGACGGTTTGAAAATCGATTTACTTATAAAAACGAATTGAAACAATATGCTCAGAACAGTTTTTTTGTGAGCAAATTCACTTCTGATAATAACGATACCACTTTATTGAACTTCAATAATTATATCGAAAACAATTTCATTTTCAACCACCCTTTCAATTCGTTTGACATGCGCTATAACTACCGTCAAACGGGCAATACAAACCTATTGAGCTATGGCCTCGATACCCGAAGCAAGAAGGAGCATGAAGTGATTTTCAGGGTGGCGTTTAGTTCGGTGAGCTTCATACAATTGTATTTGGTGAATGGAGAAAAGCAATTGCATTCTCAATTCTTTGCATTACGCAATTACCGTTTTGGTTATCAAAGTATCGAACCGAAACTCAATTTAGAATTAAAGCAAACATTAAGAATCACGCTTAGAACAAAATACTATATTTCGCAATCAAATGGTGCTGTTCCCATCAAATCGGAGAATTGGGAAGGTGGCATGGATTTGCACTGGTATTTAAGCAGCAAAAGCTTTTTAGATGGGAGAGCCAGTTTGGTGAATATTAAATTTAATGGAGATGCCAATTCATCAATTGCGTATGAGATGTTACAAGGGTTGAATAATGGGAATAATATTTTGGTATATCTCACCTTCATGCATCAAATAAGCAGCACGATGCAAATCAATCTCAACTATAACGGGCGGGCGACACAAGGCAAGCCTATGATACATACTGGTGGAGTGGAAGTGAGGTATTTGTTTTAGCTTTATATTCTCTACCCTATTACTTTTTGCAATTCAAATCAGAGTGAAATTATTACTTCACATCACTTCCATTTGAAATCGCCTCTCTGGGATTTACAAATACCAATTTACCATCGGCATCTTCTGCCATGAGTATCATACCATAACTGTCAATACCACGCATTTTGCGAGGAGCTAAGTTGGCAACTACGGTTACTTGTTGTCCAACAATATCCTCAGGCTTATAATGCATTGCAATGCCCGACAAAACTGTACGAACCTCAAAGCCCATATCAATTGTTAGTTGAAGCAATTTATCTGCTTTCTCAACCTTCTTGGCTTCGATAATTGTGCCTGCTCTTAAATCAATTTTATTGAAATCGTCGATGGTAATCTCTGGCTTCAATGGCTTAAAGGCTGGTGTGGCTGCAGTTGCTGCCAATTCTATTTTCTCTTCCACGCGTTTTTTTAGTTTTTGAATTTGAGCTTCAATTAACTCATCCTCTATTGGTTTAAATAAATATTCTGCTTGATTAATTTGGTGCCCTGGTGTGAGGTTAAGGAATCGATTGAAATTCAACATCGATGATAGCTGCTCCGCTTTGATTGGCATAAAATATTGCATCAATTTCGACAAATGCACTGCAACTTGCAGACCAGTATACATGATGGTTTTAGTATGAAGCTCATCCGTCTTAATGAGTTTCCATGGTTCTGCATCGGCGAGGTATTTGTTTCCTGCACGTGCCAAATTCATCATTTCAAACTGGGCTTCTCTAAATTTACATTGAGCAATTAAATCATGCACCTTTTTGGTTTGTGATATGATTTCCAAAGCAATATTTTTCTCAGCTTCCCCTGCTTCACCTGGTAATGGAACAAGCCCATCATAAAATTTATGCGTAAGCATTACAATACGATTCACGAAATTTCCTAGTATATCAACCAACTCGCTTTTGTTGGCCGTTTGAAATCCTTTCCAGGTAAAATCAGCATCCTTGGTCTCGGGGGCAATGGCAGTTAAGTAATAACGAAGTTCATCGGTCTTATCCGGAAAAGTTTCTAAGAATTCATGCATCTCAATGCTCCATCCTCTGCTAGTGCTCATTTTCTCGCCTTCTAAGTTGAGAAATTCATTGGCCGGAACATTATCAGGCAATATAAATTCTCCATGTGCATGAAGCATCACCGGAAAAATGATACAATGAAAAACGATATTGTCTTTCCCTATGAAATGAACCAATTTGGTTTCTTTATCGCACCAGTAATCTTTCCAGTTTTTATTATTTTTTTCAGCCCAAGCTTTCGTGGCGCTTATATATCCTATGGGTGCATCGAACCATACATAAAGAACTTTTCCTTCTGCTTCTTTCAATGGAACTTTAACACCCCAGTCCAAATCACGGGTTACCGCACGAGGCTGCAAACCACCGTCAATCCAGCTTTTGCATTGCCCATAAACGGTATTTCTCCATTTGTCCTTTTTGTCTTTCAATATCCACTCTTGCAAAAAACCTTCGTATTTGTTTAGTGGAAGACTCCAGTGTTTGGTGGGTTTAAGGGTAGGCTTATTGCCACTGAGCGTTGATACAGGATTGATTAATTCGTTGGGGGAAAGTGATTTTCCACAACGTTCGCATTGGTCGCCAAAGGCCGATTCATATGCACAATTGGGGCAGGTACCTTTGATATAACGGTCGGCTAAAAACACCTTTGCTTCCTCGTCATAATATTGTTCACTCTCATCAATTTGGAAGATTCCCTTATCATCTAAATTGGTAAAGAACTCCTGGGCAGTAGTATGATGAAGTGGGTCGCTGGTGCGGTGATAGATATCAAAATCGATATGGAATTGCTCGAAACAAGTTTTAAGCAACTCATGATATTTGTCGACGATGGCCTTGGGCGTTGTTTTTTCTTTCATCGCCTGTATGGTGATGGCCGCTCCGTGCTCATCACTTCCACATACAAAAGCAACATCGTGCCCTTGTGCTTTGAGGTAACGAGTATAAATATCGGCAGGTAAATACGCTCCCGCTAAATGTCCTATATGCTTGGGTCCGTTGGCATATGGCAATGCGGAGGTGATTAAATATCTCATGGAAAAACTAAAAAAATTAACTTCTATAACTTGAATTGACGCGAAACTCAGCTTACCACTGAGTAATCACCAATATTTAACTCTCTCACCAACCCTTCATAATCAACGAAATTACCAATCATGGTATTACGCAAATTGGCGTGGGTGATTTTTGTATTGTTTTGAATAATGCTATTACTAATGATGGCATGATCAATTACGGTATTGCTACCTACTGAGGTATACGGACCAATCACTGAATTGGATATTTTTACATTTTCACCGATATAGCATGGCGGAACAATGACGCTGTTTTCGTTGATATAGCTATCAGCAATAAGCTTATCACTTGTATTCGCCAATACGCGCTGATTGGTATAAACAGTGGCATTTTTATTTCCACAATCTAACCATTCTTCTACCTTACCAATGGTGAGTTGCATGCCTTTGTTTTTCATATTCAACAACGCATCGGTGAGTTGATATTCACCACCATGTTTGATATCATTATCCAACAAATATTGCAATTCACTCTTTAATGTTTCACCACTCTTGAAATAATAAATTCCAATGATGGCCAAGTCGCTCACAAATGTTTTAGGCTTCTCTACAAAATCGAGAATCGTGCCATAGGCATCAAGTTTCACCACACCAAAAGCCGAAGGATCATCAATACGATGTACCCAGATGATTCCGTCTTTGGTTTTATCCATCACGAAATCAGCTTTGAATAAAGTATCAGCGAAAGCGACAATAACATTGCCTTTCAAGCTTTCTTCGGCACATAAGATGGCATGAGCCGTTCCTAAAGGATCATTCTGGTAACTAATCTTTCCCTTGGCGCCTACACTTTCGGCAATCTTCATTAGTTCTGCTTCAATTTCTTCTCCAAAATTACCAATAATGAAATTCACCTCTTCAATCTTTTCATTACATACTTTTGATATATCCTCAATGAGGCGTTGGACGATTGGTTTGCCTGCTATGGGAATCAATGGTTTAGGAACGGTGAGGGTGTGAGGACGCATGCGCTTTCCCATTCCAGCCATAGGTACAATGATATTCATATTGTAGTGTTAAATGTTAGGATGCGAAGATACTTAGTACTTTTGATAAATGAAACTGTGCATATTGGAGGCGTAAATAATGCTGTTTTATTTAAAAATCGTAAATTTTTGACATTTAGGAAAATGATACAATTCAAGAAAAACCAACACTTTAAAGCAACGCTCACCCCTGCGTGAATAGTACCTAGTTCCAATTTTGAAAAAATTGTGTTACTTTTGTTGAAATATTGCAAATATTAATGACTAAAAATTGTGCATTAGTTACAGTTAGAAACTCATCAACCCGATTGCCTAATAAAGCAATATTGGAGGTAGTTCCTAACTTGAAGACTATTGAAGCCGTTATCGCACGTGCAAAACTCACTGGATTTCCTGTTGTTATTGCGACCTCTACAGATGCTTCCGATGATATATTTGAAGTAATTGCTGCTGAAAATGGTGTTGGGATTTATCGTGGCGCCTTGCTTAATAAAATCAAACGATGGAAAGATTGTTTCGATACCCTTCAAATTGACAATGCCTTATTGGTTGATGGCGACGATTTGATGTACGATTACAATATTGGAAAACGTGCTATAGAGGCCTTAGAACAATCGAATGCTGTGATGATTAAGCATCCCGAGAATGTGATTTGTGGTTATTTTACGTATGCCATTAGTAAAAAAGGAATTGATTCGATTTATCAATTTGCACAACAAGAAAATACCAATACCGACGTTATTACTGAATTTGTGAAGAAAAGTGGTATCGAAATAGAAATGATGAAATTGGAATCGTGGGAAATGAACCAACCATTTCGTTTAACCCTCGACTATGAAGATGACTTATTATTTTTCACGAAGTTGATCGAGGGAATTGGAATTGAGGCGAATGGCAAAATGGTGACTGAATATTTATTACAGCACCCAGAAATTGTGAATATTAATTTATACCGACAGGACGATTGGGCTAAGAATCAAGCCAAATTCAATGAAGGTGTAAAGCAGTCGATATCTTAAACAAAACAACTAACAAAAAGAAAGAAATGCTAAGAACCACTACGTCCAATTTGAAAGTAGCAACCGTCGTCACACCACGATTGATTTTGAAAGAGCTTGATGCTGCCGCATTACCAGGCATGTTTGAATATGGAAGCATGCCCGAGTTTTACAATAACCTCGATGCACGCCCCTTTGAATCTTATGACGATGCCGAACGATATTTCGAGCGTTTGATGGATTTTGTAGAAAACAAAAACTCACTCTATTGGGCTGTATGGCATAAAGATGACAATAAAGTAATTGGCACTGGAGGGGTGCGATATGTTGACTTGAAAAAGATGGAGGCCGAATGTACTTTAGGAATTTCTCCAGTATATCATAATGGTGGACTTGCCGTTGAAAGTTTCGCCTTCATGCACGAATATTGCTTCAATACCCTTGGATTAAAAGAAATCTATGGGATTGTTAGCAGCGAGCATGAGAAATCGATTAAGATGCTCGATCGTATCGGTTATATTAATCGTGCAACGCTCAAGAATCATTTTACAAAGCTTGATGGGCGCAAGTACGATGCGTTTCGCTATGTGGTTACTCGTGAAGATTTCAACAATAACAAAGAGTTGAAATGCTTTCTGGAAAAACTAAAGAAGTAACTAGTATTTCTGCTTTAAGTTAATCCTCAAATTTAATGAATATGTTCTGCAACACTGTCAATAATGTCAGAACCATTTTCGAAATTTCTTTAGGAGCCATCTCACTTAACGATTTTGGCAAAAAAGAGGGCCGTGAAATTATTCCTATCTAAATGATTTGGTATATAGAAGTTTGAAAAAAAATTAGAATTCAAACTCAAATCGGCTTTATGGAAATAAATTTTTCCTAAATTCGATTTAACCATTTATTAATGTGCTGCCAACCAATTATCTCCAGTTCCCATCTCTGCTTCAATGATAACATTCATCGGGATGGCCGTAACCATTTTATCGTGGATGAGCAACTTCAATTCTTCGAGCTCTCTAATATGTGCATCGAACACCAATTCATCATGCACTTGTAATATCATTTTCGATTTCATATTACGTTTGATGAGCTCGTGATGAATATTTATCATGGCCACTTTAATCATATCGGCTGCACTACCTTGTATTGGGGCATTGATGGCATTTCGTTCGGCAAAGCCTCGTACCACCGCATTGGCACTATTAATATCGCGCAAGTATCTGCGGCGTCCTAAAATGGTTTGTGCATAGCCATGCTCTCTTGCAAATTGCACATTGTCGTGCATATAATTTTTGATGCTTGGAAATTGAGCGAAGTAAGTATCAATTATTTCTTTGGCTTCCCCTCTTGAAATGCCCAATTGTCCGGCCAAACCAAAAGCAGAAATTCCATAGATGATTCCGAAGTTTACGCTCTTTGCTTTTCGGCGCATATCTTTATTTACTTCTTCAATACTCACTCCAAATACCTTCGCTGCAGTAGCGGTATGGATATCAATTTTATCTCTGAATGCCTGCAACATACTCTCATCATTGGCCAATGCAGCAATGATTCGTAATTCAATTTGCGAATAATCCGCACTTAAAAAAGTGTAATCGGAATCGCGAGGCACGAAGGCTTTGCGCACCTCTCGTCCACGCTCCGTTCGAATGGGAATATTTTGCAAGTTGGGATTATTGCTACTCAATCGGCCTGTGGCAGCAACGGCTTGATTGAAGCTCGTATGCACTCTTCCAGTGGCCTTGTTTATCATGAGAGGCAACGCTTCTACATAGGTGCTCTTCAGCTTGGTATACTCACGATATTCCATCAATCGCTTGGCGATATCATGCTCATAGGCAAGATACTGCAATACGTCCTCCCCAGTTTGATACTGGCCCGTCTTGGTTTTTTTTGCTTTGGGATCTAATTTTAATTTCTCGAATAAAATAATTCCCAATTGTTTGGGTGATGCGATATTGAATTCCTCTCCACTAAGTTTGAAAATTTCCGTTTCCAAATTTTTTATATCTGTTTCCAATTCCTTATTAATTACACCAAGTACTTCTCCATCAATTTTCACGCCTTCGAGTTCCATATGTGCAAGCACACTAACCAAAGGAATTTCTACTTCATCAAATACTTTTTTCACAGGCAAGAAATTCTTATCCTGTTCTAAAATATTTTTTAATTGCCAGGTAACATCCGCGTCTTCGGCGGCATATTCCGTTGCCTTTTCAACTTCAACGGCACGAAAACTGAGTTGCTTGGCCCCTTTCCCAATAAGGGTTTCTATACTCACTGGCGAATATTGCAAATAGTTTTCACTCATGGCATCCATATTATGACGTTGGTCGGGTTCAATAAGATAATGAGCCAACATCGTATCGAACATGCCTCCTTTTACGGTGATGCCATAACGATATAATATCATATAATCGTACTTGATATTCTGTCCAATCTTGGTGATGGATTCATTTTCAAATACAATTCTAAATTCTGCTAAAATAGCCTTCGCCTCCTCTTGATTTTCGGGCATTGGAATATAATATCCCGTATGATTTTCATAGCTGAACGACATCCCAACAATTTCAGCAACCACTGCATCGATGCCAGTGGTTTCGGTATCAAAGCAAAAAATCTTTTGCGCTAATAACTGATTGATTAAATCGGCACGAGCCTCCATTGTGGAAACTGTAGTGTAAGAATGCGGCACCGTTTCGATAGTCTGCAATACCTTTGCAGGTGCTTCTTCTGCGTCGGAGGCTTCTTGCTTTACTTCGGCCACCGCCGATGAGAACAAATCGGCTTGGGCTGGTGCGGTGGTTTCTGTTCCAAAAATACGTTTGCTCAGGGTTCGGAATTCCATCTCTTGAAAAAAGACTTCTACCTTTTCTTTGTTGAAGGGGCGGATTTCCAAATCGTATTGTTCTAATTTAACGGGTACTGCCAAATTAATCGTCGCCAATCGTTTGCTTAAGATGCCTTGTTCTTTGAAATTGATAAAGTTCTCTTTTTGCTTGCCTTTGAGTTTATCTACATTCTCAAAAATGCCCTCCATACTGCCATATTCTTGAACGAGTTTCTTCGCGGTCTTCTCTCCTACCCCTGGGATGCCAGGTATATTATCGGCGGAGTCGCCCCAAAGCCCAAGGATATCAATTACTTTTAAAACATTATCAACTTCCCATTTTATTTTCACTTTTTCTTCATCCAAAATTTCATCTTCACTGCCAAATTTTCCTGGCTTGTAAATGAAAACATTGTGGCGAACCAGTTGACAAAAATCTTTATCAGGAGTCATCATATACGTTTCTATTCCAGCGGCACCGGCTTCCAGGGCAAGGGTTCCAATGATATCATCGGCCTCATATCCATCATAGGTAATCACCGGAATATCGAGCGATTCCAGCATGCGAAATACATACGGAATGGCTTTACTCAAATCTTCGGGCATGGCTTCCCGATGGGCTTTATAAGCTTCAAATTCAATATGCCTATCGGTGGGAGCAGCAGTATCAAACACCACTCCGATATGGGTTGGGCGTTGTTTTTTGATAATATCTAAAACCGTATTGGCGAGTCCGAAAACTGCCGAAGTATTTAAGCCATAGCTAGTGATTCGTGGGTTATTTATAAAAGCAAAATGTGACCGATAAATAAGGGCCATACCATCGAGTAGGAACAATTTCATAGGGGGTAAATTTAGTTAATAATTGAGAATGAAGGATAACGTTGGGGGTAAATATGTTGCCAAACTACCGATTGAATTTCAACAGTTTAAAACAGTCAGACTCCTTATAGAAATTGAACTTCCGAATGAATACATTTAAAATTTAGCAGGTAAATGTTCGAAACTTTCTTGAAGAGCAAGATGACAACATTCAGAGAAGAGCATGGCCCATGAAAATTTATTGGAGAATAATATTCTACATCTCCATCATTATTTTTTAATAAAATTATTTTATTACCGATATATTTTAACTTATTATTTAGATGTGATATAAATCACATTTCATGATGCATCTCATATTCTTTCGAGAAAATAGAGGAGAACTTTGTATTGTAAAAAAACCCATTTATCATGAAAACGATTTTTACTTATCATCGAATTTATCGATTTTTTATTGGGGGAGTTTTCTTTCTAGTATTAAGTATTTTCTCTCCAGCAGCTACCATCACATCAGCATCTGCAGGAGGCAATTGGAGCGCCACTTCTACTTGGATTGGTGGCACCGTCCCATCTTCCTCCGACAATGTAATAATTAATTCATCAGTGTACGTGAATGGAACATATTCCTGTTCCAATTTAACCATCAATACTGGTGCAGCACTCTTCAACACCTATGCTTATTCGCCTACCTTATCTATTACAAATGCTGTAGTAAATAATGGTAGCATTTTGAATAATCCTAGTGGTTACTCCTTTACCCTCGACATAGGCGGGAACATCACCAATAATAATGTTTGGAATATCTATTATACCCAATTATCAGGAGGCGCAAATCAATATGTACAAGAAGCAACAGGAATGAAACTGGAAGGTTATTTTGGAGAGACAGATTCAGTGGGCGATATCATCCTGAATAGTGATGTGCTTTTGAATGCCAATACCTTCGACCTCAACCGAACAAAAATTAAAACCAACGGGCATCGACTGCTTACCTTAAATTATACTTTAAAGAATGGCTACATCGAATCGAATGACACACTGAAACTTGATCAATCAATCATTGCCGGATTAACCTTTTCAGGCAACTATGTATTGGATGGAAATATTCATTCACAAAACAATAATTTATGTTATGGTAATCTTACTGTAGTGGATACCCTCCTTAATCAATATGCGTTTTCAAACACATTTACTATTAAAGGAAATATTATCAATAAAGGAACCATCATCAGCAATCCATCGGGGTATTCCTTTTATTTAGATATCGATGGAAATATTACCAATCAAGGGATATGGAGAGTTTCAAATACTGCAATCTCTGGAACCGCCAATCATTACATTCAGCAATCAGCAGGCAAAGCATTTGAAGGGCCATTCGGACTTACCGACTCCATTGGTGATCTTTACTTAAACAGCGATGTGCGTTTGATTTCAAATATTTTTGATTTGGGGAAAACGATTCTGAGAACTAACGGATACAAACTAATTACGAAAGATGAAATGGTAAGAAATGGTTGGATCATTTCTTACGATACCATTCAACTCGACAATACCAATATCGAATACCTCTCGTTTTTTGGCGATTATAAACTCGATGGAAATATTTTGTCTCAAGTTGGAAATAGCTTTAACGACAATGCCACCATCGTCGACACCTTGATTGACCGATATGGTTGGAGCAATACCATTGCAGTGAACGGAAACATCATCAACAAAGGATTTATTGGAAATAATAGCGGTTATGTATTAATGCTCGATATCAAAGGAAATGTTAGAAATGAAGGAATTTGGGAAGCGTATGTAACTAATTTTATTGGCAACAACAATCAAACAATATCACAAACAAGTGGCAAAAAATATCAAGGTACATTTAATAATTCCGATTCAATTGGCGACATCATCCTCGTTAGCGATGTATCCTTAGATGGAAATATCTGGAATTTAAATAACGCCAAAATCCAAACGAATGGCTTCGATTTACTTTCAAATAATTACACCTTTAATAATGGAAAGTTAAGTGGAAATGATACACTCATTCTTGACAATTCGGTAATCCAAAGCATGCGCTTTTATGGCAACTATAAATTGGGTGGTAATGTGCTTTCTCAAAATGGAAATGTGTTCAATGATACAGTGACAGTAATTGATACTTTATATAATAAATATGGCTGGAGTAATACCATCGCAGTGAATGGGAATATCATAAATAATGGCACTATCATATCTAATATTTATACCCTCACCCTCGATATAAAAGGCAATATCATCAACCATGGCATATGGAATCCATACATTACCAACTTAGTTGGAAATACCAATCAAATCATTCAACAATCGAATGGCGTTCGATTTGAAGGCACATTCAACAATACCGACTCCATCGGTGATATAATTCTTGGTAGCAATATCATAATGGTGAATAATACTTGGAATTTTAATAATGCAACACTTCGCACGAATGGATTCAAGCTTCAATCGCAAAATCACACCTTTAATTATGGTAAGATTATTTCAAATGATACTTCTATTCTCGACAATACGACAATTATCGACATGCGCTTTTTCGGAAATTATATTTTAGGTGGAAATATTTATTCTAGAGGTGGCAATGTATTTAATGGCAAGGTAACAATTATCGATACCTTGTTTAATAATTATGGCTGGTCGAATACGATTACAATCAATGGAGATATCGTTAATAAAGGCACCATTCGGAGCAATCCTTCAGGTTACTCTCTTCGTCTTGACATTACAGGAAACGTGCGCAATGAAGGCCTGTGGATTTTAGAGACGACCAACTTTATCGGTGTCAATAGTCAACAAATTGAACAAGCCCTAGGCAAGAAATTTGAAGGAACCATAAACACCACCGACTCTATCGGAAATATTATTTTAAATAGTGACGTGATGCTTGAAAGTAATACTTGGTATTTGAGTCGATGCAAAATTGAAACAAATGGCCACAAGCTTTTATCAAACAACTATACTTTTACGAATGGTAAAATCTTTTCCAATGATACCTTATACCTAAACAACTCCATCATTGAATACATGGATTTTAGTGGACATTGCAAACTTAATGGGAATGTATATTCTAGACAATACAATACCTTTAAAGATACCCTCACCGTATTAGATACCCTAACCAATTTATATGGCTGGTCGAACACCCTAAATATACAAGGTGATTTAATAAACTGGGGATCTATCATTAATAATCCAAGTGGTTACTCTTTTTATTTAGCAATAAAAGGGAATATTGCAAATAATAGTATTTTTAGCACCTCCAATATTAGCCTTGTTGGTACTAATGCCCGAAATATTGGAGGAAGTAATGCAGTAGGTATTCAGTCGACAATATATGTAGATGACTCTATCCGCTTGATCGGGAATAATACTTTACCTAACTTGAATTTTACTGCTAACGCAAAAGCTTGGTGTATAGTTGATACTGGAGCAACGTTATCGTTAACTTCTATTTCTAATACTGCCAAATTATTGAATTACGGAAAGGTAATTGTATCTCAAGGATTCGACAACTCAGTAGCTAACAATTTATATTTTTATGATGCCTCGGCCAATATAAAAGCGGGAGTAGTGATCACTAAAATCATGGTTGATCATTACGGCTACCAGCAACACCCAACTGCATATGGTGCCGTGAGTTCATGGTGGCGCTTACGCAATTTACCTCAGAGTTATAGCGATTCATTGGTATGGCTAAAACTTAATTATAAAGCCAATGCTTTGAATGGAAATTTAGAAGATTCACTCAAAGTATTCTTCTCCTCTAACGCTGGCTTAACTTGGATGCGCATTACAACAGGAGTGACTATCGACAAAACAGGCAAAACAGTAACCATACTCAAAGCTCCTGCCTACGGGCATTATATCTTATCAGCAACAAGCATTGGCATCAATTCATTTCACCCAATGATTGAAACAGTAGAACCTCGTTCGGGTGGAAATACTGGCTATGTGTCAATGTACATTTTTGGGGCAGGATTAAAATCTAATAGCGTTGCGAAACTTAAGATGACAGGACAAAGCGATATCGTTGCAGATACCTCATATCTCACCGATTGGATTGGGGAATCGATGTTGGCACGATTTAATTTGAAAGGAAAAGCATTGGGTAGCTACGATATAGTTATTGAAACACCGGGTGAAGCCACACTTGCTAAGCTCGCATATTTTTCTATAACACAAGGGCAACGCAGTAACCCATGGGTATCTCTTACGGGTCGCGATCGTTTCTTATTGAACCGTTGGCAAACATTTGATTTGAATTTTGGAAATACTTCCAACTCTGATGCCCTTGGTACGGTGCTCATTTATGTGGTAAGCGATTTGCCAGGATTGTCTGTTCGATTCCCCGATACGAAACTTGTACTCCCTAAAAGCATTAGCAGCCTAGGTGCTACCTATACTAAGATTGTCGATTCTGTATCAATCTATTTCGTCACCGATTCCTTGAGCGGATATGGGGGTCAGAAAATGCGCGTGTATCCATTTTATTTGCCGCTAATTCCTGCAGGCTCTGCATTTGATGCACGTGTGCAAGTAAAACTCACAGGAACGGGTGCATTGAAAATGGGAGCTTGGATGATTGATCCGTTATGGGAAACTATAAATTATAATGCAAAGACTACTGAACCCATGCCAATGGAAGTTAGAGCATGCATTACTTTTTACGCAGAAAAATATGCAGTTCAACAACTCACCGGAGGCTTGCCAGTTTTGAGTTGCTTAGGTGTTGTCGACAAACTTTTCCCTCCCGATAATTACTTACCCGACTATATGATACCTGAAGAAAAGCCTTATACTTGGGGAAGTTTCATTTGGGATTTTACAGCAGCAGGCTTGAGTATGGGACAATGTGTTACAGGATTTGTACCCGGAGTAGGAACAGCTGTTTCGTATGGACTCTCTGTTGTTGGTGGCATCATGGATTTGAAAGAAAATTCAGATGTTAATGAAGGCTGTTGGCGTAAATTCAAAAAGAAATCAGAAACTAAGAAAAACAGTAATGGAGTAACTTCTATGGACCCCAATGAAATGGTTGGCCCTCAAGGATTCACAAGTAATAATTACATTACGGCCAAAGGAAATAAATCTTATAGAATTTATTTTGAAAATAAGGCTACTGCAGGTTCTTCAGCCTTAGAAGTATTTGTGAAAGATACACTCGACAAAACTAAATTTGATCTCAGTACCTTTAGTTTTAATTCCATCAGCTTTGGTGATACTACGGTGATGATTCAAGAATTTGCGAAGAAGTATACCGTATTGATTGACTTATATCCCAAGAAAAAAATTATCGTTCAAGCCCATGGCGAAATTGACACTTCCAATGGGGCCATTGCATGGAGTTTTCATTCTCTTGACAGAACTACTTTGGAACTTACCGAAGATCCTGATTTAGGATTCTTGCCTCCAAATAAAATCTCACCAGAAGGAGAAGGAAATATTTCCTATAGCTGTATGCTCGTAAAATCAATCCCACATAATGCAACCATTAGCAATAAAGCAAGTATTGTTTTCGATTTGAATCCCCCTATTGTTACGAATACGTATACTAACAAAATTGATACGATGGTTCCTGCAAGCAGTGTTGCGAGTTTAGGCGCCAAACAAAATGACACTTTATTTAATGTAAGTTGGGCGGGATCCGATCAAGGATGTGGTATTTTAAACTACAGTATTTTTTATTCAGAAAACGATAGTCCATATGTGGTTTGGAAATCGGCCATAAGTATCACCAGCGCACAGTTTCACGGCAAAAAAGGAGCAACTTACAAATTCTTCTGCATTGCATCCGACAGTCTTGGGTTAACCGAAATACACAAACTTTCTCCTGAAGCAACAACAAGAGTGAGTGTTGGCATGAATACATTAGATGAAATGATTTCAAGTTTGCAAATATTCCCGAATCCGGCAAAGGGGCAAGTTAGCATCGAGATGAACTTGATTGAACCTGGCACTTTCACCGTCTTTATAATTGACTTAGCCGGAAGAGAAATTCATAGCGAGATTCGTGATCAACAATCTCCTGGCATCGTACATTGGAATATCACGACGAACAACTTACCAGAAGGAATTTATCGCATTATGATTGAGAATCATCAACAATCAATATCACTACCATTAATGATTATTAAATGATATTTAATTAGCAAGAAAGCCAGTTTCAGTGATTTGAGACTGGCTTTTTATTTGAATCAAATAAGTAAGAAATTATTCTGTCACCACGAGTTTGCTTTTTTTATTATTCTCATTGCCATCTATTACCCAGTAATAAATGCCTGCTGGCAATTGAGCAATAGCATCAATCGATATTGCATTAAATCCTTCATGCTTTTCAATATTTATTTGTGCAATGTTTACACCAAGATGATTATATACATTCAATGTTCCTTTTCCTGTTTTCAGTGAAGTGAATGTGAGTACACTCTTTTCGGTCAGAGGATTTGGGGTGATGCTTGCTTCCGAGATTTCTGTTGTCCTATTATCAATGCCATTGGCCAAAGTTATTCGCACACTATCCATCACCACATCTGTGAGGGGGCGGTCGGAGCCATTCACGGCCACCTTCCCAATATTTTGAACTACTGTAAAGTTTGTAATTACTTTCCCAAAAACCGAATATTTATGATCGAGAAAAATATTATTTGCTAAGTTAACATAGAACTGACTTCCGCCTGAATGTGGTGTTCCCTCATTTGCCATACCTAATGTCCTTATCACATTACTCATCGAATCAAACTCATCGGCAATGGTATAGCCGCAGCCTCCATTACCAGTGCCTGTGGGGTCGCCACCTTGAATCACAAAACCTTTCACAACCCGATGAAAAATAATGGAATCGTAAAACTTCTCATTTACTAATTTAATAAAGTTGGCAACTGTAATTGGCGCTTTCTTTTCTTCCAATTGCGCTACGAAGGTGCCCATAGAGGTGTAGAAGGTAACCTGTGTTTGCGATTTCGCAATTGAACTTAAACATAGCATTCCTAAAAGGAAGAGATGAAGAAACAATCTTTTCATGAAGACAAATATAACAGAAAGAGATTATCATAAATTTATTATGTAAGTTTTGTTACTTTATTCAATATCAAAAGAATTGTATTTTTGCTAATAACATATTAAAAACATGTATTCTATTAAAACAGCGAGGCTCATAATTCGCCCTTTAAATACCGAGGATGATGGATTTATATTGAGGTTGCTCAACACCCCTGGATGGCTTGAATTTATTGGAGATCGGCAGATACATAATGTTGCCGATGCTCAAAAATATATCGTAGAAAAGATTCATAAAAACTATGAGGAATATGGCATTGGTTTACAATTGGTTTTTTTAGAGTCGGTTCAAAAACCCATAGGAATTTGTGGTTTAATAAAACGTGATGGGTTGGATGATTTGGATATTGGTTTCGCCTTTTTACCTGAATATTTTGGCTCAGGATATGCATTTGAAGCCGCGAAAGCTTCTCTGGATTATGGTTTCAACGAACTAAAGTGTAACCGAATTGTGGCTATTACCACCGAAAATAATATTCGTTCCAGAAATGTACTTGAAAAAATTGGGCTCCAGTTTGAGAAATTTTTCTTTATAGAAGGCGACCCTGATGAGTTGATGCTTTATGGGTTGAATCGAAATATTGATTAATTTTTTTTATTAGTTCATTTTACTGAAACAATTTATATTTCAATTCGTTATTCTAGATAAATTCCCTTCATGAAAATAGCTTCCCTATTCTTTTTTCTAATACTAAGCTGTCACTTGATTGGTCAAGATGCGCAAACAATTTATTTCCGCGACCTTTATGGGATGGAGAAATTTGATGAAATAATTAAAAATAAAAACAAGAAAGGAGAAGCCCTAAGTGCAAAATCCATGTATTATATTGGGATGGCTTACTTCATGAAAGGCAATGACGATATGGCTTTGAAGTATTTAGACGCTGCCCTTGCCAAAGGCTCTGTTGATCATGATATGTTTTATTACAAGGGGATGACCTTGTTTTATAAAGGGCGATATATTGAATCGCTTCCGTTTTTTGATTCTGCCATTGTACGATTGCCTAAGGAGCCTGATTTTTATACTGGAAAAGGTGAGGTTTATTATACTATTGAAAAATTTGATTCGGCAATATATTATTTTAAGAAAGGTTTATCATTTCCAAATTGTAAAACCCGATTTATTTTGTTGCTTGCGGAATCCTATCAAAAGACAAATAGAAATAAAGAAGCAAAAGAATCTTATAAAAAGGGAATCTCACTACTTGCTCCATCCGATGAAAATTATTCAATAAGTTTATATAACTATGGATTGGTGCAGCTTCTAGACGGAGATAGCAATACTTTTATCACATTTGAAAAGTACTGCAAATTGTTCCCAAACGATTACTCGGCCATGGCCAAATTAATCCAATCCTATTATTTAGCTGGTAAATATGAAGATGCGAAACCTATACGTGCCCAATTATATGAGGCACATAAAAGGAAAAAGTTGCCAAGTACGATGGAAGAAATGTTTTGTTTCGATCAGTTTATTTGGAATGGCCACAGGGTGATGGTTTTCGAGCGATTTGATGAGCCCAAGAAAGATCTAATTGTGAAGCATCAATTTTTTATTTTGAAAGACGATGGCGAAATGGATTATCAAGTTCGATCCGAATCGAGTATTGCGGTGCGAATGACACCTGGCCATAAATATGTATTATGCTTGGTAAGAGATGGAAGTTATAGTACTTCTTGGAAATATATCTTTAACGACGATTACAAATACAATGAGTTAAAAGCTGCAGTGATAACCATTTTAGATAATGATCTAGCATCACAGAATAATTCTTCACCTAACCAAAAGTAGGGTCAAAATTTGAAAATTAAATAATATCTAGAGTGAAAGATTTCATTTAGAGGTCATAGCCAAAATTTTTCACGTGGCTACTACTATTTCTCCAGTTCTCCTTCACTTTCACCAGCGTTTTCAGCATTACCTTTTTCCCGAAGAAATTCTCTAAGCTTTTACGTGCGGCAGTAGCAGCACTTTTAATAGCCACTGCATTATTTCCAATCACAATTTTCTTTTGTGTTTCGCGAAGCACATAAATATATGCTTCTATCGTGATGAGGTTTGGTTCTTCTTTGAAATCGTAAATCTCTACTTCAGTACTATACGGGATTTCCTTTTTGTAATATAGAAATATTTTCTCTCGTATAATTTCGGCTGCGAAGAAACGCTCCGGCTTGTCGGTTAATTGATCTTTATCGAAATAGGGAGGTGATTCGGGCAGATGACCTAAGATAATTTGTTTCACCCCTTCGAGGTTAAACTTATTTAGAGCTGAAATAGGTAATACTTGAGCATTCGGAAATAATTTTTGCCAGGCGGCCAATTTCGTCATTACTTCTTCCTGGGCACTGAGGTCTATTTTATTAAGGAGCACCACGAGGGGGCTTTTTACGCTATTTAGTTTTTTGGCAACTGCTTCATCGGGTTCTGCTTCTTCAATGGTTACAACATAAAGAACGAGGTCGGCTTCGGTGATACCTTCATCTACAGCCTTCATCATAGCATTATGCAGGGTATATGCAGGAGTAATGATACCAGGGGTATCGGTAAAAACTATTTGATATTCATCTCCATTGACGATCCCAATAATTTTATGACGAGTTGTTTGTGCTTTTGGGGTGATGATACTTAATTTCTCTCCCACGAGCGCATTCATGAGGGTAGATTTCCCAGCGTTGGGAGCACCTATAATACTAACGAATCCGGCTTTATGCATGAGTTACAAAGGTAAACAAAATTAGGGGCTAAGAATATTAAAATAGTTGGAGTAATTGTTTAAATCGTTATAAGGATCGGCATTCCATGAAAAATAAGTAGTAACTGTTCACCATTCTGGAACGATGATGGAAGGATATTTAGAGATTGAAAAGAGTTCGTAATAAAACTGACATTTCCCAATTAATCCTAAACTAAGTTCTCGCTAATGCGATAAATCCCCGCTCCACTTCTTATTAAATACAGAAATCAAAAATGCGATTTCATTGCTTAGCCAATTTAACCGGGATCCTTTGGTTTATAGTATAGCTGTATATGGGCAAATAGTTAAGTATGGTATGATCCGTAAGCCGTTGATATACATTTTCGATTATGATATTTCCTTCAAATGTATTTTCGTCTTTAAATTTCCCCTCCAATTTCGCATAACCATAAGAACAAAGTCCGGCGCCATAATTCCCGTCGGAAAAGAATATTGAATCACAAAGTATTATACTTTTACCTTTTTTAATTTCAGCGGCAGTTGAAGAAAAATCTTTAAGACTAATATCCTGGTTGTATACCATTTGTCCTCCCTTCATTTTGAAAGTAATGGCTTTAGGTAAAAAATACCGATACGCAAAAACCATTTCTGTATCGGCGAAGACATAGTGATTCATGGCTGAATCATGAACATGATAAGCCTCCCGGTGAACCATGCCATTGAATGTAAATTCAGAAATGCCTGTTTCCCAATTGCCCACCAATTTGTCGGCATCCATTTTCCGACAGCTTAGCAAACCAAGGATCAGGATTGCCAGAGAGAGGAATTTCATATTATTTTGTGTTGGAGGATTTAAACAATTCTCAAATTTAATTAAAATCCCCATACTTTTAATCGACTAAAAATTTACTTACAAATTGCTTTTAGCCAATCTCAACTTTTACAAAATAAAATCCAGGTTGGAAAGGTTTAATATCAATTTGATTTGAATGACTTAAATTTATTTTATTTTCTAAAACTATATCCCCCAGAGCATTTGATATATATAGAATTCCTTCTGAATTGATTTCAGGAATAGATATTTCAATTGAACTTTTGGCAGGGCTAGGATAAATATAAAATTGAGACGCATAGGATATTTTTCCAATGCCCGCTTTAGGTTCCAAGTTATACCGTGCCGCTACAGTAATATTATTACTTCCATTAAAGCCACTCCCAGCAATAACAACCTTATTATCCATTTGCAAAGCAGCAGTATAAACATGATCAATATTTAGAATGTCTGTAATTACTTGACCATTCGTTCCAAAGGTCGAATCTATGGTGCCATTCGGTTTATACCGGACTAATGCAATATCACCAAAGGAAGTCTTAGTGGTTTCTCCACAAGCAATCACTTTCCCATCCTGTTGAATTTTTATCGAACAAATAACATCACCTTGATTAACTAATCCAAAATAAGAAGTCACGATTCCACTTACACCAAAAGAGTTATCAATGGTTCCATCATTATTGAAGCGAACCAAGGCATATTCCCCATCAGATCCAAATCTTGCATAACCTGCTTGTATGATTTTCCCGTCATTTTGTATTGCCATGTCCCGTGTATCATTTATATCTCCAATAGAAGTGATATTAATACCATTTGCACCAAAAGAACTATCCAAGAAACCGTTGACATTAAAACGCATGAGTAGGAATTTATAATTATTTGTCGCTCCCGTCTCTCTTCCTGACACCACTATTTTTCCATTGGGTTGTATTTTAATTGTAAAAATCGCTCCCCATAAAGTGCTCCCTAAGCTAATTGTTGAAATACCGTTGGTTCCGAAACTACTGTCAATTGCTCCTTGAGTGTTATATCGGATTAGAAGAGCATCCGTCTTATTGTTTTGGATAATATGACCTCCTGTAATAATTTTACCATCGGGTTGAATTGCTAAAGAATAGCAAGATTCCTGAGTTGAACCTAAATCAGTGATTACAACGCCACTGTTCCCAAAAGTATTATCTCGGGTTCCATCGCTATTATAGCGAACTAATATTAAATCTGACCCTGTCCCATCTTGAGCTTCTCCTCCAACAATAATCTTACCATCGGATTGAACGGCCACAGCATGGGCCTGTGAGACATAAATTCCAGGGAAGGTGTCTATCACATTTCCTCCTACACCAAAAGAATTATCTAAACTACCATTCTTATTAAGCCGTATCAATGCCATTCTGGTATTGGAACAACTATAATTCGATCCGGCCAAAACCATTTTCCCATCTGTTTGAAGCACCATCGCCCTGCATTCTGAATTGCAATTGCTTATACTAATTTTTACTTTCCCACCTGTACCAAAGGTTTGATCTAATAAACCAGGTTGGCTTAAAGTGGATATTGAAATGAAAAGAAAACTGAAATGGAATAATGTCAGATAAATATTTCCGAAAGTAAATTGTTTTTTCATGTTAGCAATTTACACAGATTTATAACATTGTGCTAATCGACGAAAAGCATATACAAAAAGAGGTCAATAATTCATTAATTTTCATGAAATAAATTCCACTCCCTTCACAATACTATTTACTAACAAGCATCTACTCAAAATATTCAAGCTACTTAGCTTCCAAATAAAACAAATATGAAATGAAGGATTTTTTTTGGACTTAACCCGAAACTATGCCCACCTGTATTATCGGGAGAACACATTTAGAATCCGACTGTGATCTATTTATTCGCCATAGCTTTAGCGAAGTTGAGCTTTCCCAGATATTACCAAGTACCCTCTTCGCTCAGTCCCCGATTTGTATCGGGGTTAATCTCACTGTTTGAAATTATATTCTGTGAATAGCTTTTGAAAAAACCAACGCGCATAAAAAAAACTCACCATGTTACCATGATGAGGTTCTTTAGAATTCGTCAGCGAATTATTTATTCGCCGTAGCTTTAGCGAAGGCGAATTAATCAAGTATCATCTGCTCTATGGCCGCGATTTGTTTCGGGGTTAACTTCTTTATTTGAACTTATTCTTGAAAATTAGCTTTTTGCAAAAACCAACGCGCATAAAAAAACCCCACCATGTTACCATGATGAGGTTCTTTAGAATCCGGCAGCGACATACTTTCCCAGGTATTACCCAAGTATCATCTGCGCTAAGGGGCTTAACTTCTCTGTTCGGAATGGGAAGAGGTGGACACCCTTGCAATAGCCACCAAGAAGATCGTTGACTCACAAGAAAATTTTCGAATGAGTTATTTTATAAAGATCATTTGACAAAAATTGAAAGACCATATAGATATTAGATTATGTAAAGCTGTGAAAGTAATTAGTACGACTCGACTAACATGTTGCCATGCTTACATCTGTCGCCTATCAACGTAGTAATCTTCTACGACTTTCATTGATATCTCATCTTAAGGGGAGCTTCGCGCTTAGATGCTTTCAGCGCTTATCTCGACCGTACATGGCTACTCTGCACTGCACCTGGCGGCACAACAGATACACCAGCGGTACGTCCGACTCGGTCCTCTCGTACTAGAGTCAGGTCCTTTCAAATATCATACGCCCACAACAGATAGGGACCGAACTGTCTCACGACGTTCTGAACCCAGCTCGCGTGCCACTTTAATCGGCGAACAGCCGAACCCTTGGGACCTTCTCCAGCCCCAGGATGTGACGAGCCGACATCGAGGTGCCAAACCTCCCCGTCGA
>CAIVZR010000015.1 GCA_903910445.1 uncultured Bacteroidota bacterium
AATGAGAACGGTATTTTCAAATTTGATACCGTTGATCAATACAATAATTTCCGAGTACAAAATCCATTACAAGGAGGTACGTTCAGCACCAGTTATATGATGATTGGATCGGCATTTAAGAGAGATATTGTCACCAATAGTTCTAATGAATCACCTACGTTCAAAGAATTCGAAAGCAACCGCTATACCATTGCGGAACGTTTGCAAAATGCAGATGGACGTACTGTTGGTGTAGATCCTAAGACTCGCTATCCGAATGGCTACAGCCAACAATCTCAAGATGTGGTAATGCTGGCATTCTTAGCTGCCTATACCGGCAAAAATGCACAGACCTTTTCGTTAGATCGTTTCCCAAAATTACCGATGCCAAACTGGAGAGTTAACTATAATGGCTTATCGAAATTAAAACCAGTACAAAAATATTTTAGTGGAATTACGATATCACATAGCTACTCATGTACTTATAATACACAGTACTCTTCAAGTTATGTGCATGGTATCGACTCGGCTCATGATTTTATTCCAGATATTATTGTGAGAACAGTTTCACTTAACGAGCGTTTCAGTCCGTTGATTGGTGTGGATGTAACGATGAAAAACAGCATGACCATTGGGGCACGCTATAATCAGGATCGTACGTTGGTAATGCAGATAGCTGGCAAGTCGCTCTCCGAAAATTCAAATCGCGAATTCACTTTTAGCTTTGGATATCGTACCAGTCAGATTTATTTACCATTCCGTATTGATGGCAAGCGTGCTTATTTAGAGAACGATATTAATATGAAGGTGGATATCAGCTATCGCGATAATTTAGTGATTGTGCGCAGAATGGATATCTCTCCCGACCAGGCTGCGAGCGGAAGTCGTGTAGTGGCCATTCGCCCAAACATCGATTATATGTTGAATCAGAATTTGAATATGCGCTTGTTCTTTGATATGACCTTAACCAAGCCACATGTATCGAATCAGTTCCCTACTACCATTTCAAAAGGAGGTATTTCATTACGTTATACACTGGATGAAAACTTCTTAAAAAATCAATTACCTAATGGTGGCAAGAAGCCTAAAAAAGGCAGTAAAGGAATGTTCTAAGGAACAATAAACGCTTTAAGATTTCTATTCTTCTACTTTTAGATCGAAGTAACGACACCATGCAGTAAGTCCGCATTCGTTGCACTTCGGACTGCGTGCCAAACACACATATCTACCGTGTAAGATAAGCCAGTGGTGGGCTTTGGGAATCAATGCTTCAGGGATGTATTTATATAATTGTTTCTCTACTTCCAATGGTGTGGTGGCAGTTTGGGTTACAATTCCTAAGCGACGGGAAACACGAAACACATGCGTATCAACGGCCATGGTGGGCTGGTTGTAAATTACCGAGAGAATTACATTGGCAGTTTTGCGACCTACACCTGGCAAGGTAATCAGTTGTTCCATCGTTTCGGGCACTTCGTTATTAAATTCATTCACGAGTTTTTGTGCCATGCCAACTAAGTGCTTCGCCTTATTATTGGGGTAACTAATGCTGCGTATATATTCGAATACCTCAGGGATTTCAGCTTCTGCCAGGGCTTGCGGATTGGGGAATCGTTTGAATAGTGCCGGTGTGGTAAGGTTCACTCGTTTATCGGTGCATTGTGCCGAAAGAATCACTGCAACCAGCAATTGATAGGGGTTATGGTAAACCAGTTCGGTTTCAGCAATTTTAAAATTCTCCTCAAACCATCCTATGATATTTTTGGTGCGCTCCGCCTTGTTCATGATGTTTGCAAAAGTATTTTAATTATTGGAATATAGGATGGAAGGGGTGTTAATGATAATTTTTATTGTCTTGTTTGTTGCGGATATTTATTTAAGAAAATTCTTATTTCAACAAAATACATTCAAACTTACCTACGGCACGTCAATACGAAAATACACATATTCTACCCACCAGATGTCCCTATGGGGACATGAATACAGCTTGAGTGTGTTAGTGAGAGAGGAGGAATACAAATGTGATTTATAATTCGAAAATTGAATTATGGAGGATGCTGTATTATGTTCCTTAGGAACATTTGGTGGGTAGAAACAATGCTCCCCACCCATTGACGTTCCGTAGGAACGTTTGAAACACCCTTATTGATTAAATGTTATAGTATTCCATAATTTGAAGTTTATATTCAAATCTATACTTTGAATTTAGTTCTCAAAATTCAACATCTCATGGCCTGAAGCAGTTCATAATTTATCAATTTAGTTCCCAACACCACCAATCAAATTCTTGAATTATAATTAATATTGCATCGATGGATTCAACTCAAAAAATAATTTGCCCCAACTGTGCTACCGATATCGATGTAAGTGGTGCCTTAGCTTCTAAAATAGAGCAGGAAATAAAATCGAAATACAATAAACAATACCTTGAAATGAAAGGTAAGCTAGATACCCGTGATGCCGATTTAGAGCTGCAAAAAGCACTCCTTGCCAAACAACAGGAATCCTTCGACGAATCGATGAAAGCCAAGGTACAAGAGCAATTGCAGGCCCAAAAGAATGCACTGGAGATATCGCTTCGTGATGCTATACAAAAAGAAAACACAGAAGCATTATCAAACTTTCAACAACAAATTGAGGATAAAAATAAACAACTCGCCGAACTCTATCGCACCAAGGCCGAGAACTCACAACTAAAGCAAGATCAGGAATTTTTACAAGAGAAAATGAAGGCGGAGTTTGCTGAAAAACTGAGAGAAGAAACGAACAAAACCCGGGAGCAAGCGATGAAAGATGGGAGCGAAAAAATTCAGAAACAACTCGAAGAAAAAGAGCATGTAATAAAACAACTCAATGACCAGTTACTTGATGCACAACGCAAAGCCCAGCAAGGCAGCATGCAGGTGCAAGGAGAAGTTCAGGAACTTGCCATCGAAGAATTCTTGCGTAATACTTTCCCTTACGATGTAATCGACGAAATAAAGAAAGGTGCCCGTGGTGGCGATTGCCTGCAACGTATCAATACACCCACCCGAATTAATTGCGGTACCATCTATTATGAAAGCAAACGTACCAAGGATTTTCAGCCCACCTGGATTGAGAAATTCAAACATGATATCCGAACGCTCAAGGCGATGTTTGGTGTGCTCGTTACCGAAGTAATGCCGAAAGATATGCCACGTATGGGTTTGCGCGATGGTATCTGGATCTGCACATTCGAAGAATTTAAAGGCTTGAGTATGGTACTTCGCGAATCGGCCATCATGATGAGCGAGGCTTTGGCATCTCAAGAAAATAAGGGCGATAAAATGCATCTCTTGTATTCATTCCTTACCGGCAATGAATTCAAACAAAATGTAGAAGCGATTGTAGAAGGATTTACCTCCATGCAAAACGATTTGAATAGCGAACGACGTGCAATGGAAAGTATTTGGAAGAAACGTGAAAAACAAATTGAGAAAGTGCTCTTGAACACATCGCATATGTACAGTAGCATCAAAGGTATTGCAGGTGCTGCAGTGTCAGATATTCCTTACTTAGAACTTGATGGTGGTGCGCCATTGCTTGAAGAATAAATTTGAAGCTCCTCCCCCATTTCAAACCAACACTTTTATTTAATTTCACCAAAAATCAATCTTACATGAAATATTTTTTTCTACTCTTATTTGTAATTGGTAGCATCTACCAAAGCGATGCACAGAAATCCTATTATTCTGGAGAGTTTCGCAATGCAGAAAATCCATACTACTGGAAAAACCGATTGCCCTTTGAAGGCTACTGGCAGCAAGATGTAGATTATAAAATCAAGGCCTCCCTCGACGATAGCATGCATGTGCTCGATGGTTCGCTTACACTTACCTACTATAATAATTCGCCCGATGTATTGAATGAAGTTTATTTCCATCTTTATCAAAATGCATTTCAGCCGGGCAGTTATTATGATGACTTGCAAAAGAACAACCAGATTAAAACGGTATATGGCAAAAATGAAAAGGATAAAAAAGGAGAAGTGGTAGAAAGTGTTACTGTGAATGGTGCCAGTATTGTTCCCACTTTTGACAATACCATCATGAAAATAAAACTGCCACAACCCTTATCTCCGAATGGTTTGGTAGTGTTCACTATAAAATTCAAAAGTTATTTTGGAGATGGTGGCAATGTGCGCCGTCGCATGAAAATGTTTCGAGATGCCTGGGGAAATAAGCAATATGATGCAGTACATTGGTACCCTCGTATTTGTGTGTACGATAGAAAATTTGGATGGGAAACCGACCAGCATTTAGGAAGAGAATTCTATGGTGATTTTGGAAGTTATGAAGCTGAACTTACATTGCCTTCTAACTATATCAACGAAGCTACCGGCGAACTCATCAATGAAACAGAAGTGCTGCCTGCCGATTTGCGTGCTAAGATTGATGTGAAGAATTTTGCAGGAAAAGTATTTGACAGTAAACCAACCGTTGAAATTCCACGCGATGGCACCAAGACATGGAAATACCGGGCAGTGAACGTACACGATTTTGCATTCACCTGCGATCCAACCTATCGTATATCAGAAAGCAGTTGGAATAGTATCCGTTGCATTGGTCTGGTGCAAGAACCCCATGCCGGCTCATGGCAAAATAGTGGTGAGCTTGTCGCCGATATCGTCAAAACATATAGCACGGATATTGGCATGTATGCTTACCCTAAAATGGTTGCTGCCGATGCCCGTGATGGTATGGAATATCCTATGCTCACCCTCGATGGAGGAAGCAGTCCGGGCTATACGAATTTATTCAGTCATGAAATTGGACACAACTGGTTCTTTGGTATGGTGGGTAATAACGAAACTTACAGAGCCTGCTTAGATGAAGGCTTCACACAGTTTTTAACTTCATGGTATATGACCAAACAGGAAGCCAAACGTGGTGCCACTAAATACAAGAATCAATACCTACAGAAATATGCTACCAAACTCAGCGAACGTGATGCCGTTGCCTATTCAGGATATATAATGGATGCCATCAATGATAATGATGAAACTATCAACCAGCATAGTGATGGATTTAATGGGGCCGTGAATCATGGCGGAGGCTATCGTCATGTTTACTTCAAAACCGCCACCATGCTATGGAATTTGCAGTACGTATTGGGCGATGACTTGTTTCAAAAAGCATTACAGAATTATTTCAAGGAATTTAAAATTTGTCATCCATACATTGAAGATTTTCGCAATAGTGTGATTCACTATACCCATGTTGATTTGAACTGGTTTTTTGATCAGTGGTTTGAAACGAATAAGCATATCGATTACGAAGTAGAAGGTGTGAAACACTTGCAGGGCGATCAGTATCAAATTACATTCAACAGAGAAGGGCGTATGCAAATGCCTTTGGATTTTACAGTTACAGGAAAAGATGGCAAGACCTACGACTACTATATTCCGAATACATATTTTATAAAAGACACAAAAGCAACCGTGCTTCCTTACTGGAGAGGCTGGGATTTATTACAACCTGAATATACCTGTGTAGTAACCATTCCTGGAGGTATTCATGATGTGGTGATTGATCCGTCGCACCGCCTGGCTGATATCGACTATACTAATAACTTTTATCGTTGTCCGGTGAAATTCACCTTCGAACATCAGCTCTCGAATCCTGTGGATCGTTACCATTATTTATTGCAGTGGAGGCCCGATGTTTGGGGCAATGCTATGGACGGACTAAAAGTAGGCGTTCGATTTAGTGGTAGCTATATCAACCGCAAAGATGTATGGGACGCGACCATTTGGGGAAATACCGGATTGCTACATAATTCGGGATATAATATGCAATTCCCGGTCAACTATCGTGTGAATTATGGTAGTGCATTGGGTAAAAACCTTAATTGGAGTTTCTCTTCAAAATACTTGGATGCATTGTTTGCAAACAAAGTGGGAATTTCGAAAACGTACAATGATTATACATTTTATGCCAATTATAATTCATTGTATCGCACACAAATTTTTTATTATAAGAAGGGCATTCAATCTGATGACCACTTACTTTATTCGGATCTTTGGCAGGAACAGATGTGGAATAATTTCATCAATATTGGATTTCAAAAACCACATAACTATGGCTGGGGCAGTGCCAATCAAACATTGAATTTAAGAAGCAGCAGCTTTGGCAGCGGCTATCAATACAGTGCCATTAGCTTCACCCGTATTGATAATATGACCAAAGGAAAATTTGATTTACGCGTACGTTCCTTTATTCAACTGGGTTCTAATACCCCTGCACCCGAGAGCCAGTTGATGCTTGCTGGTGCGAATAACGAATCGTTGATGGACAGTAAATTTACACGTAGTGTTGGTTTTGTTCCAACAAGCTGGTTAGGTTATGGTTCCGATATCAATCACTTTCAGCAAGGAGGTGGTTTGAATGTGAGAGGCTTTGCAGGATACAAAGCACCTGTAGGCGATACGACCAATCAATACCAATTATACAAAGGCAATAGTGGTATGGCATTGAATGCTGAGCTCGACCTCGACCGACTGATTAAATTTGCACCCAAAGCAACTCGCAACTGGCTTCATATCGATTTGTATGCCTTTGCTGATGCGGGTTTCATTGCCGACAAACCTTTAACTAATAAATGGTATTTCGCTAATGCTTTACGCACCGATGCAGGATTGGGAACAGCACTCACCATAAAACGCTGGTGGTATTTAGGAAATGTTCAGCCATTCACCATTCGTGTTGATTTTCCATTCCTGATTAATCCCGCACCGGCAGGAACTAACTATGCTTCGATGCGATATGTAGTGGGAATCGGTAGATGCTTCTAAGCAGATTTCTTTTTCTTTTCTAATTTAAAAACCCAGCCAAAAGTGATATTGCGTTGTGTGAACCAAAAATGCTGGGAGGCACGGTCGTTCATATCCATGGTGGTAAAAATATCCGGCATATTGATGAAACCCACTTTATACTCGGCTTGCACGAAGAAATGTTTCCAGAATTGAATATTGATTGCGGCCACAGCTCCAGCGCCATAACCAGCAAAATGAAATTCATGGTTAGGCATATTGGTAAGCAAGGTAGCGCGGGTACGCGGCATCAATGCACCAATTCCCAAACCTTCATTGATGGATACACTGATATCGCCAGCATGAATTTTATTGAAATTAAAAACCTCATCGTATCTGCGAAATTCTGCATTCAAATAATTTAATCCATCGCAATGTTGAAGCATTAAAAAATCTTCGGTGAGCTTCACAGGCGACAAATCGTAATTGCCGTTGAATTTAGGATAATTCGTTACCGCTATATTTCCTGATGCATTCACTGTTTGATTTTGAGTCATTAAATATTTCATGTGATCGTCGCCCAAAGAAATGCTATAATGCTCACTGATATTGCATCCCAGCCTTGCATTGAATTGCGGTATAGTAAGCAATAAAGGATTGAGATAAGAGTTTATAGTAAACTTCGCCTGCTTATCGGTAGCACGCACATCGTATAAAGTGAAATCATAATTCGTTCCCTTGAAATGTATATCTGAATTGGAATAAGTGCCTCGATTCCATCCCCAGTAAAAATAAAATTTACCTTTATTAGATGTTGATGGTTTGTTCGAAGGTTCTTGAGCTCCAGCGGCAAAAGAGGACAGAATTAAGCCTAAAAAGAACAGTTTAGAAAGGTTCATACACAGCATTTTCAATGAGGCGCAAAGATATTGAAGTTCTATTGTTTATTTAATAATTTTGATTAGGTTTGAAATATGAAACGATTTTTACTCTTGATGCTGTCGGTGCTTGGTATTAGCTATCTCCATGCCCAAACACAAACGAATATTATTATTCCTTTGGCAAAGACCATCGACTTCTCTTCAATCCCCAATGGATATGACCCACAGCTTTTGAACCTGATGCCACAACCACACCCGGCTTCGGGCTCGGAGTTATTGAAGCAACAACTCAATAATGAGCGCATGCAGAAAAAATTGTCGGTGCCGTTGAACAAAACCAATACCACCAACGGAGCCACCACGCCCATCCTACTCAAAGGCTTTCAAGCCAATTTTTCGAACAGTATTCCCAATGATAATCATATGGCAATATCTAATGGAGGCAAGGTGGTGAGTGTAGTAAATAGCAATATCAGAATTTATGATACTTCCACTACCGGAACGTCTATATATTCTAAGGGACTGAGTGCATTTAGCAATGCCTTAGGTGTATTTACTGCCATTTCCGATCCCCGAGTAATTTACGACCAGGAATCCGATCGATTCATCATACTTTATTTTAGTGGTTACTTTGCCACCACCAGCACCATCATCGTAGGATTCAGCAAGACCAATGATCCTACAGGCTCATGGAATTTTTATACCGTACCTGGAAATCCTTTCAACGACACTTCATGGAGTGATTATCCAATTCTAACCATCACCAAAGACGAATTGTTTTTCACTTTTAATTTATTGAAAGATGGGGTGGTTGACTGGCGCACTGCTTTTCGTCAAAGCATTATATGGCAAGTCGACAAACAGAAAGGCTACCAGGGTGTTCCATTGGTAACAAAAGTTTGGGGAGATATTAAAGTGAATGGAAAACCATTATGGAATATTTGTCCGGCGCAAGGTGGCAAAGATTTACAAAGTGGCGGCGTGTATTTTGTATCCGTGCGACCGAGTGATCTGCGCAATGATAGCATCTTTGTTACTCATGTAAGCAATACCATTCAAAGTGGGAATGCACAACTCACCACCAAAGCATATCGTCAGAACCGAACCTATGGCTTGCCTCCCAATGTACCCATGCCCAATGGCAATTACCTACAAACCAATGATGCAAGGGTTTTGAGTGCTGTCATAGAGAATAATGTTTTGCATTATGTACAAAATACCATCGATACTACATTCAATACGGGTGCGGTGTATTACGGACGAATTATAAATCCTCAAAGTGCTGCTCCTATTATAACAGGAACCATCATACGTAGTGATACCATGGATTATGGATATCCTTCCATTGCTTATATGGGAGGTGGAGCTACCGACAATAGTGTGATGATTACTTGTTCGCATTCATCACAAAAAGTGAAGCCAGGTACCTCCGTATTTTATGCCGATCGTACCGGACAAATTTCTCCTCAATTAAGATGTAAAGATGGGGAAGGCTGGATCAATGCATTGGCCGATACCAACGAGCGCTGGGGCGATTATACTGGCATTCAGCGCAAGTATAATGAATCGGGCATTGCCTGGTTGTGTGGCTCTTATGGCGACCCAAGCACGGGCAACTATCGCACCTGGATTTCTAAGGTGAGAACTTCTGATATTTCGTTTGGAATTAAATCAACACCGTCTTCAAATACTACTACCCTATTGTATCCGAATCCTGCAATAAATTTGGTGACCGTGGAATTCGAAACCAATCGTAAAGCCGCCATCAGCGCCGATGTGTACGATATGCAAGGAAAGCTGGTAGCCCATGTATTTGATGATGCTGCCAAAGACGGATTGAATCGATTTAGTTTCAATACCCAAAACCTCGCGAGTGGAAATTATTTATTGAGAATCACAGCTTCCGGAGCAACGATTGTATCGAAGAAATTTGTAGTAGAATAGTGTATCGCGTTATTCGCTATAATACATACTGAGATAGCTCTCGTAGCGTTGAATTGAAATCTCCTCATTGGATACCGCTTGTTTTACGGCACATTCGGGTTCGTTGATATGCAGGCAATCATTGAATTTGCATTTCCCTGCAATGGCGGTAAACTCTAGCATGAAATCTTTAATTTCATTTTTTTCGAGATGCACCACACCGAAATCTTTGATTCCAGGAGTATCAATTAAAAAGGCATCTTTAAAAAGTTCATGCATCTCGGCGAAGGTGGTGGTATGTTTTCCTTTATTGCTGAAATCGGAAATGATGCCCGTGCGCAAATTAAAATCGGGATTTAATTTATTGATGAGGGTGGATTTACCAGTGCCCGAATGACCCGCTACCAAAGTAGTTTTATGTTCTAATAACGCTCCGGCCTTATCCATGTTTTTCCCAGTAAGGGCAGATACTTCAAGGCATTGATATCCAATTTTTTCGTAAAGATTGATCACTTGCTGTTGATACTCTTTTGCATCCTCATTAAGCAAATCATATTTATTAAATACTATTACTGTTGGAATATGAAATGATGCCGCAGCCACTAAGAAACGATCGATAAAACCTAAGGAAGTTAATGGCGACGTGGTGGTTACAAATAAAATCGCCTGATCGATATTGCTTGCGATGATATGAGTTTGCTTGGAAAGATTATTTGATTTACGAATGATATAATTGGAACGTTCGTAAATTTCGGTGATGGTATAATCTTCGTTATCGTGCAATAAATCTACGTTATCGCCTACTGCAATGGGATTGGTACTTTTGATGCCATGTAAACGAAATTTCCCTTTGATTCGGGCCTCTACGATGGTACCATCTTCAAGCCGCACGATATACCAGCTCCCTGTTGATTTAAATACGATTCCTTTCATTCGAAATCGGGATACAATAAATATTTCTTACGCATCTGACGATATTTCTTGAGATCGTCGTCCCACGATTTTATAATTTCATCCACCGATTTACCTGCTATCAATTGCTTGCGTAGCGTATCAGTTCCTGCCAGCTTATCGAAATAGTCGTTGAAGAATTTTGTTTTGTTGGTGCTCTTCTCATAAAATCCCTGTAGCCAATATAGATAGATTCGCTTGGAAGAAATGATATACGAATTGCAAAAACTGGTGAGCTCAAAACCATTGCACACCTGATTTTTATACATCGGATTATCCGAAACACCTGGAATTACCTTGGGTGTAAATGTTATTCTTCCATCAGGAAAATTTGGCTTGCCTATTTGCTGAAATGGTTTGCTGGTGCCTCTTCCAACACTCACATCAGTACCTTCAAACAAACAAAGGCTTGGATATAAATAAATACTTTCGGCAGTGGGCAAATTAGGAGAAGGCTTCACTGGAAGCTTGTACAAAGTATTATGATCGTACCCTGTAACTTTTATGATGATGAGTGGACACCAAAGCGTATCGCCAAGCCAGTGCTCACCATTAATCATTTGAGCGTATTCGGCAATGGTCATTCCATGAACGATAGGAACTGGGTGCATTCCAACAAACGATCGGAAAGCGGTATCAAGCACAGGGCCGTCGATATAGTATCCATTGGGGTTGGGACGATCGAGAATCATGACGGTCTTATGGTTTTCGGCGCAGGCTTGCATCACATAGTGCAAGGTACTGATGAAGGTATAAAAGCGGGCACCCACATCCTGAATATCGAAAATAACAATATCTACATCGCTTAAATCCTGAACGGTGGGCTTGAAGTTTTTGCCGTAAAGTGAAATAACTTTAAGTCCGGTTTTTTTATCGGTGCTGGTTGAGATGTTCGCTCCCGCTTCGTTATTGCCTCTAAAACCATGTTCGGGTGCGAATATTTTTTTGATATTCACCTTTAATTTCAACAAGGTATCCACGAGATGGGTCTTTCCCACCATGGCCGTTTGGTTTACAACCAGCGCCACCCGCTTGTCTTTGAGCAGGGGCACATAATATTTCATTTGCTCGGCTCCAGTAATAATTTTCTGAGCAGCGAGCGCATGACTAAGAAATACTAATAAAATAAATATACTTTTACGCATGAATTTTTAAGGAATTAAACCATATTCCTTGTTTTCGTTGCAATAATACTTGTTAAATTTTGAACCTGCCGTTTTTTTTATCTCGAAAGATTAAGTTTGGTGGCACCACCATCAATGCCCGGGTGATGCAGCGCATTGCGGTGGGCACCGTTTTGCTAAGTGTTTTGGTGATGCAATTATCCTTTGCTGTGATGCATGGATTTAGGAATGAGGTGACTTCCATTGTGAAGAATTTCAATGCCGACCTGGTGGTACAGCGCCTTTCGTTTAACTCCACCACCGAAAATTCGCCCATAGAAAACTATCCCAAGGCTGGCAATTTGATTCAGAGTTTAGCCAGTGTCAACCATGATTTCGCTTTGATAACCAAGCCTGGAATCATCAATACCGGAAAAGAAATTGAGGGCGTCGTATTGCGGGGCATCAATGCCGATTACGATAGTGTGAGGTTTAGTAAATTTATTACCGAAGGGCATTTTATTCGATTTGGAGAGGCTGCTCCAACAAAAGATATAATAGTTTCGACCTATTTCGCGCAACGCCTGATGTTGAAGATTGGCGATAAGTTGCCAATATATTTCATGCAAGATACAGTGCGTGTGAAGCAGTTTGTGATTTGCGGATTTTACGAATCGGGCATGGAAGATTTGGATATGAAATTTGCACTCTGCGATATTCGTCATTTGCAAAAAGTAAATTACTGGTCTAATACCACTGCCAGCAGCATCCTGGTAGAAACCAAGCCTGGAGCCAATCCGGAGCAAGTAAAAGAAGATATCCAAATTGCCTTGGGCGATGAATACGCCGCATTTACCTTGATGGATATGTATCCTCAATTATTCGACTGGCTGGCCTTGGTTGATACCAATGCAGTCATTATTTCTGTGCTGATGCTGGTGGTGGCATGTATTAGTATGATTACCGTATTACTCATTGTTATACTCGATAAAACCCAATCGATAGGCACCCTGAAAGCCTTAGGATTGAGCAATGGCAGAACCATTCAGTTGTTTTGGTATAAGGCAGCGCGCATTGTTGTGAGAGGCATTATATGGGGCAATATCATTTTCTTTGTTTTGGCTTATTTGCAAACACATTTCCATTTGATACAATTGCCCAAGAAAGATTATTATGTGAGTACGGTGCCTATTCTTATTAACTGGACCGAAGTCATCGTGATTGATCTTGGCACCCTCGTTTTGTGTATGCTATGCATGCTGCTCCCGGTGAGAATCATCACCAGAATAAGCATTGTAAAGGTGTTGAGGTTTAATTAAAATTTGTCGTATATAGTTTTCAGTTTACCCTTCCACAATCGAAAATGAATTCATGAATTGATCCAGTATCGCATGAAATTTATCTTCATCTCCAAGCAATTTCACTTTGATGGGTAAGAAATAGCATGGGGTATCTTTTAAAATGGCTTCCAGGTCGGTTCGTACAATTCGCATCCAGTCTTTCTCGGTACACAAAATAATTTTATCGCCTTCCATCTTTTTATGACGATGCACCAAATCTTCCATATCTGTTTTATCGAAGGCATGATGATCCTTATACTCCATGGGCATCACCTGACTGAAAATGGTTTCGCAATATTGCTCGAAAGGATGTGCATTGGCGATGCCCGAAAATACCAGTGCATTCACATTTTGTGTGCTCGTTAAAGGGGCCCCAGTAAAGGCATGTACGGGCATCTGATATTCCATCGTACTGAAAAATACTTCCTGACTTGCCAACGGTTGTATTCGTTGTACAATTTCTTGTTTCGCGGTAGCCGACAAATCAGCCGGGCAATTGGTAACGATAATGATTCGTGCTCTTTGATACCCATTTCTCGCTTCCCTCAAAGTACCCGATGGCATTACATAATCATCATAAAATGGCTTGTCGAAGCGGGTCAATAAAATATTTAGTCCGGGCTTCACACTGCGATGCTGGTAGGCATCATCCATAATGATGACGTCCGTTTCGGGATGATCACCAATTAAATTAGGAATGGCATACAATCGTTTTTCGCATACCACCACCAGCGTTTCGGGGTATTTGGTGGCATACAATAAGGGTTCATCACCAATTTCTTCAGCAGTGCTATTGGCATCGGCAAGGATATAACCGAGCGATTTACGACCATAGCCACGGCTTAAGGTGGCTGTTTTGTAGTTCGGACTCAAATAACGCAGGATATACTCTACATGCGGGGTTTTGCCTGTTCCGCCCACCATGAGGTTGCCCACATTGATGACTGGAATATCGAAGGAAGTTTCGGGGAGAATATCCAAATCGAAAAATTTATTACGAATCTGCATAAACAAGGCATAAAGCAATGTTAGCGGAAACATTAAGATTTTGAAAACTATCAAGAGTGAAATGTATTTTTGCAAAAATAGGTAATCATGCCCCAAATAAAAGATATCATAAAGCACCTCGCTACTCTTGCACCGCCTTATGTGCAGGAAAGCTACGATAATAGTGGTTTGCTGGTAGGTGATGCATCGCTGGAAGTGACCAAAATACTCGTATGCCTCGATAGTACCGAAACGGTGATTGATGAGGCCATTGCTACCGGATGCAATTTAGTCATTGCCCACCATCCCATCATTTGGGGAAAGCTAAAAAGCCTTACGGGAAAAAATGCTACCGAACGTGTGGTGATAAAAGCCATACAACACAAAATTGCAATCTATGCTTGCCATACCAACCTGGATAAGGTTTTTAATGGGGTAAATGAAAAATTTGCCGAACGACTGAAACTCAAAAACACACGCATTTTAAAGCCCGAATCAGGATACTTAAAGAAGCTGGTGACCTACGTGCCCAAGAGCCATATTACCGAAGTGAGCAGTGCCATTACTGCCGCTGGAGCCGGTGTTATTGGCAATTACGACAACTGCACCTTCGAAACCAAAGGCACGGGCACTTTTCGTGGAAATGAGAAGAGCAAGCCTTTTGTGGGCGCCAAGGGAGAAATTCACCGGGAAGCGGAGATTCGGTTGGAGACGGTGTATCCCGTATATCGGCAGCAGGAAGTATTGGATGCCTTGCTTGACGCCCATCCCTACGAGGAGGTGGCGTACGACCTCTATGCACTTGAAAATGCCCATCCACGAATTGGTTTGGGAATGATAGGCGAATTGAAAAAAGAGATGGATGCGACCGATTTTCTGAAGTTTTTAAAGATTCAGATGCAAACCAATGCTATCCGTTTTGTGAATACCAACCCCAACCGAAAAATCAGGAAAGTGGCTGTTTGCGGGGGTGTTGGGCACTTTTTACTGGCAGAAGCCATCCGTCAGGGGGCCGATGCCTATATCACCTCGGATGTGAAATACCACGAGATGATCGAGGCTGAAAATCACTTGCTTTACGCAGATATAGGGCATTACGAGAGTGAAAAATTCACTATGGAGCTTCTCATAGCCTTAATCTCGCAAAAATTCACTAATATTGCGCTCCTTTTTTCGGAGAATAATATTAATCCCATTCAATATTTTATATAACCATATGGCTACTAAAGCAGCAGAAATATCAGTAGAAGAGAAATTAAAAGCACTTTACTCTGTACAGCTCATCGACACCCAAATTGATAAGCTACGCGCCGTTCGCGGAGAGTTACCCATGGAAGTGAAAGATCTGGAAGACGAAATCATCGGTTTAGAAACCCGTCAAAAGAACATTTCCGTAAGCATTGAAGACCTCGACAACCGTATTGCCGACTTCAGAACCCGTATCAAGGAATCACAAAAATTGCTGAAGAAATACGAAGAGCAGCAAATGAAAGTGAAAAACAACCGTGAGTATGAAGCCATCACCAAAGAAATTGAGGTAGAAGGTTTGGATATTCAGGCGAACGAGAAGAAGATTAAGCAAGCTGGTTTTGAAAAAACTGAAAAAACCAAGGCATTAGAATCTATCGGTGAAGAAATCGTTAATCGTCAAGGTGATTTGAAGATCAAACAAAAAGAATTGAAAAACATTCTTGAAGAAAGTCAAATTGAAGAAGATAAAATTACCAAGAAGCGTGAGAAAGCTGCTGAGCATGTTGCTGAGCGTTTAAACATTGCATATAACCGTATTCGTAATAACTACCGCAACGGTATTGCAGTGGCTACCATCGATCGTAATAGCTGCAGTGGATGCTTTGCACAAATTCCTCCACAACGTCAGTTGGATATCAAAACACATAAGAAAATTATCGTTTGCGAAAACTGCGGACGAATTTTGATCGACGCCAGTTTGGCTGAAGAAATGAAGCCAGAATAAGGAATCACTTATAAAATTAAAAAGCGAAGCTGTAATGTTTCGCTTTTTTTATGCGCTCAATTTTGCAATTCTACATCAAATTTAATCTCTAAAATTCGGAGCTGGCGTATTGATTAAAATCATCTTATTTTTCAATCATCTTTGAGTGAATCAGGATTACAAATACAGAACTTTGTACTTTATTCATCGCGCCATGAACAAGAAATTATTTCTGAGGAATCTCTACTTCGGATTTTTATCCTGGCTGATTCCGTTTGCTATTTCATTTTTCTGCTATAACTCCAAAGGAGAATTACAAATACCTTATAGCCATTTCAAAACCTTAATGATTGTGAGTGGTGTGCTCTCAGGATGCATACTCCTGGTGCTTTATTTCAAGAAACTGAATAACGATTATTTCTTACAAAGCATACTGGTTGGACTAACCTGGTTTGTTATCAATATTCTCTTCGATGCCATTAT
>CAIVZR010000016.1 GCA_903910445.1 uncultured Bacteroidota bacterium
ATCTGCGTATTTTTTTGCACAATTACCATCCCAATTAAAACCAAAGCGCAGCTCTACCACGTATGGGATAGTATTGTTTATTATATGCAGTTTAAACCCTCACTCACTGCCGATTTCGATAGTAAGAATACTTTTGTGACGGGCCATGGAATACCAATGAAAGGTTTGGAATTGGGCATTAGCTTTAAAAACAAGATAAGTTATATGCTTGGAGTGTATTTTTTACGTGAACCTATTTATAACAGAACCACACTATATAAAGGAACAACAAAGGAGGCGACCTATAATACACAGGTATATATTAATTATTGGAGTTTCATTGCAGAGTACAGTATCTATCGTAGTAGAAGATGGAATATTTATATGCCACTTCAAATAGGGACTGGCATGGCAAAAAAATACTACTATGACAGCACCTCCTTGAAGTTGTCGCGCAGAAGCAGGATTGTACCAATAGAGCTTTCAATTACCGGAAATTACCGTATTTGGAAGTTTATTGGACTCAGCGGCGGTCTTGGTTATCGAAGGGCATTTAGTTCCAATATTATTAAAGATGAAGACTTCAATGGAATCACTTATTCATTCGGTATCAAGGTTTGGTTTGGCGATTTATGCTATTTGTTAGCGCCTAGATGTAAATATTGCAAATATCTTTAACCATCATTATTCTATGTCAATAAGAAGAAGAAAAAAGCATCTCAGAAACTCCGACATCACAACGCCCGTGATGCCTTCTTCTGTATCAATCAGGGTTTTTTCTTATAATATCACTCAAATATTTGAGAACACTTTCACTGATTTTGCATCACTTAAAAACTATTTACAAAAGGAGAAAGACTTAGAACATTGGATTGATGTAGTTGGCAAATCGGATCGGAAGTTCTTTTCTGAATTTGCTCAATACTTCAAATTGCATGAATTGGTTTTAGAAGATATTTTGGGCCTTGATCAACGCAGTAAGGTAGACGAGTTAGAGGATTGCTTATTGATTATTTCGAGAATGATCTATTTTGATCGGGCAGAACAACTCATCAATGAGCAAGTGAGCTTTTTAGTGTACCCAAAGATTTTAATTACGGTACAAGATGAATGGGACGACTGTTTTGAGAAAACCAGAGAGATGCTTCGTAAAAACCGGATGAATGTGCGCCAAGAGGCCAGCTTTTATTTGGCACAACTACTACTTGGTGGCATCATTGATCATTATTTCCCAATGCTGGATGTTATCGCCGACCGTTTGGATTTATTAGAAGAAGACTTGATACAAAATCCGGATAAAGAAACCAGCAATCGAATTCAGGAATTGAAGCGTACTTTAATTTTTTTAAGGAAATATATACGCCCAGAACGGGATGTGGTGAATCACTTATTAAACCTAAACCATCCTTTAATTCGAGAACAAAATAAAATGTACTTAAGAGACATTTACGACCATTGTGTTCAGGTGAATGATACGGTGGATAGTTATCGAGAAATTGCCTATTCTTTGATGGATGTTTATTTGAGTAGTATTGGCAATCGAACCAACGATGTGATGAAGGTTCTCACGGTTATTTCGGCTATATTTATTCCATTGACTTTTATTGCAGGGGTATATGGAATGAACTTCGATACCATGCCGGAGTTGCATTCGGAAAATGGATACTTTGTCATTATGGGATTTATGACCTTGGTAGGACTTTTTGAGGTAGCCTATTTTAGAAAAAAGAAATGGTTATAAGCGGCTCCTAAAATGAAGTTAATTAGCCTTTAAACTTCATTGAATTTTTATTTCTCTCAAAAAAATGCCCCTATTTTACCTCTTCAAAGTCAATATATTCATCATCCGCAGCAGTATTTTTTTTGGAGGCTACTGGCTCAGGTTTCGCTGGGTTGGCATTGCCTGAAAAAGGATTTTGATCTTGTTGCATGGTATTAAAATCCTTGCCGTATTTTTTTAAAAATCTTTTAAGGAAAAACGGTAATAATCGTGGTAATAGAAAGCGAAGTATTATTTGCA
>CAIVZR010000017.1 GCA_903910445.1 uncultured Bacteroidota bacterium
AGGACCATCGAAGAGCCGGGAAAACCTATGGAATGTGGAAGCAAAAATTTCACAACCCCAACGGGGTTGAACAACAATAGCCATAGGTGAAACCTATGGTTGGCGATTACACCCCAGACAGAACCCTGAAAGGGTTCAACAATTATCTGAAAACGTAAGAAGAGCCGAAAAAAGAAATTAAAATCGAATTCTAAGAATGTATACCAAACAACAATTAAACAATTATCTCGAATGGGATATTTATTCTTGGAGTAAAGCCATCGACTGCTGGGACGAGATATTGAATAAACAATCGAATTTAAAATCGCTAAAGGCACTCGAACTGGGTGGACGAAATGGGGGACTTTCTTTATACTTAGCACAGAAAGGCATTCATACGGTATGCTCCGATTTCGGCGGACCAACACCGAAAGCAAATGCATTACATCAGCAAGAAAATATTGCAGCCATCATCGAATATGCAGATATTGATGCATCAAATATCAATTTTCCTGATGCCCAATTTGATATCGTTATTTTTAAATCGATCTTAGGCGTTGTCGCAGCGAATGGCAAAACAGAAAATTTGGCATTGGCCTCCAATGAAATTTTTCGGGTGCTAAAGCCGGGTGGCATTTTATTATTCGCGGAAAATATGAAAGCTTCTTCCTTGCATAGCTGGGCGAGAAAGAAATTTGTACGATGGGGTAATAACTGGCACTATCTTTCAATAAATGAAATGGAGCAATTTGTAGCGCCCTATCAAACCAAAAAAATTCAATACTTCGGATTTATTTCAGCCTTTGTTAAAATAGCTGCTTTAAAAAAATTGGCATATTTTATCGATTTATTGAAGTATCGATTTATTCCCAATAGCTGGAAATATATAGCCTATGGATGGGCTCAAAAAGCACAAAATTAATTAATACATTAATTCTATTTCTTTGAATTTTCCTTTCTTTCAATGGTATTTGCAACTCACAGGATATCCTATGAGTAAGGCCCGTAAGGAATTGTCCTCGATTCAATCGATGACCCATTATGAACGAAAAAAATGGATCATTGAAAAGCAATGGGAACTCATAAAATATCATTTTGAGAACAATCCATTTTACCGAAATAAATTAAATGGGAAGTTCCCTCTCAATTGGGAAACAGTGCCGGAGCTTTCTAAATCGGATTTGCAATCAGGATTGGAATCCTTGCTCAGCAAGCCATTCACAATAAGCGAAGTATATATTTCAAACACCTCCGGATCCTCTGGTACCCCTTTTTTTTATGCAAAGGATAAATATTCGCACGCTATAACCTGGGCATTGATCGAATCGAGATATGCCGAATATGGGATTGCATTAAATGATTTACAAGCTCGCTTCTATGGCATACCATTAACAGGATTCTCTGGATTCAAAGAGCGTATGAAAGATCGTATTATGAACAGGGTACGCTTCCCAGTTTTCGATTTATCGGATGCGGCGAATGAAAAATTTCTTGAAGTATTTGCTCGTAAAAAATTCAAGTATGTTTACGGATACACCAATTCCATCGTGCTTTTTTGCAGGTATTTATTGCGTATAGAAATCATATTGAATACCGTATGTCCAAGTATTCGTTGCGTGATGGTAACCTCCGAAATGTGCACTCCTGATGATAAATTATTGATTGAGAAAGCCACCGGTGTTCCTTGTGTTATTGAATATGG
>CAIVZR010000018.1 GCA_903910445.1 uncultured Bacteroidota bacterium
AGAATTGAATTTACTACGAAGTAGTTCAACAATAATAGCCATAGGTGAAACCTATGGTAATGTGAATGATTGTATTCTCAACCCCAACGGGGTTGAACTACAATAGTCGAGTTTCATTGAAAATAATTCCATGAGAATTGAATATACTACGAAGTAGTTCAACAATAATAGCCATAGGTGAAACCTATGGTTGAATGATTGTCTCTAGTCCCAACCCCAACGGGGTTGAACTACAATAGATACTTCTCATCAAATACAACTCCGTGTTCATTCAATAGTTCAATGTATTCGTCTTTGAAACTCTTGATTTTGTGATGCTCCTTTTGGTTTTTAACATACCTCATCAAAGTTTCTTTCTCTCTATAGGTGTATGTAAATGCCCCATAACCACTCTGCCACGATTCAAAATCTGGAAATATTTTCTCATCTCTTATCCATTTTGTTGATGCTACTTTAATATCTTTTACTAAAATAGAAAGTGCAATATTCGGGTGAATATGTGTGGCAATATGAATATGATCATCTATGCCATTAATTTGATAAAGTGTGCAATTTTTACTTTTCAGGATTCCCCAGATATATCTGAAGAGTTTATCTCTATTTGCTTCAGTAAGCACTTTCTTTCGATCTTTTGTAGAGAAAATAATTTGATAAAGAATTTGTGTGTGGGTTGACATAAACTGTTTTTTTGATAAATTTTGTTTCAAATATAATTTATTTTGGAAAATGTTGAACCCTTTCAGGGTTCTTTCTGGGGGGCAAATCGTTTACCATAGGTTTCACCTATGGCTATTATTATTCAACTGCGTTGCAGTTGGGAAATTAATTCAAGATATCACAACGAAATCAAGTATCTGTCCCACTAAAGAATTGATAAAAAAACTATAGTTATTATTATTCATGGTGTTGCAGTTGGGAAATTAATTGAAGACTTTACAACGTAATCAATTATCTGTTCTAGTAAAATTTTGATAAAAAAAATAAATACACCTTTGACTAATATTGTCCAACTGCGTTAAAGTCATGAAGGTTTTTAAGCACAGTTAATCTAATAATCAGATGAAGTATTATCATTAAAATGCATTAAAAACAAATTCTAATCAGTGAATTATGTAATTTAATAATCGGAAGATATAAGTAATATCAGTGCCACCAACCCATCTTTGCATTCAATAAAAACTGAAACAAAAATCAATTAATTTATTTGTTTCGTTCTATCAAAAATAGATGCCTTTTTTATCTAAAAAGTATACAGTTAAATTATCAAATCAACACTGCCCAATATCATAAATTTTGAAATAAATTCATCGTAATTTTGAACACTAATCTCCCATAATTATGACAACCATTCTAGTTCCTACAGATTTTTCAGACGCAGCGCGCAATGCCTCTGTTTACGCATTGCATCTAGCTTCTGCCATGCATTATAAAATTATTTTATATCATGCTTACCATATGCCGGTAGTGCCTACTGCCGATGCTCCCATGCCCGTTTTTGTTGATCAAGAAGAGCTTGAAAAAGAAAATATGAAACTAGTAATAGAAGAAGCTGCCTTCTTACAAACACTTCTCCCAGTTCCTATCGATTGTATCACTACCGAAGGTTTTGCTGTTGATGAAATTTTACGTTTGGAAGAAGCAGAAAAACCTGAATTTATTGTCATGGGATTGAGTGAAGCCGGCCGAGTAAGCGAATTCCTTTTAGGCAGTATCGCTACCGACGTGATGGCGAAAACACATACCCCTGTAATTATCGTCCCTGAAAAAACACCCTATAAGAAGCTCTCTAGGATTGCATTTGCAAGCGATTACACTGTTGAACCCGATACCGATGAGCTCAATCTTTTGAAGCATCTCATCAAGATGTTTAACGCCAAACTCTATATCATCAATGTTGAGAAGGAAGTGGAAGATATAGAAGTTGACAAAGCCATTCAAATGATGAAAATCGAAAATGATTTCGATGATGTTGAGCATTCACATCACCTCCCTGTAGATAATGACCTAATACATGGTATCAATGAATTTGTAGCCGATAAGGAAATTGATATGATTGCGATGATTCCTCATAAGCACAATTTATTATCTAGGATGTTTAAAGAAAGCAATACCAAGAAAATGGCCTTCCATACTTCTATTCCTTTACTAACCTTGCATTCTTCGCATCGCTCCGACGACTAGGCGTGAGCTTTAAAATTTAATTTATTTATTAGGCTATCTTGCTCCAGTTGGTGCCTTTATGATTTTGCCTTAAATACTCCAGCAATGGCTTGTTCTCTGGCTTTTGTAAGGAAGCATCAATATCGAGAAGTTGCTGTGCCGCATAACGCGTCGATTTCACGAGCTCCTGATCGCGCGCAATATCGCTGAGCTTCAAATCGAGTACCCCACTTTGGCGGGTGCCTTGCAGGTCGCCCGGACCTCTTAATTTTAAGTCCATATCCGCAATCTCAAATCCATCATTGGTGCGACATAAAGTCTCTATACGTATTTTCCCTTCACGGCTTACTTTATGAGAGGTCATGAGGATGCAATAGCTCTGCTCGGCACCTCGGCCTACCCTGCCGCGCAATTGATGCAATTGAGAAAGTCCAAATCGTTCCGCATTCTCAATAATCATGATCGACGCGTTGGGTACATTAACACCTACTTCTATCACTGTGGTGGCCACCATGATTTGTGTTTCATTCTTCACAAATAAATCCATTCCCAAGTCCTTCTCCTTTATCGAAAGTTTGCCATGTACAATACTGATACGATAATCAGGGCGCGGAAAGGCTTTTTCAATCATATCGTAGCCATCCATCAAATTCTTCAAATCCAACTTCGCACTCTCCTCTATCAATGGGTAAACCACATATACTTGTCGGCCCTTGGCTATCTCCTTCTTCATAAATTCATACACCTTATACCTTGTATTATCATATCGATGATAAGTAGCAATAGCCTTTCTTCCAGCTGGTAATTCATCAATAATACTTAAGTCTAAATCTCCATAAACCGTCATCGCCAAGGTTCTTGGTATGGGCGTGGCGGTCATCACCAGCACATGCGGTTTGATATCGGGATATTTATTCCACAATCTTCCTCGCTGCGCCACACCAAATCGGTGTTGCTCATCAATCACGGCCAACCCTAATTTTTTAAATTTCACTTCATCTTCAATCAGGGCGTGGGTGCCAATTAAAATATGGAGCTCCCCATTTTCTAACGATTCCAAAATTTTCTTGCGGGCTGCGGTACGTGTACTTCCTGTGAGCAACTGCACTTTCACTGGCATCCCTTCCAGCAACTGGCTCAACGATTGAAAATGCTGCGATGCAAGGATTTCAGTAGGTGCCATTAGGGCCGCTTGGCAACCATTATCGAGGGCGATGAGCATACAAAGTAAGGCCACCAAAGTTTTGCCACTCCCTACATCACCTTGTAATAATCTATTCATTTGTTTGCCAAGGCGCATATCATTGCGAATTTCCTTCACCACGCGCTTTTGGGCATTGGTCAGTTCGAAAGGCAATTTCTCAGTATAAAATCCATTGAAATTATTGCCCACCTTATCAAAAACATATCCCTTGTTCGCCTCATGTCTGTTAAGTTTGAGCAGGTTCAATTTTATTTGAAGCAGAAATAATTCTTCAAATTTCAGTCGTTTGGTAGCCGCGGCAATATCCTCCGCTCCCGATGGGAAATGTATTTTACGAAAGGCCTCCTCTCTTGAAATGAGTTGAAATTGCTGCAACATGGGCGCAGGCAAATTCTCCGGTATAGAGAAATGTTTCTGCTCGGTGAAAAGTGTTCGTAGCAGCTTTCCCAATTGCTTACTCTCCAAGCCTCGGGCTTTTAGCAGCTCGGTGGTATTATACACCGGCATAAATTTCACCAGGGTATTCACCTGCGCATCGTTGGAGCGTTCAATTTCAGGATGTACTAAATTGTAGGTATTATTAAATAAGGTGGGTTTGCCGAAAATAATATACTCGGTATTCATTTGAAGCATTTCATACACCCATTTGATGCCTTGAAACCATACCAGTTCAATACCTCCAGTATCATCTTTGAACCAGGCCTTGAGTCGGCGCTTCTGTTTCACCCCTTCAATTTGAATATCGGTAATCACACCCCGAATTTGAACATATACCCCATCATTGGTAATTTCGTTGATTTTATAAAACTTGCTTCGGTCAACATATCGGAATGGGTAATGTTGCAGCAAATCGCCAAATGTGAAGATATCCAGCTCCTTCTTCAATAAATCGGCCCGCATGGGACCGGCTCCTTTGAGGTATTCAATAGCTGTGGAAAGAAAGGTCGACGACATCTATGCAAATAAAAACAATAATGTGCTGAGATAACACACAATTTATCGAATCAATGAATCTCGCTTTCGTGATTCTATTATTTATAATGTTCACTTACTAATTTCTCATTCAGGTTTTCTTTCCAATCGAACCTCTCGCTTAGCCACTATTGTTACAACTTTCTCAATAGCTAATATTCTGTTATACAGCTACGGCATCAAGGCACCTTAATCCTACATGCGACTAACGGGTCGCACCTACGGCGCTTAATGCAGGGTTTTCACGCTTATAACTATTAACTGTTCGCCCTTCTAGAGCTTAATACAAGAACAAATTATAATTTTAATATTTATGAATCAAAGGAAAATTTGTGTTATTCCGATATAAAAAAATTCCATACCATTCTATCACACAATTTCGGAAATTTTGTATTAAGCCCCATCGGGGCGTCCCGTTAATAGCATCCATGCAATACCATTGTATTTAGCTCCATCGGGGCGTCCCGTTAATAGCATCCATGCAATACCATTGTATTAAGCCCCATCGGGGCGTCCCGTTAATAGCATCCATGCAATACCATTGTATTTAGCTCCATCGGGGCGTCCAGTTAATAGCATCCATGCAATACCATTGTATTTAGCCCCATCGGGGCGTCCCGATAATAGCATCAAATTTCGAAAATTCTTTGTGCCCAGTTGTTGGTGGACCCGCCGCCTAGCCCACAGCACAACACGCAAAAACGGCGGCAGAAGCAGTGTGAGAGCGGAGTGTGAGAGCGGAGGGAATACAGCAACAATGATGAAATTATAATTGGCTCTTGTATTATGTCCCTCTAGGGACATTTGGTGGGTAGAATTAAGATTTTTCCTGTATTGACGTGCCTTAGGTACGTTTGATAATGATTTCTAAAAACGATGTTCTAATTGAACACCTTCGTCAAACGTTCCTATGGAACGTCAGTCGGGGGGCATTGTTTTCTACCCACCAAATGCCCCGAAGGGGCATAATACAACATCCTCCATAATTGAATTATACACTATTTAAATCGTTATTTTTGAGAAACTATGAAATATAATTTCACGCTGTATTCATGTCCCTTTAGGGACATTTGGTGGGTAGCATGAGGTTAACCCTGTATTGACGTGCCGTAGGTACGTTTGAATGCCCCGCGTTGAAGAAAAGCAAATTGTGATAATCAAATTCGCTCTTGTATTCATGTCCCTTTAGGGACATTTGGTGGGTAGAATCAAGATTTTTCCTGTATTGACGTGCCGTAGGTACGTTTGAAGGTTGGTGTTGCGTGTTTGCCTTATCGCATGCCTCACCAACGGCCAAATTCCTGAGTTATTTATAAACACAATCAACACCAAAAATCTCCTAAAAACCAAGCAAATAACGGCTAGCTATACCATCAATTCCCTTATTAATCAACCTTTCCAAAAAATAATTACGATTGGTTTTTATTTTTTAACGGAAAAGTATATATTTGCACTCCCAAAAAAAATAGCGTCATGTCAAAAGTTTGTGATTTAACCGGAAAAAAAGCGATTGTTGGTAACAAGGTGTCGTTCTCTAACAAAAAGAGTTTACGCCGCTTCCATGTGAACCTTCACACTAAAAAATTCTGGATTCCTGAAGAAAAACAATGGATTACTTTGAAGGTATCTACTGCTGCAATGCGTACGATTAGCAAAAAAGGTATTGGCGCTTGCATTAACGAAGTGATTAAAAACGGTAAAATTTAATTAGGTAAAGTATCATGGCAAAAAAAGGAAACCGCATACAGGTAATCATGGAATGTACCGAGCACAAAAATTCAGGCATGCCCGGAACCTCGCGCTACATCACCACAAAAAACAAGAAAAACACTACAGATCGTCTGGAGTTGAAGAAATTCAACCCGATTCTGAAGAAAATGACTGTTCACAAAGAAATTAAATAACATTTAAATACGATAAGAAATGGCTAAGAAGGTTGTTGCAACATTAAAGAAAGGTACAGGAAAAGATTTCTCTAAAGTTATTCGTGTAGTTCGCTCCGAAAAAACAGGTGCTTACACGTTTAAATCAGAAATGGTACCTACCGAACAGGTAAAAGACGCTTTTAAAAAGTAGTTTAATTGCGGTTAATATAAACAAGAGCTTTTCGTTTCTAGCGAAAAGCTTTTTGTGTTTTTGTTAGTGATGGTTGTAAATAGTTTGAAATACCCCACTGGATTAGGTTTCACTTTACCACCAAAATAAAAAGTAGTTATGGGCTTATTTAGTTTTTTCACCAAAGACAAAAAAGAAAACCTCGATAAAGGTTTAGAAAAAACACGCGAAGGGATTTTCACTAAAATCACCAAAGCCATCGCAGGCAAATCAAAAATCGATGATGAATTCCTCGATGAGCTGGAAGGTATCCTTATCAGTAGCGATGTAGGTGTTACTACTACCCTAAAAATCATCAAACGAATTGAAGCCCGCGTTGCCATCGACAAATTCGTTACCACCAGCGACCTTAATAAATTACTTAAAGAAGAAATCGTAAGCCTGCTCAACGAAAATTCAGTAGAAGTTACGAATACCTACGAGGATTTAAAAAACATAAAACCCTATGTGATCATGGTGGTAGGAGTAAATGGGGTAGGCAAAACTACCACCATTGGAAAGCTCGCCAATATGTTTATGAAGAATGGCAAAAGCGTTGTCATTGGTGCCGCCGATACCTTTCGTGCAGCTGCCGTTGATCAATTGAAAGTATGGAGCGAACGTAGTGGCGCCACCTTCATCAGCCATGGCATGAATACCGACCCCGCATCTGTAGCATTCGACGCAGTGAAGAAAGCGGTAGAAATCAATGCTGATGTTGTTCTTATTGATACTGCAGGCCGCCTTCACAATAAAATTAATCTCATGAACGAACTCACCAAAATTAAACGGGTGATGAGCAAAGGGATTGATGCCGCTCCACATGAGGTAATGCTCGTAATCGACGGAAGCACTGGCCAAAATGCATTCGAACAAGCAAAGCAATTTACTGCGGCTACCGAACTCACTTCTCTTGCAGTAACGAAACTCGATGGCACCGCCAAAGGAGGCGTCGTAATCGGCATCAGCGATGAGTTGAAAATACCAGTGAAATATATCGGCGTGGGTGAGAAGGTAGAAGACTTGCAGGTATTCAACCGCGAAGCCTTTGTAAGTGCGCTATTAGGGCTTTAATAAGCGGCGAAATCAATCATACAATTCTTTAAATCATTTTTTCGAAAATCCTCTTTTCAATCATCTTGATTAATGGATTAATGCATCCGAAATAATATTCAATCACAAATATTTCGATGGCAATCGATTCAAAAAAAATTAGTCTGTAAATTTATCGGGTGATAATCACCGTACCCTTCTGCTCATAAATCAGCTTATCATAGCCTGTAACTCGGATGATATAAATATAAGTATCCATCGGTACCGGCTTGCCTTTATAAGTGCCATCCCATCCTGGTTCATCTGGGGTCGATTTAAACATCAACTCACCCCATCGATTGTAAATGAGTTCTTCGTACTTCTCATAATAGAATCCAGAAGGCCCAAAGATATCATTCAAGTTAGGGCTCGATCCCGGACTGAATGCCGTAGGTATCCATACCACAGGATGTTGCGACAAACAAACAATATTTGAATTCGAGATGGCATCATAGCTGCCCGCATTTTCATGCGCTCTGATATAATAGCAATAATTATGAATGCTGCTTGTGAAAGTAGTATCCATATAAGTAGAGTCACTCGCGTTCACTGTTGCCAATACATACGGAGCGCCATTGTCTTCTGCCTTGATGATATCATATTCTAGCACCCCTGCATTCCAAACCCCGTAGGTCGACCACTTCAATTTATGCATCAGGCGCTCACTGCTTCCTCTTAATAAAATGGTCTTGGACGTATTACCATAATCACTGGTATTATAGCAATTATCTGTACCCGAAAGCTTATAATAAATATTAGTATCACCTGCATTCACGCCCTTATCAGTATAGGTTGTTTCGTATGGCGATTTAGTACTATAAATTCGTAACCAGCCCTCCCCTCCTATCTTGCGATAAATATTATAGTGATCACCATCCCATTCGGTCATTGGCGCCCATTGCAATTTAACCAGGTTCTCAGGTTGCTCAACACTTGCAGAAATAGTATAGACTGGCGCTGGTGGTACAATATCATATGGTGTGCAAATGCTGGTATCACTGTAACTTACCTGGGTATTGCCATTCAACTCTAAAGCTTTCACTTGATAAACCACCGCCGTATCGCAACTTAGCATGCTATCAACATAGGTTAACTGCGTTCCAGGTATATTATCAATCAATACCCCATCAGCATATACTTCATACTGATCAACATTAAATCCTTTATAGGCGGTCCACGATAAATTCGATCGGTTATTTCCTGGTACCGTAGTTAAATTAATGCTCGCATGCAATGCCGTTGGAGCACTGATGTTTCTGCAATTGTCTTCGCAAGTCAATCGGTACTCGTACACATTATCTGTGGTATTCAAATTACCATCCTTGTAGGTATTTATATAGCCCGTTTGAGCCACAAACGACCAGGCACCCAAGCCATTGGTACGGCGGTATATTTGATAGTAGCTCGCATCGCTAGAAGTTGAGTGAATCCAATCGAGTTGAATTTCACCTTTGCTCTTACCCGACTTAGTAACTGTTGCTCTTAATACAATTGGCAAGTTTGGTGGATAGGTTTCAAATCCTAAACATCCTGCAGTATCACTAATTGATGAAGCTGTAGCATCATCATCATCGAAAGTTTTAATGCGATAATAATACATCACATCACATACAATCGCACTATCATTCCAGGTTACAATATTCTTACTGATATTGCCACCACCAACTGCTACCCAGTTAGTATTTGCCGATGTATAACGCTCAATGATATAATGCCAGTTATTGAAGCCTTCATAGCCCGTCCAGGTTACGGTATTCGAACTATTGTATGCCACGGCACTTACATTTACTGCGGTATGTATATCACTCGCAATGCCTTCGTTGCCGCAACTATCAATTACTCGCACATAATAACTGTAAATATTATCCAGTGTATTTAATCCCTGATCGCGATATACATGCAAGCCTGTAGTTGTAAGATTATTGGCTACCAATAAAGAATAGGCACTTCCATTGATACTTCTGTAAATTTTATAACCACTTCTATTCTTCTCTAAATTAGAAGTATAAGTAATAGCAATTTCGCCAACAATTTTACTAATAGCACTTACTGTTGCTTGCTTAATTACAATAGGCACAGGAGGCATGGTATCATACGCCAATACCGAATCAATATCACTGAAAGCAATTTCATTATCTCCTCCATTCTCGATGGCTTTCACGCGATACCAATACCATTTACCACAACTTACATTGGTATCGATGAAGGCATTCGCAGTGCTATTGGTTTTAGTATACAAGAAATAATTAACCCCGTTAAACGATTTTAATACTTCATATTCTTTTACATTATATCCTTGATATAAATTCCAAGAAATTGTTTCTGCTAAGTTTCCATTAAGTATACTGATGTTTTCTGCTTGATGTGTTACTGATGAATCACCATTGAAATTACATTTATCGTATGCAACAATAAAATAGAAATGATTGGTGCTATAGGTATTGATGCTCGAATGAGTATAGGTAATTGCGGCCGGATTTGGAATGGTTGTCAATAAAGTAAATGACCCAATACCGCCACTGGTTGAATGATATATTCGATATCCTCTAATCAAGGTATCTGTTGATGACAATGCCTTCCAACGCAATACAATTTTACCAAAGGTAGTGCTTGAAACGCTCACTGTGGCAACATCCAACTCAGGTGCTGGGCGTGAAGGATACAATTCAGGAATCACACATTCGGTATCACTCAAAGAGGCATATGATTTCGAAGCGTTAAATGCCCGAATTACATAGCAATATGTTTTAGCCAAGGAAACCGTTGAATCGGTATAAGCTGTATCTGTAGCTGGCACCTTGCGAATCATATTCCATGTAACACCATCCACGGTTCTCCATACTTCAAATTCGGGTACTGGCAATTCATCAAATGATTTGCACTTAGTCCAGCGTATATGTGAAAGTGGCACACAACCTGGAGTAACTACTACTTGCATATTCATCGTACACAAGATATTTGATTGAGGCGATCGGTTTACACCGTTACAACTATCAATTGCAATCACATAATAGCAATAGCTATTTTGTTGCACTGGTGCCGAATTATCAATCAGTGTATCGGTGTAAACGGCAGTGCCAACATATGAATCAGTTCCCGTTGGAGAAATACGATGCACCTCATAAAATTTAACATCTCCGCTTGCACTCAAATCCCATTTCACTTTTACCGAATTGCTTGATGTAACACTTACATATTTTAATAATGGCGCAACAGGTTTGATAGTATCATACGGAATCACACGCACCGAATCGGACAATGAGAAATAAGCATTATTACTCAAGTCAACTGTTTGTATGCGATAATAATATCCAACATTACAACTGATATTTAATGAATCAACATAATTGGTATCGTTATTATACAATGAACCAATGGTGGTCCAGCTACCTCCTATCAATCGTTGAATATTATAATATTTAGTGCCAAAACCTGTATAAGGATGCCATTTCAATACACTTCGCATATTGCCAGGTACACCACTAATCTCCACCTCCCCATGTTTTGGACCACCTAAGGATGCATTGTTCGAACAACTATCTAAGGCAACCACATAGTAATAATAATGGTTCACTAACGCATTAATTCCCGTGCGTAAATATTGTAATGGATTCGGTGTATAAGCAGAGAGCGTCGTAATTAAATTAAACGTACCGCCATTCACCGATTCGAAAATTTGGTAGCGATCCACATCCTGATCCATCACGGAATCAAATACAATTTGTATGGCAGATGCCGATGCAACAGTAACATAACGGATATATGGTGCCTTAGGTCGAATGGTATCGTAAGGGGTCACCATGGTAGTATCACTATAGCTGCTATCGTTCAATGAATTGATGGCATAAATTCGGTAGCTATTCGGTTGATTACATTTCAAGCTATCAACATCAGCCCAAGCAGTATCGGCTCCTGTTAACGATTTTACGAGATTCCAAGTAGTACCCGATAAACGAAGCACGTGGTAACTGCTCACCGAACTCCACCCTTCATAACGATTCCAATAAAGGAAGTTGGTCATGGCGCCACCAATACTTCTTAAGTTCATGGTGCGATGCGTAACAGAGTTTTGCGACACATTATTGCTACAACTATCAATCGCTACAACATAATATCTATAAGTATTCGAAAGGGTATTCAATCCTGTTTGTGTAACAGTAAACGGATTGGTAGCTGGATAAGAAATCGTGGTCACCAAACTAAAACTTCCATTATTGGTAGCATACCATACTTGATAACGATCTACATCAGGGTCGGCCACCTTATTGAATGTTATTGAAACACTTGAATTGCTTAACACACTTACACTACGTAAGAACGGAATGGCCGGATGAATGGTATCATATGGCGTTACCGTGGTAGTATCACTATAGCTTGTATCACTCGCTGCATTCACTGCAAAAATTCGATAGCTATTCGGTTGATTACATTTCAAGCTATCAACATCAGCCCATGCGGTATCGGCTCCTGTTAACGATTTTACGAGGTTCCAAGAAGTACCCGACAAACGAAGCACGTGGTAACTGCTCACCGAACTCCACCCTTCATAACGATTCCAATAAAGGAAGTTGGTCATGGCCCCTGATTGACTTCTCAGGTTTAGGCTGCGATGCGTTACTGATTTTTGCGACACATTATTGCTACAGCTATCAATCGCTACAACATAATATCTATAAGTATTTGAAAGGGTATTCAATCCAGTTTGCGTTACCGTAAACGGATTGGTAGCTGGATAAGAAATCGTGGTCACCAAACTAAAACTACCATTATTCGTAGCATACCATACTTGATAACGATCTACATCTGGATCTGCCACCTTATTGAATGTTATTGAAACACTTGTATTGCCTAGTACACTTACACTGCGTAAGAATGGGATAGCAGGATGAATGGTATCGTAAGGTGTTACTGTAGTAGTATCACTATAGCTTGTATCACTCGCTGCATTCACTGCAAATATTCGATAGCTATTCGGTTGATTACATTTCAAACTATCTACATCAGCCCATGCAGTATCGGCTCCTGTTAACGATTTTACGAGATTCCAAGTAGTACCCGACAAACGAAGCACGTGGTAACTGCTCACCGAACTCCACCCTTCATAACGATTCCAATAAAGGAAGTTGGTCATGGCCCCTGATTGACTTCTCAAATTAATGCTACGATGAATCACCGAAGGACTGGATGCATTATCAGCACAGCTATCTATCGCGATAACATAGTATCGATAGGTATTAGAAAGGGTATTTAAACCTGTTTGTGTGAATACAAATGGATTGGTAGTAGGATAATAAATGGTGGTTAATAAACTAAAACTACCATTATTTGTTCCATACCAAATTTGATAACGATTCACATCGGTATCAAATACTTTACTGATACTAATATTAATGCTTGTATTATTCACCACCGACACAGAACGTATCACAGGCACCGCGGGTTTAATGGTATCAAATGGAGTTAAATTTAAGGTATCACTTAAAACAGAAAACACACTATTGGTATCATAGGTAAGTATCCGGTAACGCTGTATTTGTGCGCATGGCTGATTCAAATCTACATAGGTATTGCTATTTCCTGAAACCGAATCATAGAGCTGCCAGCTACCAGCAATATATTTTTGAATATAGTACTTGCGAATATTTCCAAATCCATAATACGAATTCCAATTCAAAGTGTTCTGTGTATTCTGAGGGAATCCTTGTAATTGAATGGCAGTATGGAAAAGGATGGTATCACTTCGATTTCCGCTACAAGTATCATAAGCTATAATTCGATAACTGTATCTATTTTGTAGGGTCGATCCAACGTTATCAATATATGCAACGGGGTAATTCGGCAGAGTTATAATAGGCACGTACGAGCCATTATTTGTTTTGCGTTCTACAATATAATTTTTCGCATCGGGGTCGGTAAGCTTCCAGCTCAAACTAATTTGCGTATTGCTTATTACGGTGGCATA
>CAIVZR010000019.1 GCA_903910445.1 uncultured Bacteroidota bacterium
ATTGGGGATTTTGAGATTAGTATAAAAAATGCTGTCGTTGGCATTCACAGTATCAGTAAAACTACCAATATTTCGAATTGAATTATTGGGGAAGTCTGGATTGGTGCTGGCTTCCAATTTAAATTGAGTTCCAGAATGCCAATCCCCCCATTTTTTATAAGCAAGTTTCAAAGTATCACCAATGCAATAAGAAGTCTTAACTGGATAAAATGTTTCAAGCCATTTATCAGCATAGAAACTAACGATATTGGGGCTTGGAGAAGATTGTTGAAATACTAAATTGTCAGAATTTCCGCGCCCCATCTTACCTAATGGATATTTATGATTATTAAGGAAGAATTGAAATGGAGTATCTGTTGCATTTGTTGAACGCGGGTAATTGATTCGAGCAGTTATTTGTTTGCCAGAAGTAAATCCTAATTCTTCATTAAAAATCCCATATCTAGCATTAAAAAGTGGATTAAAAGCATAGGGGAAACCATTAGAGATTTGAATATTGAATAAGCAATTTAAATTGGAATCTAATGTATTAATAAACACATTGGTAGAGGTTTTTCCCCTGATATTGCAGCCAATTAATGAATCCTGCGAACGCGAAGAAACGAAACAAAATATTACTTTACCATCAACTACATTTAAATGAGAAAAACTATTTTCTCTATAATAACCATATCCATAAGAAGAATATAAATCGCCATTTCCTAATCCCCATGATGTTTCTTTGATAATATTTAAATTAGTATCAACAATACTTAAGATGAGCTTATTTTTAAAGGGTGTTGAGGTAAAGAGAGGGTATGCCGAAAATATAATATTTTGATTTAATTGCTTAGGTGATAAAGTTTCATATGCATAATAAATACCATCTTTAACATTCAAATACGTATCAAATTTAAATATGAAACCCAATGTCATTATGTAATTTGAAACAATGCTATCAAATTTTCCAGTTATATAAATACTGTTATTCATTGGTAGCATACCTGTAACTGAAGTAACTCCCTTAGGAAGGTTTTTTGCATATTGAAATACACCATTAGTGTCATAAACTGCAAAAAAAAGCCCCGAGTCGATGGATGATGTCAAGTAACTTGTATTAGATCTAGCAAAGAGTAATAAATGAAGTTGACCATTAAAAATAAAAAAATCAGGTTTTGAAATGCCATTATGAAAATAAGTACTTGAAATGGGGTAATAAGGACTATATGTTGAAATCAAATTCCCAGAAATGGCGTTGACTTTTAGAATTACTAAATTGTTTGAAGTAGTGTAACTAATATAATTATAAGAAAACTGACTTTTAGAAATAAATGTTAGATATATATTCCCATCGTAGTATGCTGCTTTTATCTGCCCTGAATCTGTAACAATTGTTTTGTAGAAGACTATATTATTAAGTGAGTCATATTTAATAAGTAAATAAGCAAATCCTTGATTTGTTGAACTAGGTACATTGAAAGAAAATTTCGAGGAAGAGTAATTCCCAATAATCTGACTAAAAGTATATTTATTCGATAGTGAATCACAAAAGGAGGGTTTATCTGAACCAACATAAGGTGTGGAATTATAGTTCAAAAAATTTTGGCAAAGAAGCATCTTACTAAAAATTAATAAGAAGAATAATGTGCCAAATTTCATTAGGTGTCTTTTTTAAGAAAACCAAAGATAACTGCTTACATTCAAACTAACTAAAACCGTATTAACTAATGTGTCATTAATTTTTAATGAAAATCCTAATAAAAAACATCGCCAATTCCATAGACAATTAGATTTGTATTAAATTTACCTTATTTCGCTCATTCACAAGCTTTCCTAAGCCTTCTCTACTTTGTCTCCCAGCTCCCTCCCGCTAATTCACTATCTTTGCATTACGTTATGGAGTTAGTTAAACAAGATATTCGCTCATTTTCATTAGAAGAACTTACACCATTGTTTATTGGTTTGGGGCAGCAAAAATTTCGCGCCAAGCAAGTGTACGAATGGTTGTGGAAGAAGAGCGCCCA
>CAIVZR010000020.1 GCA_903910445.1 uncultured Bacteroidota bacterium
TATCATCAAAAATAATTCCATGAGAGTTGAATTTACTACGTAGTAGTTCAACAATAATAGCCATAGGTGAAACCTATGGTTAATTGGCGGTTTGTATTCTCAACCCCAACGGGGTTGAACTAATAATGTTGAACCCTTTCAGGGTTCTGACGGGGGTGTATTCACCAACCATAGGTTTCACCTATGGCTATTGTTGTTCAACTGCGTTGCAGTTGTGAAGTTATTTCAGCACATCAATTCCTCGGCTTTTCTTAAGTCTTCAGACTACGAATGGGTATGCCGCGGATCTTCGTAAGTCTCAGACTACGTTGAACACTCAAATGCCTATAATGCTCTACCATACAGCATTATAAGCAATCCAAACACCTTATCCAACAGTTATCCACATAAAAAGCGTATCTTCGCATTTTTGTTATGAGTAGAATATTAGCCATTGTAGGCAGACCCAATGTAGGAAAATCAACCCTTTTTAACCGATTGGTTGGAAAGCGTGAAGCGATTGTGGACGATAGTTCAGGCGTTACACGCGACAGGCATTATGGTACCTGTGAATGGAACGGTGAATCGTTTACCGTTGTGGATACCGGAGGTTTCGTGGAAGGGAGTGCTGATATTTATGAGACTGCCATTCGTCGTCAGGTGAATATCGCCATCAGCGAAGCCGCTGTGATACTTTTTATGGTGGATGTAACCGATGGAATCCATCCATTAGATGAAGAAGTTGCGAAGCTATTACGTAGGTGCAAGAAACCAATTTTGTTGGCGGTTAATAAGGTAGATAATAATGACCGCCTTTTAAGTGAAGGGGTGTTTTATAAATTTGGATTGGGTGATATCTATAGTATCAGCAGTGCTAGTGGCAGTGGTACAGGCGACTTGCTCGACAAGGTGGTTGAATATATTAAAGAAGAGAAAGATATTGAAGATTTCTCAACCCTTCCTAAAATTGCTATCGTTGGAAAACCGAACGTAGGAAAATCGAGTCTCATTAATGCACTTTTAGGTGAAGAACGGAATATTGTTACCGCCATAGCTGGTACCACCCGCGATACCATACATAGTCGTTATAATGCCTTTGGACATGACTTCATGCTTATTGATACCGCTGGTATTCGTAAGAAACAAAAGGTACATGAAGATATTGAATACTATAGTGTAATGCGTAGTATCAACGCTCTTGAAGAATGTGATGTATGCTGTATCATCATTGATGCAACTATAGGAATTGAAAAACAAGATCTCAACTTATTACACCTTGCCGAAAAAAATGGTAAAGGCGTCGTTATTTTAGTAAACAAGTGGGACTTAATTGAAAAGGATAATAAGTCGACCGTTCAATACGAGAAGGAAATAAAAGCTGCAACAGCACCTTTCACTGATATTCCCGTTTTGTTCATTTCAGCATTAAACAAGCAACGTATCCATAAAGCGGTGGAATTGTTTATGCAAGTAAATGAGAATTTAAAACGTCATATTTCTACGCACAAGTTGAATGAATTTTTGATTGATACCATTGAAAACTACCAGCCACCCGCGGTTAAGGGAAAATTCATTAAGATTAAGTTCATCACACAATTGCATACTAAGACACCATCCTTTGTATTGTTTGCCAACTTGCCTCAGTATATTCAGGAAAGTTATAAGCGTTATCTAGAAAATAAATTTAGAGAAGCCTATGATTTCTCGGGTGCTCCCTTACGTTTGTTCTTCAGAAAGAAATAGTTACTAGAACTATTTCTTCTCAAATCTCTTGATCATATTTCCTACTTTAATCAAGTACATGCCTGCGCTTAGGTTTTGAATACTGATGCTATTGTTTAATGCAGGCAATGCACCTTCAAGCACTATAGCGCCCAGCGTATTATAAATAATATACGTTGATTGTGCATTCATATTATCAAGCATCACATTCAGTTTTCCATCGGCAGGATTGGGGTAAATAACAAAGGTGCTTACCTGTTGTTGTGAAGCAATACCTGTAACCTGAGGACGATATACCAAACTCAACTCTCCCAATTTAGCTGTTGTGAAATAGAAGAAATTGAAATTATTCGATAGGATATCTGCTTGTGATGAATAGGTTGCTGTACCCGTTGTATAATCATTATTAAGCACATCGAGGTCATCGGGAGATATTGTATTACTATAGTTCAACACCTTCAGATCTGTTTTTGAAATGGTTAAATTGGTGCGCTTGAAAATACTATCTCTGGTTAAATCAAAATCGGCTGGTAAGTAATACAACCTAATATCCACAGGTGTTGTAGGCGCTGTGCTCGATTGAAGCCACAAATTTCTTACGAAATAATAATTGTCGTTTCTATTTGGATAAACTCCTGTGCGTTCATATCTGAGTTTATCTCTTACCGAATTCAATCCGAAGCAAAGTGTACCCAAACTATTTCCATTGGGGTTAATTTGTGCTATCAAATTATTGCGATCATCTCTTAAATCAATCCATTGTACCCCACTTGCCAATGGGCATGGCGCCGCTGCACTATATATTCCATCTGTACTTCGCAGCTCTGTATTGTATAATGATATATCATCAATTCCAATTCCATTACCCTGGTGTCCTATGGCTTCTAATGCAATTAGGATCAAAGGTTGATTCGCATAGGCTGATAGATCCACATCTATACGATTCCATTGATTCGACGGGCTGGATGCCTGATATCTGCTGAGTGATTTTACTTTTACCCAGGTAGCTCCATCATCATTTGAAACCAGCACATTCAATGAATCGGCTTTTGATGCATTGAGATTGTTTTGTGTAAAGTAGAATGACAGCGTGGCATGCACATCTAAAGAACTAAAATCAAAACAAGGAGATATTAAACGAGACACCGAATTATTGGCGAATGTTCCTGCATTGAAAACAGCCATATACTTTGCCGAACGTGAAGCAGTGGCTGGGTTAAGAATGGTATCAGTAATAATCCATTTTTCACTGTTGCCTCCATCCACCGTCCAGTTAGAGGTATTCGTTAAGAAGGCTTCATTGTATGGATACGAACTAACAACACCTTTGGTGGTAACGATATAATTCGAAATGGTATCGTTGGTTAAATCGATATCTGCCCAATAATTACAATAGATTGAGAAATTATAACTTCCGCCTAAATTCAAATTCGCGGTGGCGATGAAAGTATAATCGATGGTTCCGTTTACTTGCAAGTCGGTAGTTAAGGTATAATTTTCATTTACCGGCGCACCACCATTGATTTGATAACCCAAGGAGATGATAGTACCTGAAGGGACAATAACATTGCCCTGATTTCTGATAATCACTCTTACTTTTTCACTTGCGGATAATCCACATTTACTAATTGGTGCAAGGATATTCACCATGCTCAAATCATTGAAAATATTATCGCGGGCAACAAAGCTATCAATCGCAGCGCCTTCATCATTGGTAGATGCATCGCTTTTAAAATGAAAACGGAATTGTACATTACTTTGTGAAGCCAGATTAGCCACGTTGATAGTATAGCGTTTCCATGCACCATTATCACCACTCCATTTAGGAGGAGTAAGGGTACCCAAGGTACTGGTATTATTATATATTGATTGCGTATTTAGTGAGTCAACACGTTGCCAGCTTGCACCTCCATTGATCGACCGTTCGAGCACCATGCCATCATTATTAAGTTGCATTTTGAATCGCATGATGAAGCTTATTTCAGGATTGGTGAGGGCAGAGAAATCAAAACAAGGCGAATAAAATGCATTGTCTGTATTGGATGCATAATTGCTGAAAGGATTGGTGAGCCAGCATTGTTGCCCATTAGGCGTAGCATTAATTACAGGCTTCACTGGGAAATTCCAGCCCCAGTCGTTGATGCTAGTACCATTCAATGGCTCGCTGTACCAGGTTCCATCGGTTATTTCAAAATCTTCGTAATTAGGATA
>CAIVZR010000021.1 GCA_903910445.1 uncultured Bacteroidota bacterium
ATTTACGAGGGCGATATCATTAAAGAACATCATTTTGAAGATTGGGGCGATAAAATTGGATATGAGTATATTGGAATAGTTACATATAAAGCGTATTCTGATGATATTTTTATTTTATTTGCTGGATATAAAACAATACCTGCTAGAAATCAAAATACAAAGTTTGGCGGTAATGCAATTCAACATGATTGTATAGTAATTGGCAACATCTTTGAACATAAACATCTACTAGAAAAATAATATGAGCCGCGAACATAAGTATAGAGTATATATACCAGAGGCTAATAAATTTGTATATTTTGGAATTCATGATTTTGATTATTCTGATAGATACTTAGATGATGACAAATATCCAATCCAACAATACACAGGCTTGAAGGATAAGAATGGTAATCCCATTTACGAAGGCGATTTTATTCGTGGAATGTTTGATCATGGTCCCGCAGGATTAAGAGAAGAAATACTACCTGTAAGATGGTCTAACGAAGACGGTTATCAATGGAATTATTGGGATTTATCAACAATTGAAGTTATTGGTAACTTGAATGAGTGGCCTTGTCACAAGCCTAATTCTTTTGACCACAATTCAGAATGCCTGACTTGTGACGGTTGGCCTAGTGATTGCCCATTTCTTAAATTTAGCCCGTCTCCTAAATTAATATTAAAACAATAACCATTTGCAGCCCGAAGCGTCTGACGCTACGTTATGAAATCACATACTAAAAAATACACAATACCCCAAAAGATAACGCTGGGGTTAATTACTTTGATATTTGTAGGAATTCCTATTGTTTTTTGGATGTGGATAGCGTACTATTTATACTGACATGAAAATAAACATCATAAACGACCAAAAGAATTTTAAATTTTTATATATTGAACTGCATTTTCCAAGCATAGGTAAAATTGATAGATTTAATGAATGGACTGATCAATACTTTTTTGGATTTAAAATGAGTTTCCCGACAGAAATTTATTATTTAAATGACCGCGAAGGTTATTGGCATTTTTCCTTGACTTTGTTGGGTTTCGGGGCGAAGATTGTGAATCAAAATGGATTCTGAAGAAAATAAAATAAAAACCAGCGACACACCTAGGAGTGATGCCGCTGAATATCATCAATATGATACACAACCGCCATTGCCTCTTGGCTTGGTGGACGTAGAGTTTGCTCGCAAACTAGAGACTGAGTTGAATACTGCCATAGTCAACGAAGCGTTTGCAGAAAATAAAGTATATATGATTGAAAAGCAATTAAAAGAAGCAAATGAGCGCATTAAGCGATTGGAAGAAATGTATGAAGGTGAAATTGGTGAGAATCCAGATCTGCTTGGTTCCAATTTGCTAGGATTGCTCAAGCGAGAACTCAATGCCGCTCAACAGCGCATCAAGCGGCTGGAGGACGTACTTCAAACAGCGTGGTTTTTAATGGCTAACGTGAATTGGAAAAGGAAAAAAGATCCAGATATGTACAAAGATTTTGTCAATTGGAGGGATAATGATTTCCTTCCTGTGATGCGCTGGCAAAAGAGAAAGGACACAAAAGCCAAGGAGGCCAAGCCGTGATTTACATTGATACTCCAATGACCAATGAGAGAGTTGTTGTTATCGACGGAAATCGATGGGTAAACGCTCCATTTGCTCGAAGTCTTGAACGCGAACTAAATGAATCCAACAAAATAATTCGTCAACAACAATTATTAGATGAAGAAAATCTGATGCTTAAGGAGCGAATCAAGAGATTGGAGGAGGCTGGGCAAGAACTCCTCTTTGACAACGACAATATGGCAAACATCTACCGATGGCACAAGGCTAAGGAGGCCAAGCTATGAAAGAAACAGAACAAATGAACGACATTAAATTATCAGACACTCACCTTCGCGTTATTAATCGCGCACTTGAGGTTTATTTTCGTATGCGAAGCG
>CAIVZR010000022.1 GCA_903910445.1 uncultured Bacteroidota bacterium
TAGAATCTTATCACGATTTCTTTCTCGTCAACACTTGGTATTCAAACGTTCCTAAAGGAACGTCAATACAGGGGGGCCAACGAAGCTACCCACCAGATGTCCCTATGGGGACATAATACAAGGGTATCTATATTTTTATCATTTCTGCTGTATTCACTCCGCTCTCACGCTGACTTTGGTACTTAGGGGACATAATACAACGTGAAATTATAATTTGAATACTCTGTTCATGGAGGATGCTGTATTATGCCCCAGCGGGGCATTTGGTGGGTAGAAAACATCGCTTCCATTAATTGACGTTCCGTTAGGAACGTTTGAAAGCCACAAGCATTCAATCGTTTTCATATTCCAAAACACATCACACGTTATCACACCATAGCAAATGTAAAAGCGGCGAGCGAAGCAGGAGAGCTTATTGTGAGAATGGAAGAATACAGTGAAATTGATTGTTTGGGAATGGTTGATTAGCTAAACAAATGCATCCTTCAAATGACATCCTTATGACGCTCTTTTCTTTTTAATAACATGCATTTTACATAGATATGCTTTACCTTTGCCGCCGCTCTATGAATGTTAAAAAAAGTTCTGTATTTATTCTCTTTTTCATCTTATTAATTCCTGTTTTATCCTTCTCGCAAAAAGTAGGATTAAGTGGTTATGTGAAAGATAGTGCCACCGGTGAAACACTCATTGGGGCCTCGGTAGTTATTAAAGAAAAAGCCATTGGAACGGCATCTAATAACTATGGTTATTATACCCTTCAGGTAGAAAAAGGAATCTACAATATCACTGTATCGTATCTTGGATATCAAACACGCATTATTAAATATACACTCCAAGGCAATCAAACATTAAATATTAGCTTGATGCCATCCACTGTTGAAAGCAATGAAGTAGAAATCACTGGAGAGAAGCAAGATAAAAACGTTACCAAAAATGAAATGAGTAAGGTAGTACTCAGCGCCGAAAAAGTAAAAGAATTACCTGCACTCTTTGGTGAAGTGGACGTATTGAAAACCATCACCCTCTTGCCAGGTATCAAAAGCGGGGGAGAAGGTAGCACCGGATTTTATGTGCGTGGCGGTGGCCCCGATCAAAACCTGGTATTGCTCGATGAAGCCGTGATTTATAATCCGTCTCATTTACTCGGTTTCTTTTCGGTGTTCAATGCCGATGCTGTGAAAAATATTGAAGTGATTAAAGGGGGTATGCCGGCGCCTTATGGGGGCCGACTTTCAAGCATTGTGAATGTGACGATGAAGGAAGGGAATAATCAGAAATTTCAGGTAGAAGGGGGTATTGGATTGATCTCTTCCCGATTGATGATTCAAGGTCCGATTAAGAAAAACAAAAGCTCTTTCATACTTACTGCACGCCGTACTTATATTGATGTATTGGTGCAGCCTTTCTTAAAACCAAAATTCAAAGGCAACAGATATTATTTCTATGATTTGAATTTCAAAGCAAATTATATCATCAATAATAATAACCGTGTTTTCATTAGCAGCTATTGGGGCGACGATATTTTTGCCTACAAGAGCCCCGATGTGAGTGCGATTAAATTTAGTACGGGATGGGGAAATAAATTTGTTGCTGGGCGTTGGAATCATGTATTCAGCAGCCATCTATTCTTGAACACCTCAGTAATTTATAATCAGTACGAACTCACTACCCAGGCTGCTTTTCAGGAGGCACGCTTCGAATTGTTTAGTGGATTACACGACTGGAATGGGAAGATGGATTTTAATTTGAGTTTGAGTCCGCGACATAAAACATTATTTGGTGCCAACTATATCTACCACACGTTCACTCCCGGTATTGCCAGCTTTAAATTCAATGGAAGCAGCGCCAGTACTACGGCAACCATCAACAACCAATATGCACACGAAGCTGCATTGTATGCCAGCGATGAGTGGGATATCAACGAAAAATTAAATGTTCAAGCCGGATTGCGATATGCTTATTTCAATCAGGTGGGTCCATACAAGCAAGAGATATTTAATGATTTGGGTGCCCCCACTGGGCAGTACGAATCGTATTCAAAGAATCAAAGCATCAAAGTATATCAGGGGCTGGAACCCAGACTCAATGTGCGTTATGTGCTAACAGAAAAATCTTCAATCAAGGCATCTATTAATAAAGTAAATCAGTTTTTACATTTAGCTACTACGAGTGGTGCTTCCTTGCCAAGCGATTTATGGATACCGAGTAGCCGCCTCGTGCGACCACAAATAGCTTGGCAGTATGCTACAGGATATTTCCGAAACTTCAAGGATAATATGTTTGAAACGAGTGTGGAAGTGTATTATAAAGACATGCAAAATCAAATTGAATTCCGCCCTGGAGCGCAATTATTTTTCAATGCCAATTTAGAGAAGGAAGTGATTCGCGGCACCGGAAAAAGTTATGGAGCAGAGTTTTTCATCCGAAAAAATAAAGGAAAACTCACTGGATGGATTGGCTATACCTTGAGCAGAACCACCCGTACTTTTGATTTTGGAACTGGGCCTGTAACGTATCCGTATCGTTACGACCGATTGCATGATGCGAGTGTGGTGCTTACCTATCAGATTAGCAAGAAATGGAATGCGAATTTTGTATTTGTGTATGGGACCGGAAACGCCATCACCTTGCCTTTTAGCGGTATCATCTATAATGTTGGGGTTGATTTAACTAAATTACAACCTACCTTCAGTATCATCGATAATTATAATTACGAGAAGGTGAATAGCACCCGCTTGCCAGCCTATCATCGTGCTGATATATCGTTTAATTATAAGGCCAAAGCAGGAAAGAATTTTGAGTCGTTTTGGAACTTCTCGGTATATAATATTTATAACCGGGCCAACCCCTATTTCGTGTATGCGATGACCGACCAAACCACCAATTCAGTGAAATATAAGATGGTGTATCTGTTCCCTATTTTGCCAAGTGTAACCTATAATTTCAAATTTTAATTGATACGATTCATGTTATTAAAAAAATATTTAATCGGTTCGTTTTTAGTTTTGATACTGGCGCTTACGTCATGTGAGAAGGACATCAATATCAAGGTGCCAGAGGATGATGGCAAGGTAGTGGTGGAAGCCTATATCAATAATTTGTATCCCAATTTGAACTATGTATTATTAACGCATACAGTAAATTATTTCAACCCCGATTTCTCATTGAAAGGATATGCCAATGCAGTGGTGAAAATTGGAGAAGGAAAAATTAATGCTCCTGGCGATACAACATGGAAGACCTTCACCCTCAATCCCAATCCTATTTTGGTGGGCTTTTATAATAATGATAGTTTGCAAGGCAAGGAAGGCTATGCATATAAGTTAGAAATTACATTGGATAACCAGTACTTTTATGCTTATACCACCATCCCAACAGTGGTACCTATTGATAGTTTAACGCGACAAGTTGTAAATAATGGAACTACCCCGAGAGCCTTCTTCACTGTGCATTTCAATGAGCCTGCTTCTATCGGACAAAATTATCGTGTGATGTTGCGCCCTGCAACCGACGAACATTTCAATGCCTGGGGCGATGTTGCTGATAGCAATCAAACCTTCTTCAATGATGATAATTCGAATGGCGTGTATCGTCATTTTACCTATGCACGTACATTTGCCATTGGCGATACCATTCAATATTATATTGCCAATATGGATCGTACTACCTATAATTTTTGGGATAGTTATGTGAGTGCAAGGCAGAATGGTGGCCCATTTGCAACTCCGATTCAATTACGCAGTAATGTGAAAGGAAAGAATGTGATTGGCAGTTTCAGCGGGTATGCCTTGGATCATATGCAACTCATCATCAAGCCCTAATAAAATTTATTTTGTGGTATTTATTTTCGCCAGCATTGAAGCGGTAAGTGCAGCTTTAGGTAATAAAATACTGAGTGCATTGATTCTACAATAGGCATCCGACACGAAATCAAATCCTCCGAAAGGTCCGTAGTTAGGGCCTCCTGAGTCTTTCAATACAAAAAATCGTTTTCCTTTTTCCGAACGTGCCACGCCAATCAAATGAATGAGATGGTCGTCAGCAGTTACTTTTGTATCGAATAATTCTTGACGCAATTCCTGTGATGTGGCTTGCTCCTGAATATCGCCGCCAGTATAATCTACTTGACGTTTGGCCAGATACAAGGCAAAACCTGTGCGTGAGCAGTTCCAGCCCTGGTTCGATACATCCATGTCGATGGTGACTCCGTAATTGCTTAGGATGGCGTATTCCACCATATTGAGCATGGTATCAATTGGCACATTATAATACATGCCTTCCAATAAATAGTTGTCGGGAATTTCCAGTGCAAAATATTCGTAAAATGGATGGTGTGTGAATGATGTGATGGTGACATAATCTTCGGCTTTCACTTTCAGTATATCGGTAGCAAAGCTGAGCGGGGTATATTCAATTTTGTTATAAGTGAATTTTTGTGGTGGCACACCCAGTGTTGAATCGAGCATATAAATATAATGATTGAGCCAGGCATCGCCACCTGTATAATTCGTGAGTGCCCTTTGCAGATAGGCTTTCAGGGCAGTCTCTAATTGCACCTCCGAAATATCCGAATTGCGAATCGCATCTTCCGATGAATAAAATTCTTCGGGGATGGCACCGTAATGAATCATGCCATAGAGGGCATCATGACCCAGTCCGCCGGCTTCGAAAAGCGTGGTGCCGTTGCTTTGCATATAGCGCTTTGCCTTTTCAATAAACATATTGCGTGCGGTAAACATCTCCGACAAATTAAATTTCACACCACTTGTGCGCAGGCATTCCGACTCAATCATGGAGGTGGTAGAATAGCACCAGCAGGTATTTGTATTCGCCTGATATTTTACTGGAGTAGTGGCAATTTGATGAACAATTTTAGGAGCTTGAGCAATCGAAAATTGTGCGCATGCTAACCAGAAGCAAAGGATGAAATATTTTTTCATGTATGGATGCAATGAATTGTTTTTACAAAAGTAGTATTTAGTTGATGTGGCAATCGGGTATTTTATGTGTGTGATTTTTGTGCACTATCGTATCAGGGTGAAAATTCCTTTATAGCTGCTTACCACATCCAGCTTGTCTTTCACCACCAGGGTATAATAGTATTCACCATCGGGAGCTGGATTGCCATTGATTGTTCCGTCCCATGTTTTCGCGGGGTCGTTGCTGGTGAAGAGCACTTGTCCCCAGCGATTGTATAAAACCAAATTGAACTCTTTGGTGCCCGTTGCAAAAATTTCATACTGCTCGTTGAGCCCGTCGTTATTGGGTGTGAAGACCGTAGGAATAATAATTTTGAAACTGTTACGAACAATAATTTTGTACTCGAAGCTATCAATACAACCGCGGGCATTACGAATTATTAGAAGTGCCCGATAGCTACCTTCTTTATTGTAGGTGTGTTTGGGCTGTGCTGAAGTAGAAGTGGTTCCATCACCAAAATCCCAGGTCTGACTCAAAGCCCCTCTGCTTGTATTATTAAAAATCACTTCTAAAGGAATATCACCATTATCAGGATTGGGAATGAATGAGGCGTGCAATGTAGTATCCACATTTACGATAACGCTATCCGCTTTGCCAAAGCAACCGTTATTTACAGCCACTGCGGAATAGGTGGTAGTGACACTAGGTTTAACGATTATAGAAAATGTTGTATCACCAGTATTCCATAACACTTTCGGCCCAAGGGTAGTGGCGGTGAGTGTCACACTGGTGCCAGGGCAGATGGTATCGTCGAGGCCTGCATCTACGCTATAACGCTTGATTACATCTACGTGCACGGTATCGAATGAAACACATTGATGTATGCTGCTTACAGCTAAAATATAATCGGTGCTTACCAGTGGCTTTGCATATGGATTTAAAATATTTGCAGCACTCAGTGTACTTGATGGAAACCATAAATAATTGCCGATGCCTGAGCCTGAAAGCTGCACGCTATCGCCTTCGCAAATGGTGATATTGGTGCCAGCATTCGCAACAGGATATTCCCAAACACTCACGCGAACTTTGGCGCTATCGCTGCAATATCCATTATTCACTATCACGGTGTACACGGTATCTACATCTGGATTCACAGTAGGGGTAAGGCTTGTGGTAGAACTTATTTTATAGTTGGGCGACCATTGCACGCTCGTGGTTGCAAAAGGAATCGCTTGTAGTTGAATACTGTTGCCTCTGCAATAGCCGGTATCGGGCGTCACACTCACTTTTACTTTTGGAATTACATTGATGCTGATGGTATCGTTTTTAGAGCAGCCAAAATTAGTACTGCCAGTTACGATGAAAGTACGACTGAATAAGGGTTTCACCCAGGGTGTATCAATTGTTGAATCGCTCAAATAGAGTTTGCTATTCCATCGGTAGGTATCGGCACCCGTGGCATGCAGCTTCACGCTATCGCCCTGACAGATGGTGAAGTCGTTACCCGCAAACGTAAGCGGGGCGGGCTTGATGGAGACGGTGACCGTATCACTGTCTTTGCATGAGCCATTGGATACAATGACTTTATAAGTTGTAGTAGTTGTTGGAAATGCTAATGGATTGGAAACATTTGTAGCACTCAATCCTGTGCCTGGGCTCCATAGGTAGGTAGCACCACCGCTGGCTTGCAGTCGCACATTACCTCCCACGCATACGAAGGTATCGCGGCCTGCATTGGCAATGGGTGCGGTGGTTACAATGATATTCAATGTATCCTTGCGGAAACAGTTGGTTATATTGGTTCCTGTGATGATATAGGTGACAGACGACGTGGGTTTGCACCACGGATTGGTGATGGTGCTATCGCTTAGAAATTTGCTTGTATTAAATACTACGGAAGTGGCGCCTGTTATATTGAGCTGGATGCTATCGCCCTGGCATAGTGTGATATCGTTGCCTGCATTGGTAGTGGGCCCATTGTACACAAATACTTTCACGGTATCGTAAGCCACACAACCGAAGAAGCTCGTGGCTTTGAGCACATACGTAGTACTTGTGAGTGGTGATGCTTTGGTGGTTTTGCAGGTAGGGCAACTTAATCCAGTAGATGGCGTCCATTGGTAGCTTGCGGCAGTGGCGGCGGTGAGTACGGCGGTATCGAGCGGACAGATATAGGTATCGAATCCGGCATCGGCGAAGTTCTCGCAAAATGCCTGGCGGTTGCTGAGTGAGCCACTTGCCCCTGTGAGTCCCCAGTACACTTGCGTGGTGCCACCAAAGATGCTATCGATGATATTGTAAGTTTTGTTGATTCGCAAGGTATCATCGAAGAAGACATTGATATTATAGGTGGAGGGCACCCATTTGATGCGGAACTTATGGCAGCTTCCATCTTCAATATTTCGTCCGCTATTGCTTGCAGAAACAGCTGCCGATACTACATTGAATACCGATCCGTTTTTATTGATGGCGACGTGGTCGGCAGCGATATCGGGATATCCATTACTCGTATTGTCCCAGGTATCGATTTCGAAATTGAGGGAAGGGGAGATGCCGTCGTAGGCCATCACGCTACCCACAGTACCATAGGCATTGAGTCCGGCGCTGGAGTTATGCAATGTGAACGAGATGCCATCGGCGCCATTGCCATCTTTGTTGCCGAGGTTTACTAGGAATGTTTTATCGAACGGTTGGGAGAGGTCGAGTTGGGTGAGGCTCCACAGGCAACCCGAGGTGTTGGCGGTATCGGGATTGAGCTGGTAGCAGCCGGCACCAATTTGACGAGCGCGGTTAATGGTATGATAGGACTGCGCCACAGAGGTGAGGCACCCAAGGGTGAAGAACCAAATCAAAAGTATGCGCCAGCGAATCACTGTACAATTTTACTAAAAATTATTGAGTTGGGGGCAGTCGGGAATTCAACATAGTAAAGGAATGGAGGAATTTGAATTGAAGCATTTAAAAATTTTCAATCATTATCCTTTACCATCTCAATATTTTTTTTACCTTTGCGCCCTCAAAAGGGTTGCGTAGCTTAATTGAATAAAGCATCTGACTACGGATCAGAAGACTCGGGGTTTGAATCCCTGCGCGACCACAAGCAAAGCCAAGTAATACACTTGGCTTTTTTTATTAGTAGAAATTTATAGGCATATTGTCGTTGAATCCATGCTAATCCAAATCGTAAATAAACAGA
>CAIVZR010000023.1 GCA_903910445.1 uncultured Bacteroidota bacterium
CATGGATGGGATGGAACGTTCAAGGGAGGGCCTGTACCGATGGATGTTTATATATACAAGGTATTGGTTACAGCCTACGACGATAAGAAATACGAATACGATGGTACCGTGCATGTAATACGGTAAGATATATTTTTAAAAAGATCAACAATAATTCAAGCCACATTTTATTGTGGCTTGAATTGTTTTTAGCACCATGAAAAAGTACTATATAATTTTTGTCTTAATCATATCCTTGTTATCTAACAAGATAGCCAATGCGGATCATGTTATGGGTGCCGATATTCAATGGAAATGTTTAGGGAACGATACGTTCAAAATCATTTTCAAATTCTATCGTGATTGTCGTGGAATTCCAAAATCAAGTTCAGTACAACTTCAATTCTACAGCGACTCATGTTCATCGAGTTTATCAGGAACAGTTAATTGTTCGCGTGTATCGCTAGTAGATATCACGCCGGTATGTAATGCATATAAACCGTGTAATCCAGCGAATACAATGTTAACTTCAATTGCTTATGGTATTGAAGAGCATCGTTTTGAAGGAAAGATTTATTTAGGAGGTAATTATGCAAACTGTTGTTGGTATAAATTTAATTTCAGTGAATGTTGTAGAAGTGGTCCAATTAATACAGGACATAGCTGGGCTAATTTTAGTACAGAGCTTTGGTTAAATCGATGCATTACCCCATGTGATAATGGACCTGAATTTAAAAATCCTCCCATTGCGATTAAATGTGCCGGGCAAGATGTTATTTATAACCATGGGGTAGTAGATGAAGATGGCGACTCACTAGTTTATAGAAAGGCACTTCCTAATGGTGCAAGTTATTCTTCTCCTTGGAGTGTAAATTATCCATTAACATGTTATCCAGGAAATAACGCCAATGCTACACCGTGCCCAACCTGCACTCCTCCAGTAGGATTTTATTTAGATCCACAAACAGGGGATATGATATTTCGTCCAATGCAACAGCAAGAAACGGTATTAAAAGTAAAGGTGGAAGAGTGGCGAAAGATAAATGGTGTTTACCAATTAATCGGGATTGCGACGCGGGACATGCAATTTATCATACTTGCGAACTGTAGCAATAAAAACCCCACAATAAGTTCCTTGCAACCATTTGAAGTATGTACAGGTTCAACATTATGTTTTTATATAAACACCAATGATCAGGATTTTGCCGATACAACCCGGATTTATTGGGATAATTCCATACCAGGAGCTTCCTGGTCGAGTAATAATGGAACTGTGAAAAGGGCACAAGGGCAATTTTGTTGGACGCCTACCGAAGCAGATGCTAGCACGCTTCCTTATTATTTCCGAGCTACTGTTGAAGATGACCATTGTCCATTAAATGGCAGGGCTACAAGAGCGTATACTATTATCGTAAAACCCACACCCCATGCTGATAGATATTATACTGATTTGGGATGCGGAAAATATCAATGCGTTTCAGTACCAAAAGCAAGTTATTTGAATCCAACATTTGAGTTTAAAATTCTCAATGTGAAATATTTTAATGATACTGTAATTTATCAATTTCCTTCAGGGGGAACCTATATTGTTAAGCATACAATTACATCTAATTTATGTAGCGACGTTTATTTTGATACAATAAAGGTAGATACATTTGTACAATCATTTGCACCAAAAGACACCTTTGTTTGTAAAGGAAAGCCAATTACTTTGAATGGATTTGGTAAGTGGGGAACTCAACCATATAACTATAAATGGGGGGTTAATGATACCCTTTCTTCAATAACTATTTTACCGTATGCGGATACTTTATTAATATTAACAATCAAGGATCAGATTGGATGTATATCTACTGATACAGTTAGAGTATTAGTAAAAGCATTGCCTAGTATTCCACCGAATACCGATTATCGAATTTGTACTGGAGATAGCGTAGAATTTGATGCTGGAAATTCTAATAAAGGAATGAAATACTTATGGTATCGAAATGGTTCATACTATGCGAATTCCCAAAAAATAATTGCAAAGGATTCAGGTGAATATATTGTTCAGATGATAGATAGCTTTACTTGTGATGCCTATGATACTGTAAATCTTTTTGTAAATGATCCAGTAATAATTGGCCCATTACAAGATGTTTCTATTTGTAAATATGATACCATTACTTTACAAGCTACCGGTGCCCAATCATACGAATGGAGAGAGAAAATTTCGAATAGTATTTTAAGTACTACGGATATGCTAACTGTAAATCCTACGATTACTACCACATATATTATTAAGGGAGTTGTGACCTATAACGGAGTAACGTGTACCGGATTTGATACTATTACAGTAGATGTTAAAGAGCATCCCGTTATTACGTTCCCAATATTCCCCAAAAAATGTGTTGATGGTTTGGCTTTAAACTTACTTTGTACTACTAAATATAACGGAACTGTTGTTTCACCAACAAATTTAATTTGGACCTGTCCGGCTTTACCATCTGCAATTATTAATGGATCTCAATTTGATCCGCACGCAGCTGCACCAACAGGAGGCACCTTCGTTGTTTATGCTTATGCAGAATATAACGGATGTTCAGCAACCGATTCAACAACTGTTCAGATCAATCCTTTGCCAGTAGTCTCGGCAGGAAATGATAAGGTTTTTTGTGAAAATGTAGGGAGCGTATTGCTTGATACGATGGCAAATCCGTTTAATGTAAAATTTGGAGTTTGGAGCATATTAAGCCCAAGTACGCCTACATCAGCATTAACTACCGTAAATAACCCTCCAGGATTTTCATATTTTTTCAATACAACGGTTGCTGGAGTTGGCAATCATGAATTAATATATAAATATAAAGATTTAGTAACCAACTGTGAGAATACGGATACCGTATTATTTCAAATTATACCAATACCTGTAGCCAATGCTGGTAACTTGGTTGACATATGCACTGACCATGGCTTAGTAAACTTGAACGTAGCTTCTGGATGTAGTCCATTAGTTGGCGGAACATGGATTGGGCCTGGTGTGAATTTGGGATTTTTCGACCCTACTATTAATAATACAGGAACTATCCAAACCTATACCTTGAAATACGCTGTACTCGCAATAGGATGTAGTGACGAGGACAGTACAACAATAAAAGTATATCCAATACCTAATGTGAGTATTGCTGCCATAGGTACAGTATGCTTAAACCTTGGAGATATTACTTTAAATGGAACACCAAATTCAGGAGGAACCGGTACATATACAGGGAATGGCGTTTCTGGAAATATATTCAATACCAAACTAGCGGGTGTTGGCACTCATAAAATTAAATATCACTTTAAAGAAACAGCATCTCCTTTTTGTGAAAAGGCAGATTCTATATTGATTACCGTTCAAGACGAACCGATAATTTCGATTGATCCAATTCAAACACTTTGTGAAGATGATATTAAACAAAATGGTGTTCAAGTAACATGTAAAACAAATTCCCCTTTTGGTGTTCAGTGGACAGCTGATAATGCTACAGGTTTTGTAAACGCTACTGCCTCTTCAACCATTTATCATCCAAGTGCAGCGGAGATTGTAAATCATAAAATTAGCTTCAGTGTAGTATCAACACAAAACGGAGTATGCGCTGCAGTGCAAGCTAAGTTAGATGTAAATATATACCCAACGCCGTCTGTGCAGTTTGCTGGTGATACATTAAGAGGCTGTAAACCACTTACAGTAACTTTCACTAGTGTTACAGATGCAGGCACTGGAGCTACTTATGAATGGGACTTTGGTGATCCTAAAACAGGTGTCGACAACACTAGTAATTTGGCAAATCCAATTCATGTTTACAGCGATAGTGGCATTTATTCGGTTTACTTAAAGATTGCAACTTCTCATGGTTGTTTTAATTCAATTACAAAGTCAAACTATATTGAAGTTTTCCCATATCCAGTAGCATCTTTTTTTGCAACCCCAAATGCGACTACTGTTGCATTACCTAAAATTAAATTTACTAATACTAGCACAGGTAATGAACCTTTAAGTTTTACATGGGATTACGGTGATGGTAACAGTGAAGTTACACAAGACAGAAACACGCAACACACTTACTCGTCCAATGATACAGGTTGGTATCAGGTGCAATTGCATGTGGTAAGTAAGGAGGGTTGTACAGATGATATTAAGCATGGCGTATACATAGGGCCCGATGTTACGGTTTTTATTCCTAATGTATTCAGTCCGGATTTAAGTGGCCCTGACAAGAATGAAGTATTTAAAATAATCGCTGGGGGTATCTCTGGTTTTGATTTGAAGATATATGATCGTTGGGGTGAGACTTTGTATACAAGCACTAATTATGCAACCCATGGATGGGATGGTAATTACCTTTCGCAACCATGTCAAAATGATGTTTATATTTATAAGCTTTTAGTAACAGGTTACGATGGTAGGAAACTTGAATATGATGGAACGATAACCTTATTACGTTAGAATATGAAAATAGGTAATTAGATAATTTAGAAAAATTATCTAATTCATTAAATATGGAACAATCAAATTAAAAGATGGAATCGTTACATTAAATACGGAACCATCTATTAATTGCTCCATTGTATAATATCCATACATTTTGCCGATATCACTCTTAATATTGCACCCAGATACATATTGATGTGAATTACCGGGTTCTATTATGGGTTGTAATCCAACGACACCTTCACCCTCTACTTCTCGCTGGCTAAAGGTACTATCATTAATAAACCAATGCCTTCTTAAAAGTTTAATTGTGTAATCACTATTGTTTTCGATGGTGATTCGATAAGCAAAAATATTTTCAATTAAATTTCCATTCGGTTGTTTCTGTTGAAACTCAACCTCTACTATTATTTTGATATCGTTTGTGATCGCGGTAACCATTTCTAAAAATTAGAATTACGAAAATAAGAAATGAACAAGGGTTTATGAAATTTATTTAAGCCATCAACCTAGAATTTCTTGAAATATAGAAGAAACGAGAGGTAAGTAATATAGCGGAGCAAAGTAACCCTATCGTTAACCCCCACCAAACTCCAGAGGCCCCGAATCCTTTTTCGAAAGCTAAGTAATAACCTAATGGCAAAGAAATGACCCAATATGCGATCAATGTAAATAGGGTTGGAATCTTAATATCATACATTCCACGTAATACTCCTAGACATACGCATTGTATACCATCAGGAATTTGAAAAACGCCAGCTATTAACATCAAAGGGATCGCTTGTCTTAGCACATTCTCATCTTGAATATATGCTTGTGGTATAACCTTATATAGCATAATGAACAGAGTACATGTAATAAGTTCAAAGACAAATGCCATTCTTAGCGCATTCAGTCCATAACGATAAGTATTGACTTTATTATGTTCGCCCATACTTTCACTCACTAAAATGGAAGCACCAATGCCAAATCCAGAAACAAACAAATAGGTAAGTGCCGCTGGACTTATAACAATTTGATAGGCTGCAGAAACATCCTTACCCATCCACCCCATAAATAAATTTGCAACTGCAAACGCACCTACTTCGAAGAAATATTGCAATCCGGATGGTATCCCATTCTTAAGTATTTCGGAATGCAATTCAGTACTTTTTCTGAAAAAAGTTGACAAGCGGTAAGATTCAAATTTGTGATTAAATTTAATATAGAGGAGTAAAACAATAGCCATTAAGATTCTGGAGATAAAAGTAGCCCATGCGGCACCTAAGGCGCCCAATTCGGGGAAGCCCGCATTTCCATAAATTAGAAAATAATTCAAAATGACATTTAACAAAACCCCTCCCAGAGCTATATACATCGATATTTTTGTTAAACCCAACCCATCTGTAAATTGCTTGGCTGCTAGAAACAAAAACATAGGAATGGCCGAAAACCCGATAATTTCAAGGAAATCTTTTCCAATTTCAGAAACAGTAGGATCTTGTTTAAACAAAGAAAATTGCGACGCCATAAAATAGGTAATCACCATAAAAATACTCCCCAACCAAATAGAGATAAGAAGCCCATTATTTAATAAGGCACCACATTTTTCGTTATCGTTTTCGGCCTTTGATTTAGAAATCATGGGAGGCAGAATACTCAGTATACCAATTCCTATTATTGTGATAGTAAAAAAAACACTATTACTAAAACCCACAGCAGCTACAGCAGCAGCGCTTACTTTTCCAACCATAATATTGTCGGCTATTCCCATTAAAACGTAGCTTACCTGACCAAAGATAATTGGCCAAGAGAGCGTCCATATTCTTTTTATATAGGGATTGAATATCATTTTAATTGGCAGCGAAGATAAATTAAATTGAAAGCTAGCTAATTATGAAATTTATATTTGTTTTTAAATAAGTCAAGCACATTGAATGAATACTTATCCTTGAAATATTCTATATTGCATTTTCTTTTTATCTTTAGAATTCCGGTAAAAACCAATTAATTTTGAAATCACCATGAAAAATCTAATTCACTCCAATTTAATCCTGTTGTGTTCTGTTTTGTTTATCTTCTTGTGCTTGATTCCAAGTACAGAGTTAAAATCTCAAACTACTAATGATAATGTTGAAGAAAGTGCGGAAGCGCCTACTACAAAGGCAACAAAATATAAAGTCAAGAAAAACATTTTTAGATATAACAATGTATTTAGCTTTTATCCTTTTCAATCGGCAATAAATTATATGACTGTAGGTTATGAGTTTAAGACGGGTGAAAAAACCGCTTTTAAAACTATTGCTGGATATGCTAAACAAGAGAGTAGTTTACTTGGGTTTAGCGATATTTCCAATTACTCTGGGTTCAAAATAGAGATGGAACTAAAATACTTTGTTAATAAGAAATCAGTAGTATTTAATGGAATATACTTCGCCCCCTTTGCCATGTATAAAAGTTGTCAGTTTACCTTTATGGAAGATAAAAGTTACTATGACCCCAATACTGGTATATATCATTATGAGACTGTTGAAACCAGTGGAAAATCGGGTGCTACTCATATCGGTTTTTTGCTTGGTTATCATTCAAAAATTGGGGAAAGTTTTACCCTTGATATGTTTGCTGGAGAAGGATTAATGAGTGCGAGTGGGAATCATGAAATGGGTTCACGATTTGGAGATATTTATGCTAATGAAATTAGAATGAAAGCAGGCATTTGTCTTGGCTTTGGTTTCTAAGAAGGCCTCTTCAACTAGTTTATATAGGATCATATTTTTTGATTACAATTAAAAACTACCTTTTAATGAATTTTTAATATATTGATATTCAGTTGTTTAGATATAATCCTAACAAAATGTCATATCTTGTGCAGCATTTTAAAGCTAATTATTGTCTACTTAATACGAGTCCTTAAATGTTGAATGACGAAAAGCTTATCAAGCAATGTGTGGAAGGGAATTCGAAGGCACAGCAATCATTGTATGATAAGTACGCATCGATGTTAATGGGAGTAAGTTATCGATACGCCCGAAACGTAACAGATGCAGAAGACATTTTACAGGAGGCTTTTATTAAGATTTTTAATTCAATTCATTTGTTCCGATATGAAGGTTCATTTGAAGGATGGATTAAAAGAATTACAGTAACAACCGCTTTAAATTATATGAATCGCAATAAACAAATCAGAGAAAGCCTTTCCATGGATTCCATGGCTTATGAAGTGCCACCTCAAGCTGAAGAAGCTAGTATTAAACTAAATGGGAAGGACCTGATGGATTGCATTCAATCATTGCCTGATGGGTTTAAGGCAGTGCTCAACTTATTCGCGATTGAGGGTTTTTCGCATCGAGAAATAGCAGGCATGCTGGATATTAGTGAAAGCACCTCCAGATCTCAATATGTAAGGGCCAAAGCGCTATTAGCAATGCGAATTTTAGAACAAAACAAGATTATTGTTCCAGTAAATAAATATAATGGTTAGGTTTATTTAGGTTAAAATTTAGACTTATGATTGAAACAATTTTTAAAACCGAACATAAAAAGTAGATTATAGTAATAACGTGGATCAATTTGAAGATTTTTTAAAACAAGAGGCATCTAATTTCTCACTAGCACCCTCGGCGAAGGTTTGGAAAGATGTGCAAGCTGGAATATCAAAGCCGAAACGAATTGGTTGGATTTGGTATGCAGCTTCGGTTTTAGTAATTGCAACGGGGACTTCTATTGGATATTTATGGTGGAGTTCAGTACCTCAAGGTGTGAATAGTAAAAGCGCAATAAGTATAGAAAACAAAGCACCAGAAACAGCAAGATCGCCTCAATCCATTATTAGTAAAGATGATTTAACACAAGAAGTACAACCAGCAAATAAGCCAAGGAAAGAGCAATCTAACCATGTTATTAAAGAGACGAATACTACATACAAACCAACTAAAAATAACAATGCTAGTTCAGTAGAAGTAATTACCAATGATATATCTTCAACTAAACAGGATTCATTTAAGCAATTTGCGATGTCTTTAAGTTCGTTTTCTACATTGATAAACTATTCAAACTCTATACGGTCAATATACCCAATTGAATATACATTGAGAAAACCAGCCATTTCAGGATATCAAGTAAAACCTCAAAAAATGGTATACTCTGTTAGTGCAGGTGCCAATATTTCTAAACCACTAAATGCAGGATATAAAAATTTTGTCAAGCCAGGCCTCGGTTATAGTGTGTTATTTACCCTAAGATATAACTTTAGCAGGCGATTTGGAATTAGTGGTGGTGTAGGCTTACAAAAAAATCATTATAAAGTTGGTGCAGTGATGATTAATCCTGAAACGATATATCTTAATGCATATCATCGCGATTCGGTTGCGCAATCAGCTCAATACAGACTTAGTAATGAATCGATGAATAATAATATTACCCGCCAGTTGGTATTTCCATTGGCTGTTCATTATAACCTGTTTTTAAATCCCTTTGGTGGAAACCTGTCATTATTCGCCGGTATGGATATGGCTAAAATATTATCAGCGAAGTATTTAATAAAGAGCAATACCAACGATCGATTATTTATTAATAAAGATTTCCTAAACAGTTTCAATACTTATATGTGTTTTGGTGTATCCTATTATCATAAACTTAATAAAACGATGGGCTGGATGTGTAATTATAAAATGCAATACCAAGCCGGAAATACATTTCAAAACAATTATTCTCTTCAGGAACATCTGTTCATTAATGGCTTGAATTTGGGTTTATTATTCTAAACCTGAGTAATTCTATTTTGTTAACTTTGGGGGTTCATTTTTATCTTCAATTGCCTTAATTAGACCTGTTACATGTACGATTTTTTTCAAGCTGAAGTTGTAAATATTATTAATGAATCGCCGAGGGTAAAGCGATTTTTTTTTCAAGTTCACGCTTCGTTTCCATTTAGTTTTATTGCTGGTCAGTTTGTAATACTAAACATACCAATTGATAGTGAGGAAGGAATAACGAGAAGCTATAGCATTGCTTCAGCCCCTTCTAATGATAATATTTACGAACTATGTATTGCACTTAAGGACGATGGCATTGCAACTAATTGGTTATGGAAGAATGTTGAAATAGGAACAAAATTAGAATCTACAGGCCCCTTAGGGAAATTCGTACTGCCTGAAGCAATTGATTGCGACTTATATATGATTTGCACTGGAACAGGGATAGCCCCATTTAGGAGTATGATACTTGATATATTTCAAAATAATGTCCCACATCAAAATATCTACTTGATTTTTGGTAATCGCATGAAAGAAGATATTCTTTATAATGATGATTTTATTCAATTAGCGGCCGAACATCCAGAATTTAAATTTATTCCAGTTTTAAGTAGGGAAGCTATTGAAAACTGGAATGGCTTGAGAGGCTATGTTCACCCAATATATTTGGATTTAATTAAAGAAAATAGAAAGGCAATATTTTATTTATGTGGTTGGAATACCATGGTAAAGGAAGCGAAAGACCATTTGAAGGAAGCTGGATATACGAGGAAAGAGATAAAATTTGAACTATATGATTAGCAAATGGGTGTTTGGTACATGATTTGTAAATCATAAAAAAGACGAACTATTCGTTCCTAATCGTTAAATTTGCAGACTTTTCTTTCCACAAAATGAAAAAACCAATTATTATTCTAATCGCCATTTTATTTAGCTTTAGCCTAAATGCACAAGTTGATAAGAAAGCGCAGACCCTATTAAACGAACTTTCGGTAAAATACAAGAAATACAAAAGTATTAGAGCGCAGTTTGCCTATACCTTAGAAAGTAAATCCAGCAAGGTAAAGCAAACTCAAAAGGGCGTACTACACTTAAAAGGCAATAAATTTAAAGTGGAAGTTGCTAATAAGGAGATTACATGCGATAGTAAGACGGTTTGGACTTATAACCCCAAAGAAAATGAGGTTCAAATCAATAATTACAATCCCAACGAGAATGGGTTTAATCCAGCACAGATTTTCACAATGTATGAAAAGGGGTTTATCTTTAAATTTGTTGAAGAAAAATTAGAAAATGGTAAAACCATTGCTCAAATCGAGTTAACTCCAACAGATAAAAACAAAAAGTTTTTCAAAGTAAAATTATTCATTGACAAGACTGCCAAGCAAATTGTTCGTTCGAGTGTTTATGATAAAAACGGGAATGTTTATACTTACGAGGTTCAGAGCTTTCAAGGTGATGTAGCACTAAGTGATAATTTCTTCACTTTTGATCCTGGGGCACACCCTAATTGTGAGGTGAACGACCTAAGATAGTCCTGATATTTCTCATCAGAAGTTACGACCTCATCACCATTATTTAATAGAAATTAATTCTCATCAAGGAATTTCTTCAATGCATTAATATTCGCAATGCCTATTGAGTTTTGCTTCTTAGCATCTGCCAGCCACAAGCTGAACCAATCGAGATTAAATATATTCTCAAAACAAGTTTCGAGATTGAAATCATCAATAATTACTTCGCTAAAGGTATATTGCTTTGACGTGAAATGATTTCTTAAGAAATCGAAACGAAGCTTAACACGTGGATGCTTATTGGTATGTAGTAAAACAAAATTCGTATTAAAACTACCATAAAAGGTTTCGATAACATTATGATTACTTTCTGGAACAACTATTAAAAAAGCTTCCCCTTTAGCATTCTCTTGTATTTGTTGGCAGGTTCTAAGTGCAATAGGTTCTGTGTAGATATCAGCAACAAAAACAAACTTCTTACCTATAGCTTTTGAATAAGGTTCAAAAATGTTCTTGCCATTTTCAATATAACCTTCAGTAGCGCTCACTTTCGCACTAATTGCCTTTAATTGTTTTGAAAAGTCGGTTTTACACAACTCTCCAAGTATCAATACCAAGGTGGTAAGCGGGTATCCCAATGCCATTCTTGGTTGAAAACCCGGTTCTGCCGGATACACTTTTACACCATTTTCATCGGCTTTTTGTTGCAACTTGCCACCTGTACTGATGCATAGGATGGTTGCTCCACGTTCTTTAGCCTCATCGAACATTGCCAATGTTTCTTCTGTATTACCTGAGTAGGAGCTTAAAATCACTAATGACTTTGAATTAACATAAGCCGGTAAGATATAATCACTAATTACTTCAACCGGAATAGCTAGTTTATCCATAAAGAGCACTTTAGCAATTCGGGCACCGATTCCCGACCCCCCTAATCCACCGGCAACTATATTATTAAATTGGGAAACCTTAAGTTGATGTTTGGTATAATTTGCAAGTACAAAATCGATTTGTTTGCTGAAGTTTTTGAGTTGTTCTGATTGATATTTCATTTTAAACTATTGATTTTCGAGAGTTGCAAATTTACTCTGTTTTTGCATTTAATAAAACAATAAATTTGTAAGGTTGTCGTTCTATCGTATCAATTACAAAATTAAAATGAAAATATATTTAGTATTTGCAGTTTCTGTACTGTTTTTTCTAACATCTTGCAATGACGCAAAATTTAATCGTTATCCAGGAACCAAGCTAGATAGCATTCCTATCGATTTTAGAGGTATTTACAAAGACCCGGATTCTAAACAAAAACAAGAGAACAATATTATTGTTGAAACGAATTATTGGATGGAAAGCAGCAAGCCTGTGAAGTATTATTTAAGCGATTCGATGGTTTTCTCAGAATATAAGGGTTTGTATTTCATGAGTTCGACTGATGGCCCGAATGAATACTGGCATGTGATCAATGTTAGAAAATCGGGTAAGGACTTAGTATTATATCCAATTTTATTTGATGAGAAGAAACCTTATGAGAAGAATCTTATAACTAAGTATTTTACTCCTCAGGTAGATGCCGATAGTAATATGGTATTTACTATGGATGAAGAGAAATTATGGGAATACTCGAACAAGGAATTGCTCAAAGAAGACCCCATGAAACTGAAACGGAAGACTGTGAAATAAACTTTTTAAGTCTAATTTCTTTTCTTCAAAAAGAAGTCTTTAACAATTTTGCTGCAATCGTCAGCCAGGATTCCGATACTTATTTCGGTTTTTGGATGTAATAAATTTCCAATTTTTTGAAACCCTCGCTTTTCATCAGGAGCACCCACTACCACCCGATCAATTTGAGTCCAATATGCTGCACCTGCGCACATAACGCAGGGCTCAATCGTTACATAAAGGGTACATCCCAGCAGGTATTTCCCATTTAAATAGCTTGCGGCAGCTGTGAACGCAATCATTTCGGCATGGGCGGTTACATCATTCAGTGTTTGTGTTTGATTAAATCCTTTGGCAATAATCTTTCCATCACAAACGATTACTGCTCCTATAGGAACCTCGCCGGCATACAAGGCCATATTGGCTTGTTTTAGGGCCTCTCTCATGTACCGTTCGTCGGTAATTAATTGTTCATTTGGATTAACCATGGATGCGAGCAAAGGTAATTCAATAAAACAAAATACTAAAAAGTAGTTGATTCACCGAAGGAGTTCGTTAAAATTGTAGTCTTAATACTATCGCTGAAATCATTTGACTGCTCCAGAAATAACACTCGCTGAATATTATAACCAATTTCAAAAAATGGTATATAATACAGCCTTGAGTTATGTGCAAAACGTTGAAGATGCAGAAGAAATTACTCAAGATGTATTTCTAGAGTTGCATCAATCGATTTCTGTATTTAGGGCTGAATCGTCATTAAAAACATGGATCTATCGAATTACCATTAATAAGTCGCTTGACTTGATAAAATACAGAAAGCGGAAAAAACGTTTTGGAAAATTTAATAGTATTAATCTGGATCAATCCGCTCCTTTGAAAATCCCAGAATCGGATTTTCATCATCCGGGTGTTGTACTGGAAAACAAGGAGAAAGCTGCCATCTTATTTAAAGCAATTAATAGTTTACCTGAAATACAGAAGACAGTTTTTATACTTTCAAAAGTAGAGGGTTTGGGTAATGTAGAGATTGGAGAAATTATAAAGAAGAGCGTTGGCGCAGTTGAGTCTCTGAATTCGAGAGCTCGTGAAAATTTAAAAAAGGAACTTTTTGACTATTACAATAAAAATTGAATCGAAGGAATTACAAACTATCATCGTCCAATGAATCAAATGAAACCCAACATAGAAGAACGAATTTCAGAAACCTTAAATTCTTTTGACGGCATTCAAAAGGCACGCCCTCAAAACGATTTATGGAAGCGCATTGAATTGAGGATATATAACAAGAAAGTGTTTGTTTCAAGGAAAATTGTATGGGTTGCCGCGGCATCATTTTTACTACTTTTTTTCCTGAATCTTATACTTTTGAATAATAGTATTTCTAAGAATAAATCATCATCATCTGAAACCATAAATATGGTTGAACAATATCAGCTCATTCCACAACAAATAGTAACCGAATAATACGCATCGTATGGAACGAAATAAAATATTAATCATTGCTGTCATAGGTTTATTGCTATTAAACGCAGCCACTATAGGATTTTTAATGTTAGGTACCCCCCCACATCCAATGAAAGATGGGCCTGCATCATTAATAATTGAACGATTACATTTTGATACCAATCAGGAAGTTGAATTTAGAAAATTAGCGAAGGTACACCATGAGGAATTCAAGAAATTACAACAAATTTCTATAGAGACCCATCAGGAATATTACAAGCTGATGAAACAAGATGATATCGATTCAATGAAAGTTAATTCATTACGACAAATCATGGCGGTGAACCAGCAATTGATTGACAAGCTCAATTTTGAACACTTTTTAGATATCAAAAAATTATGTAATACTGAACAAAGAATTCTGTTTAATGATTTTGCAGATGAAATAGGTGGGCTTTTCAATGAACGACCTCCTCGTGGAAGGGGGCAAAAACAGGAATAGTCATAGTTAAACAAGCAGCTATTTAGCTAGCATTCTTTTCTTATTTTTGGAGTTTATTTAGAATTTGAAAAGAAATTATGACCCGATTTTATTTACTTCTTTTTTTTGGAATCTTTTTTTGTAAGTGCCATTCAACTTCAAAAAAAGTTTTACTCTCAGGTAATATTGCTTCCGACATCAATAATTTAATTACTGAGGGAAGCATGGAAATTCAAGTAATGGATTCTATTGTACGCTCTTCTCGTGAACAGGAATTAAGTATGCGTATGCAACTAGCTACAGAAAAGAATAGCACCTGGTATAATGACTATTTGCAACAATACAAACAGCTCAGAGTGCCCCCTTATCATGAAAATTTTGGATTATCTGAGAAGGAGTATAATGAACTGGTACAATTAAAACTCAATTTGATTTTAGTTCCATCAATCACACAAACCATTAAGGTTAACAAAATTAAAGGTATGATAAGCTTCAACACAGAAGGTAAAATACCCTACTTAGACAACTTGAGAATAAATACGGTAGATAATATTATTATCGCCGATCATTATGTTTTAAACTTCTCTGACACTGTATTTGTTGCCAATGAAAATCATGCCTTAAAAAGTATGTGGAAAGGTTATACTTGGCGATTTGATGAGCCATTAGTTGGAGATACGAGTTCGGAATCAATTTCAGTAAAACATTATAGTATTGTCATTGGACAACTATATAAGTCGGGTAATACACTTATAAGTATCAACGAACATGAGAGTGCGGATGGAGAAGTGATATTGAATATTGACAAGCCATTGATTTTGCACAATAACTAACTCAATTATATACAATTACCTATTCTTGTTTATTGATGTGTAGGTATTCTATTTGCGGATGCCGGTTTAATTGTTCAAGTTTGCGCTCCGAATCTGCAAAATGCAAGAACTCAATCCACAACAACATTTTACAAGCCTTGTGACTATGAAGATGCCATATGGTAAATATAAAGGCAGGTACTTATGTGATTTGCCTGAATATTATTTGATTTGGTATCATCGAAAAGGATTTCCCGATGGAACTCTTGGTAGCTTAATGGCTACGATGTATGAAATTAAGCTAAATGGATTAGAATATTTATTAACTCCATTAAAAAACAAATAAGTGAAAAACCCGGCTACCAAAAACCCTTTGCATGGAATAACCTTAGAAGCTATTTTAAACTACTTGGTGGTTTATTATGAAGGATGGGAAGAGCTTGGAATGAAAATCAGAATAAAATGTTTCAATGAAAATCCGAGTATTAGTTCTAGCCTAAAATTTTTGCGCAAAACCCCTTGGGCACGGAAAAAAGTTGAAGATTTATATGTTTATGTTTCGAGAAAGGATCGAAAATAAGTTAGACTTTACGCCCCTTCCATTGATAGCTTCCTAGGTTGCCTAAAAAGCCAATTACCACTACGTAAACAACATGCAGTATTTGTTCGGGTATTAACCAAATCATTAGTTTTTGCAGTTTTATGAATTCTGTTACTTTCATGAGTAAGATACCTTCGGCAACAATTTTCAATAAAACCTGTCCTAAAAAAAGCCAAGCCATGGTATGATTGAAGAATGCGCCTAAAAAATTTATTAGTATCGAAAGATTGAACAAATAGCATAAAGACAAGATGAGAGTAATAGATTTATTTTCATACTTAGTGCTTTTACTTACCCATCGCATTCTTTGATTAATAAATAGATTTAAAGATTTGGCTGCGTCAGTGCGAACTATGACTTCTGGGTTCTTTAAAAAAAACACCTTTTTAGGAAAAGCCGAAAACATTTTATGCATTAAAAATTCATCATCTCCACTTGGAATGGAGTCATTGCCCTCGTATCCGTTTACTGCAATAAAAGCCTCCCTTAAGTAAGCCACATTGGCGCCATTACACATATTCGGATGATGATGTTGCAGGGCTGCTCCTCCTATTCCTACCAATCCCGCAAACTCAAGCGCTTGGAATTTTTGAAACAGGCTGTTATTGGGGCCCATCGCCACCGGGGCAGAAATAAAGCAAGCTTGATGCGCTTGTTGAAATGCCACAATGGTACTCACCCAATGAGATGAAATAGAGCAGTCGGCATCTGTAGTGATTATTATGGTACTATTACATTCTTTAATAGCGAATTCAATGGCTCTTTTCTTATGTGCTCTATTTATATTTTGATTTTCAAGTTGTAATAACCGAATACCAGTTTCTTTATAACGAAGCACCACTTCGGCTGTATTATCCGTTGATGCATCATCGACTACAACGATATCCAGGAGATGTTTAGGATAATCTTGACTTAATAATTCATCCAAAAGTTGTGCAATTGTATTTCCCTCGTTGCGTGCAGGAATTATTACAGTGACATATAGTGAGGCTTTGAAATCTTTAGGTTTATCAAATAGTGGTAATCTATTCCATCCTATGGTGTAATAACCCATCAAGGTTGTATAGAATAAAGTGAGACTGAGAGCAATGCAGGTAAAAAGTATCACTTCTTGATAAAATTTAATTGAGGAATAAACAATAAACCAATTAGTGCAGGTATTGCGAGGTTAACGCACCATAAGGCATAGGAAGAAGCCAGCATGCTTAATTCATTTGTTGCATAGTAGGAGATGAAATAGATGGCGGTTGCCCCTCTAATCCCCAATTCAGCTAAGGCAATTGTTGGAATAATTGCCAAAACGAAAAAGATACTAGAAGTAAGTATAAATGAAGTAATCAGACTTACTTTTATGTCAAAAAACAAAAACAACAAATAATATTGAAGGCTAAACACGATGAATCGCAGAGAGGAAAGAAGCAAGACTTGGATTAACTGCGTTGCATTGTAAAAGGTAAATACATTCAAGTAAATACGGGCTTTGCGAGCACTATTTAGCTTAAGAAGTAACGAGCGCAATAAATCCATATTAAAATAAAACAGGATCATAATAGCACTTAAAACAAACGGAAATATCGCGATGAGTGTTTTTTCAATACTATTGAATTGCTGATGTTGAATTAAGAAAAAGCTAAAGCAAAAACTGCCAACAACCATGGTTACACACAGCTGACTGATGCTTCCAATAATACTTATGAGAATCCCTTTTATACGATGGTTACTTTGTAAATAAAAAATTCTGGCTGCAAATTCGCCCACCCGATTGGGTGTAAAGATGCTAATTGTGATACCGCTGATAACCGCTTTAAAAGCCTTTAGCCAAGGAACTTCTTCGATGGCGTGAATTAGCAACCTCCACTTACTCGTTTCGAAGCCCCAATTAACAAATACCAAAGCCAAAGTAATCAGTAGCAAGGACATTTTATAAGAATTGAACTCAATTTGAGTGAATTGTATCCACATCGTTTCAAATTCTGTTTTGACAAAAAACTCATAATACAAAAACCATAGACATAACACTGCAATTGTAATCTTGAGTGCGAAATTGAGTCTTTGTAATTGGATGGTTGAGAACATTTGGCCTGTTTGCAAAAATAAATTAATAAGTCGTATTCTTAACTGCAATATATTTGCGGTTATGCAAGCAGCGCCACGCATCATTTTGGGAATTGATCCAGGTACACAAATACTTGGTTATGGAATCATTAAGATAGATGCTAAGAAGCTGGAAATTCTTACTCTGGGTGTGGTAAAGCTTGATAAATTTAGTGATCATGGAGTTCGATTAAAGCGAATCTTTGAAAGACTTACGGCATTAATTGAAACCTATTCACCAACTGAGATGGCCCTTGAGGCTCCATTCTTTGGAAAGAATGTACAGAGTATGCTTAAGCTAGGGAGGGCGCAGGGGGTAGCCATGGCGGCGGGATTAATGAAGGAACTAAGTATTAATGAATATGCACCAAGAAAAGTAAAACAGAGTATTACTGGAAAAGGAAATGCAACCAAGGAGCAAGTGGCTGATATGTTGCAGAGAATATTTGGATTTGAGGAGATGCCTAAATTTATGGATGCAACTGATGGGTTGGCAGTTGCTTATTGTCATTATCTCGACTCAACCAATATTATTAAAAAGCAATCGGTGGGAGTAAAGAAGCCGGCAAAGAAGCAGTCGGCGAAAAATGCTTGGAGTGATTTTGCAAAAAAGAATGAGAATCGGGTGAAGTAATTACTTAGCGATAACTTGTAGTTTTTAACATCGGACATATTTTGTAGCGCTCATCTTTGGTATCCAAGTAAAGTTTATCCAACATCATCACAACATTTTTAATTCCTATTTTCTCACTCCATTCAAAAGGGCCGAAAGGATAGTTGGTACCCAGTTTCATGCCGGTATCAATAGCTTCCTTAGTGGCGGTTCCTTCTTGTAATGTATAGTATGCCTCGTTGATGATCATGAATAAAATTCGAGGAGTCACCATACCCACCCTATCTTTTACTGGCACAATTTCCCATGAAAGCTGTTGACCTAATGAAATAAGCAAGGGCAATTGTTCTTCTGAATGATAACTCATTTCTTTCACCGACCTATTTATAAAAGTTGGCAGACAATTCATCCCCAAAATTTTAGGTGATAATTGGTGTTGAATGCTAAGCAATTCTATAAAGGCAGAGGAAAGAATCAGTGCTGTCTTGGGTAGCTCATTGCCTGACAAATCAATATGATAAGGATGGTTATCAAAATTAAGATCAAAAATAAAGTCATAATTACTCCATGGCTCGGGTAAGAGTTTTTCATTATGAGTGATATCAGCATTTGCTGGTAAGGCTTGTTTTAGTTCTTCAAACCTTGTTAATTCGCCTAGTATTCCTAATTTCATTATAAACGCAAAGCAACATAAAATTTCACATCATGCCAAAGCAAATTATTTTCACCGATCATGCACCAGCTCCAATAGGTCCTTACTCTCAAGCAGTATTGGTTAATAACACCCTATATTGCAGTGGTCAAATTGCCTTAGATGCCCAATCGGGGGCCATGGTACAAGAGAATATTAGTCTTGAAACCGAAAAGGTAATGCATAATATAGATGCCATTTTACATGCAGCAAAAATGTCGTTTGAAAATGTAGTGAAAGTGAGCATCTTCATTACCGATATGAATAATTTCGCAGCCATTAATCAAGTATATAGTACTTATTTCAGTGCCGAACCTCCAGCTCGTGAAACGGTTCAAGTATCTAAATTACCCAAGAATGCGAATGTTGAGATCAGTGTAATTGCAGTTGGTTAGGAATTTTATAATTCCAGGTTACTTTTCAATGACAATCTTACCTGTATACATTATACCGTTAGCGGATTCTAATTTGTAAAAATAGATTCCTGAGGCTTTATTGATTAAATCAATTTGATCTTCGTTCGATTTGATGATTCCATTATAAATGCAATTTGAGTAAACATCATAAATAGCAGTTTTATAAGTCTGGGAATTAGCTTCTGAAAGTTTAAATATTCCATTCGATGGGTTTGGGCTAATTTGAACTGTATTAATTAAATCCCCTTTTATTACACCGGTAAGTCTTGTTACACAACGTGTTTGTGTTAGTACTTGCATGTTTCGGGATAATAATATCATGCTGGTATCTTTCCCTCCCTCAATTTTTGTAAGGGATACTATATTACTTGTTAGCACTGTTGTGTCTGAGATTGGAGTTCCACCGAATATGCAAGAGGCAGCCATGCCGATAGAGTCTGCTTTTATTAAGCCAATTTGAGGGGCATCAAAACCTGTTGTTTTTAATCCAAACATGGGCCCGTTTCCAATGATAGCGAGGTTCTTTGATTTAGTTTCCCAAATTTCGAATGGGTTTAACTGAAGATAGTTAATAAATTTAATATTACCATTGGTATCAACTTTTCTAATTGAACCTTGATAATTACTCCCTGAAGGAATGATTAAACCCCCATCTAGTAGTTGATGCATTTTAGGTATCGTGTTTCTAAAATCAGAGAGTTTGTTTCCATATTCCTTAGCCCATAAAATATTCCCACTGTAATCAGTTTTTAATAACCCAATTTTCTTTGTGATGAAATAGCAGAATAAATTGTTTTTAGAAAATAAAACATCAAATCCAAGGCAATCAGGCTGATTGTAATTTTTAGCCCAATCAATAGTACCATTCTGAAATAACTTAAAAAGCAAAAACGAACTTCCTTGACCTGTACTATGGTCATTACCACCCATAACGATATATCCGCTATCAGGCAATTGTTTTACAGATTTGCCGACAGAATTACTATTATTATCAAAAATTTTGAACCAATTTAATGCACCATTGGAATTAGTTTTTGCTACAAATATTCGATAATTATTGCTGTTTATTTCTGCGGATCCTGTGAGTATAAAACCAGAATCCATCGTTTGTTGAATTGAATAAATAGCTAAAGAATAACCTGTTTTAGAAATAGTTCTTGTCCAGATAATATCACCTTTTCCATTAATTTTGGTTAGTAAGGCATTGGATGTGCTTAGGCTTGTGAATGTTTTACCTGCTATCACATAACAGGAATCGTTTGAGGAGGCAATCGAATTAAAATTAAGTTCAGGATACAGTATTGATGACGAATGAAACTGTTTGTTCCAAATTAGGATTCCATCTGAATCGACTTTAAATATATGGCCAGCGTTTGATGAGTAGGTGCCTCCAATTATATAACCACTCTCTGGAGTAGGAATCGAAAAATCCGCACGAAACCCTCCTTCGGTTGAATCATAATAAACTTTTGAATAGGTATTCAATTGTGCATTTAGTTCAAATTTAGCGATTAGTAAAAAGCAAACTATTAGAATTGGTTTTATTTTTTTCATTTTAAAGAGATTTTAGAATGGTTAATATTTATTTAAGCAAAGTTATAAATTAATTCGGGTATTGAAATGGAGAGGTTCTTCTTAGAATGATAGACAAAAAATGCATAACCTAGTTTCTCCGAAGGAATCAAATAAAAGAATCGTCTAACGCCTATTTATTAATGCTTTGGGATGATATTATCCATAGGTTGTATATTAATTTTTAATTATTATTGTATTATAAAAAAATTAAGAATCACGCAACGAGAAGTACTTGGCACGACTAATAACAAAGCTCTAATTTAAGTAGCATGACCATAACCAATTTCAAACTTTTTTTAATCTCCACGTTTATTCTACAATTCGGTAATTTGTTTTCCCAGCAATGGGGAGAGTATACTTTCTATAGTTTAAAAGGAACCAATACGGCAGTTTTGTTAGATACTAATGGAACATTATTTAAAACCTGGACTTTTCCTACCGCGGATAAAACCGGATATTCATCCTATGTATTGCAAGGTGGCATTGTATTGCGTGCCGTAGCTCGTGCTGGTAATTCATTTAATGGTGGACCAATTTGCGGTCAGGTTCAAAAGGTAGACTGGAATAATAACGTGCTTTGGAATTTTGTTTATTCAACCACAACCTATTGCACACATCATGATATTTGCCCTATGCCCAATGGGAATGTTTTATTAATTTCCTATGAAAGTAAAACTGCAGCCGAAGTTACTGCAGCGGGTTCTACCTCTAGCATAATAATGTGGCCAGATAAAATTGTTGAAGTAAAACCTACGGGACTCAATACTGCTGATGTTGTATGGGAGTGGCATGCCTGGGATCATTTATCACAAAATGTAGATGCTGCCAAAAGCAATTATCAAACTTCCATTGTAAACCATCCAGAACTCTTGAATATAAATTATAAAACCACCAAAGACTGGATGCATGTGAATGGGGTAAGTTATAATGCCGAACTGGATCAGATAGCCATTAGTTCTCATAACTTGAACGAAATATATATTATCGATCATAGCACTACAACCACTCAAGCAGCAAGCCATAATGGTGGTAATTCGGGGAAAGGGGGGGATATTTTATATCGTTGGGGAAATCCTGCTGCATACGGAGCGAGTGGTACTGCAGTTTTTAATGTAGTACATGATGCTCATTGGATACCTAAAGGCTGCCCTAGAGAAGGATATATCGTTGGGTTTAATAATAATGGAGTTTCTACCACCAAGTCGGCCGTTGATTTTGTTAACCCACCAAGAAATGGATATAACTATGATATTACATTAGGTTCGGCATACTTGCCAAGCACGTATTCGAAACGCTACCCTTGTAATGGATATACCAGTAATGAAGGAGGCTCACAACAAATGCCTAATGGAAATGTATTAATAACCATTGCACTTTCGGGTAATGTTTATGAAATTGATTCGAATGGTAACACGTTATGGTCGAAAACACTCACAGGTAGCACGGCAAAGGCATTTCGATACACAGGATGTTATGTTTTAGGAATTCCAGCAGTGCCAACGATTACTCAAAATGGGAATGTGCTTACCTCTTCAAACACCGTGGGTAACCAATGGTATTTGAATGGCTCATCTATTTCAGGTGCCACAGCTCAAACCTATACTGCTACTCAAAATGGGAGTTATCAGGTAAAGGGAATACATGGCGCCAGTTGCGAATCGGCTCTTTCTGCGGCAATCGCAGTAAATGCTTCGGGCATAACTAAAGAAAATGTTGCTTCTTCGATTCGAATTTATCCTAACCCAAGTAATGGTATCGTACAAATTGCAGGAATTGAAAATAACGAGAATATTTCAATTACAATTCATGATGCTTTAGGAAAATTCCTATTTAAAACTCCATTCAACAACGATCTTAATTTAAGCATTTTAGAGAGCGGATTTTATTATATAACTATAAGAAATAATGAACTTGATTTAATCACTCAAAAAGTGTCAATTATCAAACCATGAAGAAATTAATTCTATTATTACTTACCTTATTTTGTTTTCAATTAGTTGAAGCAAAGTATGTGAAATTCTCAGTTGATATGACTGGGCAAGTAGTGAGTCCCAATGGGGTGCATTTATCTGGCGATTTTCAAACGCTTGCAGGGTATAGTGGGGGTAATTGGCAATCTGCTACAACACCGATGTTGCAAGAAGGCACCAAGGATATTTATTCAGTAACAGTAAAAATTCCTGCTTTTGCTAAGTATGAATATAAATTTGTGAATGGAGATTTATTTTACGAATCGGAATTTGTGCCTGAACCATCACGTGTAGGTTATGATTTTAATGATAACCGATGGATTTATGTTGATTCACTGGGGAACGATACGATGACTATTGGTGCCATCATGTTTGGAGGTAATGCACCACAAGGAAAGAAATTGCTGCGAGTAAAAGTAAACCTAAAACAAGCCGGTGGAATTAGTGCTAAGGGAGTTCATGTTGCCGGAGATTTTCAAGGCTGGGACCCGGCAACCACGCGCCTATATTCATTCGTGAATAATTTATTTGAAATCATTGTGTATACCGACTCGACAACGAATTATGAATACAAATTCTACAATGGATATAATACTACGAATACTGAAGTTGTTCCAACTACCTGTGCCCAAAACGGTAACAGAGCCATAAAAGTAATCACTGATACAGTGCTTCAGGAGATTTGCTTTTCGGGATGTAGTTTATGCAGTACCACTGGTTTTCAAACAAGGAATGCAACGAATAATGCAATCTCAATTGAGCCTAATCCATTTACCAGTCACACATTAATTAAGTTATCTCCAAATGAAGTATTTGAAATTTCTATGTATGATTTAAATGGTAAGTGTATTCAAAACCCTGGAACTAAAGCAGGGGTTTTTATTTTGGAAAGAGGAGCGGCTCCTAATGGACTTTATTTTATCAAAGCCACGAATCAAAGTGGGGTAACTCATTTCACAAAAATTGTAATTAACTAAAAAGCCATGTTCAATTTTGAAATAAGGAAGCGGTGTATTCTATTGATGATTTTGATAAGTATTTGTTTGATTCCAGTTGCCCAGGCTCAGGATTTTTATAATACTACTCAAATTCAAAAAGTAGAAATTTATTTTTCAGCTAGTAATTGGGATCAACAACTTGATACTAGTAAAATTGGTTCAGATGGTTATATCCTAGCCGACTCAGTATTTATCAATGGTCAACGTTTTGATAGTGTAGGAGTGAAATATAAAGGGAATAGTTCCTATAATGCAACGTATTCTAAAAACCCATTGCATCTTTCATTAAATGAATACAAAAACCAATCATACCAAGGGTATAAGGATGTAAAATTGGGCAATGGATATGCCGACCCGTCAATGATTCGTGAAGTACTGTCGTATAATTTATTAAAAAATTATATGGATTGTCCTAAATCAAATTTTGCAACATTATATATCAATGGTTTGTATATAGGCTTCTACTCAAACGATGAAAGTATTAATAAGAAATTTTGTTCCGATCATTTTAGCTCGGCGGATAATCTTCTAATAAAATGTAATCCTATTATAAATCCAGGTCCGAATACAAAGAGTAATCTAAAATATATTAACAACGACACTTCAAGTTATTTTAATCTCTATGAGATTAAATCGGCAACGGGTTGGAAGGATTTAATGGCATTGTGTGATTCGGTAACCAATAAACCTGCAAATACATTATCCATAATTGATATTGATAGATGGCTTTGGATGCTTGCCTTCAATAATGCGTTAGTAAATTTAGATAGCTATTCGGGTGTTTTTGCTCAGAATTACTATTTATATAAAGACAATTCAAAGCATTTTTGTCCCATTGTTTGGGACTTAAATATGAGCTTTGGAGGCTTCCCCTTTTTGGGGAATAGCAATTCATCATTAGGAAGCTTGAGTATTGCCAATATGCAACAATTGGCACTAAATATACATGCAACAGATACATATTGGCCAATCATAAATGCCGTGCAGAATGATCCAGTGCTGAAAAGAAAATATCTAGCACATTTAAGAACCATAATGAAAGAGTGTATTGAAAATGGTTTATATTTAACAATGGCCAATCAATATCGAAGCCTGATTGATAGTATGGTTAGCCTGGATGCGAATAAATTCTATACCAATTCCCAATTTCAGAATTCACTTATCGCTAATACCTTGATAGGAAGTTATTCGGTTCCAGGAATCCAAACACTTATGGATGCAAGGCTCTCCTTTTTTAAGGGTAATTCTGAATATACCGCCATTTCACCTACCATTAGCAATGTTGTAGCTACTAATGCAGTTTATAATAGTACTATTAATATAAAGACAAATATTCAACAAGCTAGTACCGTAGTTTTAAACTATCGATTCACTGGTGATGAAATTTTCAAACAATTACCTATGTACGACGACGGACTCCATGATGATGGAGCCGCCAATGATCTGACATATGGAGCAAGTTTTGTTTTGAATTCTTTGCGTGCACAATATTATATTTATGCCGAGAACAGCAACGCGGGGCAATTTTCTCCCGAACGAGCAGCACATGAATATTATTCTTTAACGGCAGCATATGCCACTGCAGGGAAAGGCGATATTCGCATCAACGAGTTTTTGGCGTTGAATCAAGCGGATACTGTTGATGAAGCAGGGCAACATGAAGACTGGATTGAATTATATAATACAACTGGAAATACACTTAATCTATTCGGATTGTATTTAACCGATTTGTATTCTACTCCAACCAAATATGCTTTTCCTCAAAATACTTTAATTCAACCCTATAGTTTTCTTACGCTCTTTGCTGATCAAGATAGTAGCACTGCAAAATATTTACATTGTAATTTCAAGTTATCAGGCAGTGGTGAAATGATCATGTTGAGTGATGGAAATGGAGCAGTATCTGATAGTATCACTTTTGGAGTGCAAGCCACGGATATCTCTATCAGCCGTTGCCCAAATGGTACTGGAGCATTTGCACCTGTTACCAAAACCACATTTAATGCATCCAATTGTAATATTGGAGGTATTGTAAATCAACTAAGTTCAGGAAAATATCGCCTAATCCCTAATCCATCGAGCGGCAGTTTTAGAATACAAGGGAAGGGTATAAAATCAATTATTATTTATAATGCACTCGGCGAAAAGGTGTTTGAAAATTCCTATGACTCCCTTAATGAAATATCCATTGATAGTCTTAATCTTTCTTCTGGAATTTATTTAGTTAATATTAACGGCAGTCTTATTATGCGATTGCAGAGGTTGAACTAATTACTTCCTGATTGGTATTTGTTTTCTGATTAAGAAACTCAACCCAATCGCTGGCAATGGAACCTTTCAATACGCGTGGAAATTTTGTTTGGCCCCCCTCCTTACCTCTTGATTTGAGAAACTCATTGAAGTAAGAATTGGGAAGTAGTGTAACAAAAACATCTTTTAGCCCGTGCTTCCGTTCCACAGCATAATCATCGTTTAATTCTTTCAAATGCGAATCAAGTTTTAACTTTATTTCATCTGCATTCAATTCTTTATCAGTACCGATATACCACTGATGAGCAAACAAATCGCCATGTGGAACACCCATCGTTGTATATTCATTGATGATGGTTTCGTATTCATCGCTAATCAATGAAATGGCTTTATTCATGTTATCTACCGAAAGATGTTCGCCACATAAGCTAAGGAAATGTTTAGTGCGACCAGTAATTTTAATTTCATAATTGCGTAATGAGATGAACTTAATGGTATCTCCAATAAGGTATCGCCAGGTTCCTGCTACCGTTGAGATGATTACAGCATATTCTTTTCCAATCTCAACATCTTTTAGTTCCAGTGATTCAGCATCTTTTTTTATTTCAAAATTCTCATCAAAATTTTTCTCATTAAATGGCACGAATTCAAAGTAAACACCATTATTTAGAAACAAACGCATTCCTCTAGAATTACTATCGTGTTGGTATGCAAGAAAACCTTCTGATGCTAAATAAGTTTCGAAATACGTGACTTCCTTTCCAAAAAGTTTATGCAGGCTTTTCTTATAAGGCTCTATAGCCACTCCACCATGAACATAAACATTGAGGTTTGGCCAAATATCATGAATTGTTTTAAGATTGTATCGTTGAATAATACGTTCAAAAATAATTTGTATCCAAGCGGGAACCCCAGCAACGGTACCTATATCCCAATGAGGGGCTTGTTCTACAATGGCTTCAATTTTCTCATGCCAAGAATTTTTTGCAAGAATATCACTCTCTGGTTTAGAAAATTGTTCAAACCATACAGGCTGATTTGCAATTGAAATTCCACTAAGGTCGCCAGTATAAACAACACCATCAAAATTGAGTGTTGTACTTCCGGTGATGGCTAATGAATGTTTGGTTACTACATCTAAGGGTGATTTTTTTATTTGAGAAACTCTTAGCAATTGCTTCACTCCACCACGTTTTATGGCGCGTAACATGGCGTTGCTTATTGGAACATATTTAGTTCCACCATCACTAGTTCCACTGCTCAGGGCAAAGTATTTAATTTTACCCGGCCAACTAATATTTCTTTCACCAGCGCGCGCTCTTTCCCACCAAGGTTTCATATCAATATAGGTATGAATAGGAACTTCGGTTTTAAAAACCTTTTCAATTTCATGATTTAATATAATTTTCTCGAAGTTGTACTTCTTTCCAAATTCGGTAAACATAGCACGTTCGAGTAGTTTACGAAGCGCTACTTGTTGTTGTTTTATTTTACTGGGGTGCGGAATATTAAGTTGCTTCCCAATTTTATATCCCTGCTTAACAATTTGCGATATGATACTCATTCTTTCGATTTATTTATATGCTGAAATGGCAATTTGTTAGGATTTGTTTTTCTTTTTATCTTTTCCTTTGACTGGAGTTGTATGCATCAAATCTTTTTGAAAAAGTGTTTGTTCCCAAAGTGTTTTATTATGGGTATCAATACAACGAATGAATACTTTACGCTCACCTTTTTGACCAGAAACACTAAAGACACAAAAATTCTGTGTTACTGCAAGTGTCCCTGCAACTCTCATAGGATTGTCTTTTTCAGGGGTGTTAAGGATATTGTCAACCCCACTGGTTAATGGCGATGAGGTAATATCATACAATGGATAACTACCAGGATTTTTCTTAGTGCCAGGTCTTAATTTTTGTATAACCTCACTATGGTGCCTGTCGCCAGTAATAAAAATGACTCCTGAAATTTTGTTTAGTGTGATAAAATCAATGAGCATTTTTCGTTCAGCCTGAAATAAATTAAACCCTTCCTTGTCCGTATTTTCATTAAGAAACTGACCCCCAATGCAAATGAATTTAAAGGTTGCATGAGAATTAATAAGCTCATTTTTTAGCCAAGCAATTTGTTGGGTACCCAACTGCGTTTTCTCAGGATATAATTTTTCATTTCCTTTTGAGTCGTCCCGAAAAGTTCGGTCATCAGTAAGAAAAAAATCACAATCACTATATGAAATTTTAGAGTAGATTCCTTGATTATTTTCACCATAGGTTTTGTTGCACCAATAATTAATAAATGTTTTTTTAGTAGCAGCATTCAACTCAAATGATTTACTTCCATCATCATTACCATAATCGTGATCGTCCCACATGGCATAATTAGGTTGAGTAGCAAAAAAGCGTTGTAAGTTTTTATCCTTTCTTGTGTGAGAATAACGATATTCAATACCACTTTCACTACTATAGTCTGCTTCTCTTAAATAAGTATTATCACCAAGCCAGATCATCATATCAGCCTTTGCGTCGGCCATAGTATTGAAAATTTCCGTACCTTGCCCATAGGGTTTTCCAGGCCGGTCGTAAGCGCTATCGTTCACATAATTACAACTCCCAGCTATAAACTTGAAATCGGGAGCTGGTGCCCTCCATTCCCATATTTCACGGGTTTGGAAAAACAATCCGTATTCAAATTTCTGCTCTTTACCATCGAGTAATAACGAATAGCTATATCGCGTTCCAGGGATTAAGTCGGAAAGAACAAGTTTAGTTATTCTTTCCAGATTGCACCGTTGAGGGTCCTTGGAGTTGTCGAATAGCGTTACCTCTTGACTCTTGCGATCTTTATTATTGAAAACTGGGGCATAATTGATAGTTAGTTTTTGTGCACACCCAGTCATAACCCAGATCATCACTTCTTTATGTTCACAATATCCAAGCATGGGTCCGGCCAATATTTTAGCTTGTTGCGCAAAAGCATGAATACAAAGAAGTAAAACGGAGAAAAGTGTGGTTACTTTTTTGAAAAACATAGTACTGACTTGAAATAAGGAGTGTAAAAATAAGAAATTTTGAATGGATACCTGCAAGCTAAATTTCAGCCAGAATTTTGGATGTTGCTCCAGCATTATTTTCGATAAATCGGGAAGCCGATTCACCCATTTTTTTCTGAAGGAATTCGTCTTGAAAAAGTAATTGAAGTTGTGTTTTTAATTCCACTTCATTATGGAATATTACGCCTCCTCCAGCTGCTACCAATTGCTCAGCTTCAGGATGTTTATTGGTTTGATTGCCATATAAAACAGGTATGCCGTAAACAGCAGCTTCTAAAATATTATGCAATGAAGCCCTAAACCCGCCACCAACGAGTGCCACATTAGCACAACGATATAGGGAAGCTAACATGCCAATATTATCGATAATGAGAACTTGGGCCTGAGTAACATTTTCTAACGTAGCTTCGGAAAAACGGAGGCTTGAAAAATTACTTGGCACGTTGATAGTTCTTGTAATATCGTGAGGAGCGATGACAATTTTAAATGAGAGATTATCATCCACTGCCTTGAAAAGAATTCGTTCTTCATCATGCCAACTACTTCCAAGAACAAGTACTTTTTGATTTGAGATGAAAGCCTGAATAATATCAAAATCCTGAGCTTTGGCCTTATTGACAAGTACTCTATCGAAGCGTGTATCTCCACTTAGTTTGCTAGCAATACCGTGTTTTTTCAGGAGAGTAATTGAATCAACATCTTGCACAAAAATGCATTTATAGCGGGGCAATAAGTTCAAGTAAATTTTGCCATACCACTTAAAGAAAATTTGATTTGGATTAAACAATGCGCTTACCAAATAAACAGGAATATTACGACGATAGGCAGTTTGAATAAAGTGTATCCAGAATTCATATTTAATAAAAAATATCTTTTCAGGTTTTATACAATCTATTACCAACGTTGCATTTGATGCAGTTGCGCATGGTAAATAAAAGACCAAATCCGCCAAAGCATAGTTCTTTTGAATTTCATATCCAGATGGAGAGAAGAAGGAAACTACGAACCTTATTTCTGGCTGAGTAGCTCTTATCGCTTCCATTAATGGACGGGCTTGTTCAAACTCGCCAAGGGATGCGCAATGAAACCAATATATTGTGGCATTAGGTTGGATAGTTTGATGAAACTGCTTCAACAAACGCATCGAATCTTTTCTGCCATTAACCAATTTCGCCGCCTTTTTATTGAATATTGAAGCGAGGCGAATGCCCAAATCTAAAAGAAAGATACCTAGGTTATAGAGGATCATTAATATACTTACTTAAAATAAACAGGTTGGTCTTTATCGCTGGTTTTAATAGGGAGTAACCATGCAATTTTTAAAGCAATCAGAACATCAATGTATGATTTAGTATCGGTACCTTGGGTGGCATAATCATAGAATCTCCTGTTTTTAGTATAAGCCTCTGTTATTTCCAATCCGAAATTAAAATTAATTTTTCGGCTTAAACTCATAGATTGAATACCCACCTCCTGACTCAATGCCAGTCCATTAGAAAGTCGATCATAACCGTGAGCGTACGTTTTGCTGAATTGAAGAGAATTGGGCGCAGTGAATAAATATTTGTGTTGAAGAAAGCCTGCACCTCCTTGCACCAATAGCGCCATCTGAGGCTTCTTAATGAAGATTGGCAGTAGTCTGCCAAAAACCAATTGAAACTGACTGCCTCTCATAGATGCCGTGATATAAATTGGGGTGCCATCATCGGCGAATATGTATCCGTAATTATCTTTAAAAATATTCACATAGTTTACATCACGTACATTTCTGCCAAATAGTAAATTGGCATTAATTCCCCATAAATAGTTTTTCTTGGATTTGAAGTAAACATCAACTCCAGCGCCATTTACAAATCCGTAGCGGAGTGCTAAGCTACCTGCAGGAACAGCAGGTTTATAGGTAAGATTAACCAACCAAAGCGAATTGTTGTATCGTGGGTTTATCAAGGGCGATTGCGCCACGGATTGACTAAAGGTGAAAAAGCAGAGAATGAGAAAAAAATACTTCATTAAATATGTATCGAACGCATCGATAAAAGCGTTGCGTTGAATGTGCAAATTTCAATAAAATAGTTGATATAGTATATTCCATTATTTTTGCCTCACATGAAGAACGAATTTACCCATTATATCCTATTGGCGAAGCGATTGAGTTTGTCGCTAATAATCTTTGCCTTGTGCAGGCTGGTATTTCTAATTTACAATTATCATTATTTCTCTTCATACCCTACAAGTACCTTAATTTCTACTTTCCTCTATGGATTGCGATTTGATATCAGTACGGTATTTTATCTTAATATGGTTATTTATATTCTTCATATTCTGCCATTTAATTTTAGAAACAAAAAGTGGTATCAAAGATTGTTGTTAGTAATTTTTGTGGCTTTTAATACCGTAGCACTAACTTTTGAGATGGGCGACACTGCTAATTATAAATTTGCTCATAAGCGCCTTACAAGCGAATTTTTTGGGGTATTAGGTGATTTCAATGATCAACTCTTGAGTTATCTAATAACCTTTTGGTATTTCATCGTGATTTGCATTTTGGTAATTTATGGGATTGCAAAGTTGTATAATTATTTAACAGAATTGAAAGAAGATGGAGTTCAAAAAACACATTATCAAATACTATTGATGATTCCAGCTGGCGTGTTTTTTATTATTGGCGCTCGAGGTGGATTTCAATCACGCGCAATTAGTCCCATTACAGCACTCAAATATGTGGATGCACCCTTATCACCCATGGTTTATAATACCTGCTTCTCTTTGGGTACTTCCTATGAATATCGGCACTTAGAAGAAACGAATTATTTTGTTGACGAGAAGGCAAAAGATCAGTTCTTTACCCAAGAGCGTTGTTATGCAAAGGAAGGTCAGCCATTAAAGAAGATGAATGTAGTTGTTATAATTCTTGAAAGTTTTAGCCGTTATTTTGTTCAATCATTATCGCATGAGCCCGAAACTTGTACCCCATTTCTTGATTCACTCATTCAATCGAAAACTTGTTATGTTGCTGCCAATGCCTACGCCAATGCCAGGCATTCTCATGAAGGCAATGCCGCTATATTGACTTCTGTGCCTTCCTTGATGTTAGATCCTTTCATGACTTCCATCTATCAGCAAGACAAGGCCATTTCATTTGCAGGTATACTTAAGAAATATGGTTATCAATCATCATATTTTCATGCTGCAAAGAATGGAAGTATGGCACTCGATAAATTTACTCAGAGTGTTGGATTCGATGCCTATTATGGGAAGAATGAATATCCTGATCAAAGCGATTTTGATGGTAATTGGGGTATTTATGACGATAAGTTTTTTCCGTTTTTCGCCTATCAACTCAATTCATTTAGAGAGCCCTTTGTAGCCACGGTATTTAGTGTTTCAGCACATTTCCCTTTTAGTTTAACGCCTGAAAATCGGGCGAAATTTCCTGAAGATCCATCGAAGGATCCTGAACTTCCCTTGATTCGTTATACAGACAATGTGCTTAGAGATTTTTTTAGAAGGGTTAAAAAAGAGCCATGGTACTCGAACACGCTATTTGTGATTAGTGCCGATCATACGTATGATGAACTATCAAACCACCCTACATACTTAAGTAAATTCAGCATTCCTATCCTGTTTTTTGCACCTGGAGATTCTGGATTAAAAGAGCCATTTAATTTTCCTGTTCAGCAAGTAGATATTATGCCAAGTATACTCGACTATTTGCATCTACCCGATTCATTCAAGTGCTTTGGCCATAGTATATTCGATGCGAATGCACCTCGATATGCATTTAATTTTGAGCAAGGACTTTATCAACTGACTGAAGATGATGCGTTAATACAGTTTAACGGCATTGAAGCGATAGGGTTCTATGACTTAAGAACCGATCCTTTCCAAAAACGTAATTTAATAGGAAGCAATGACCCAAGGATTGAGCAACTATCCAAGCGTATCAAGGCTGTGATACAAACATATAATCACGCCATGTTAAACGATAAGATAATGTAATGGATTAGTCGTCGAGCAAATCTTCGTTTGAATCTTTTATGATTCGGATATCCTTAATGTTTAACTGTATTGATTTTACATCTCGAAAATTATTTTCTTCGATGGTATAGCACATCGCAAATCGATTACCAGCTTTAATCTGGCCAAAAAATTCGCCCATTCCAAAGCCAATTCCTTCAAAAATAGTAACACAGTCTTCTTGCTTTACATGAAGTTTCAAGTGATTATTTCCAACAATTTTTGTTAGGCCAGCATCAAATAAATTTGAGCTCATGAATACTGGTTTTAAATTTTCCGGTCCGAAAGGTTCCATTTGTTCAAGTATTCGGAAAAACTTTGGAGTGATTTCTTTGAATGGCACCTGAACGTCATAATCAACCACGGGGAATAAACTCAATTTTGAAATGGAAGCAGAAACAACTTCTTCAAATTTCTTTTGGAATGCAGGTACTTTATCAATTTCTAAAGTCATGCCTGCAGCATATTGATGACCACCAAACTGAATTAACTCGTCGCTACATTTCTCTAGTGCTTCGTATAGGTTAAACCCGTTCACACTTCGGGCGCTGCCCACTGCTTTGCCATTGCTAGCAGTGAGTATAATTGTGGGACGATAGTATTTTTCAATAACGCGACTTGCAACGATACCAATTACACCTTTATGCCAATCTTCTTTATATAAGACATTGCTTTTCCGAGTTCCATTCTCACTATCCGCAACCATTTGCAATGCTTCAATGGTGATATTACGGTCGAAGAATTTCCGATCATCATTGGTCTCGTTCAATTCTTTAGCAAGTACTTTTGCGCTTTCAGCATCTTCTGCAATCATCACTCTCACGGCATGCTTGGCATCGGCCAAACGACCGGCAGCATTAATTCGTGGACCAATTCCGAAAACTAAATCACTTACACTATAATCCTGTTTTTGCATATAGCATTCGAGAATTGCTTGCAAACCAGGAAGTGGGGTTTGGCGCAATTGACGGATTCCAAAGAAGGCAATTATTCTGTTTTCACCAGTAATATGCACGAGATCGCTGGCAATACTAACCACGACAAGTTGCATATATTTTTGCCATTGCTCATCGGGTAGTGCCAGATGCATCGAGTATGCTTGAATAAGTTTAAAACCAATTCCACAGCCACTCAATTCTTTATATGGGTAATTACAATCAGCTCTTTTTGGGTCGAGGATGGCTATTGCGGCGGGCAATTCATCTCCAGGCAAGTGATGGTCGCAAATTACAAAATCGACATTACGACTGTTGGCATGAGCAATTTTATCAACTGCTTTGATACCACAATCCAGTGCGATGACCAAGGTGAAACCATTATCTGCAGCAAAGTCAACCCCTTTAGTTGAAATCCCGTAACCTTCCAAATGTCGATCAGGGATATAGTAATCAATATTTTGATAAATATTTTTGAAGAACAAGTAGGTGATTGCAACAGAGGTGGTCCCATCTACATCGTAATCGCCATAAATAAGGATTTTCTCTTTATTATTGATTGCTTTCTCAATGCGGTTGATGGCGGTTTGCATGCCATTCATCAAGAATGGATCATGAAGGTGTTTTATATCGGGGCGGAAGTAATCCTTTGCACTTTGGTAATCGAAAATACCGCGTTGTACGAGAACAGCAGCGAGCACGCTCGAAATATTTAACCTTTCGGTTAGTGCATCTACCACTGCCATATCGGGCAATGCTTTGGGAACCCAGCGCTTTTTCACGTTCATACTTCCATATTATTGGAGGGTAAAAGTACATTTTTAACGCTAAAAGGTAAAGAAAAATTTGAGGAATTCATCCCTATTTAGGAACTAATAATCTCATTTTGTGTACAATCTAAACTAGTAAGCAACTATTACCACATTTTACGAAAGCTTTCGGGTGTAGCTTCTTTATTGACATCAATAAAATATGTGGAGTATTTTCCCAATCGCATCAGTGGATCGCGGCGAAATATTTTTGAAATTAATGCGATGGGAAAGAGGATCAAAAAGAAAATTAGTGTTAGTAAGATTTTTGGGAAAATGAAGCCCATGATATTGGCTAATTTCATCCATGCCCAAGTGATTTTTATACTTAGCCAAGGAATAAAAATACCAATAGCATCGATAGTCAATGAAGCCCATAAAGCGCAATACCAGTGGTTAAGAATAAATAATGCGAAACACCCCATACTCAAAATTAGCATGGTGGATATGGTATTGTCGCGGGGGGCTTTTTCGGGATATAACATGCTAGAATAAAGTATAAATAAAAGGAGCCAAGGCACTTCCACCGCCAAAAACGATAAGTACACCTAATAAAAGTAGCACAAGAATAATGGGAGCAAGCCAAAATTTCTTTCTCTCTTTCATATATTGCCAAAGGTCTTTCAAAAATTCAATCATACTAAGGCGTTTGTAATTTTAATTGATTTAATAAGTAATGTGCAATTTTTTCATTTGCAACCGCATTGGGGTGAGCATCATCAGGTGATAGTGTATACAAAGATAGTTGTTGGTTATAATCTGGTATGGCATCGTGAAGAAAAAACAAATCTATTTGAGCCTTCCTTAATTCGTCAATAAAAAACTGTTCTTCATCTCCCAATACACGAAGATCATTATCCCAGAAAAAGAGATAAAAATCGACTCCATTACTTTTCAATAGCGCTGAAGATTTTACAATGATTCCAAGCGTTATAAGCACTTCTTGGTGACTCGCTTTGCGTCTCATCATCCAGCGCTTAAAAGTATGAGATAATAAAAGTTTATTTATTATCCATCCAGAAACAAAATCATTGAACATTCCAACCTGTTGAATATTGCCATTTACCCAATCATATTTTGGCCCGGCCTGGTCCCAGGGCGAATAGCCTGAAGCTCGAGAGATATGTGTAGGCAAGAAACTATAGATTGCTATTTTTTTTGATTGATGGGTGCTTAAATCATTGTGAACACGGTGTTCTATAGAAGCCAGCATTTGGTGTGGGCCATAACCGTGAAATCCATAGTTTAAAATCTTATTTTTTTGAGGAGCAAATTTATTGAAGAAGAAGGGAAGGGTTGAATTATCATTCAACCCTTCACCAAAGGTAAGAGAGCATCCAAAGAAAAGAATAGTATTGTCACTCTCACCATTTGTATTGGGTGTATATCGTAGGCCATTCTTAAAGGTATAAATCACATTATAAATTTCGTGATTAAGACTTGATTTTTTAGCTGAATAGATGCCATCACTTTTTATCCCATAACCTAAGAAAGAATTTGGAGCATTGTATTTTGTTGAAGCATAATCTCCTGTAGAAATAATACCGCTTTTTTTTTCTAACCGATTATCTCGAATCCATAAATACCCTTCGAATAAGAATAAGGCAAAAAATATTGCTCCCGCATTAAAGCAAATTATTTTATACCAGGTAATTTTACTTCTAATGCCTATGAACAATAGGAATAACCAACAAGATAACAAGAAGAGTACCCAGGCATAATTTGGGCAAAATGTAAATTCTATAAAGGCCAATGGCAATAATAATCCACTCCAGAGGAGTAGTTTCAATTCTTTTTTAAATTTCAAAATCCATTGCATGCTCAATCGGGTTTAAAATTTATTTTCCATTTTGACTTATTATCGTATTCAGGTTGTTCAGCTTTAATTAGTATATAATCTTCGATGACCAGAATATCCATTTCTGTTTGCATGAAGCATCGATAGGCATCTTCGGGGGTGCATACGATAGGCTCTCCACGAACATTGAAACTCGTATTGATTAGTATAGGGCAATTTGTTTTTTCATAGAAACTTTCCAGTAGCTTATGAAATCGAGGGTTATTCGTTTTTGAAACCGTTTGTATTCGGGCACTATAATCGAGATGAGTTATGGCAGGAAGTTCGCTTCGTGCAGCTTGCAATTTTTCAAGCCATGATAACGACTCATAATTATTGGGTAAGGCTTTCCGTTCATTTGTTCTTATGTCGGCATTGAAAAGCATGTAAGGTGATTTTTTATCGAGTTCAAAAAAATCCTGTGCATGGTCCTCAAGCACAGCAGGAGCGAAGGGCCTGAAGCTTTCGCGGTATTTTATATTCAGGTTTAATTTTTGCTGCATCTGCGAATCGCGAGCATCGGCGAGGATGCTACGGTTGCCTAATGCTCGGGGACCGTATTCCATACGCCCTTGAAACCATCCTATAATTTTACCTTCCGAAAGAGATTGAGCAATATCTTGGCAAAGAGTAGAGAAATTTTCTATACGATGAAAAATAGCCTTTTGTTTTTTGAGTGCTTTTAAAATTTTATGTTCGTTAAATTGAGGCCCTAATTGACTGCCTTCTATTGAATCAATTGTAGTATCAACGATACGTGTTTGATTAAAGAAAGAATAATATGAAAGCAGGGCGGCACCCAATGCACCACCGGCATCTCCAGCAGCGGGTTGTATAAATATATCTTTAAAAATATTCGCCTTTAACAATTTGCTATTGGCAACACAATTCAGTGCTACGCCTCCCGCCATACATAAGTTTTCAGAACCTGTGATTCGTTTGGCCTCTGCAGCCATCTTTAGTATTATTTCTTCAGTCACCGCTTGAATCGCATTGGCTAAATTATGGTGATGCGGTTCAAAAGGTGAATCGGGGACATGAACTGGAAATCCAAAAAGTGCTTTCCATTTAGCTTCATTCACCATTTTTAAGCCAGTTGCATAATCGAAGTATTTTTGATTTAGTGCTATGGATCCATCACTTTGTATCGATACTAAATGGGTTTTAATTTTATTGATGAAATCGAGGGTCTGAGGGGCATTGGGGCTACCGTAAGGTGCTAAACCCATCAGCTTGTATTCACCGGAGTTGACTTTAAATCCAAGGTAATAAGTGAACGATGAATAGAGCAATCCCACCGAATGCGGAAACCTCATTTCCTTGAGTAAGGTGATCTTAGATCCGGTGCCATGTGCTATAGAGGCCGTGGCCCATTCTCCGGCGCCATCAATGGTAAGGATGGCAGCTTCTTCGAATGGTGAGGGGTAGTAGGCACTTGCCGCATGGGAGAAATGATGTTCGGTAAATTGTAATGTAATTCTTCGGCGATCAAATATTTCAATTTGTTCCAAACCTTCCCAAATTAGTTTTTTGATGAATAGCTTTTGTTTCATCCATATAGGAATTGCTTTTAAAAAGGAACGAAGTCCGCGAGGCGCAAAGGCATAATAGGTTTCGAGAAGCCTTTCAAATTTTAGTAAAGGTTTATCATAAAAAACAATGGCATCGAGTTCATTTATACTACATCCTCCTTCATCCAGACAATATTTGATTGCATTCACTGGAAAATCGGCAGTGTGTTTTTCTCGAGTGAATCGTTCTTCCTGAGCTGCTGCGATGATTTTGCCATCGATGATAAGAGCGGCTGCAGAGTCATGATAGAAAGCGGAGATTCCTATAATTTTCTTCGTGAACTGCATTGGCTTTTTAGAGGATGTATTACTTCTACTTGTTATAACTTAATCATTCAAAGAAACGAAAATTGCAATGAAATCCCGAGTGTATTATTAGGATGCAGTGATGATAGAATTTGAGACTAGGGAGTAATTCTAAATGGCAACGGCTAATCTTTTTTCACATAATTTATTTTCTTACCCCAGCCCGATGACGGTTTTTCTACAGCCAGATAGAAGAGCCATGAAACAAAAATAGCAATGGCTTGAATTAAAAGAAAAGTGATTAAGGAACCGGAGGTTGATTCTTTAAAGTTTGGCAAATAGTAGATGGTTGTATAGATTACCACGCCATGAACTAAATAAAATGAATACGAGATTTTTCCAATAAAGCTCAACCAGTTGGGTGGTGATTTTACAAAGAGAATTCCCAAACAAGTTAATGTAGCCGCAATTAATATATGATAACCCATGCCATAAACATACCCAGTAAGAATGGCACAAGCGAGCATGGCCAAGAGGAATTCGATGATGAACTCGGTGGCACCAATTATCTTTTTTAAATAAAGAAAAAGTAAATGCCCCATACTGAAAATTGGGAGATGGAAGAACAACAGAATTTTTATATCCTTAAAATCGGATAAGAAGAGCGGTTGTACAAATGTGAGGGAGAGTGTAATAACCAGCGCCAATCGACGAATCCATGCTTTAGAATTGGCGAGTAATGGATAGGCAAGTGCTTGAAAAATATAAAACTCAAATAATACAAAAATGGTCCAGTATAAATTATTAATCCAATGTGAGCCTTTAAATGGAACCAGCATGAAAGTACTATCTATCGCGGCATTGATTACCTCTTTGGTTAAACTACCATTCCCCATTTGAAAATAGGCAAGCCATAATAATATGGAGACAATAAGCGGTGGATATAAACGAATCAATCGTTTCATGAGGAACTTCCCAAAGTTTGGCCATTGGTAATTACCCTGAGCCATCGACCAGGAGAGGACCAACGCACTAATCACAAAAAATGCATACACTCCCTCTTGGCCCCAATCGAGTACAGGCATTAATGCAGGATAATAGATACTTAGAATAAAGGCTGCGTGATAGAGGCAAACGGCCCAACAGGCAATTGCTCTAAATGCATCTAGGTTGGCTAACTTATTATTTTGATCCATAGGGTGGTGAATAGTCAAAGGTAAATAAAATGTAATACCACCCAACAGTAAAATTATTCTAAACTATAAATGTGTCATTCTTAAGAGAGGATACACTCTAAATTGGATGCATTATTCGGATTTAAACAACGATATTATTTTTTAATAATTTTCCATTTTTTACCACAATCAAAGCAGAGATAGTACTTTTTGTAGATAGGAATTACGATTGGAAGCACACTTGCAAAAAGGAGCATAAACAAATTAATTACCATCGCAAAATTCGGCTCTTTGGTAATCGTAAAATTATCGGAATGGCAGAAGGGACAAGTGGTCGGGTCCGCACTGTATTCACTACTAATCTCCTGGATAACGTCCTTCTTTTGCTTATTTTTAGAGATAATAAAGCCACCTTTTTTCAATAATTCAATGCTACGATCATAGTCCGATTCACTAACATACATTCTAACTCCTCCACTGGCGTTGGCGGCAAAATTATGAATTTGGGTCATGTATTCATCTTTAAGAAAAACAGCAATTCTTTCCGAATTCAAATAGCCTTTAGCCATATGCGATTCATGTAGCTGAGAGAAAGTAAGGAGGAGCTTGTAATCATTCATTATTCGAATTTAGAAATAAAATTGATAGGTTGATTACATCATAAATGGTTGACAGATGCGCATAAAAAAACCCGGTTGCCCGGGTTCCATATAACTTATGCTCATACTTCAAGCTTATATCTCCACGCCGTGACAGTTTTTATACTTCTTACCACTTCCGCAAGGGCAAGGGTCGTTACGTCCTACCTTAGGTCCTACTTTAATGGGTGCCACTTTTTCTTGCTCTGGTGCTGTTGGATTTACATCACCAGGGGTTTGTAATTGTGGAATATCGCTCTCGCGAGAAGTTTTCAACTTATTGAGATTGCTAGTTCTGCGTACTGGTGCATTGCTTACCTGAGGTTGATTGTTATTGCTACTTTCAATATGACCACGGAATAACATCGGTAATACATTCTTGTTGATTTTTGCCATCATCAAGTTAAACAACTTGAATGATTCAAGTTTGTAAATCAATAATGGATCTTTTTGTTCTAAGTGCGCATTACGTACCGCTTGCTTCAAGTCGTCGAGGTCGCGCAAATGCTCTTTCCATGCATCATCAATGAAGCTTAGCATCACCATTTTCTCAAAGCTTAGGAACACTTCCTTGCCATGTGTATCATACGATTTGCGTAATGGAGAAATCACATTCACGGTTTTTGATCCATCGGTAAACGGAACTAAAATATTTTCATATTGCTGGCCACGATCTTCGTATACCTGCTTGATGGTAGGATAGCTTTGTGTTGAAATTTGTTCCGCATGGTTTTTATAAACTTCACTCAACTGATCAAACAATTTATCAGTGATGGTTTCTACTTTGTTATTTCCAAAATAAGAAGCATCAAATGAAGGTTCAATTGCCAATAAGGTAAGGAGTTCCATTGCAAACCCATCGTAATTATTGGTAGGTTTATATTCATCGATGAGGTCGCTGCAGAAGGTATAAATACTCTCTACAATATCAATCGCAAGCTTATCTCCAAAGAGAGCATTACGACGTTTGGTATACACCACATTACGTTGATTATTCATCACGTCGTCGTACTCGAGCAAATGCTTACGCGAACCAAAATTGTTTTGTTCAACTTTCTTTTGCGATCCTTCAATTTGACGCGTGATAATTCCATTTTCAATCACCTCATCTTCCGGAATATTAAAACGATCCATCACCCTACTCATTCGATCGCTACCAAAAAGACGCATTAAATCATCTTCTAAGCTCACAAAAAATTGTGAAGTTCCAGGGTCACCTTGTCGGCCTGATCGACCGCGTAACTGGCGATCGACACGACGACTCTCGTGACGCTCTGTGCCAATGATGGCGAGACCTCCAGATTTTTTTGTATCATCGGATAACTTGATATCGGTTCCACGACCCGCCATGTTGGTAGCTATCGTAACTTGCCCGGATTGCCCCGCCATTTGTACAATTTCCGCTTCCCGCTGATGTTGCTTTGCGTTGAGTACATTATGAGGAACCTTCTTAATTTGAAGCATGCGACTCAATTGCTCACTAATTTCAACACTTGTGGTACCTACCAGAATCGGTCGGCCTTCATTGCGTAGTCGTTCGATTTCATCGATTACGGCTTTGAATTTGGCGCGGCGTGTTTTGTATACTTTGTCATTTTTATCGGCACGAGAGGTGGGTTTATTCGTTGGAATAACTACCACATCGAGCTTATAAATTTCCCAGAGCTCACTTGCTTCTGTTTCAGCGGTACCGGTCATCCCAGCCAGCTTATGATACATTCTAAAATAATTTTGAAGGGTGATGGTAGCAAAAGTTTGAGTAGCATCTTCCACCTTCACATTCTCTTTCGCTTCGATGGCTTGATGTAATCCATCGCTATAACGACGACCATCGAGCACACGACCTGTTTGCTCATCTACAATTTTAATTTTTCCATCTTCAATAATATATTCAACATCGCGCTCAAACATATTGTATGCTTTGAGTAGCTGATTGATGGTATGAATACGTTCGCTCTTATGAGAGAATTCGAGCAAGGCTTCTTCTTTTTTGTGAAGTTTTTCTTCGTGTGTAGCATCCGATTTTTCAATCTCTGCAATGATGCTACCTACATCTGGCAATACGAAAAATCCTTTGTCTTCGCCTGAGGCAGTTACTGCTTCGAGTCCTTTATCGGTAAGTTCACAATTATTATTTTTTTCGTCAATTACATAGTACAATTCAAGATCAACCTTTGGCATCTCCTTGTAATTGTCGGCCATATAGAAGCTCTCTGTTTTAAGTAAGAACTGCTTTACGCCAGGCTCTCCCATAAATTTAATAAAAGCTTTGTTTTTTGGCATCCCGCGATAGCAGCGGATGAGCGGCATGGCAGCGAGGTCTTGTTTATCTTGTTCCCAGTGCTTCTTCGCGTCAACTAAGCAAGTGTTCAAATATCTTTTTTGAGCATCCACCACTTTCTCAATACGTGGTTTCAGTTCATAGAATTCTTGCTCATCACCTTTCGGTATGGGTCCTGAAATAATGAGTGGGGTACGTGCATCATCGATGAGTACACTATCCACCTCATCCACCATGGCATAATGAAGATGACCTTGAACGATATCTTCCTTGCTTGTGGCCATATTATCACGCAAATAATCGAAACCAAATTCATTATTTGTTCCATATATAATATCTGCCTGATAGGCTTTGCGGCGTGCATCGCTATTGGGCTGATGTAAATCGATACAATCGACTACTAAGCCATGAAATTGAAACAAGGGTCCGTTCCATTCACAGTCGCGTCGTGCTAAGTAATCATTCACCGTAACGATATGTACCCCAAAACCCGCCAATGCATTAAGGTAAGCAGGAAGTGTAGATACAAGCGTCTTTCCTTCACCAGTTGCCATCTCTGCTATTTTACCTTGATGCAAAACAGCTCCTCCAATGAGTTGCACATTGTAATGAACCATATTCCAATTTACCAAGATTCCTGCTGCATCCCATGAATTTTTCCAATATGCTTTATCGCCGGTAATCTTCACAAAATCTTTTCTTGTTGATAGATCACGATCGAAATCTTGCGCAGTTACTTCAAGTGTTTCATTTTCGGCAAATCGGCGAGAGGTTTCTTTTACGACGGCAAAAGCCTGAGGAAGTAATTCGAGCAATACTTCTTCAAGCAAGGTCAAACGTTCAATTTCTTGCTTCTCTACGTCTTTAAAAATATCTTCTTTATCATTAACATCAATATCCGGGTTATCGGCTTTTTCCTTTAATAGATTAATATTTTCAGTAATTTCACTTAACGATTGTTTGATGAGGGCCTTAAACTCTGAAGTTTTAGCGCGCAATTCATCATTACTCAACCCTTGAAGCTTGTCGTATTCGTTGTTTATCTTACCTACAAATGGGCTTAATTCTTTGTAGTCTTTATCGGCTTTATTCCCAAATATTTTCCCGAAAATTTTTCCAAATGCTCCTGCCATAACGTGAATTGAGTATGTTTAAAATGTATTTATAGATTTCAAAGATAGCGGAAATACAATAATTTGGCTAAACTAAAAACCTTGTCATTATTGCCTGATTTAAGCGAATACTGCTGACATTGAGGCGTAATTAATCAATTATTTAGTGCCATATCGAATAATTTTTTAAAAATGATATCCCAATTGGTCTATTTAAATCATCTTAATTACTACGCTCAAAACCTGCCGTGGAAGCCTTTTAGCTTGGTTTGAGTATATTCATTATTTTTACCACGAGAAATCATGCAAATTAAAAAACATACCCTATGGTGCCTCATCATACTATTGCTTGCAGGCTGCAGTAAATGTGCGAATAGCAAAAAGAAAATAGCGAAATGGGCCACAAGCATTGATGGCAGTATTATTCCTGTTGGAACCATATTCACCGCACATTTAAAATATCTTGACGAGGAGATAGCAATTGATAGTTTGGTTATTGGTTTCAATGGGGTACGTATTAATTCGTATGCATCACTTACCCAAGAAATACAAATACCTACCGCAGGGTTTAAAATGGGTGGACATACGTTGATGGCCATCGTGTACCGGGACTCACACAAAGAAGAATACAATGCGAGCGTTACTATTGTTTCGGATATTCTACCTCAAGAAAATGCTATAAAAACGGGTGCAGTTTACCCACACAGTAATCAGAACTTTACCGAAGGATTATTCTTTTATAAGGGGATGGTATATGAGAGCACTGGCATGAATGGTACTTCATTTATTTGCCGTTATAAATTGGGAAGTACTCCTGAAAAGCTTACAACGATGCCAACAGCCTATTTTGGAGAAGGAAGTATATTATACGATAATAAGCTCATTCAACTCACCTGGAAAAATGGTAAAGGGATAGTTTATGATGCCACTACCTATAAGCAAACAGGTGAGTTTTTAATTGGAGGCGAAGGCTGGGGCCTCACCTATGATGGAACCCATTTAATTATGAGTGATGGTACGCACCGAATCTTTTATTTAGATAAACAAACCTATGCTAATACCAAGATACTGGAAGTGTATGATAACAAAGGTCCTGTGATGAATTTAAATGAACTGGAATTTGTTGATGGGGTAATTTATGCCAATGTATGGATGACCGATAAAATTGTCAAGATAGACGCAAACACTGGAAAGGTATTGGCGTATTTAAACTGCGAAGGCTTGCTTACAGAGGCTGAAATTGAAGCCAATAAATGTGATGTATTAAATGGCATAGCTTACGATGCGCAAACCAAGAAATTATATATCACCGGAAAAAACTGGCCTAAAATATTTGAAGTAAAACAATAAACACAGGAATCTAATTACTGCCTCCAGGTTGATGGACTGCTCCTCCAATCGCTGAGGTCACCTAAAATATTAGTGTTGATATATTTTAAATCAACGGCCACTTGAAGCAATGCATTATAATCACTTAGCGTAATCATTTTACAATTGGCTTTTTCAAATTGCTGCGCTGCGATATCAAATCCGTAGGTGAAAATAGCAGCCAATCCAAGTACTTCAAATCCTTCTTCACGAAGCGCTTCAATGGCTTTAAGTGAACTTCCTCCAGTAGAAATTAAATCTTCGATTACCACCACCTTACTACCTTTTGGGAGTTGTCCTTCTATTTGATTTTTCATCCCATGCTTCTTAGGCTCTGGTCGAACATAAGCGTAGGGCAATTCCATGGCTTCGGCTACCAAGGCACCTTGAGCAATACCTGCAGTAGCAACACCAGCAATGGCTGTTACTCCTGGGAATTGTTGCAAAATGGCATTCACCAATTGTGTTTTGATATAGGTTCGAATGGCATGATGCGAAAGGGTTACCCGATTATCACAATAGATGGGTGAACGCCATCCGCTGGTCCAGGTGAAAGGTTCGGTAGGATTAAGCTTTACGGCTTTTATATCCAATAAATGTGTGGCGATTTGGTTGGCTACCTCGTTACTCATACTTTAAAAATTTGGTACCAATGCAGGGACTCGAACCCCGATCAAAAGTTTAGGAAACTCTCGTTTTATCCCGTTAAACTACATCGGCAAATGCAGCGCGAAAATAGCAATAATGAAGGAGAGTTATTGTTGTAAGTTCAATAAAATGTAAAGCAACAAGTACAATATTGGTTCGGCTTCTTTATCAATGCTTTTGCTGAGTATATTTGCTCCGTGAAAGTTACTCTCATTGCAGCTATTGGAGCCCATAACGAACTGGGTAAAGACAATCAATTGCTTTGGCGCTTGCCAAGTGATATGAAACGCTTTAAAGAAATTACTACGGGCCATTGTATCATTATGGGCAGAAAAACTTTTGAGAGTTTAGGAAGGGCATTACCCAACAGAACTACAATTGTAATTTCTAGAAAGAAAAACCCTGAAATAGCGGGAGTCATCTACACGGAAAATTTAAAACAAGCATTTATTGTTGCACGCAAGCATCATGAAACCCATTGCTTTGTGATTGGTGGAGGACAAATTTATACCCAAGCACTGGCCTATGCCGATACGCTGGATATCACTCATGTTCATCATCGTTTTGAAGCGGATGTGTTTTTTCCAACCATTGATACCAAAAAATTTGTTCGTACATATCACGAAGAATTTATGGCCGATGAGAAAAATAATTTTAATTATAGTTTCACCTCTTACCAACGTATAGAGAAACGTGTACCTGCATTATTTCTTGATCGTGATGGTGTATTAAATAGAGAGATAGGAGGGTATATTACCAGTATGGAAAATTTCTCCATTCTTGAAAATATAGCACCATTTCTTAAGCGCAAACAAAAAGAGGGTTTCAAACTCATTGTAATTACCAATCAAGGGGCCCTCGAGAAGGAAATGTTAACGTTGGATCTACTACAACAAATTCATACTCGCATGGTGAATGAATATGCTGCTTTAGGTGTAACCTTCGACGAGATTTACTATTGCCCACACCATCATGAGAGGAGTAATTGCCTATGTAGAAAGCCCAAGTCGTTGATGGTTGAGAAGGCGATTGCCAGGTTTCATATTAATCCGAATGAAAGTATTATGATTGGTGATCATGAACGCGACCGTCATTGTGCTGAAGGAGCCGGGGTGCTTGGTATGGTCATAAATTCGAATGATGTAAACTTCATTTCTTTCTAATTTCAAATTGATTTATTGAAGCTTTAGAAGTTATCTTTGCTAAGCATGAACAGAAACCTGAAAGATGGAATTAATTTATTGAGTAAACTCACTCCAAGGCGGGTACTCAATGCCATCAAGGTATGGAGTAGCTATTATTTAGCACGTTTGCTTCATAAACCCATTCACTGGGGGATGCCTATTAGCATTAGTATTGAACCTACCACAAGTTGTAATTTGCGATGCCCCGAGTGCCCCAGTGGACTAAGGACTTTTTCGCGCCCTACAGGAATGTTAGGAGAAGATGTATTTATGAAGGCCATCGATGAATTGGCAAAAGATACCACCTATCTTATTTTGTATTTTCAAGGAGAGCCTTATCTCAATAAAAAGTTTTTCGAATATGTTCAATATGCTGCTTCGAAAAAAATGTATTTGGCAACTTCAACCAATGCGCATTATTTAACCGATGATATAGCTCGTAAAACGGTAGAGAGTGGCCTCGATCGATTAATTATTTCAATTGATGGAACTACCCAGGAATCGTATGAAAAATATCGGATAGGAGGCAGCTTAGAGAAGGTATTAGAAGGTGCACGTAATATGGTGAAATGGAAGCGTGAACTGAATAGTAATACGCCTCACCTCATTTTTCAGATGGTGGTATTTAGTACTAATGAGCATCAGATACCTGAATTATATGCCTTGGCTAAAGAAATTGGAATTGATGAGGTGGGTTTAAAAACAGCACAGGTTTATGATTATGAGCATGGCAATGAACTGTTGCCACAGCAAGCCAAGTACAGTCGATATAAAAAGAATGCAGCAGGAAAATATTCATTGAAAAATAAGATGCTCAATCAATGCTGGCGATTGTGGAGTGGAGCGGTGATTACCTGGGATGGAAAGGTGGTGCCATGTTGTTTTGATAAGGATGCCCAACACCAATTAGGGAATGTGGGTCAGGAAAGCTTTAGAAAGGTTTGGAGAAATGAAGCCTATCATCGATTTAGAAATGCTTTATTACAATCGAGAAGTGAAATAGAAATTTGCAAAAATTGCAGTGAAGGAACCAAAGTATGGAGTGAAGAATAGCACCTAGTTGATGTTTTTTTATTATTTTTACTTTCAAATATATTGTATGAATTTACTTTCACGTTTACCAATACTCATTTTGTTATTCTTAATTGCTACAAGCGCAACCTCCTTAGTAGCTCAAGATACAACTCGCTATTGCCAAGAAAATGGTGTGCTTTTTTCCAATTGTTACGAACTAATTAGAACCACCAAATCGGCCAAGACAGGTACCTTTACAGAAAGAACAGCCACCAATGATGGGCAAGTCTTTTACGGATGGGGAAGTTTTAGTGAAACAAAAAATTCGATTTTATTAACCTATTCGAAAATAAATACCTATCCAGTATTTGATAAGAAAAATGCTAAAACCTATTTGGATACACTTTATATCAAATGGTATAGTAGAGATAATGCTCAAGAATTTTTTAGAATCAAGTTTCAGGATTCAACATCAACAAAAACCTATAAGAGCAATTGGGAATTAGCAATTGTAAAGATTCCTAAATCGGAAATTGTTGAACCTAGATTTGAGTTATATCAAGGGCCGAACAAGATCTTGGAATTTTCGCTGACCTCCACACGTACCGATTATGTAACTATTTATGCTGAAGACCCCAGAGCGCTGTATTTACATAAACGAAAAGAGAAGCTTACAAAAACCAAATTTGGATTTACTACTGTTGGTGTTTATACCAAGGAAAAGAAGTCGAATTTCTTTGAAGTGAAATAATATTATTGTTTCACCAATTTGATCATCTTCACTTCTTTATTCGAACATATTTTTAGAAAATATATTCCAGAAGGCAACGCACTAAAATTTCCTTTTTCTATTTCCGTCCCTTCATAAATAAGGGTCCCATTGCTGTTGGTTAAGTAATATAAACTTCCAACCAGCGCATTGTGAATTTTAATATTCTTTGTAAATGGGTTAGGATAAACCGTTGTTTTTTGGATTGCCGATTCACTGATTCCATTAGCACAAGGAAGTAATTTTATCTGTGCCCAAAGGTCGTTGTCATAGGCGGAAATTGCTTGCTGGGTTGCTCCTGCGGCTTCACCCAAGCGAACCACAACCATTCGAGTGGAAGGAATCACATAAATTTTCTGATCATTTTTACCCAATGCACAAAACATATCCGAAGGTGCATTCGCTGCCAAAGATGTATTGATCGCTACCGGGATGCCAGGCAACATTAAAGAGCTCTTCCCATTAAGCCACCATAAGTATCCGTATGACAAATTATAGCTTTGTGATGTGCTGGTCATTGATCTATAGTATGCAGTATCACGTAATATGGTATCGGTTCCCCAAATTTCATGATTGAGCGTAAGCAATCCAAAACGTGCGGCGTCGCGGGTTTTACTATAGTACACGGAGTTTATCCAAAGTCCACCCATTCCAATTTTATTTCCAAGAACCGATTTTGTAAAAGCAGTATAATTCGAACCTGCAGCGGTAGCAATCACTTTTTCGGTCAACCTATAAGCGCCAGTATGATATGCCCAACGGGTACCAGCATCCTTCAAATAAAGGAGGCAGCCAGTGGTGGTGTCTTCGTTGGTGCATGGAGTTGGAGGTGAATCGTCGAGCCCGCTGGTCATGGTGACCAAATTTCTTACTGTGATAAGTCGCTCTTTCGCAATAGGAGCCGAAGTCCAACCATTGCCTATAATGTTAGAAACGGTATCGCTGAGTTTTAATAATCCTTTCTCCTGTGCAATACCTGTGAGGGTGGCAGTCAAACTTTTTCCTGCCGATGCCCAATAGTAAAATGAGTCGGCAGTGAAGGTGCCAAAATATTTTTCCAATACTATTTTTCCATCCTTCAATACAATAAACCCTTTGGTATTTGTTTTTTGCAGAAAGCTATACAAACTATCAATTCTTTGAGGGCACCAGTTAAGACGGGAAGGTGAAATCGTATCCCAAACGGTACCTGTTGTTGGGGGGAAATAGGTTGTTTGAGAAACCGATGAAACGGATATTAAAATCAATCCAAGCAATATGATTTTTTTGAAGTAATTTTTTTGATTCATTTAGTTAGGATGCAATAAAATAAAAAGGTTTAATGGCAAAGATAATAGCGAGCATAAAAAAAGCCATAAACCTTCATGCAAAATAAAAGCCCCTTAATTTTCGATTAAGGGGCTTTCAATATTGATGAAATTAATTATGCTACGGTAATTGATTTTTCTAAGTAAACATCTTGCACCGCGTTCAATAATTCAACACCTTCATTCATTGGTTTTTGGAACGCTTTACGACCCATAATTAAACCTTGACCACCACCACGTTTGTTGATTACCGCGGTAATTACTGCATCAGCTTTATCGCCAGCACCTTTACTTTCGCCACCACTGTTAATGAGTCCTGCGCGGCCCATATAGCAATTGGCAACTTGATAACGGCAAAGGTCGATTGGATTATCAGTAGATAATTGCGTGTACATACGCTCATCTAATTTACCATAACTGCCTCCACCAGTATTCAATGCTTTGTATCCACCATTGTTTTCCGGTAATTTTTGTTTGATAATATCTGCTTGAATCGTAACACCAAGATGATTTGCCTGTGAAGTTAAGTCGGCACTAGCATGATAATCTACGCCATCTTTCTTAAATGAACTATTACGTAAATAGCACCATAAAACGGTAGCCATTCCTAATTCATGTGCATATTCAAATGCCTTAGCCACCTCAACAATTTGACGAGCTGCTTCAGGAGAACCAAAATAAATGGTAGCACCTACTGCTACAGCACCCATGTTCCAAGCATCTTTAATAGTACCATACATTACTTGATCGTATTTGTTTGGGTACGTTAAAATTTCATTATGATTAATTTTCACAATGAATGGAATTTTATGAGCGTATTTACGAGCTACTGATCCAAGCACTCCATAGGTAGAAGCGATGGCATTGCAACCACCTTCCATAGCTAGTTTTACTAAATTCTCACCATCGAAATAAATTGGATTTTTTGCAAATGAAGCACCAGCACTGTGCTCAATACCTTGATCAACAGGCAAGATGCTAAGGTAACCTGTACCCGCAAGACGGCCGTTATTGTATAAAGTATTTAAGCTGCGCAAAGTTTGAATATTGCGATTGCTGCTCGACCAAACTTCATCAACAAAATTAGGGCTTGCAGTATGTATCAAGCTCTTGTCAATGGTTTTGCATTCGTGGTTTAAAAGTAACTCGGCTTTCGCGCCCAGTAGTTCCTGAATTTGATTGTAGTTCATTTTAAAAGTGTTAAGAGATGAGGAAATATTTATTTTACACGTTCCACATAGCTGCGGGTACGGGTATCTATTTTAATTCGTTCGCCTTGATTCACAAACATTGGAACCATTACCTCGGCACCAGTTTCAACAGTGGCCGATTTTAATGCATTGGTACTTGTATCACCTTTTACTGCTGGTTCGCTATAAGTGATTTCTAGTTCAACAAAAGTTGGAGGGGCGGCCATAATAGGAGAGTCTTCAAAGAAGGTAACGGTAACATCCATTTCTTCTTTTAGAAAATCGATGCTATCTCCAAAATATTCTTTTGGAACATAAATTTGATCAAAGTTATCTTTATCCATACATACGAAGTTCTCGCCATCGTTGTATAAATATTGCATTGTTTTATAGTCTACTCTCACAATCTCTACCTCTTCACCGCTTCTAAAACGGTTTTCAACGATTTTGTTGTTTTTAATATTGCGCATACGAGCCTGATAAAAGGCGCGAAGGTTACCGGGAGTGCGGTGTTGCCAATCAAAAATTTGCACCAACTCGCCGTTGTACTTTAGAAACATGCCGTTGGATACATCTTGTGTGCTTGCCATAACGTAGTAATTTTAGATAATTTGAATATTATTTTAAGGGTTGCAAAGGTAATAAAATACACTACAAAATAAGGGTGTTTTTTAAGGTTTTGAGGCATGAAAATGCTCAAATTAGCCCCACAAATCAACAAAACAAGGAGTAATATTAGAACTACATGTGTCGATCTTGTACTTCTCTCAGAAAATCGCGGAGTAGGTAAAAGGTAGGTGTATACCCTTCTAATAGTAGTTTATCGGGGGCATCAAATATATCGTGATAGAAGGTATAATCGCCCATCTGGTAGATGAAGAAAGAATGCACTCCTTTTTCTGAAAACCAATAATGATCGCTATTGGCGGCCTTTCCACGTTGTAACATGGGTAGATTGTATCTGCCAAAATGCTCTTTCTCAATAAGAATAGACATCTCGTCTTGGTATATGGAACCATTGACAATGGCAATTCCCTTTTTACCAGTACCCATTAAATCGAGATTGAGTACAAATCGTGTTTTTTCTAAGGGCACCAAAGGATGCTCTACATAATATTTTGACCCTACCAACCCCGCTTCTTCTCCAGCGAACGCAATGAAGATGATAGTGTATTTCGGTGGATGAAAACGATACATACGAACAAAATCAAGCATCATCGCAACTCCTGATGCATTATCGTTGGCGCCAGGGAAATAAATGTATTTACCCATACGACCAAGATGATCGTAATGTGCTGAGATGATGATATACTTATCAGGATAGTCGGTGCCTCGTATATAACTAATTACGTTACGAGTTTGATAGTTCTTTATAAATTTTGCATCAACATTAAAAGTAATTTGTTTGCTATCACGATTAATTTTCTCTGCCTTCACCACAAATTGCGCATATTTCATTTGTTTCTGTGATGCATCCCAAGTAAGCTTTCCGTAAGTTACAATGATGATGGCCTTGGCATGAAACTTATTTTTTCGAATTAATTCATTTAGTTTTTTTTGCGATTCAGCACTACGAAAAGTTGATACATCAAATGCAACTACTTTTCGGTTTAGGTGCTTTTTGAATTTTTTGAATTGTGCTTTATCGAAGATAGTTGCACTATCGGCCCAAGCCAATTCATAAGTTCCTTTGATGCTTTTACTGGCTGCGTCAACTAAGAAATGATATCCTTGCACCAGATCTTTCCCATCAATATTCATTTGCATTTCCTCTGGAAAAGTATTGATATTGAAACCGAAATTTTGAAAATAGGATCCATTAAAAGCTTGTGCATTTTCGGTGGCAAACCTATCTGCAATATAGTTTGCGGCTAAAGAGTCGCCGTGGTTCACGTATCCTCTTCCATGCATTTCAGGTGCACAAAGAGCATTAAGAGTCATGCGCACATTTTCGGCATCCTGGGCGGAAGCCATACTGAAAATAAGAAGCGACGCAAGGAATAAGCGAAACCGGCAGGTGATTTTCATTAAATTTGAGTTAGAGAAAACGTATATGTTTCCATAATCAGATTGGCCAATAATTTTTTGCAGCTTTCTTCAACGGCGCTATTTGCTTCGGCTTCATTTGCTGCTTCAATTTCCAAAGTGATATTTTTTCCTACACGTACATTGTCGATACCGGCATATCCCATTTGCTGTAACCCATGAGTAACGGCTTTTCCTTGAGGATCGAGTAATGCTGCCTGAGGCATAATCTGAATATTGGCTTTAAATTTCATGATGTGATTGGGGTATAAAAGGTTGCAAATATACGTTATCCCATAAAGACACAAAGCAACTAATCAAGTTGTTTCTTATTTATAAATAAATGGGCAATAGAATTCTAAGATGGAATTGTGTGAAAGGAATAAAAAGTGAATAAGAACAATAGCTGCACTATCTCAAAGTTCTTCTATTCTTAAGCCAAAGGATTTCCGCTTCTGAGGCAGTAGATTCGTTTTGTGTAGTTGTCTTTGATGCAAATAATTGAGAGGATATCAAAGCCCCAACAATGGTTTCGGCAGTATCTGCATCATGATGTAAGGAAGCAGGAGTAAAGTAATTCTCAATGAATTTTGTATCGAAGTCACCACTTACAAAATGTGGGTTATTCATGGCAAAAGTTCCAAAAGGAAGCGTAGTTTCAATGCCACTAATTGTATAATCGGAAATGGCACGAAGCATACGGGCAATGGCTTCTTCACGCGAATTTGCATGAACAATGAGCTTAGCAATCATTGGATCGTAGTAGATTGGAATCTCCATACCTTGAGCAAAGCTATCATCAACGCGAACTCCAAAACCTTGTGGAATTTTATATTCAGACAAGGTGCCAATATCGGGTAAGAAATTATTCGCAGGGTCTTCTGCGCAAACCCGCAGTTCGATACTATGTCCATTGATTTTTAATTCGTCTTGAGCAAACCACAATGCTTCTCCCTGTGCCACACGAATTTGCGCTTTCACTAGGTCGATTCCTGTAATTTGTTCTGTTACAGGATGCTCTACCTGAAGTCGAGTATTCATTTCCAGGAAATAGAAATTTAGCTTTTCATCCATCAAGAACTCTACGGTGCCGGCCCCTGTATAGTTGCACGCCTTGGCTACATCCACCGCTGCTTTGCCCATTTTTTGACGGAGCTCGGGTGTTAATACACTTGAAGGTGCTTCTTCAACCAGTTTTTGATGGCGACGTTGTATGCTACATTCCCGTTCGAAGAGGTGTACAATATTTCCGAAGTTATCGCCTAAAATTTGAAACTCGATATGGCGTGGTTTGCTCACATATTTCTCAATAAATACAGCTCCATCACCAAAGGCAGTGATGGCTTCGCTTACTGCCATTTGCATTTGCGATTCAAACTCTTCTTCATTATTTACGACACGCATTCCTTTACCACCCCCGCCAGCGCTGGCTTTGATAAGAATGGGGAATCCTACCTGTGCGGCAACTTTTTTGGCTGCTTGCACATCGGTGATTGCTTCATTTACACCAGGAACCATGGGTATATTAAAGTGTTTTACAGCCTCCTTAGCACCCAGTTTACTTCCCATAATTCGCATTGCTTCAGGTGTCGGACCAATTAATGTAAGGCCTGCTTGACGCACTGCTTCAGCAAAATCGGCATTCTCACTTAAAAATCCGTATCCAGGATGGATTGCATCAACTTTCAAACGCAGTGCCTCGGCAATAATTTTATTCCCCAACAAGTATGAATCCTTGCTCGGTGGCGGACCTAGGTGCACTGCCTCATCAGCATATTGCACGTGCAATGCATTTCTATCAGCATCACTGTATACGGCTACGGTGGCGATGCCCATTTCTTTGCAGGCACGCATTACTCGTAGTGCAATTTCACCACGATTGGCTATCAATACTTTTTTAAATTGAAGTGTCATGAGGTTTCGAAAATAATCAATCTATCAAACTTATGCCGTTCATTATTGTTGGTTGTGGGATGCCCATAAGTTGCAATATTGTGGGAGCTACATCGGCCAATTTACCTTGATGAAGTTTTATATTTTCATTTCCAAGATAAAAGCAAGGAACGGGGTTCATGCTATGCGCTGTATTGGGCGATCCATCGGGGTTAATCATATAGTCGGCATTGCCATGATCGGCAATGATGATGAATTCATAATTATTAGCCAACCCAGCTGTAACAACTTCTTGGGCACAGGCATCTACTGTTTCTACCGCTTTTTGTACGGCTTCATAAACGCCAGTATGTCCTACCATATCAGGGTTGGCGAAATTTACGAGAATGAAATCGAAGCGTTTTTCAGGGATTACTTTTAGTAAATTATCACGAAGGCAAGCAGCACTCATCTCGGGTTGAAGGTCGTAGGTGGCTACTTTTGGTGATGGGCACATGATACGTTCTTCGCCTTTGAAAACTTCTTCACGACCACCGCTAAAGAAGAAGGTAACATGAGGGTACTTTTCAGTTTCAGCCATTCGCAATTGGGTTTTGCCATGCTTGGCTAAAATCTCTCCCAAGGTTTCAGTCAAATCTTCATTATCAAAAACCACATGTACATTTTTGAATTTTTCATCATATCGTGTGAGCGTGCAATAATGCAATGGAATGGGATGCATATTGTGTTCATGAAACGATTCTTGAGTAAGAGCCATGGTTATTTCTCGACCACGGTCGGTGCGGAAATTAAAATTAATTACCACATCACCATCTTCAATTTTTGCTATAGGAATTTGCTCTTCATCAACCATCACAATGGGTTTCATGAATTCATCAGTGATTTGTTCTTCATAATATTTATTTACGCTGCTAATGATATCTGTGCTTTTAACACCAACGGAATTAACCATAACATCGTATGCTAGTTTAATCCGTTCCCAACGCTTATCACGATCCATGGCATAATACCTTCCTACTACCGTTGCCAATTGGCCACACGATTTTTTCATGTGAGAAATAATATCATTTAAATAACTAGTTCCACTTTTTGGGTCTGTATCGCGACCGTCCAAAAAAGCGTGTAAAAAGACATTTTTATAGTCATTCTCATTAAAAAAGTCCAATAATCCTTTTACATGTTCGATACTACTATGAACTCCTCCATCGGAGAGCAATCCAATTAAGTGCACTTTTTTATTATTTTTTATCGCATATTCCAATGCTTCTTTCATGGTCGAATTGTCATGAATCTGACGCGACCTGAAAGCGATATTTATTTTAACAAGCATCTGATATACAACACGACCAGCCCCAATATTCATATGTCCTACTTCGCTATTCCCCATCTGCCCTTCAGGTAAACCTACGGCCTCTCCAAAGGTGGTTAAAGTAGTATTTGGTCGACTTGAAAACAAGCTCCTAACAAAAGGAATTTTACTATGAAAGATGGCATCGCTTTTTGTTTGATCACCAATTCCCCATCCATCCAAAATGACTAATATGATTTGCTTATTCATGCTTCAAATTACGAGAGAATTTATTAGTATTTAATATTAATGGCAAAAAAAAGGTGGAATACCCTTTTTGGCATAGAAATGGCATACCATCGCGATATGAAGAAGTTACAAGTATTTGTAATAATTGCCATTGCTCTTATCGGTTCTGCCTTTAAACCATTGGCTGGACCGGATCAGGATTTGTTTAATGAATTAAGTAATAGCTTTAAGCAAGGTAATGTAAAAGAAATCGCTAAGTATTTTGCCAATACCGTTGACGTAACCTTACCTAATAGCGAGGATCAGTATAGTAAATCGCAAGCCGAAATCGTTTTAAAGAACTTTTTTACCCAACATTCACCTAGTAGTTTTAATCTTGAGCATCAAGGAGCATCGAATAATGGAAAGTACATGGTAGGCTCACTCGTTACAGGTAAAGGTACTTTTAAGGTTTATGTATTTGTAAAAGATATCGGAGGACAAAAGAGCATCAGTGAATTAAAGATTGAGACTCCATAAAGTATAATTAGAAGAAATCAAATTTAGAAAATGTCGATCCCTGGGTCGACATTTTTTATTTTATCTATTTTTACCCAAAAATTAACACCATGGTAATCGACTTTAACTCTAACTACGAAATAAAACAATTGATTGCTTATGCACTTAATGAGGACATCAGAGATGGAGATCATAGTAGTTTAAGCAGTATTCCATTCGATAAAACCGATACTGCAAAATTGTTGGTGAAAGATGATGGAATAATTGCTGGCATTGCATTAGCACAAACCATTGTTCAAATGGTTGACCCCACACTCATGTTTGAGATTTTGAAGCACGATGGCGATTCAATTTCAAAAGGTGATATTGTTTTTTATCTAAAAGGAAGAACACACAGTATTTTAAAAAGTGAACGCCTTATCCTTAATTTTATGCAACGATTGAGTGGCATTGCCACCATTACACATAATTATATGGATGCCATCAAAGGAACAGGATGTCAATTGCTAGATACACGCAAAACTACACCCGGACTAAGACTGCTTGAGAAATGGGCAGTATATACAGGAGGGGGAACCAATCACAGGGTAGGCTTATATGATATGATCATGCTAAAGGACAATCATATTGATGCTGCTGGAGGTATTGCCAATGCATTACTCCAGGCCGATTCATATCGTAAACGTATAAACCCAGCACTAAAAATAGAAGTAGAAACCCGTTCATTGGAGGAGGTGAAACAAGTAATGAAAATAGGTATTGCTGATAGAATAATGCTGGATAATTTCATGCCTGAAAAAATCCAAGAGGCTATTACCATCATCGGTGGAAAGTTGGAAACAGAAGCGAGTGGAGGTATTACATTATCGAATATAAGGGACTATGCTCTAGCAGGGGTGAATTATATTTCTGTTGGAGCCCTCACGCACTCGGTAAAAGCCTTGGATCTGAGTTTAAAGATCTTGAAGTAAGATTGCACTGGCTGTGCCTAAGTAGCTTTTTAAATCTCAATTAATAATTCGTAATTGCAACTGTGTATACCATTTATATTAACGACAAGCCCTTTATTATTTGCGACGATTGGGATCATTTAATACATAACAAATCCTATCTGCATTATTATAATAATGATGCTGATTTCATAACAAAAACGTCGAAAGATTTTTTACAAGTCAACAATAAAATTGGCGCAGTAATTCATACCTCTAATGCAATCAAAGCCTTTGAATTGTTTAGTCAGAACTATGATGTAATTGAGGCCGCTGGCGGAGTGATTGAGAATGAACTCAAACAAATCTTAATGATTTTTAGAAGAGGCTTTTGGGATATGCCAAAAGGTAAAATTGAAAAAGGTGAGACTGAGATTAGTGCCGCTAAACGAGAAGTAATAGAAGAATGTGGTATCAATCAAGTAGAAGTAAAATCAAAAATAGGCACCACCTATCATACTTTTAATATGTATGGTAAGAATGTTTTAAAGATTTCACATTGGTACCGCATGGTTATTTCAAGCACAGAAAAGTTGAAGCCACAAACAGAGGAAGATATCACAGAAATAAAGTGGTTTGATAAAAATGGTCCAGAACTTAAAAAATTAGAGGCATATAAATCCATACATGAAATTTTGAATTTATATCTGAATAAAAAATAACAGTAAAATTATTTTACTTTTGCCTTCTAAAAAAGGAATCACATGAAATTACTTCAAGATAAAGTTGCCTTAATAACTGGTGCATCTAAAGGAATTGGAAGAGGAATTGCACTTCAATTTGCACAACAAGGCGCAAATATTGCTTTTACCTATTTGTCTTCTGTGGCACAAGGTGAAGCCTTGGTTGCAGAGTTAGAAGCATATGGCGTTAAAGCCAAAGGATACCAGAGCGATGCGAGCGATAATAAGCAAGCCGAAGATTTAATAAATGCAGTAGCGGCAGACTTTGGTCGTATTGATGTTTTAATAAACAATGCAGGAATTACCAAAGATAATTTATTGATGCGAATGACTGAAGAGCAATGGGATGAAGTAATTCGAATAAACCTAAAATCGATATTCAATACTACCAAGGCCATTACGAAGGTAATGATGAAGCAACGCAGCGGTAGTATCATAAATATTACTTCAGTAGTAGGTGTAAAGGGCAATGCAGGTCAGGCCAACTATGCTGCGAGCAAAGCCGGAATGATTGGTTTTACCAAATCAGTTGCACTTGAATTAGGAAGTAGAGGTGTTCGATGCAATGCTATTGCTCCAGGATTTATAGAAACCGAAATGACTGGTAAACTGAACGAAGATGTAGTGAAAGGATGGTTGAATACGATTCCATTAAGAAGAGCGGGTACACCTGATGATGTAGCGAATGCATGCATATTCTTTGCAAGTGACTTAAGCAGTTATATCACAGGTCAAACCTTATCAGTATGTGGGGGGATGCTAACCTAAAAGGAACTCCAAATAATTCATTATGAAATTTACAGCTACCGAATTTGCCGGACTTACCATTATTCAACCGAGTGTATTCGGTGATCATCGAGGCTATTTCTTTGAATCCTATAATGCAGCGACTTTTCAAGCGAATGGTCTCTTTTTAAATTTTGTACAAGATAACCAAAGTATGAGTAACAAAGGGGCGGTGAGAGGGTTACATTTCCAATTGCCTCCATTTGCACAAGGAAAGCTGGTGCGTGTACTCAAAGGGGCTGTGAAGGATGTAGTTGTTGATTTACGAAAAGGAGAACGTACCTACGGGCAACATTTCAGTATTATCTTAACTGGAGAAAACAATACCATACTATGGATACCCGAAGGTTTTGCCCATGGCTTTTCAACCTTAGAAAACGATACCCTGTTTAGCTATAAATGCACAGCGGTATATCATAAGCAAAGTGAAGGTGGGGTGCTTTGGAACGACCCTGATTTGGGAATAAATTGGGGGGTGACCTATCCAATATTATCGGAGAAGGATACTCAAAACCCGCGATTAATGGATTTTGTTTCGCCATTTTAAATATCATATCAAAATTTCGCTAACAAAAAAGCCACAACATTGCAATTTGGATTGCAATACCATGGCTTTTAAAAGATTTCCTTATAAGGATTATTTTTTCTCTTCGTCTTGTGGTTTTGGTTGCTCACGCATACCATCTTCAATTTGAGATTTAACATTGTTTTTCGCATTGTTAAATTCACGAACACCACTTCCAATTCCTTTCATCAATTCAGGAATTTTTTTACCCCCGAAGAAAATAAGGATGGCAATAACAATAAGTACCATTTCGGAGGTACCAAGGCTACCAAGTAAGAACAAAGATTGTAAAGTCATGATTTCTAAAATTAAAGCACAAAGGTAGGTAATTAAAGGAATATGTTGCAAACCGGAAGTTAAAGTTGGTAGTGAATCAATATGGGTGCATATTTTAGGCTTATTTTGCAGTTAATTTCCATTTGTTTAGGAGCTAATTTGTAATGCATGATTGAAAATTTATATTTGCATCAATAAATAAACTTAATCATGAAAAACTCAATGGCCGAGTATGCGGCTCAATTCGTAAACAATACCAGCAGAAATATTTTTCTTACTGGTAAGGCCGGAACCGGCAAAACCACCTTTCTACGTTATATCATTCGCAACACATTTAAGAATGCTGTAATTGTTGCTCCAACTGGTATTGCTGCCATTAATGCTGGCGGGGTTACTATTCATTCACTTTTTCAATTGCCTTTTGGAGCCTTCGTTCCCGAGAACTCGGTTACTTCCGACCCGAATTCACAACAAAGAATTAATACCCCAGCCTCTATATTTCATAATTTTCAAATGAATCAGGTGAAGCGTAGCGTTTTACAAGAACTAGAACTCTTGATTATTGACGAAGTGAGTATGCTTAGGGCCGATGTGTTAGATGCCATTGATTTGGTACTTAGAAGCATCAGAAAGCGGAAATATGAATCATTTGGAGGTGTGCAAGTTCTATTTATTGGCGATTTACTGCAATTGCCACCCATTGTAAAAGATGAAGAATGGACTTATTTGAAGAAGTATTATCAGAGTATTTTTTTCTTCGAAGCCAGAGCACTTAAAGAGAAGCCTCTTTTGCATTTGGAATTGGATAAAATTTATCGTCAGGACGATGATAATTTTATTCGAGTATTAAACAACTTAAGAAAAAATGTGGTTACCCCTGAAGATGTGCTCTTGTTGAATAAGTACTATCAACCAGGGTTTGTGCCTAAGGAAAACTATATACAGCTTACCACACACAATTATAAGGCCGATAGTATCAATAAGGAATCCTTGCAACGGCTTTCGGGTAAATCATATATTTATAAAGCACAAGTAGAAGGCGATTTTAATGAAACGGCCTATCCATTGGAATCGCAATTGGAATTGAAAATGGGAGCACAGGTGATGTTTGTGAAAAATGATCAAGCACTTGAGAAACGGTATTATAATGGCAAAATTGGGAAGGTGATTGGCTTATTGGAGAATGAAATTAGTGTATTATTTGAAGAAGAAAATAGCACCATAATAGTACCTAGGTATGAATGGCAGAATGTCCGGTATAAGGTGGATCCAATATCCAATAAGATTGAAGAAACGGTTATGGGAACTTTTACCCATTTTCCAATAAAACTTGCTTGGGCAATAACCGTTCATAAAAGTCAAGGCTTAACATTTCAAAAGGCAATTGTTGATATTGGAAGCGCATTTGCGCCTGGTCAAGTATACGTTGCATTATCTAGGCTCACCTCTTTAAATGGCTTAGTATTATCATCACAAATAAATTATCAAAGTCTAAAGGAAGATCAAAATATCACCACCTTTTCGGAGACCAAGGCAAGTCCCGAATCACTGCAACCCGCTTTAGAAGAAGCATCATTGGAATTTTACCGTACCTATCTTTCCAATTGTTTTGACTTAACGAACATACTTCAACAATTCATAACCCACGCGAATAGTTATGATAAACATGAGAGCAAATCAACAAAACAGAAGTATCAAGTTTGGGCAACAGAATTGCTTTCGGATTTCAGGGTTGAAAAATCGCAAGCAGATAAATTTATTAAACAACTGCAGGAAATTATTATTCCAACAAACATCAATTACAAGGCTAATTTACTCGATAGAGTGCAAAAGGCCACAATATATTTTACCAATATGCTTAAGGGTTATGCAAAGAAAATATCTCAACATGCTTTGCAACTAACAGATGAAATGCAAGTTAAGGGTTATGCAAGCACCTTGGCCGATATGGAGGAAATTATATTTAGACAAATGCAGTTGATAACCAAGGCGCTTGGATTGGTGACTTCATTAAATGAGAATAAGAGTTTTACAAAAGAGTTTATCAATACAGATGAATTAAATAAAGAGAGGATAAATGAATTACCGGTTTTTCCTAAAGGCAGTAGAAAGAAGAAGCCACAGAAAGGGGAGTCTAGAGAATTGAGTTACCAATATTATAAGGAAGGGAAGAACCCTACGGAAATTGCAACCTTACGCGAACTTACTATTAGCACAGTTGAAGGCCATTTATCTTATTATGTTGGTTTGGGTTTAATAGATGTGTTTCAATTTATTTCGAAAGAGAAATACGAAACAATTAAGGGAGTTGCTATTGCATTAGATAAGCCTCTTGCTGGAGTTATAAAAGAAAGGTTGGGTGAATCGTTTACATTCTCTGAAATTCGAATGGCGATCGCATATTATCAAAACTCAAACAAAAAACCAGTACTCGACTAATTATGGTTTCATTCTAAATCCAACTTCAGTTTTGATGATTTGACAATAGGGTACTTTAATGCTATGATAAAATAGAAGTGTGCTATGTTGTGCGATACTTCGATTGCCGAATTCAATTCTTTTTTCAGCACTTTTTTTGCCATCAAAATCATATTTAGCAATAAATTTTCGCATTAATTGATAGAGGTCGGGTAACACATCTCCACCAAAGAAATATACTTCTTCCTCGTTGCGTATTGTATATGCTTGGTGAAATTCGGTATGGCCTCCTGTAATTTCGTATCGTATATGTTCGTTTATTTTTCCATCTCCATCGAGCAAAACCAGCTGCCCAGATTGATAAAGTGTTTCAATTATTTCTATTCGATATGATTTAGATGCATGAGAAACTGCTTTTTCATACTCCCCTTTCTGCACATAATATATAGCATTGGGGAAGGCCAATTTCAATCCATCCTGAGTTTGTATAACAGTACCTCCAACATGATCAAAATGCAGATGAGTTAATAGTACTTTACTTACCTGATTGGGCTCAAAACCGCGTGCTCGTATATTTTCAAACAGCATCAATGAACCCGATTTTCCAGTATAACCTAGGCCTGTATCGCATAACAATAAGTCATCGGCTAATGAAATTAAGAAAGGTTGAATTTCAACCAATAAAGAAGCTGGCCGATCCTTCATTTGGTCGGTTTCCGGGTTGAAAGGGTTGAATATTTTATCTTGAGCTACGGTGTAACTGCCTTCGGGTAATGCAAGAATGCTCACTTTATAATATAGGTGTAAGGTGCAAAGGTAGGAGGATAAATGGGAATGTTGGTGGTTAAAAAGTGCCCTGGGATTGGACTCAGAGGTAGTATACTTCGAATACGTTAAAAATCTGTATATTCGCCGTTCTAAAAAATAACAATAATCATGGGTAAAGGTGACGTTAAAACCAAACGCGGTAAAATAATCAACGGAAGCTTCGGAGTAAGTCGTCCGCACAAAGCTAAGAAAGCTGTGAAAGCCGCTAAAAAAGCATAAATTATTTAAGCTTAAAACATAAGGCTTTGCTACAATAGTAGTGAAGTCTTTTTTGTTTCTATTAACCGAACTTTAGTTATAATCCAATCTAAAAAGGCATATCTTGCGCCTTCTGATGACGGTATTAAGTATCATATTGATTTTCTTATTGTATCGTTCGTATCTTTTTTATAAAAAACGAACCGACTTTAAAATGCTTGCAGAAAGTCAAAAGATATACTTAAATGATTTTTTCCCAAAGCACTTTACTTATTTTACTTATTTAAATGAAGAGGAAAAGCAAGAATTTATAATTCGAGCACTTCATATCCGGGAACAATTAAAGATTAATGCTAGTTCTGATTTACTTGTTTCTGAAAATGTTAAGACCTTAATTAGTGCTGCCTACACACAAATAACTTTTGGGTTTGACAACTATTACTTAGGGAACTTTAATCGTATTTTTCTGCATCCTGGAATCTTTTACTCTCGTTTCATCGATCGCGATGTGAAAGGGCTAACCTTTGGAAATGGTATTATTCACTGGTCGTGGGACGATTTTGTGAAGGGATATATGTATAGTGATGATAAAATCAACCTGGCTTTGCATGAACTTGCCCATGCGTTGCAGCTCGAATCGTTCGAGAATCAAGAAGTGGAAACACCTTATTATGATGCTTGGGTAACCTATGCTGAAATTGAATTAGCGGAAATGAAAGCCCACCCTGAGAAGGCGTATTTTCGAGCCTATGCAAGCACCAATATTCACGAATTTTTTGCGGTAGCGGTGGAGTATTTCTTTGAAGATCCAATAAATTTTCGTGAACAGCGGGGTATCTTATATCAAGCTACTTCTAAGGTGTTAATGCAAGATATGGCGGAGCGGATATCCCCAATACTAAACTCGAGTTAATCGTTGAATAAGTTCCAGTTTTTCTGGGAATGCTAAAATTAATTTTTTTCGATCGGCCATTTCAAAATCATTAAAATCGAATCCTGGTGCAACAGCGCATCCTACCAAGGAGTAGTTCCCGGTGGATTCACTTGCAAACCAATCGCCAGCCTTCACTGTAGCTTGATAAGTATCTCCATTAGTAATATCCGAACCAAGTTTAAAGGAGGAATACCCACCTTGTTGATGCAATACATGAATTACACAAGAATCTCCTTCATGAAAGTACCATAGTTCATCACTATTAATTCGATGAAATGCCGAGAAATTTCCAGAAGTAATCAGGAAATATATATTGGTGAGTAAGTTTCTGCTTTCACCGAATTCGGGGCTATGCAATAATTCTTCACTACGATATGTTTCCTTAAAGAAGCCACCTTCGGGATGAGTTTGTAACTGCAAATGATGGATGAGTTGATTGATGCGTGTCGACATGAATGCAATGATAGGAGTAAGATTTAAGTATTGACTAAAATAGTTTTCATAATTTGCGGATAATTGATTCAGTAGGCTTTATGAATATAAGGAAATTAGAATTCAAAAATGCGGATGAATCAGTATTGATATTTTTTTATCTTTGACAAAATTGAATGTAGAATGCTGGAAAATTTTGGATTTATAAATATCATTGATATCGTTGTACTGGGGTTATTACTTTACCTCATGTTTCGATTATTAAAAGGTACTACGGCTTTCACGGTAAGTATAGGTTTGTATATTTTACTTGCGATATATGGCATTGCAAGATATTTCAATATGCCTATATTGAGTACCATCCTGGGGGCATTTTGGAACATCGGAATTATCTTGGTCGTCATCATATTCAAAGATGAAATCAGGCGATTTTTAATGTTATTGGGGAAGAGTGTATTGTCGGGAAATAAGTTTTCTATCTCTCGAATTTTCCCTATGGCACTTACATTTAAAGAAAAGGAGTTACATATGATGGAGGCTGTATTGGAAGCTTGCGATCGAATGTCTCAAGAGAAGACGGGAGCATTGATAGTATTTACGGGCACCACCGAATTGAAATACATTTCGCAAAGTGGTACTAATACAGACGCCGTAGTTTCTTCAAAAATTATCGAAACAATTTTCAATAAGACCAGCCCATTGCATGATGGTGCACTAATTATAAACAGGAATCGAATCAAGGCGGCAGGCTGTATCCTTCCTATTTCACAAGAGATTTCCAATTTGCCAGAAAATGTTGGCACACGCCATCGTTCGGCAGTAAGTGTAACCTATCAAAGTGATGCCATTGCAATTATTGTAAGTGAGGAAAATGGAAGTATCTCTATCGCTAAGCAGGGATTGCTTTTTTACAATTTGAATAAGCAACAAATTTTGAAGGAGCTTTTGGAGCAAACACTTTAAAATTCTATAAACATAAAAAAACCTGAAACCCTGACTTCAAGGGTTACTTTTAGATTCATTAACTTTTCAATCATTTTGTGAGGTGGTAAAAATGAATCTAAAACTTAGGCCTCCAAATACCTCCTAAAATTGATAGCAATTGAAGAATTTTTAGCACAAAAAAAGACCCTGAATAAAATTCAGGGTCTTTAGTATAAAATCCGAAGATTTATTTTGGCTGTGTTGCCAATGTTTGAATCATCACTTTTAACGCTTCAATTTGAAGTTGTTGAGCAGAAATTTGTGCTTGTTGTTCTTGAATGGCTTTTGTTAAAATAGGAATCATTCCAATATAATTTACACCTTTATAATCAATAGCTCCTTCACCATTTTCACCTGGATGTGATCCTTTTTCTACTAGTAATGGAATTACTTTTTCTAATTCTTGTGCTACAAAACCATATTGTCTAAAGGTAGGGAAATTCATGCATTTGAATTCGTCTGTTTTAAATTCATAAGTAGTAGGATTTAACTGATTTATTAAACCTAATGCACTTTGAATTGGTTCGAAATTCTTTTTGAATTTTTGATCTGATACGTTTGACCAAGTACCAGTATAACCTCCGCTACCATTACAATAAACGCCATAGTTTGTAGAAGTTCCGCTACCGGCACTACCATAAATTGCCCAAGCATTGGTACCACCAGTTGCCAATGCAGTTACTCCAAAATTATACGTTGCTCCTGTAGCGTTTCCTCCAGCCATAATTGCAGTAGATGTAGACGAACCAGCTGATTTGAAAAAATTTGCAGTATTATTAGATGAAAATCCGAGCATTGTACTATTTGTTGTACTTGCAGATGTAATATCTAATTTTTGTGCAGGAGAAACAGAGCCTATACCCACATTCCCAGAAGCATCTATAGTCATTCTAAAAGTATTAGCTGTTCCAAAATACATTTTAGCTGATTCCCAATTCCAAACATAGGCATCATTGTTCGAAGCGTCACCTAACAATTCAAATCCTAATGAAGTGTTTCCTGAATTCTTGATACGCAAACCATTTTGACCTGTTATATCTAATTGTAATTTTCTCCCTGGAGTATTAGTACCAATTCCAACATTTCCATTGGCATCAATAACCATACGATCTGCAGCAGCAGTTCCATCATAAAAATATAATTTTCCAACCCCGGCACTGTTGCTTGCTTGTCCACTGCCAATTCGCCATTCTCTGCCACTAGTTCCAGTAGAATTCAAACGATATTCAGGACCAAATGTTGTAGCGTTGGTAGCAACACTAACATTTACTTGAGCAGCCGTAGAAACGATATCAATAGCGGAAGCTGGAGCAGATGTTCCAATACCAATGTAGGCTTGGTTGGGATTAATTGTAATACTTTTGGTTCCATTCGATACGAAATGCCAAATATCAGTAGCATCACTATACATCAATCCATGGGTAGGAAATGCAGGAGAATGACCAAGTACCATACGATCGGTATTGGTTGTGCCAGATGCAAACATATATATCATCGGATTGGTAGCAGCTGCAACCGTAGGGAAAGTAATAGAACCAGCAACATCATTAAATTTCATTGATCCATTAGCGTTAGTGATATCTAATTTGGCATTGATAGAAGTTGTTGTTCCATTTTCTGTAATTGCCGAATTACCCATTACCGTAGCTGAGGTAAATTTACCAACAGTATTTGTTGTTCCACTTACTGTACCTGATCCGGCAGGGCCTTGAGGACCAGTCGCACCAGTCGCACCAGTCGCACCTGTAGGCCCAGCAGGTCCTTGAGGCCCAGCGGGGCCTTGAGCACCGGTAGCTCCAGTAGGTCCGGCAGGTCCTTGAGGACCAGCAGGGCCTGTAGCACCTTGAGCAAATAAAGCAAAAGGAACACTTTGCAATTTAGAAGTTCCCATATCTACGTATGCAGTTCCTCCTGCAGGGTCAACTTCAACTTTTATAAATTTATTTCCTGTAGTCCAGGTGATGGCACCAAAAGTACCAGTTCCAGCAACGCCATTACCAATTACAATATTGAACAATCCAAATTGATTGGTAGTTACGCTGTGTGTTTCTGAATATTGAACAGTTCCTGTTGGGGTGCCATCAATAACACTTATACGCACACCTACAGCTTGGGTAGCAAGTACACTACCGCTTGAATTGCGGGCTACTGCCTGATAATTGATTCCTTGTGGAACCTGGGCGCTCGACGTTAAGTAGGCGAGGGCAAAAACAAAGAGAGTAAAAAATTTTTTCATGATATAAAAAGTTAGTTGTTGGTTTATTTGTTGATTTGAATTTTAAGATTTTGAATTGATTCCTGATTACTTGAAATAGCAATAAGGTACATACCACTGCTCAAACTTGAAAAGTCAAGTTTCTGAATTGTGCCATGCAAGGCATCAGCTGTAAAGTCGCCATTCATTAATGCCTTACCATTCATATCATAAATGGTGAAATGCACTAAACTAAAAGATGGAAGGTTCACCTCTAAATAAACAGTATTGCTTGATGGATTAGGATAAGCAGATGCCATTAATACTTTAGCGTTGGTAGCTGTAATACCTGCTAGTCCTGAAGTAGGTTGTTGGAAACCTTGCATCAAGGTAGTTCCAGCTGCTGATGAAGTAGAAATTATGGCTTCACCAACAGTAGCGGATAAACTTCCCCATGAGGCTGTTGAGTAGCTCCCACCGGAGGCGATTACCTTGTTTGATAATGTTTGCGATCGAATGGTGATCGAGAGGCAAAACACTAGAAACAGGAAAATGTAAAATTTTAGATTCATAATGAGTTGAGATTAGATTATTAGATTTCGTTTTCCAAAAATAGTAAATTATATTTCATGACAAAGAAAATTAAATTCTTAACTAATTTTGGTTCAAAATTCGCCATAAATTAGAATTCAAACCACTATTTTCGTAATCACTAGTTCAGTTTTGAAAATCACGAGTAATTATATATTCCAGTTAATTCATTCGCTTTCGCGTAATGAGAAAGGCTATTTTAAAAAGCAGGTTCTTGCGCATTCGCACGATACCCTCGATGTGCAATACCTTAAATTATTCAATGCTATATTAGATCAACTTGAATATAATGAAGAGAAACTTCTTCATAAATTTCGAAATGAGAAGTTTGTCACCCAATTTTCAGTAGCAAAAAATTACCTTAGCTATCTTATACTTAAGTCATTGGTTCAATATCATTCGGGGAAAAATGCCGAATCGAACTTAAATCGGGAGCTCGATTTTAGTCATATCCTCTTTATAAAGGGTTTCTATAAAGAATGCATGACTCAGCTTACCAAAGCAAAAAAGATTGCATATAAATATGACAAGCATGACTATACTATTACCATCATCAAGAAGGAGAAGCAATTAATTGCCAGCCTTAAAAATGACAATATGATTGCTGACTTGCAGCGATTATTAGAGGAGGAACATAAGGTATTGCATACACTGAGTCTCGAAAGTGATTTGGGGGTGGTGTATTATAATTTTTTGAATGAAATTCATAAGAGCAGGATGAGGAGTAGTGTATTAGAGCATGAACAACTAAATGCACTTCGAAATTCGATTGGAGTAAAGGAGGAATCAGAATATCAAACTTTTAATGCAAAGAATTATTTTTATGGTATTGAAACCATTTACAATTACCTTATCAATGATTTCGAAAAGTCGGCTTTTTACGGGCGTAAGCACCGCTTGCTTTGGGAAGAAAATACCGACCGATACAATGATGAAAACGATGATTATCTTGAAATAATTTACCACTATATAAGTGCTTGCTTTCAAACAAAAAATTTTAAAGAAATACAAATTTGTTTGAATCAAATTAAAAATTTTGAAACCAATACTAACGATAAGAAACAGCGTAAATATTTTATATATTATACCTTGCAAATGCGCTACTATGCTTCATTAGCGCATTATAATGAATTGGAAAATTTAATGACTGAGATTGAAACGAATGCAAAGGAAATTGCTGATGAATTATATCCAGCCTATAAAATTACATTGTGTATTAATTGCGCCATCAGCTATTTCATTTTTGAAGATTATCGACTTGGCCTGACTTGGCTTAATAAATATTTAAATACCCTCAATAAGTATATTCGAAAAGATGCCTATAGTTTTGCTCGAATCTTCAATCTCATGATTCATTATAAGTTGGGGAATAATGATTTATTAGAGCATGTTATTAAAAACACTTATCGAGAAATTAAGGGGGAATCATCGATTTTCGAATATGAAAAAATGATTTTATCTTTCATTAAAAAGATTGCAAAAAACAATACAAGAAAAAATGTGATTGCACATGCCCGAGATTTGCAAATTGAATTAAAAAACCTTCAGAACAACCCGATCGAACGAGATGCGATGCGATATTTTAATTTTATTCGTTGGCTCGAAAGTGAGATCCAACACATCGCTTATCGCACACTTGCTGAAAGAGAAATAAAAGGATAAATATAAATAATAATTGATTTAAAGTATGAAATCTATCTTAAGTTTAATCTGTATTTTATTGGGTATCGTTGGAATGGCCCAACATGATTCTTTGTATGTATCTATTAAAAAATGCAATCATGCCAAAAAGAAAGTGTCAATTACACTAGTAAACGGTGGTTCGAATGAGGTTCAGCGAATGAACCCAATGCAGCCATTGCAAATTTTCAAATGGAATGGGAAGGAATGGGTTCAGGTAGCAATGATTGGATATTGTGCCTGTGGTATTTATAGTTGCCCACCACCTCCAGAACAAGTGCCATTTGCATCACATGACACCTTAGTATTTGAATGGGATCAATTATCAGGAATTTGTACCGATAGGGAGAAAGGCACCAAGGAATACCATTACTCGGGAAGAGGAAAATACAAAGTAGCATTTGAGTTTAAGAAAGAGCGATATGGGGAATCTATCTTTGTTGAACAGTTTTTCAATATCCGTTAAACCGCTAGCGTAGGCGATTCGTAGGTACTATAAAAATAGTTCGTTTCACTTGGAAACTCTGCAGCACAAGTATCTACCATTTTATAAGTACGTGTGATTCCCATCGATTTTCTTTTTTCGTAAACTTCATCTTCGGTGCAATTTCCAAGTACATAGGCGATTTGTGTATCTGCATATCCATGCTTTTTCAATTCCCAGAATAATTCTTCAGGAACATTATTCAAATTATAACGACGAAGGTCTTGTTCTAAACCTACTAGTTTTTGAATTTGATTTAGAAACCAGAGATCTACTTTTGTAATTTTGTGCACAGTGTTTAAAGGAACACCCATACTTAGGGCGTCTTTAATAAGGAATAATCGATTCCAAGATGGATTTTCTAATCCTTCAACGATTTCTTCCAGTTTACGTTTTTGTTTGCCATCGGCACCTAAACCATCACGGCCAATTTCTAAACTCTGACAAGCTTTTTGAAGCGCCTCTATAAAAGTCCTACCAATTGCCATCACTTCTCCTACACTTTTCATTTGCAATCCAAGCGTACGATCTGCACCTTTGAATTTATCGAAGTTCCAACGAGGAATTTTCACAATCACATAATCAATACTTGGTTCAAAGAAGGCACTGGTGGTTTTGGTAATTTGGTTTTTTAATTCGTTCAAATTATAACCAATTGCCAATTTCGCGGCAATTTTTGCAATAGGGTAACCGGTAGCTTTAGAAGCCAATGCAGAAGAACGAGATACCCTAGGATTGATTTCGATAGAGTAAACCTCTTCTGTTTCAGGATTCATACTGAATTGAACATTGCAACCACCTGCAAAATTTCCAATATTTCGCATCATTTTGATGGCCATATTTCGCATGGTTTGAAATGCGGTATCGCTTAGGGTCATAGAAGGCGCAACGGTTATGGAGTCACCTGTATGAATTCCCATAGGGTCAAAATTTTCTATAGTACAGATTACGGTGATATTGTCAAGGTTATCTCTCAACAATTCCAATTCATATTCCTTCCAACCCCAGACACTTTTTTCAACAAGTACTTCATGAATCGGAGAAGCTTTTAATCCACGGTTAAGGGCTTCATCTAATTCCTTTTTGTCTTTTACGAATCCACCGCCGGTTCCACCTAGGGTATAGCTTGGGCGAATTACCACTGGGAATCCAATTTCTTGAGCAAATTCTTTACCTTCTAAAAATGAGTTTGCAGTTTTACTTTGAGGAACTGGAATTTCCAGTTTATGCATTAGTTGACGGAATAACTCGCGATTTTCAGTGGTATCAATGGCTTTAATATCTACTCCAATGATTTTCACATTGTATTTTTTCCAGAGCCCAATTTCTTCTGCTTCTTTACAAAGATTTAAGGCCGTTTGACCGCCCATGGTAGGCAGTACAGCATCAATTTTTTGTTCTTTTAATATTTGCTCTATACTAATTACATTTAGCGGTAGTAAATAAATATGATCAGCAGTTACTTTATCCGTCATGATGGTGGCGGGATTGCTGTTAATCAAAGTTACTTCAATTCCTTCTTCGCGTAGGCTTCTACTGGCTTGGCTTCCAGCGTAATCGAACTCACAAGCTTGACCAATGATAATGGGTCCGGAACCGATGATAAGAACTGACTTAATGGATGTATTGCGTGGCATATTTTTTTAATTATTCGGGTTTCAGGTTTTAGAAATTCAATCAACATGATTGTTGAGTGTTTTTTCTTATTATGAATTAAAAACTCCTTTATTTATTTCGGTACAAAGTGCTTCAAAAATACTATCGATGCTTCCAATCCCATTCACCCCTTGATACTTGTTTTGGGCTTGATAATATCCCTTAACTGGCATTGTTTCGGCGTTATATACATCGATTCTTTTTTGAATAATTATTGGGTCTGCATCATCGGGGCGGCCACTTACTTTGGCGCGTTCTGTTAAACGAATTCTGAGTTCATCTTCCGATACCTCTAAAGCGAGCATCATGAAGATGCCAGTGTTTTTGGTAGCTAAAAACTCATCAAGTGCTTGGGCTTGAGCATGTGTTCGAGGGAATCCGTCGAAAATATAACCTTTGGCATCAGGATGCTTGTCGGCTTCAGATTGTAACATATTGATTGTTACGGCATCGGGTACTAATTGCCCGTTATCCATATAGCTTTTCGCGAGTTTACCCAACTCCGTTTCGCCTTTAATATTTGCTCTGAAAATATCGCCGGTGCTCAAATGTACCAAATGGTATTTCTCAATTAGTTTCGCTGATTGCGTTCCTTTTCCTGCGCCCGGAGGACCGAACAGTACGATGTTTAACATGGCAAAGAAGGTTGATTTATTTGGCGGCAAAAATAACAAAAATAAAAAGCCCCGGACAAAAATTTATCCGGGGCTTTTAAATAGGTTTGAACTAGGATTATTGTTTCACCAATTTGGAGGTGATAACTTGGTCGCCAGCGGTATATTCAATGATATAAACACCAGTAGCCAAAGCCGAAACATCAATGGTATTTTGATAGATACCAGTATTTTGTTGGTTGTTCACTACTTGCATTACTTCTCTTCCCTGTAAATCTTTAACTACAATTTTCACATTATTGCTTTGTGCTACAACATAAGTAAGTTTGGTTTCTGAGGTAGCAGGATTTGGAGAAGTTTCAACACTATTAACCAAAACAGTATTAATATTGTTAGGGTCAATTCCAGTATTGAATTTATTCATACGAACAGTAGAACATCCTGTATTGTTTGCTGAATTAGGATCTGTTGATCCATCGGCAACAGCACGATTAAAAAGACTCATTTCGGTGCAGAATTGGTGGTTACCATCGATACTATGAGTAAGCATTAATCCAGTAAATAAATTTACAGAAATTTCAGCTCCAACTTTAATGGAATTTCCAAAGAAATATTTGCCTAATGGAACACCACTACTTGTGATATAGTTCGCATCAATTTTTATTAGGCAAACAATGGTATCTGTAGCTTTGATATCGGCTGGACCTAAATTTTTCACTCTTACAGTGATATCAAATGGTTTGCCTGATTGAATTTCCCATCCATTTCCTGGTAGGTATTGAGAAATCACTAGATCGCACGATCGTTGTGCATTAGCAATTGTTAAAACTGATAATAATGTAATTAGTGTAAATAATTTTTTCATGATAGATGGTGATTTGATGATTTATGCTTCAAATATATAGAAATTAGTTTGGAAATTCGGGGGAGTCATTGCATTGCATTAAAAATAAATTACCACTTTTATGAGTGATACTTATGAATCCATCTTCCAAAGTTTGGTTGCTGCTTGAAGTTCTAAATCCTAGTTCCAGGTCCTCCTCGAGTAAATCATATTTCATACCATGAGTAGTCACTTGGATTGCTTTACCAATGGGCATTATTGATAAGTTGGTATTGGCAGGATACCATTTTTCATATACATTTTTAAGGCAGAAGATTTTACTCCAATCATCATGCATAACCAGGGTAATTTGATTCTTGTATTTCGTAATACTACTTAGGTTGTTCAGGGTATGGTCGGCACGTAAGCCAGTAGCCCAAACGATGTTGGCTGCTTGATGGCCTTGTGAAATAAGGTATTCGATACCTTTTTCTAAATCGGTTTTTTCTTGATCGGGGGTATAAATAATTTCTATAGGATATTGTGCCTTTTGAATAGCCTCCATATCAATTCCTTGATCGAAATCGCCCAGTAAGACATCTACTTTAATGCCTTTATCCATCACACGATAAATTGCTTTATCAAGAACAACAATTATGGGACTCCATTCGAGCAGCTGCCCAAGTAAGGCATCGCTACAAGCTGCTCCATTCGCAATAATTAATGCAGGTTCTTGTTTATCTCTAACAACATGATGTGAACTCATAATGCAATATTAAGGATTTGATTCAGCGGATTATTCATCAACAAAAAAATAAAGATTATTTTTGAATAAAAATTAATCCTTTGGATCCGAAATATTATCTATCACCTTTTGTCTTGCATCAGCTGAGATATGCGAAGCATTACCTGCATTTTTTAAATCATCAATCCAAGGTTTCTTCCAATGAAAAGTACTATCAAAAGCATGTAGGGAAAAGATGTTTTATCATTGGAAGTGGTCCCAGCATGGCCAATACCGATATTGGTGCCTTGCAAGATGAACATGTAATTGCATTGAATAGTTTCTTTATGAACCCTCAATGTAATGAGGTGCTGCAGGCATCGCAACCCGAAAAGTATTATTTAGTTCCACCCAATCATCCCCCACAAACTTCAGCCGAATGGGTAGAAACCTTAAACTCGATGCAACAAAAAATAGCCAACCCTTTAACCATGTTTTGGGGAATTGACTATAATAAGGACCATTGGCGCACGCTTATTGAAAAAAATCTACTCTTTGAGAAATTCAATATTCAATATTTTTATTCAGGTGTTAATACGCGGGATGGTTATCGTTTAAAAAAGAAACACCTCAATATGGCTGGGATGACTTTATCAGCATCCAATGCATTGATCAATGCATTATCGCTTGCACTATACATGGGTTTTAGTGAAATTTATTTATTGGGCTTTGAGCACAATCATATCTGTGTTCAAAAACCTGAGGAGTATAGAGCCTATCATGATGCTGCACATTATCAAAAGGAGCTTGATTACGATTTTGGGGATCAACGCCCACGACACATAAATTTTGAAATACTTGGCAATAACTTTTATACGTTTAAGATATATTTAGAAATCGCTGAGTTATATCCTGAAACCCGAATTGTAAATTGTACGCCAGGTGGTATTTTAGATGTATTCCCAAAAATGAAATTTGAAGAAGTAATTAAACACAAATCGACATGAAATACAATTTAAAATTCCTTTTCATTACTGTAATAATTCTTAGTTTATTTAGTCAATGTGGCAATAAGAATCAGGATGATGAGATTCCTGTGATGCCTGTAAATATTTATATTGATTTAAATATAAACACCAGTGCACCATTGAACACTTTAGGTGGATTTATTTATGTAACGGGTGGCAACAAAGGCATTATATTACTTCATAATTATGACGATAATTATTTGGCAATTGAACGAACCTGTTCATACCATCCATATGATAGTTGCAATTTGATTACCATGGATAATAGTGGCATTAGCTTAAAGTGTGGGTCTTATTCAGGCACAACCTTCAATGCTTGTTGTGGTTCCGCATTTACTATTGAAGGGTATGTAAGCAAATCGCCTGCTACACGGCCGTTGCGCACCTACACCGTAAGTAAGTCGGCGAATATTCTACATGTTTCTAATTAAGACCTTGGTTTGTTTTTTACTTTAATCGACTTTTTCTTTCTGCCATATTTTAATGTAATTTTTGTCTCCATGAAACCACGAGCATTAAAAACAAACTCCGTTTCATTTCCCCCATCTTGTGCGATATTAATATTGGTATTGTTATAAGAAACAGTAATTACAAAACTTCTATTTTTAGGTACAATTGCGTGTATATATAAGGAGTCGTTCAGAACTACTGCTTGGATATCATCAATTGAATGAGCCTCAGGTTGAAGGGTGGTATCTACATGGCAGGTATATACATTATATTGTCCGTTATCGTTAGAAGTAAAAATGGGCATGATTATACCATTATAGGCATCTACATCAATATAGTCTCCAAAAAATTCTGTTTTACCAGGTGCTGGAAATGGCTTTGAAGTAATTCGATAATTGGTCCAGTGGTTTCCTCCATCCATGCTCTTGGCAAGATATACATCTACATAGGCACCGGTTCTACTATTTCGTTTATCATAGAATACAATATAGAGTTCGCCTGTAACTGCATCAATACTAAAATTATTACAAAACTGATCGGCACCATTTCCTAAAACATCATTATTCACTCTTATATCATTACTCCAAGTTTCCCCACCGTCGTCGGAATATTTCAGGAAGATATCTGCATCTCCATTTCTTGTATCGGTCCAATTAACATACAATCGATCCTTGTAATTTGAGGCACTTTGATTACATAAAATGAATGGCATTCCATTGGCTCTGAATAGATGACGCACAGGAACATTCCAACCACCATATTGTGTAGCAATAATTTTATCGGCACCAAATGATTTACCTCCACTAGTACTTTTATCGAACCATAATTTATTGATACCACTCCAGCACACATAAATATTGCCTTTGCTATCCGAGCAAGAAGTAGCCCCTTCCATAGTGCTATCACCGTCTAGACAATCTCCTTCTTTATCTGATACAACAATGGGCTTTGCCCAAGTAGTTCCAAAATCTTCTGATTGAGAAAATCGAATTCGGGAATGATCATTCGGGTCTTTACTTTCATATCGATCGAATTCAGTCCATGTCATGAACAATGTTCCTTTCAAATTACTGCTAAGCCATTCCTTATCTTGGATTTTCCCATTGTTAAACCCAATTGAGGCATCGGCGAAACACGAATCATACGACATGTTAATGCGTTGTACCACCATATTGTCGATCCAATTCGGAAAGTATTTTTCTGGATTTTTTCCAAGGTGGGCAAAATATAAATTGCCAAAAGCATCGAAATGAACCATGGGATCGCCCCATACACCATGTTTAGAGCTCACTTTTTTTTCTTTCCAAGTACTACCTCCATTGATACTATAGTAGTAGTTGTTTATATTTGATGAGGCTGCAACACAATTTGGATGTACCGGATTGATAGCGATACTAACCTCCTCAGGGGCATTCATAGACCGGTTAACTTTGATAAGTTTTTGTTGGGCCAGTGCATCAATTCCAGAAAAACAAAGGAGCAGGAGAATAAAATTTTTCATATTAGTTCAGTAAAGGTATTTGTTTGATAGGAATAAATAGGGGGATAAATAAAAAAGCCATCTGAACTAACAGATGGCTTTTTTAATTTAGAAATGCATGATTTACATGCGAACCGCGTATTAAGCTTTTTTTGTTGCAGCTTTTTTAGGAGCAGCTTTTTTAGCAGCAGCTTTCTTAGGAGCAGCTTTCTTAGCAGCAGCTTTCTTAGGAGCAGCTTTCTTAGTTGCAGCTTTCTTAGGAGCAGCTTTTTTAGTAGCGGCCTTCTTTGGTGCTGCTTTCTTAGCAGCTTTCTTTGGTGCTGCTTTTTTAGCAGCTTTTTTAGTAGCTTTAGCCATAATAAAATATAATAATTTAGACAGAACAAATGTATATTCATTTTTCTGAACCACAATAGACATCTGCACTGTGTTAATAATTTCGAAACATAAATAACGCTGAAACACCTATTAAATCTATATTGTAAGCAAGCATGTATTAAGTAAAAAAGTTTTACACATTTATTTGAAAAATATAATTGACGTTGAAAAATAATTTACAAATCGCTGAAATCATTACCAACAAAGGGTTTTGGGTGTTTCTAACTTTTTCATTTTTGTTTAAAAATTCTTTTTTTGAAAAAAAATTTGGAAACTCATGAAAAGTGTTTTCAAAATAATACAAGTTGAAATGAAGAAAAATTTTCAAAAATGAGTCAATTTTTTTTTAAAATCTAGTTTAGTTTAATCTAAAAAAAAGAAAATGCACATTAATGAAACATTTATAAACAAAGGGTTTCAATGGTGTAATAAAAAAATGCAGAATTTCAATGAGCGATTTATTTATAAAAGTTGAAGAGGAAAAAATCAAATTCATCATTCAATTATAAGCTTAAATTAATTATACCCGTGTATTTTTATTTGAACGATTTTGAAGAGAATAATTTACAAAAAATTGATTTTTTAAAATCTAAATCTCCTTTTTCAAAAATTAAATCTTGTTTTTTTATGGTTTGCTTTAACCTAAAATGTAATTTAGCAGCATTATTTTAAATATCACATGAAACTTCAACTGCTTCAATCTAAAATTTTCGAGAACATACCATCAGGTTCGGGTATCGAAAAATGGCAGGATAAAATATATATCATTGGCGACGACAGTAATTTTCTGTTTGAACTAAATAATGATTGGGAAATTATAAATACGATTCGATTATTCGATCGGCCTACTGATGAATCGCAACGTATAAATAAAACGATCAAGCCTGATTTAGAAGCCGTAACTTTAGTACCACCAAGTCATCTATTGGCAATGGGTTCGGGTACCTTGCCTGAATTAAGGGATGTTGGGGTGCTTTTAAATCTCGCAGTGCCAGACGAACTTGAGTATTTGAATTTTAATGATATGTATGAAACGTTGAGAAGCATTACTTCTCAAGTGAATATTGAAGGAGCCTGTAATGTAGACGATAAAATTATTCTTCTTAATAGAGGAGATAATGAGCATTCGAATCAGTTAATCATTACTAATTGGAATCGTAAGCAACTCACGGTCGAGAAACAATTAGACATTCACTTTTTAGATTTACCTCAAATAGAAAATATCAATACTGGCTTTACTGGTTGTGTACATTTACCAGAAACGGACTTAATGATTTTTGTTGCTTCGGCAGAAGATACCACTAATGGATATGACGATGGCATGATTAAAGGAAGCTTATTGGGTGTAATGCAAAACTTCACTTCTCAATTGGCCCATCGTGATGTAAAGATTTCTGATATCATCATTCCAGATTTCTTTAAAGGTAAAAAGGTAGAATCGGTTTGTATCGATGAGTTTATCGAAACCAATGAGGTAACCATACTTGCTGTTGCTGATAATGATGATGGAAAAACCGAACTGATGCGATTACATATGTCCTTCTCAGACGCATTTTTCAAATAAATAAAATATGATTTTAGTAAGCGGAGCAACAGGATTTGTAGGCTCATACATTGTGTGTGAATTGCTCCGGCAAAATAAAAAGGTTCGTGCACTGCGCCGCCTATCAAGCTCATTGAATGAGTTTGAAATGGTATGTAAAATACAATCAATTACACCCCAACAATTAGAGCAATTAGAATGGTTCAATGCCGACGTATTAGATTTAGGCGACCTTGAACTTGCTTTTTATGGTATCGACGAAGTAATTCATGCCGCAGCGATAGTTTCATTTCTACCAAGCCAGCAGGGGATGATGCAGCAAGTGAATGTTGAAGGTACTGCCAATATGGTAAACCTAGCTTTACATTTTGGTGTGAAGAAATTTGGATACCTTAGTAGTATTGCAGCTATCGGACGAAGTATTAATGGGGCGGCAATCAATGAGAATACCAAATGGGAAAACAGTGAACACAATACCGCATATGCAGAAACTAAATTGGCTGCTGAGATGGAAGTTTGGCGTGGAATACAAGAAGGATTGAATGCTGTTATGGTTAACCCAGGTGTTATAATAGGAGCATGTGATTTTACAAAAGGAACTGGAAAGATGTTTGAAACCGCAAAAAATGGTTTAAAGTTTTATACCCCAGGAGTCAATGGATTTGTAGATGTACGTGACGTAGTAACTATCTTACTTCAACTAATGCAACGGAATATTTCGGGTGAGCGCTATATCTTAGTATCAGAGAATTATCCATTCAGACAATTTTATGATGAGGCCTGCACTGCCTTTTCCCAGCCCAAACCAAAATTTAATACACCGCGCTGGCTTGGATCGCTTGGATATCGGCTACTCGCCATACGTTCGGTGATTACTGGCAAAGCGCCTTTGCTTACCAAGGAAACAACACATGCTGCATATCAGCAATATGCTTATGACACCACTAAAATAAAACAAACTTTAGGAGTCGAATTTATATCGGTAAAGGATACCATTGACTGGACTTGCAGCTGGTACCGTTAAGATAATTAGGGTTCACCACTATCAATAGCTAAATCTTTATTACATTCGCTTTGTGTTATTATTTTCATTAATTACTGAGAAACCGTGGTGGTTTATTGTGTTCTGTGTACTTCTTGGAGCGGCTTATGCGCTTCTTCTTTATCCTTACTCAACATTAAGAACCATAGAAAAGAAAAAGCCAACACTGCTACGTTGGATGACCGCATTCCGTTTTATCACTATTAGCTTCCTAGCCTTCCTTCTTTTATCACCTTTAATTAAATCCTATTTAATAGAGGTGCAAAAGCCAATCATTGTATTGGCTCAAGATAATTCTCAATCAATTCTACTTAATAAGGATTCGGCTTATTATAAGGACGCATATCTCAAAAATTTAGAACAATTAAGAAACACACTCAATCAAAAGTTTGATGTGAAATTTTATGGATTTGGTAAGGGAATTTTGGAGAACCCTATAATTAATTTTGGAGAGAAACAGAGCAATATAAGTTCTTTGATGGATGCGGTTTACGACAAGTTTGAAGGTCAGAATCTAGGGGCTGTAATACTAGCAAGTGATGGAATTTATAATCAAGGTAGTAATCCTTTATATAGTAATAAGAAGCTAAAAACAACAATTTATTCGCTAGCCTTAGGCGATACTATGCAACCTCGTGATGTACTCATTAAAAAGGTGAGAAGTAATTCAATCGCTTATCTAGGGAATACATTTCCAATGGAAATTGATGTTGCAGCTTATGGATATTCTGGAAGTAATTTTGTGTTGAATGTATTACATAATGGGGTTACCGAACTGGTACAGAATGTGAGTGCTACCTCTACCCGATTTACTAAAACAGTACTTCTAAATTTTGATGCTAAGGCCAAGGGAATGCAACGATACAGTATCACGATAAGCAGGCAGCAGGGCGAATTGAGCTATTTGAATAATATTAAGGATGTATTTATAGATGTGATTGATGGACGCCAAAAGATATTGTTATTGGCCAATGCCCCGCACCCCGATTTAGGAGCTTTGAAAAACGCTATTGAAACCAATCAGAACTATGAAATTCAGATACAGTATGCCAATGAGCTCCCAACAGATATCAGATCAAAATTACGTGAATACAGTTTGGTGATTTTGCATCAGCTTCCATCAACGGATTACTCTACAAAGAGTTTATTTGACGCACTTGACAAATTAAAGATTCCAAGGCTTTATATTTTGGGAGGCCAGAGCAACCTTTCTGTTTTTTATAGTTTGAATGAAGGATTAAGTATTGGTAATAACCGTGGAACAAATAATGATGCCTTGCCTAAATTAAACAACGATTTCAGTTTGTTCTCCTTGAGCGAAGAGACCCGAAATACCATCAGTAAATTTCCGCCATTGCAATCTCCATTTGGAACGTATAATGCTGCAGGCGATGCGCGCATTTTATTTAATCAGCAAATTGGTGCAACAGTAACCGATATGCCTTTGATATTATTTACTTCAAAAAATGATTATAAGGCTGGGATTATATGCGGAGAGGGTGTTTGGAGATGGCGTATACAGGAATATGCTCAAACCCAATCACAAGAAGCCTCCAACGAGGTACTCACTAAAATAATACAATACCTTTCGGCCAAAGATGATAAACGATTATTGCGTATCATCTCTTCTCAAAAAACATTTGAAGAAAATGAAAATGTATTATTTGATGCCGAAGTGTATACGCCAAGTTATGAGCTCACCAATGAACCTGAGGTGAGTTTTAAAGTAACCAATGAGGAAGGAAAAACATTCGATTATCAATTTAGCAAAAGCGGAAAGACCTATCATTTGGATGCGGGAATTTTGCCAGTAGGTAATTATCATTATACCGCTTCAACTGTTAGTGGTGGAAAATCGGAAACGGTGGTGGGGCAATTCACCGTGATTCCTTTGCAGGCCGAGTATACCGAGACCATAGCGAATCATCAGTTATTGGCCACTTTGGCATCTATGCATCAGGGTAAATTATATTATCCAGCCGATATGCAAAAAATTGCTGATGAGATTAATGCCAATGAAACCATCAAGCCCGTTAGCTATGCACACCAACGACTTCAGGATTTAATTAACTTGAAATGGATTTTCGGGTTATTACTTTTCACCCTTAGTGCCGAATGGTTCTTCCGTAAGAGAGAAGGAGGTTATTAGGCTAACTAAGATTATAAATAACTATAAGAAGTTCGTATTATTCTGACAGTTTTTTTAACCATATCTGTGACGTCCTCTTCAATTAACAAGCCATTATCATTATACTTAAAAGACGAACTGGTGCTTGATTCCAATTTATTCTTCTTTTTAAAATAGGTTTCGTTTTTAGAAATTGTCTTTCCTTTAACTGATTTGGATTTATAAACCGACCAAGGTTTGCTCTGATTTTTTTGAATGTGAAATCGCTCGTATGAATTATAATTAGTATCGTTGGCGTAAGTATAAAGACTGCGATATGATAAAATATTCCCTGCCGTGCCTGAATATATTTCAGTTCTCGTAAACCTACCCTTCTCTCCAGATTCTACTATTTTTCTTTCGATGGATTTGTATCCTTCGGTGATTGTAATGGTTTGTGTATGCCCGTTTTCAAGGGTTATATGAGAGGTACAGATATTTTGTTCTTTCCCTTTTTTATCAGGAACTCCTTGCTTTTCGTTGCATTCAAAATTCCAGGAATGAATAAATTTTCCTTTCTTACCATACAATTTTGCAATACCTAGTTTTTTTAATGAATCGTAGGTATAGATTACAATTGAACTAATATTCATCTTCTTGTTATAAGTAATCGAAGATATTTTATTACTATCGGGGTTAAACGAATTGATAACGGTTTTGGTAACCTTCATGTTATCGGGCGATTCACCCTTACGAGAAATAATTTCTATAGGTTCTTTAAAATCAGAGAATTCATAAGCTGTACTAAAAAAATGTTTGTTATATCGATATTGTCTTTCTATGATACGGCCTTTAGCATCGTATTGGAAATACATTCCCCAAGTCATTTCCCCTTTCTTATTTAAATATTCGTATCCAATTGCCCTTCCGAGTGAATCATAAAGATTATTAACAGATGATTTTATTTTCTCAACGTCCCCTTTTCTCTGATATGATGTTTTAGTTTCCTTTGACACATGATTGCTTTTTATACTCTCGCTGCTATATTCCTCCCTGTAGTATGGTTCGAAGATTAGGATTCCTTTATAGTATAGTTGCCTGTCGGGCTGAGCAAAAACTACTTGAATTACTGCCAATAAAAGAAAGGAGAGGAGTACAAATTTTTTCATAAAGGGAAGTATTGATTTTAATTCTGTAAACGAAAAAATACGAATTATATTTTAACAAAAAGTAATAACTCGTTATAGGCCTTGATACTTAAGTTTAATATACGCCGGAATTATTTACCAGCGTATTGTTTTCCTAAATTCTCCAGCATGTCTTTGGTCATCTTATCCAAATTAAATTTAGGTTTCCAGCCCCAATGTTTCTTCGCCATTTTATCATCGATGCTACTCGGCCAGCTATCGGCAATGGCCTGACGATAATCGGGAGCATACGTAATTTTAAAATTAGGAATATGCTTCTTAATACTTGCAGCCACTTCTTTTGGAGTAAAGCTCATACCCGATAAATTGTAGCTGCTGCGAATTTTAATTTTTTCTGCAGGGGCCTCCATAATATCAATAGTAGCTCTTAACGCATCAGGCATATAAAGCATTGGCAAGGCGGTATCTGCTTTCAGGAAACATTCAAATTTCTGATGCTGTAATGCTTCATGATAGATAGTCACGGCATAGTCGGTAGTGCCACCACCAGGTGCGCTTTTCCAGCCAATGAGTCCAGGATAACGCAAGCTTCTTACGTCTACGCCATAACGTTTATGATAGTATTCACAGAGGCGTTCACCAGCAAGTTTAGTAATGCCATAAACAGTATTTGGATCCATCACACAATGTTGCGGAGTGTCGATATTTGGTGTATGTGGTCCAAAGACAGCGATGGATGAAGGCCAATATATTTTCTTAAGTCCTAAATCCTTTGCGGCATTCAATACGTTAAACAATCCATCCATATTGAGTTCCCAGGCACCAGCAGGGTTTCTTTCTCCGCTTGCGCTTAGGTATGCAGCTAAGTGATATACTTGAGTGATTTTAAATTCGGTGATGATAGCATGGAGTTTTTTCGCATCCAGCACATTTAAGTGACGATAAATTTTTGGATCGAAAAGGTGTTTCACCTCTTTCTCTTTTCGGATATCGCAGGCAAAGACATGCCCTTCACCATGAACTTTCATGAGCTCGTAGGTGAGCTCTGTTCCCAATTGCCCGCAGGCCCCGATAACTAAAATATTTTCCTTTTGCATCTTGATGAATTAAGCTGTGGTATTTTTTCTTTCGCGAATATAGAGGGCAATACTTCCAATAAGTAAGGCCAGGATTAAATAAGAAGAAGCCATGGAGATGGTTTCCCATTTATTATAAGTTTTAGCATTGATTTTAAATTCAATGGTATGTTTGCCTGCTGGAATTACAGCGCCACGAAGCACATAGTTGCAACGGAAATAATCGGCTTTTGTGCCATCGATAAACAATTCCCAATCGGGTTCATAATAAATTTCACTAAATACTGCCAACTGTGAAGAGGTGGCATTGCTTTCATATTTAATATGATTTGGATTGTATTCAGTTTGTTTGATAGTGGCCGTTGCATCTTCTCCAATTTGCAAATCTTTTACCTGAGCGCCATAGCGTTGATCAATCACACAAGTTGTGGCAGTATTTAAATGGTCGAGTGCCACCATTTCTGAATCGGCATTGGCTACCATTTGGTATTCTTTTACAAACCAGCAATGACCTAAGCTTAGTGGGTTTTCAACTGGAGGAGCGTCGGCGTTATAGATGAAATATTTAGCATCTAACATATTCAATACAGGAGTTGAACGAAACACATCACGCATCAACGAATCTTCACCTTTGGTACTTTGCAAACCTTTACTCAAAGTTTGAATCTCTGGTTGAATTTGATTTTCGATGAGTTCTTGATAACGTTTTACTTTCGCACCATGATAGCCCCCAATAGAGCGATGGTAATAAGAAGTAGTAGCATCGTTAAAAGGAGAAACAGCCAAATTCAATACACGAGCATTGTCGGTATTGACAGCTAATATTGCTTCATCGGCTTTTGATTTTTGAAATGAGCCAGCAATATCTTTTCTCTTTTTCTCTAATTGATCGGCACCCAGATAACGGCGATCAACTTGATACATATCCACTAAAATTGCCAATGCCAGAACACCCAAAACTATTTCTGAGTTAATTTTATTCTTACTGAAAGCGAATAATGCAGCGGCTCCAATTAATACAAATAACAAGGAGCGCATGGCATCGGCTCTTACAACGCCTTTGCAATCGTTGGTAATCGCTTCTTCAAATTGAGCTGGAATAGATTTCCCGAATACTTGAGCATATTTACTTTTAAGTACTTCTTTTTGTTCTTCTTCGCTAAAGGTGGTGAAACTAATAGTAGAACCAGGAGCAACAACAAACAATAAGCACAATCCACCAGATATTCCAGCAGCATAATATAATTTCTTAAGTACATCTTCCTTGGCTTTAATAGCATCAAAAAATGCTTTGAGTCCGAGGAATGCCAGGATTGGCATACATATTTGAGCAATGACGAATGCAGTGGTTACCGCTCTAAATTTATTATAGTAGGGGAAATGATCGAACATAAAATAATTGAAAGATTCGAAATTCTTTCCGTATGCCAAGGCAATCGATAACAGTGTAGCTGCAATTAGTGCCCATTTTATTGGTTTACGAACCATCACACATCCCAGCACAAACAAGAAAAATACAATGGCACCAAAATATGGTGGGCCCGCTGTGATACGTAAGTCGCCCCAATAACCCATGAGGTAAGAGGTAAGTTCCTTGGCACTTTGTTCTTTTGCTGCCAATTGGTATGTTTCACTTTTCTTATCAAAAGGAGCTTGCTCTGCCCCTCCATATAAATTAGGTATGAGCATGGTAAGCGGTTCTAATCCACTGTAGCTATATTCGAAAGTGTATGAGCGATCCAATCCTGTTTCGCTTTGTTGATCGGCTGTTTTGTTGAGTGTAAGTTCGCTTTTTCCACGAATTGAATAATCGCCATATTCTTTGCTTACCATCACGCTACTTAATCCAGTGGCAGCACCCAAGCTAAATGCAATCCCTAAAAACACACTACGAACCAAGAGGACTTTGTAATTTTTTTGCATGATTGCACCCACAAGTTCACTTATATACCATATCGCTACAATCAGGAACATATAATAGGTTATTTGAAAGTGGTTGGCTCCCATTTGAAATGAAAGTCCTACCGCGAGCAATGAAGCCCCAAGCCATTTATTCCCTCGCAGTACCATATTAAAACCTGCCAGAACTAAGGGGACATAGGCAATAGCACTTACTTTGGTCATGTGACCTGCAGCCGTAAAAACCATATTATTGCTTGAGAGGGCAAATGCAAAAGCCCCGCCGATAGCCATGTATGGATTGACCTTAAAAGTGAGTAGAAGAATATAAAATCCAAGCATCAGAATAAAAAGCTGATTCACAGGATAGGGTAAATACAATCCATAAAGTGTTCCTAATTTATTGTAGAGCACATTACCATAATAGGGCATATTAATAAGATACATGGGCATCCCACTAAACATACTCTCGGTAAAGAATACTGTTTCATCCTTACTGTATTTCATGCTTTCGGCAGCCGAACCTTCATACATTCTGGAGTCGTGCTGTTTAATTTGTTTGTTACCTGCAGCTACCTCATTGAAGTAGAAAAAGGAAACCAAAAGAAAACAAGCCAATGCTAGTAGGTGAGGCAGAATTTTTTTTACGGTAGGGTTCATTATGAATAGGTATTTGCGGTAAAAATAAATAAAATTAATATACCATTACGATTAGAGTTTTAGTGTTACGCTAAGTCCGCAATGGTCGCTGTGCATGCCTTCGGGGTAAATTGTGGCATCTTCGAGCTTGGTTTCTAAATTTTTCGACACCATACAATAATCGATGCGCCAGCCTTTGTTTTTGCCTCTGGCGCCTGCACGGAAAGTCCACCAGGTATAATGATGTGGTTCTTTATTGAAGAAACGGAATGAATCGATGAAACCACTGTCGATAAAGCCACTCATCCATTCGCGTTCTTCGGGTAAGAAACCACTGCTCTTGGCATTGCCTTTAGGGTCATGGATATCGATGGGTTGATGACAAATATTGTAGTCTCCACAAATAATTATTTTGGGGCGGGTTACTTTGAGCGTATTGATAAATCCCTGGAAGTCGCTTAGCCACTTCATTTTAAATCCTTGACGTTCTTCCCCACTACTGCCACTAGGATGATAAACACTAATAACGCTTATATCGCCAAAGTCGGCACGTAATACCCGGCCTTCATTGTCGTAAGCTTCGATGCCACAACCATATACTACCGCATCGGGTTTCACTTTGCTGAAGATGGCCACGCCACTGTACCCTTTCTTTTGTGCAGAATAAAAGTAGGAATATGGAAATCCTGCAGCTTGGATAAGCGAAATATCTATTTGATCTTCGGAGGCCTTAATTTCTTGGAGGCATACTACATCGGCATGTTGCTGTACCAGCCAACCGAGCCAGTTTTTGCTCATGGCCGAGCGGATACCATTAACGTTATAAGAGATGATTTTCATGGGGTGATAAGTGCTCGCAAATTAACGGGAATTAATAATTAATAAATAAGATTTAATAGGAAGTTAATCTAGTAGCTAATACCCAAGTAAATTAGGATGTAGTAGCATTCATTTTCAGGTATCTGAGTGGAAAAGCAATTTCCAATCTCTCTTTACCAATACAAATGCCTACCTTCGCGCCGCAAAATTTAAATATCAAAAATCAAACAAATATGAGTCAAATTACATTCACCATGATTAAGCCTGACGCTGTGGCGAACGGTCATGCAGGAAAAATTATCAATGATATTATCGAAGCCGGTTTTACCATTGTTTCTTTGAAGTACACAAAATTATCACCAGAAATGGCAGGTAAATTTTATGCTATCCATAAAGAAAGAGGTTTCTTCAATGATCTGGTTTCATTTATGAGCTCAGGTCCAATTTATGCAGCAGTACTGCAAAAAGACAATGCAGTGGCAGATTTCAGAACTTTGATTGGTGCAACAGATCCAACGAAGGCAGCTCCAGGAACATTGCGCGCTAAATATGCAAAAAGTATTGATGCCAATGCGATGCACGGAAGTGATAGCGATGAGAATGCAAATATTGAAGCCAATTTCTTCTTCTCTCAATTTGAGCGTTTCTAAGAAATTCTTCTTTTAATTATACATGCCACAAATTTGCTTTAACGGTAAATTTGTGGCATGTTTGTTTTCAGGCATTTTGGAATTTTAAATTCGTTTCAGAGAAAACGAGAACTTAATGTTTTTTAATTTTCAATGAACACAATTCATTACTTATCATGAATAAATACAAGACACTTGGTATTATTGGAGCCGCATTTGGATTGGTGCTTACCTCTATAATTTTTATTGCAGGGATTAATTTTTTTCGCACCATGCAAAAGTTGGCTTCTGAAAACCCATCGGTAGTTTCACCTCGAGATACTTTTCGAGTAAATACCTCCTTGGATACGCTGGTGGATGTGAATGCTGAATTAAATCAGAAAATAGCAGAGAAGTTGGTTAGTAAAAAAGATGCTGAATTAGAAAGTAAGCAAGCATTACTTCATACCACAGTAATTTCTTTTATGGATACCCTCGATATCCTGGTGGCAGAAGCTGGGAGTGAAGAAATTTCGATGTTGCGACTTAAGAATGCGGTTAATAAAACCAATTTAGCTTTTAGGGCAGCGCTTTTTAATATAAATGATGCCAATGGAATCGAAGTTTTAAATTCATTCATCATCATCGATGAAAAAAATATTGAAAATACTATCTTTGAATGTTTTCTAAAAAATAAAGACAACCGTGCAAGTGCTGATTTAATAAAACATCAGGCCTTGTACTTAGAATCCATCATACTTGAAAAAAACTTTAAACAATTAAAAACATGAATGAAGCATTTCTGCATTACTTATGGAAATTCAGATTATTTAACACCCTCGATTTAAAAACTACCCAAGGCGAATCCTTACAAATTCTGCATCCTGGTGAACACAACTCCAATGCGGGTCCCGATTTTTTTAATGCACGCATTCGCTGTGGCGATACGTTATTGGCTGGAAATGTGGAAGTGCATTTGCGATCATCCGATTGGAAACGACATTTCCATCAGCACGATAAAACGTATCAGAATATTGTATTGCATGTTGTTTATGAAGATGACGACCCAACAATCAGCAATCAGAATGAAGTGTTCCTTACCTTAGAGCTGAGGCATCGAATCTCGAGAAGTGTAGAGGAACGTTATGAAGATTTGCAACAGATGCAGCCATTTGTGCCATGCAAATCGCATTGGGCCAATGTGGATGAGATAACAAAAAGTACCTGGTTACAGCGAATGCTCATCGAAAGGCTTGAAACCAAATGTGAAGTAATACAAGAATTATTGAGTCAATTGGAGCAAAATTGGGAAGAAGCATTCTATATTCTGCTGGCTCGTAATTTTGGTTTTAAGATTAATGCAGTGCCATTTGAGCTTTTGGCGAGGCATATTCCTCTTCAAATATTGGCTAAAAACCGAGCGAATATATTGCAGATAGAGGCTATGCTGTTTGGGGTTGCAGGCTTTTTAAATGAGACACTTAGCACTGAAAAATACCATACCGATTTAAGGAAGGAATATCAATATCAAAAACAAAAGCACAACTTTAAGGAAATAGA
>CAIVZR010000024.1 GCA_903910445.1 uncultured Bacteroidota bacterium
ATGATTTGATCATTGGCTAATAATCCTGCATCTTTTGCATTCGATAGGGAAGGGGTAAGTTTCTCAACATACGTAAGCATGCGAGGACTAATGAATTCATCTTTCTCTTTTCCTAATCGAGAAGCAAAATCGTGCGACATCTCGATACGTTTCGTTTCTCCATTTCTGCTTACTTCGAAATATGGATTGTCGGCCATAATTTCTTTCACTTCAAAAATATCGTCCCAGTATTTTGGTTGATTCCCATTGATACTTACAATTTGGTCGCCTTCTTCAAAGCCTAGTTCTTTTGCATAGGTGCCCACATGAATGCCCACTTTATTCACTTCTGATATTGGTGTTTTTTGCTCACCATAATGGTACATAATACCCGTAAAGATGATTACACCCAAAATTAAATTCACAATCACACCTCCTAAAATAACAATCAATCGCTGATAGGCTGGCTTGCTTCGATACTCCCATGGTTGAGGCTCTGCAGGCAATTGTCCCTTCTCTGTGGTTTCATCAATCATGCCACTGATATTTACATAGCCTCCCAATGGAAACCATCCAATACCATATTCGGTATCTCCAATCTTCTTTTTGAAGATGGCGAATTTGGCTACATTGGCCATTGGAAATAAGAAGTCGAAGAATAGATAGAATTTCTCTACCCGCATCTTAAACGCTTTCGCTGTTATAAAATGCCCAAACTCATGCAACGAAACTAATATTGTGAGGCTCAGCAATAATTGCCCTGCCATTATTAAACCACCACCCATAGATGTATTTTTTAGATTATTTTTAAAGTCTGCAAAGGTAGTTCATTGAAAGGGTATTTTAAAGCAAGAAATAATGAATTCGAAAACTGAATTTACATGCTAAATGAGTTAAAAGTATTGCCTTCAAAGGATTTTATCCAGATAAAGAAGTTTTTCAGAGTCGTTAATTAACCTTAATTGATTTATTGATAAATGATTTTAATTGTATCGTTCGATGAGATTCTATTTATTTACCCGAAAGGCGATTGATGATTTTTGCAATTTCTTGATTGATATTATCTAATTGTGGTTGCACTGGAGCAGTAGAATCTTCCACCAATTTAGCCATGGTTTCATAACTTTCTATCCTCAATTCACAATAGGATCTAAGCAATTTATCGCGGTCGTGATATTCACTTGGTAAATCCAATTTATCGGTTTTGTCGAGAATCTTTATTATTTCATTCCACTTCGGAATACCTTCTTTATAAATGGTGTTTAAATATTCTGCTTTCGGGGTATTTGGTGGAAGATTAAACACGGCTAATGCCTCTTCTTCAAGCTTAGCAAATTTTGTCATGTCGGTTTGATATACACCTATATCATTTGATATATTACCATAAACAAAGCTGCTACCTAACATAAATACTAGCACCGTGCCAACCAAAACGGGGGTTTGAAGCCACGACACATCTGGTTTTTTTAGTCCGGGTACCAAGGCATACCCCATGATCATACCACTAACCAAACCACCAATATGTGCAGCATTATCCGTATTGCCTTGAGCACCGGATAATAAGTTGTAGGCAACGAAAATACCGATACTGGATAGCAATGCTTGTCGGGCCGACTTCTCAATAAAGTTGGTTGTGAGTAAAGCTAAAAACAATCCATACATTCCAAAGATGGCTCCCGAAGCGCCAGCACTTACCGTATCAGCATGCCACCAAATACTCGTCATACTTGCCACCAAGCCAGTTGCTAAATAGGCAGTAAGAAATCGTGCCTTGCCCAGATAAGGTTCCATTAAAACACCAATATAGAGCAAGGCATACATATTCATTAATAGATGAAATATTCCTATATGGATAAAGCAGGAGGTGATTAGTCGCCACCATTCATTTTCTAGGGTTAGCGGTCGAAAATCGGCGCCCCAACTTAATAATTCTTCACTCGTGGGACTAAACCAGGAAACTCCAGCCAAGACCATGATCAGATAAACTAAAATGTTTAAATCAATGAGGATCGGAGTAATGAAGTATCCATCTACTGGTTTGAAAATACCTAAAAATCCCAAAGCACCTTTCCTGTTTACTGGTGCAAGTTGCTCTAGCTCCTCGTTCGAATTAAGCATGGATGCTTGCAATTCCTCCCAGCGCTGTTCAATAATCTCGGGGGTATATTCATTTCTCGATGCGTAGATATTCGATACTAAATCGGAAATATTTTGTTTATTCTTATTGAAGTCAAGGATCTGATTACCCATTGATTCACTTTTTAAACGAATATTGGGTTCTTCAATTCTGAGAAGTATTTCTTCATTACCGGTACTGTAATTATAGCTGGTATAAGCAATAAAACCCCGGGGGCTCAAATGCCCTACTTTCCAGCCCAGAGAATGCGCTACATCGTAGGCTACGATTAAAAATAATTTAGAATCGAAATCATCGAGTGCAATTTCTCTTTCATGTTTCGGAGATAAACCAAATGCCATACTGTTTATTTTAAAGTATAATTAATTTAATTATTAAACGATGAACACAAATCCAAAGTTTGAATTTCCAAATGTAGATATAAGGAATTATTCTACAAAACAGCTTCGCCTTAATCCTGACTCCTTCGAAATCCTTTAGCTAAATTTAATGTGATTAAAATTGCATGAATTCTCAAAGTATTCTATAAGTGAATGAATATTCATTTATATTTGCACTCGTAATGCGAGTTAAGGACGAAAATAAAGAGAAATCCATTCGGGAGAAGGCCATGGAAATGATTGTCCAGGAAGGGTTTGATGGCTTAAGTATGCAAAAGCTGGCACTAGCTGCGGGTGTTTCTCCAGCCACCATTTATATTTACTTTAAGAACCGTGCCGACTTACTTAACCAACTTTTTAATGAAGTAGAAGAAACCTTCACTAAGGTAACATTGGCTGATTTTAGTCCGGAGATGTCATTCAAAGAAGGATTATGGTTACAATGGAAGAATCGATTGAAATTTATCATTGACTACCCGATTCATTATCGCTTCCACGAACAATTTAGAAACTCACCACTAATCAATCACAGCGATATAAAAATCACTCCTTTCAAAGAGAACATGAAAGCTTTTGTGCAGCATGCCGTGAAGCGTGGTGAAATGCAAAAGGTAGATCCAGAGATTTATTGGTCGATTGCCTTTGGCACATTTTACTCGCTCGTTCGCTTTCACTTGCACGAAAAGAGCATGATGAATAACGATTTCAAACTCACAGAACATAAGATGCGACAAGCTTTTGAGATGATGATCAAATCTTTTAAAATTTAAAATAACAATTACTAAATCACTAGAAACAAATTTAATGACCACCAACAATACCAATACAGCAAAGCCCACATTCACTAAGTATGAAATTTTCATCATAGCCATTCTTGCGATTTTACAATTCTCTGTAATACTTGATTTTATGGTGCTTTCACCATTAGGCTATATTTTATTACCCACCTTAAACATTGATACCAAACAGTTTGGAATTGTTGTCGCAGCCTATGCATTTAGTGCAGGCGCATCAGGTTTACTTTCTGCAGGCTTCGCCGATAAGTTTGATCGTAAAAAATTACTCTTGTTTTTCTATACAGGTTTTATCATTGGAACTGCCTTTTGTGCTTTAGCACCTACCTATCATTTCCTATTGGCAGCGCGTATTTTTACTGGAATCTTCGGTGGGGTGATGGGATCGATAGGAGCAGCCATCGTAACCGATTTATTTGGAATGGACCGACGAGGTCGCGTGATGGGATTTGTGCAGACCGCCTTCTCTGCGAGTCAGGTATTGGGAATCCCAGTTGGGTTGCTCTTAGCTAAGCATTTTGGATGGCATGCACCCTTTTGGATGATTGCAAGTACCGCAGTAATTATTGCTATCATTATTTGGATTTATATGAAACCGATCACAGAGCATTTATTGATTAAATCGGATCGAAACCCATTCGAACATTTAATAAAAACGCTTACAAAGCCATCTTATTTAAGAGGTTTTTTGGCCACCACTTTACTTGCTACGGGCGGTTTTATGATGATGCCTTTTGGAAGTGTATTCAGCACAAAAAATTTATTAATACCTGAAGAAAATCTTCCCATGCTTTTTAGTATAACCGGGGCTTTCACCATTTTCTTTGGACCCATAATCGGTAAGTTCAGTGATAAGATTGGTAAATTCAATATGTTCTTTATTGGATCTATTATCAGTATTGTGATGGTTGCCATATATACTCATTTGGGACCTACGTCTTTTGCATTGGTGATATTCTTGAATGTGATTCTTTTCGTCGGCATCTCTTCTCGAATGATTTCTTCCTCAGCATTGCTCACTGCCGTACCACAGCCACAAGATCGCGGTGCCTTTATGAGTATCAATGCTTCTGTTTCGCAAATTGCTGGTGGCATTGCTGCAGCCATTGCTGGAATGATTGTAGTTCAAGAAAATGGTAACGGGCCATTACAAAATTATCCCAATCTTGGATTTGTTGTAATTGGTTCGATGATGATTACAGTAGCATTGATGTATCGATTAAATAAACAAATTCAAAGAAATCTAAAGACTCCCACTGCCGATAAAAAGTAAATCATGATTTGGGTTTTTAAAACATCCATTGATTCTTCGGAAGATATTGATAAGGCTACCGCCTTGTTGAATCGTTATATTCAAATGCCCAATAGATGGAATTTTGATTTAGAAGACTGCGATAAAATCCTCCGCATTGAACATCATGGCCCCGATATTCTAACCTTAGTTAATGCCCTTAAGGATTGCGGAATACATTGCGAGGAGTTGCCCGATTAGGGGGTAAATGCTTTGATTTACGACAGAAGACGGGAAGACACAAGACATAAGACTTTTTAATGGAATTGTTTCGCTAGTGGCATAACTCTTTCCTGTTCTCCAGTCATGTCTTATTTCATTTGTCTTCTCTCATAATAACTAACAACTACCTTTGCCCCAAATATAACACACCACTATGGATTCAAAAATTGCACTAATAACCGGTGGAAGCCGTGGAATAGGCCGTGATGCGGCAATCAGACTTGCTCAAAAAGGAAATAATATCATCCTTACCTACCATTCAAAAGCCACTGAAGCCACTGCAGTTGTTGCAGAAATTGAAGCCTTGGGTCAGAATGCAGTAGCCATGCAGTTGGATGTTGCGGATATAAAATCGCTACCCATTTTTATAGAGAAAATTGCTAATGTATTGCATGAAAAATGGCATCGTTCCAAATTTGATTTCTTAATCAATAATGCAGGAACTGGCGCTACCATCCCGTTTACACAAGCAACCGAAGATGATTTCGATCGATTACTTAATGTGCATTTCAAAGGAGTTTATTTCTTAACGCAAAAAGCACTACCCTTGATGAATGATCAAGGATCCATTATCAATGTATCAAGTGGCACCACGCGTTTTTGTAATCCTGGATATTCCATCTATGCATCGATGAAAGGAGCGATGGAAACGCTGACAAAATATTTGGCCAAAGAATTGGGAACACGAGGAATCAATGTAAATATTGTTGCACCTGGTCCTATTGAAACCGATTTCAATAATGCATTCATTCGAAGCAATCCAGAGATTAAAAATCGCTTGGCATCCTTTACCGCCTTAGGTAGGGTAGGTGAAGCAAATGATATTGGAGGAATTATTGCTTTTCTTTGTTCGACTGATGCGAAGTGGATTAATGCGCAAAGAATTGAAGCCAGTGGCGGTGTGAATATTTAATTTCATTCCATTGAATACTTAACTTATACTTAACTTAATTTTAGTCATATTAATCTGACAATCTACTCTTTATCGCAACTCAATTGGCTAAAAATACTATTTTCGCCGCTTTTATACTTTATATGATTTCTAAACTTACATTACGCCTTTTTTTTATTGCTTGCTTCGCAATTATTTATTCTACTTCGAAGTCGGATAGTAATGGGCGCTTTAATAATGGAAACCCGTGTACACCTTGTCATGGTTCAGGTTCGGCTAATACCCTGGTTGCTATAAAAGGATTACCCGCCCAGTATATTAAAGGTAAAATTTACCCTTTAACTTTTACAGTTGAAAATCCAACCAACTTTAAAGCAGGTTTTAATATTCAAGTTTCAGGAGGTGCATTTGCTGCAGGAACAGGGACAAAATTAAATACAGCTAAGAATCAAATTACACATACAACACCGAAGGTGGCAGTTAATAATATAATAACCTTCTCATTTAACTGGACTGCTCCAACTTCAACGGCTACCTCTGTAACCTTTACTGCTGTTGGAAATGCAGTAAATGGAAATGGTAAAGATGATGTTGGTGATGAGTGGAATACAACTTCGGAAACAATTCCTGTTTCTACCACGAGTGGAATAGAAACTATTAAAGTATTAAAACTGCAAAGCTTCCCTAATCCTGCAACAGATTATATCTTAATTGATGGCAACACAATTACGTCGTTCGAGATTTATAATATGGAAGGTAAGTTAATGCCAATAAGTTTTGAATTGATTCAGGGTAATTATCACATTGATATTCGAAGCTTAGCACCAGGAACCTATTTGATTCATGGTAATCAGGGGGATCAAGTGTTATCAGGAACATTTATAAAGAATTAATTTTCTATAGATTTATAATTCAAAGGATTTCATTTTTATGGGATCCTTTTTTTATGTAATCATAGATAGCTGGATTTGTAAAAGGAAAGTTAAACCTTTGAAATTGGGGAATCATCATACTTACATAATATTTAATTGGAGTTGTTTATAAACCTTTGTAAACAATGCCATATTCACTGAATAAATCAAAACCTTTTCGCCTGTTTTTAATAGCGTGCATGATTATCTTTTATAAAAGCATCAAATCGGATAGTACAGGCCGTTTTAATTTTGGTACAGAATGTTCGGGTTGTCATGGGGCAAAGGCGAATACAGGCACGATGCTTTCTCTAAACGGACTGCCAACTAGTTTTATTCAAGGAACCACATATCACCTTAACTTTACCGTTACAAATGCTATAAATCATAAGGCTGGCTTCAATGTTTTAGTAAGCGATGGGGAGCTTGTTGCTGGAACAGGTTCTCAAATCAATGCGTTCAAACAACAAATTACACATACCTCACCTAGGGTAGCAGTTGGTAATACCTCCACTTTTATGTTTGACTGGATAGCCCCTAAAAATAATAGCACGATAGTGTTTAAGGCTGCAGGAAATGCTGTTAATGATAATCTAAAAGCAGACGATAGCGACCAATGGAATAATACAGTAATCATGCTCCCAAGTGCTTCCAATGGTATAATCAGCAAGAATCAAAGTATCTCTTTTGAGTTTTACCCCAATCCTTGCCATCAGAAACTAATGGTTGATTTACCCTCAGAAACTGATTTCCGAATTTTTAATTTGGAAGGGATGGAAATGAAGATAGATAAGGATTTGTCGAGTTCAATATTATCTATTGATATTGGTCAATATCCTAATGGTACCTACCTGATTTATTCAGAAGAAAACGGGAAGACTAGGGTTGCAAAACTCATCAAGGATTAAATTTGAACTATAGTCTAGTTGGGGATATTAACGAGTTGGACTTAGAATTCGCCCCCCTGAACGGTTGACCTTCAATATTTATTTTAATTTAAAACAAAATAAATGTTAATATTTATTTTTTAATGCGATATCAGGCGTATTACATTTGAATCATAAAACTCAACCCTCCCCCAATTTATGAAACCCCATTATTGCATTTCGTTGCTCTTAGGAGCAATCATGTTCTTCTCATGTTCCGACAAAAATGCTATTCACGTTTTCAACAAGAACTTCATTGATGAGATTGATCCTCATCAAACCCTCGTCATTACTATCGACAAAGACATTGCACCCGATTCCATCATCGAACGCTGGATGGATGAACCACTGCTCACGATTGAACCACAAGTAAAAGGGAAATATAAATTTAGCTCACCACGAGACATCGTTTTCTCGCCAGAGCAAGGGTTTGCAGCAAATACAGAGTACACCATCAACTTCTCTGAAAATATTTTAAAATTCACTCATAAAAAATATACTATCACTAAAAAAACACAATTTAAAATTCATACACCAAGCTTTGTGCTCAGCAGTGCCGCAGCAAGTTGGGCAGCAGATACCAATAATATCGACTACCCATTTATTAAGGTGAATATGCATTTTACCTATGAGGTGAATCCGAGCGATTTGTCGGCCAGCTTAAAAATGGAATGCGCTGGTAAAAACTATCCGTATAAATTGGTTCAAACAGAAAGCAGTAATGAATTTACCGCTATCATCAATGATGTAACCAACCTTGAAGGAAATAAAATGACGCTAACCATTGGTGCTGGATTGAAACCATTTGGTGCAACAACAGGAATCGATAAGCCATTAGTAAATGAAATCACCATCCCCGAAAAAGGCGTATTGGAAATTCAAGATGTAAAAACAGATATCGATGGTTCGAATGGAATTATACATGTATATACTTCACAACAAGTATGGGGGCGAACGTTGACTGGCAATTATAGCCTGACACCGAAGAAGGAAACTACGGTAACTATTACTGATTTTGGTTTCGACTTGAGCGGTGAATTTAATCCAGGAGAGACCTATGAATTGAAAATTAATACCAATGTAAGAGGTGTTGTAGGAGGGAAGTTAAAAGTAGAGTATAAGAATAATATTTTGTTTGGTGACCTATCACCAAGTATATCGTTCCCCAATAAAAAGGCCGTATACCTTACCTCTAAAGGAAGTAAGACCATTGCGGTGAATATTACCAATATCAAAAAGGTAACGGTAAAAATCTATAAGATTTACGAAAACAATATCACTCGTTTCATGCAAAGTACTTCAAACTATTATAGCGAATACGAAAATGCGTATAGCTATTATGGCGACCTTGAAGATATGGGTGACGTAATTTATGAGAAGGAATTTGAAACAAGCAATTTGCCTAAGTACCGCAATTTGCGAATGCTACAACTCAATACCGATGAACGACAAATGTATAAAGGCATTTATTATGTGCAGGTAAAGGGTAGCGATGATTATTATCAGCGGGCAAGCAAACTGGTATCGATGAGTGATATTGGATTGATTGTAAAACAAGGTCGTGATCATGTACTAATTTGTGCCAATAGCATTGCTACTGCACAAGCGATGCCCGGTGTTAAGCTCAATTTAATTTCAAATAATAATCAAACCATGACCACCGTAACCACCAATGGAGATGGGGTAGCGATGGTGAAGGACTTATCGAAACTTGCTCCAGGCTTTCGTTTGGCGATGGTTACAGCAGATAATGGAGGCGATTTTAATTATATGTATTTGAATAATGCACGTACCGATTTATCTCGATTTGAAGTGGCGGGTATGAATGAAAATGCAACAGGATTACAAGCATTCATTTATGGAGATCGCGATTTATATCGCCCAGGAGAAACAATTCATTTCAATACAGTGGTGAGGAATGCGAAGTGGGATCCGGTTCCTGATTTGCCTATTAAGATTAAAATCTTACTTCCTAATGGAAATGAATTCCAGAATGTGCGCAAAAACTTAGATGCACAAGGTGCTGTAACCACCGATTTCATGACTTCAGCAGGCAACGTTACAGGCGTTTATACGATTGAAGTGTATACTGGTAATGATGTTTTATTGCAAAGTAAAAGCATCAATATTGAGGAGTTTATGCCCGACCGTATCAAGGTGGTATTGAGCACCGATAAAGAGAATTATAAGCAGAACGAAAACATTGATTTTAAAATTCAGGCCGATAACTTATTTGGAACACCTGCGGCTGGACGTACCTATAAAACACAAACAACTTTCTCTCTAAAATACTTTAGTTCTAAGAAGTTTCCTGATTATAATTTCTATATACACCACGATAAAACATTCAGTTCTATTGAGTCGGAAGGCAAGACCGACGATCATGGTAGTGCAACACAAAAAATTGCGATTCCCGATTATGAAGATATGGGCGTTTTGCAGGCCCGCGTATTCGCCACGGTATTCGATGAAAATGGGCGCCCAGTAAATCGTGTTAAAAATTTGGATGTATTTACTCAGGATGTATTCTACGGAATTCATCTTACCGATTATTATTATGATACGCAGAAGCCAATGACATTGCAAGTAGTTGGCGTAGATAAAGGGGGAGAGGCCAAAGCATCTTCTGCCAATGTAATCATCATTCGTCATGAGTTTTATAATGTGATTGAGCATAGTGGTGATTATACGCGCTATGTTTCGAAGAGCATGGACAATACCGTGTATGATAAGCAGGTGAATATTAGCGGTGAAACACCCATCACATTTACGCCAACTGTCAGTGGTGAATATGAAATTAGAGTGCGCAGAGATGGATCAGATAATTATATCTCTCAATACTTCTATTGCTATGGCTGGGGCTATACTGATAACAATTCGTTTGAAGTGAATAATGAAGGAAATATTGATGTGGTTTTTGATAAGGAAAAATATACCAGTGGTGATAAAGCCCATGTATTATTAAAGACCCCATTTGCTGGAAAAATCCTGGTAACCGTGGAGCGCAATAATGTATTCGATTATTTCATTTTGCAGTCGGATAAAAAATCGGCACAACTCGATATCCCAATTAAGGACGATTACTTGCCGAATATTTATGTGAGTGCTACCTTGTTCCGGGCGGTTGACGACCAAAGCGCGATGCCGCTCACTGTAGCTCATGGATATGCTTCTGCCTTGGTAGAGAAAGCATCAAATAAAATAAATGTAAGTATCAATGTGGTGGAGAAATCACGTTCCAATACCAAGCAAACCATACAAGTAAAAACCAATCAGCCCAATGCTGAAATTACCATTGCCGCGGTGGATGAAGGCATCTTACAAATTAAAAATTTCCAGACTCCCGATCCTTATAATTTCTTTTATGCCAAGCGCGCATTAGAAGTGGGAAGCTTTGATATGTATCCGTATTTATTCCCAGATTACAGCAGGAAGGCGGCAACAGGGGGTGATGGTTATGATTTGAAAAACCGAACCAATCCATTACCAAACAAGCGCGTGCAATTGGTTTCTTTTTGGAGTGGCATCTTGCATACCGATGCGAGTGGCAATGTTTCTTACACTGTGGATATACCGCAGTTTAGTGGCGACTTACGCGTGATGGCGGTGGTGTATAAAAATAAAGCATTTGGCAATGCAGAGAAACATGTGAAGGTTGCCGACCCAATTGTATTAAGTGCTTCCTTGCCTCGTTTCTGTAGTCCGGGCGACCAGGTGAATATGTATGTAACCATGAGCAATACCACTTCGAAAGAGGCGAACGTGAAAGTATCCGTTGCAGCCGATGGAGCCTTAGAAACGGTGGATGCTACACAACAGAATATCACGATTGGTGCCAATTTGGAATCGGTGGTATTCTTTAAGGTGAATGCGAAAAACATGATTGGAAATGGCAAAGTGAGAATTGTAGCTAGCGCCATGGGTGAGCAGTTTGTAAATGAAACCCAGTTAACGGTACGTCCTGCTTCAAGTCTTCAAAAACGCAGCGATATGGGAATGATTGGTGCAGGAACAAGCACTACTATTGACCTCAATGATAATTTCATTACGCAAACCAGAAGTGCTCGTTTGGTAGTTTCTAAAAATCCAGTGATGGCGCTTGGAAAACATATTAAATATTTATTAGGTTACCCGCATGGTTGTGTTGAGCAAACGGTTTCAAAAGCTTTCCCTCAAATTTATTTCGCTGATATCTCTAAAACAATTTATGGTACCACCTCTCAACTCAAAACGGGAGAGAATGAATTGAATCCGAAATACAATGTGCAGCAAGCCATTCGTAAGCTGGAATTGATGCAGCTTTCCAATGGCGGATTGACGTATTGGATGGGCGGCGATTATGAATGCTGGTGGGGAAGTGTGTACGCTGCCCACTTCTTAGTGGAAGCACAAAAGGCGGGCTACGATGTAAATAATGGAATGCTCAATCGCTTATTCGATTACTTAAATGATAAGTTGAAGAATAAAGAAACAGAAGAGTATTGGTATTATAAAAATGGAGCCATGTATAAAACTCGTTTTGCGAAACGTGAAAATATTTATGCCTTGTATGTATTGGCATTGAGTGGTAAAGCACGCGTTGCCACTATGAATTATTATAAGCAAAACAAAGATCTGCTCAATCAGGATGAGCGTTATATGCTGGCATGTTCTTATTTCTATAGCGGAGATAAAAATAGTTATAACCAGTTATTACCTCAGAAATTTGAAGACGATTATAGTGCTTATGCTTGGGGTGGAAGTTTCTATTCGCCGATTCGTAATGAAGCCTTGGCATTGAATTGCTTGGTAGATGCCGACATGAATAATACGCAGGTTACCGGCATGATTCGTCATTTGGTACAACAAATAAAAAACAGAGAGTACCTCAATACACAAGAAGCAGCCTTTGCATTCTTGGCACTTGGAAAAATATCGACCAAAGTAAATGCTACCAAAGCCAGCGCCAATATCACTCGTGACGGAAAAACCATTGCAAGTTTCACTGGCAACGATGTTACGATTAATTCGGCCAATGCTTTTGGTAAAGTAAATATTCAGGTATCGGGCGAAGGTGCTTTGTATTATTTCTTCGAAAGTGAAGGCATCACTGCCGATGGCAGCTTCCGCCAAGAGGATTCTCATTTGCAGGTGCGTCGTAATTTCTTTAATCAGTACGGCCAGGATATTGGCAATAAGGTGAAACAAAACGATATGGTGGTGGTGAA
>CAIVZR010000025.1 GCA_903910445.1 uncultured Bacteroidota bacterium
GATAGCGGCTATGCCTACAAAGTAGCCATTTGGCAAGAAAGTAAAAGGCAAGAAGGTTATGCAGCCCAATACGGTTTTGTTGATAGCGCATGCACCCATGTGCTTAAAGAAAATTTACAGAGCTATACCACCTATCATGCTCAAGGGGTATTAAATTTTTTCATTGCACCGGGCCGTGAATTCATCAATGGCTACCTCAACAAGAATGAGGCGGAACCTAAAAGTTTTATTAAGGAGGTGAATGTAAACGGATGGCAAGGTGCCTGGGATTATTTTCAATCACAACCTATTTCTCTGCTCTTGCTGAATGTACTCGTTACCCTTTGGAATGTATTTCTATTATTGGGTTTGATAGGCTTTGTACTATTACGCCGGATTCCACTTTGTATTAAAATCATCACCATCTTGCTCATCTTTTATATAGCAGGAGTTTCTTCTTTAGCAATCGGTACAGCACGTTATAAAATAGCTATTTATCCTATCCTTCTTTTTTGCAATGCATGTTATTTCAGGCTCAGCACCAATCCATTAATACAGCGTTTTAAGAATCGTCTTTTACCTCCATTCGGGGCTTTTTAGTACTTTCGCGCCATGGTTTTTCAAAATAGTTTGGAGTTCGCTCGTCAACTCGATGCGCTAGATTCTTTATCGCATTTCAGAAATGAATTTCATTTAATTGAAGGTAAAATATATTTGTGTGGCAACTCCCTTGGATTACAGCCCAAAGCGGCCAGAGCTGCAGTAGAGCAAGAGTTTTTCGATTGGCAAACATTTGGCGTTGAAGGTCATTTTGATGGTAAAAATCCCTGGTTTCATTACCATAAATTCCTGACTCAAAAAACGGCCAATATGGTGGGGGCGTTACCACAAGAGGTGGTAGTAATGAATAATTTAACGGTGAATCTTCATTTGTTGATGGTGAGCTTTTATCGCCCAACTGCTACTCGCTATAAAATCATCATGGAAGGGGGGGCCTTTCCTTCCGATCAATATGCAATGGAAACACAAGCTCGTTTTCATGGCTTGGATCCCGATAAGGCCATCATCGAATTGATGCCACGTGAAGGGGAGTATACACTGCGCACGGAAGATATCATCAAAACAATTGAAGAGAATGCCGACTCACTGGCCTTGGTAATGATGGGTGGCGTGAATTACTATACAGGACAGGCTTTCGATATGAAAGCAATTACAGAGGCAGCGCATAAGGCGGGTGCCTATGCTGGTTTTGATTTGGCACATGCTGCTGGGAATCTGCTATTGCAGCTTCATGCATGGAATGTTGACTTTGCCTGCTGGTGTACCTATAAATACCTGAATTCGGGTCCTGGTGGTACTTCGGGTGTTTTTATTCATGAACGCAATGCCTCCGATACAACCATACCTCGCTTTGGAGGCTGGTGGGGACATGATGAAGCCACGCGTTTTAAAATGCTCAAAGGCTTCAAACCCACGTCAACCGCCGAAGGATGGCAATTGAGTAATGCCCAGGTATTTCCTATGGCAATTCATAATGTATCACTCGAAATGTTTGAACGTGCTGGCATGAGTAATATTCGAGCTAAAAGTGAATTGCTCACGGGCTTCCTCGAGTTCTTATTGAACGAGGTGGATACAAAAAAACAATTCGAAATTATTACCCCTAAAAACGCGGAGGATAGAGGTTGTCAGCTTAGCTTATTATTCGCTCAAAATGGTCGTGCTACCTTCGATAAGTTACTCGAAAACAATGTTATTGCCGATTGGCGCGAACCGAATGTATTGCGCATGGGACCGGCTCCTTTGTACAATTCGTTTGAAGATATGTGGCATACGGCCCAGGCCATGAAGAGCGTTTAATTAGTATCGATTTTTAGTTTTCAGATTCGATTTCTATTTCGGTCCATTCACCATGGATGCCTGCCCTCGATACATATACTGTATCTTCTGCTTCTGTGTAAATATATAACTTCTCCTTGTAAATCATATGTAGCGGGTGTTTCATGATGCTTGATACATCTGGAATCTCCTCTCTATTATAGCTTGCCAAAATCATTCGAGGCGCATAATATGCATTTTGATAGGCATTAAGCCAAACCAAATCTTGCTTGTGAAATGCTCCAAACACACGGTACATGGGGGCTACAGGGTAATGTGCCGGAAGTTGTTTTGCAATTAATGCAGCATCGGCAAATTCGGGGTTCAACCCAAATTCTATATTGGGTCCAAACACTTCAACAATGCTTTCGCCAATACTAAAGCGAGTAACATAACAGTTTTTGAAAAAAGTAATTTGAAACTGACATATTGCCCAGCCAAACAATAAGCATGCTAGGGATCTTGCCCCATTAGGGTAAATAATGATTCGTGGCGAATGCATTAACGATACTGCTAAAACACAGAGCCAGTAAGCCCAGTACATGCTGAGTCGGGGAGACCATAGTAGTGAGAAATAGTTTTTAATCATCACACCGCCATCCAACGAATAAAGCAAGCCTGATAAGAAATTCAAGACCAAAATAGGAATCGAAAAGAGGATTACTCCAAAGGTAAATCGCCATCCAGAATACAAATAAATTAAAATCAATAAGCCAATGGTAAGTTGTATTCGTTGTAATAATAAATACTGTATCGATGCAATGATATCCGCAATGGGCACTTCGTTAAATGTTTGAAATATCATTCCTGAGCGGGTTTCACCCCAGTTGTTCTGATAGCGTAACCAGGTCATGCCCGCCATTAATACGAGCCCACAAAGTGCACTGATGATAGCAAAGCGACTTGCAAATTGTTTCCAGTGAATTTCTCTGTGGTGCAATTTCCCCCATTCAATAACTACCCAAATACTCCATAAAACTACCACGGCATCTTCTTTTACTAAGATAATTAAGAAGGCCCAAAGCCAGTACCAGCGGCTATTTTGTAGGAAGGATGCAAGAAATAATAAACCCAAAGGCACCAATAGCATCTCTGCATGAAAACCAAAATGCTCGTTATGAAAAACAAAATAGGAGAGGGGGCTCGTGTATATTAATACAAAAAGTAAAATCGATTGGAAGGAAGCTTCACGCTGCTCCATTAATTTTATTACCGCATATAATGAGGCAATGACGCCCAGAAAGAGCGCTATGAAAAGCCCGTAGGCGCTAAAAAAATAAGTGAATAGCCCCAGGAAGGGATCGATAAAATAATTATGAAACTTACTATGTAACCCAAAGCTATTCTCGTAAAAGAGAGGTTTGCCTATAAGCCAATCTCGGCTCAATTGAAAGTGCGAAAAAATATCGGAGGTATAATCGCTTCGCTGAAAATGCAGGCACTTTACCACAAAATAGAAAAGAAATACAGCCGTACCCAACCCCAATAATCCTTTCGACGATGGCTTTAATTTCATTTTATGTGATAAAAATCGATTTGCCAAAAATACATTTTCTATTTTTGCCCGCAATGGGTTTTTTGGATATAAAGCATTCCGAACATTTTGATATTGATGATCCGAGGCGCACACTGCAGCATCGGAATATTATTTTGTCGAAGCCATTTCTGAAAAAACTTTACGAAGAATGGTATGGTTTTTTTAAGAAGGAAGCCAGTTCGTTGCCTCCCGGCATATTGCTCGAATTGGGCTCTGGTGGTGGGTTCCTGAAGTCGGTATTGCCCCAAATAATTACTTCCGATGTGCTTGAATTGCCTGGTTTGGTTGATCAGGTGTGTTATGCTCAAAGCCTTCCATTTGAAGCAGAAAGTATCTCCGGAATTATAATGACCGATGTGTTTCATCATATACCCGATAGCGCCGCTTTCTTAAAAGAAGCTCAAAGAGTTCTTAAACCTGGAGGCCGAATTATGATGAGTGAGCCAGCGAATACTATTTGGGGTAAATTCATTTATCAAAATTTCCATCACGAGCCGTTCAACCCCGAGGGCGATTGGTTTATTCCACCCGCAGGCCCCATGAGTGGCTCGAATCAAGCATTGCCATATATCGTTTTCGAACGCGATCGAACACGCTTCGAACAAGAATTCCCCAACCTAAAAATTAAATCAATTAAATACCATACTCCAGTAAGATACCTGCTTAGTGGAGGAGTTTCGAAAAAGCAATTGGTACCCGATTTTTCATTTGGATTTTTTAAAGTATTGGAGCAAGGAATGCTTCTGTTGAGCAAACATTTTGCTATGTTTGAAACCATTGTCATCGAGAAAGAATGAACAAGATAGATATTCGAAAGTATTTTAATGAGATTGCCCAAAAGCGTTTGAAAATTCGCAAAGGGAACCGCTATTATTGGGATGATATTACCCGTTATTGCAATTATTTTATTCACCCCGACAATAGTGTTATCGAAATAGGCTGCGGCAATGGTGAGATGTTGGCTCAAATTAATGGGACTCGCAAAGTGGGTATCGATTTTAGCGACGCCATGATTGCCAATGCCAGCAAGAGTTTTCCTGATATTGCATTTCATACAATGGATGCGGAAGATTTTGTATTGAATGAAAAATTCGATGTCATCATCATCTCCAACCTCACAGGTTACTTGAACGATATTCAGAAATGCTTTACCAATCTGCACCAGCTTTGCCACCGCAATACAAAAATCATTGTTACTTCCTATAATTATTTGTGGGAGCCAGCACTCAAGTTTGCCGAAAAAATTGGGTTGAAACACTCTACACCCGATCAAAACTGGCTTACCAAGGCCGACCTTAAAAATCTGTTGTATGTAGCGGGTTTCGATGTTTACAAAACTTCGCAAAGACAAATATTACCCGTGAATATCCCTTTGCTCGCCTGGTTTTCTAATAAGGTATTGTCGCAGCTGCCTGTGTTTAACTGGTTTTGTATTAATCATTTTTTCTTCGCCAAACAAAATATACAGTTTCTCAAATCAGAGGAACTGCAGTTTACTGTAAGTGTGGTGGTGCCTGCTCGTAATGAAGCTGGCAATATTGAGAATGCTGTGAAACGCTTGCCCAATATGGGTAAGGGAGTAGAACTCATATTTATTGAGGGCAATAGTACCGACAATACTTGGGAGGTGATTCAAGAGGTTGCCGAAAGATACAAGGATACCCATCAAATAAAAATCGGGCGTCAGGATGGGAAAGGCAAGGGCGATGCCGTGCGCAAAGGATTTGGGATGGCCACCGGCGATATCCTCATGATTTTGGATGCCGACCTCACCGTACCGCCCGAAGACCTTCCTAAATTTTATGAATCCATTGCCAGCGGTAAAGGCGATTTCATCAATGGATCCCGTTTGGTATATCAAATGGAGAATAATGCCATGCGCTTTCTAAATATTATCGGGAATAAGTTCTTTAGCCTGGCGTTTACTTGGTTGCTTTCTCAATCGTTTAAAGATACCCTTTGCGGCACCAAGGTTATTTTCAGGGAAGATTACAACCGACTCATCTCCAACAGGAAATTCTTCGGTGATTTTGATCCTTTTGGCGATTTCGACCTCATTTTTGGGGCCTATAAGCTGAATCTGAAAATTATTGAAATCCCCATCCGATACAAGGAAAGAACCTATGGAAGCACCAATATCAGCCGTTTCAAGCATGGGCTCATTTTATTGAGGATGTGTATCTTCGCTGCCCGCAAAATAAAATTCTATTAGGATTTCATTATTTCGGTTATTTTTTTACCTTTGCAGCCCGATTTTTAGTTTTAACATCACATAAAAGAAAATATATATGTCAATTACATTCCAGCCATCGAACCGTAAACGCAGAAACAAACATGGATTCCGCGAACGCATGAGTACCAAAAACGGTAGAAAAGTATTGGCTGCTCGTCGTGCACGTGGCAGAAAACGACTTACTGTATCTGACGAAGGAAGTCACAAAAGATAAGTTCGATGAATAAATAAAATAAAGGCAGTTAGCATTTATGTTAACTGCCTTTTTATTTTTGTAAAAATACGGTGCGGTTTACATTCACAAAAAATGAGCGGCTGTGTAGCCAGAAACTGATCGATGCATTAATGCAACGCAGTAACCCTTCATTTCTGAATTTTCCTTTAATCTTTGTTTGGAAACAAACACCCTTACCTCCTCAAGCCAAAGTACAAGTACTCATATCGGTATCCAAACGCAAATTCAAGCGTGCCGTCGATCGCAATCAGGTGAAACGTTTGGTAAGAGAAGCCTATCGCCTCAATAAACACTTGCTCTTTGATGCCTTGAACGAGAAGCAATTAATTTTGCATATCAACTATATTGCTCCTCAAATACAAAGTTTTGAAGCCATTCAACATAGTTTATTAAATGGCTTTCATAAATTATTAAAAGAAATACAAACGTCATGAAGCAGCTACTCATTCTTGTTTTTAGAGGATATCAGCTATTGATTTCACCGATGCTGCCCAATGCATGCCGCTACGCCCCAACATGCTCTGAATACGGTATTCAAGCCGTTAGGAAGTATGGTGCATTCAAAGGAGGATGGATGGCAATCAAAAGAATTCTAAGATGTCATCCTTGGGGCGGACATGGATATGATCCTCTGCCCTGAATTTTAAAATCCAATACATAAAAAAAGCGCCATCGAATTTCGATAGCGCTTTTTTTATAGGGTGAATTTCTTTTATTGAATCACAATTCTTTGGGTTGCAATTTTATCAGCACTCATTACTTTAATAAAGTAAACGCCATTTGATAAAGAAGGCAATTGAATGGTCTGCTCATTCGATTCGTTCAAACTAATATTAGCTACTTCTTGTCCTTGAATATTCATTACCGAAGCAGAAGCATTTTTTAAGCTTTCAGAGGTTACAAAGGTGAAGGTTCCATGATTTGGATTCGGGAAAATACCAAAGGTGAAATCATTCTTTATTGTTTGAATACCTACTCCAGTTACTTGAATATAGTTGGTTTTAACTTTAGGAGTAACGGTGAATGAAGGATGTGTTACATTCAAGGTCACAGAATAGAATCCTGTGTTTGAGAAACGAACCTGTGGATTGGTACTATTTTGAGTAGTAGTATTCAAATAGCTAATGGTTGATGGGTTAAATACCCATGAATACGAACAAGTAGCGTTATTGGTGGTTTGATTGGTAAACGTGAAAGTAGAGCTTGTATTTCCCAGAACCTTATCAGCAACGAAATCGGCAGTAGGAGCACCAGAAGCGTTACTTACTACAATATATCCAGTTCTGGTTTTTGTTCCAGTACCATAAGTATTCGTAGCATCTAATTTTACAGTATATGTTCCTGGATTATTAAATTTTATTTGTGGGTTTTTGCTGGTAGCACTGGTAGCTGCTTGATATGTAAAATCGATATTCACAGTTCCTGGTGTTATGGTCCAAGCCCATGATGATACCATACTTAAGCTCGTGTCTTTCATGGTGGCAATTGCGCCAGTGGCCAATGCAGTATAGTTCGAAGTAAAATCCACCACCGGACGCATATCAATTGCTCGAATCAAGCCATTGCCATTATCACATACATATAGCGTAGTATTGTCGGTGCTTAACATCAAGCCTGTTGGGGCGTTGAAAAGAGCGGTAGTGTATACTCCATCGGTATTTCCGGGGGTTTGATGCACTCCGGCAAAAGTGAAAACATTATTTGTTGCCTTCTCACAACGACGAAGTGTATGTGCATTTAAGCTTGAAACAAAAAGCAAGTTTCCAGATAGGTCATACGTAATTCCTTCGGGTGCACGCAAGTTTACAGCATTAATTCGGTGACCATCACTTCCTTGAAATCCATTGGTGCCTCCAACCCATACTGTAACGGTTTGGGCGGTTAAGTCAATTTTACGAATTCTGCCATTTCCAAAATCACTTACATACAAAGCGTTTTCAGATGAAATAAATGTAATGCCTCTTGGTGATTTGAATTTAGCCGTAGCATAGTTCCCATCTACCAATCCACCATTTACGCCACTCGCCGTTCCACAAAGTGTTGTTACAGCGCCAGTAGCAATTACAATTTTACGAATCATGTGATTGTCTTCATCAGTAACATAAAAGTTCCCTGAATTATCTTTACAAATGCCCGAAGGGTGGTAGAAACGAGCGTTGGTACCTGTTCCATCAGTAGTGCCGGATAGTGCAATACCAGTGGTTGCTGGTGCTCCGCATAATGTCGTTACGCCTTGTGCATTTCCAATGGTGGTAAATGCATCAATCTTACGAATTGCATTATTATTCCAATCGCATACATAGATATTATTGCTGGCATCGCAAACAATACCTCTAGGGGTATTGAATAAAGCCGATGAACTATATGCATTGGTATAACCATAAGCTCCAGCAGTTCCTGGGGCAAATTGCGAGCCTACACGAGTATAAACGGTACCCGCTTTAATTAGCTTAATACAATGGTTAGCGTCATCAGAAACCCAAATATTGCCTAATGCATCGGTACACATACTGTGGGGTTGTGCCCATTTAGCGGAAGCCAATGCAACATTATTGCTATTGCCAGTGGTGGTTTTGTCGCCCGACCATACTGTGGTTGTTTGAGCGAATGAAGAAAGAGTAATAAGACTTACAAACAAAAGTTGTAAAATACGATTCATATGGTTAGTGAGTTAATTTCGTTTAAAATGCGAATATAATGGTTTTAAAATTTGTATCCAATTTCACGCAAACACTCTAGAATATTGTTTTCTACACGCTGCATTACGTTAGTGTAATCTGTTTTGATAAAGGCTTTTCCAGCTATTTTTTCATATAGTTCAACATATCTATCTGTAATTGAATTCACCACCTCGTCCGACATTGCTGGGGGTTTTTGCCCTTCTAATCCTTGGAATCCATTCTCTATTAACCATTGACGCAAAAACTCCTTAGAAAGTTGCTTTTGAGGTTCATTATTTCTTTGACGCTCATCATAACCCTCCAAATAAAAGTATCTTGATGAGTCCGGTGTATGAATCTCATCCAAGAGGTAAATGGTATTGTTCTTTGTGCCAAACTCATATTTGGTATCCACTAAAATCAAGCCTTTGGCATTGGCTTCTTTTTGTCCGTAGTCGTATAATTTACGCGCAATGGCCATCACTTCAGCAAGTTGTTCAGCCGTCATGTAATTTTGGTCGATTATTTCTTCTGGAGATAAATCCATATCGTGACCAGTTTCGGCTTTCGATGAAGGGGTAATGATAGGCTCAGGAAATGGATCACTTTCTTTCATACCATCAGGCATGATGGCGCCACAAATAACACGCTTGCCACTTTGATATTCTCTCCATGCATGCCCGCTTAAGTAACCTCTGATTACCATCTCTACCTTGAAGGGTTTACAACGCACACCCACAGAAACATTGGGGTCGGGAGTATGCGTAAGCCATGTTGGAACAATATGAGTTACATCTTGCAAGAAACGAGAGGCGATCTGGTTTAATACTTGTCCTTTGTATGGAATGGCACGTGCCAGTACATGATCGAAGGCCGAAATACGGTCGGTAGTAATAACAACTAAGTGTTCTTCCCCAATTTCATATACATCTCTCACCTTACCACGAATAAAATTCTTTTGATAAGGGAAGAAGAAGTTGGTCGACATTAAAGCATCTTGAATAATCATAACGTATTAAATGAATAATTTAAATAATTCCGAAGCGGTTTTTAGCAGCGCTTTCCGACTGCAATATTAAAAAATTCAGTTCTTGTTTCGTCTATATTTTCCTAACGAACTAAAGTTCTTTTTCTCGGTCAAGGTTAAGCAAATCATATGCTTCGATAATCTCTTTAACTAAACGGTGACGTACCACATCGGATACATCTAAATGTTGTACCTTAATCCCTTTGATTTCACCTAAAATTTTAATGGCTGGAGCAAGCCCACTCATATTACGTCGAGGTAAGTCAATTTGGGTAAGGTCGCCTGTAATAATAACTTTGGCATGAGGTCCCATACGGGTTAGGAACATGCGCAGTTGCGACTGGGTAGCATTTTGGGCCTCATCCAAAATGATGAAGGCATTGTCCAAGGTTCTTCCTCTCATAAATGCCATAGGAGCTACTTCAATCGTACGGTTCTCCAGGTATTGCTTCAGCTTATCAGCTGCAATCATATCTTCCAAAGCATCGTACAATGGGCGCAAATAGGGGTCGATTTTCTCTTTTAAATCGCCTGGAAGAAATCCAAGGTTCTCCCCAGCTTCAACCGCTGGCCGGGCTAAGATGATGCGCTTCACTTCCTTATTTTTCAATGCTCGCACCGCCAATGCCACTGCGGTATAGGTTTTACCTGTTCCTGCGGGCCCAATGGCAAATACAATATCGTTGTGAATTACATGCTCTACCAATTTGCGTTGATTGGCAGTTCGCACCTTAATTACTTTTCCCGCTTGCCCATGCAATAAAACATCCCCATCAATGGGCTTTAAATCGCTATCGGCTCGCTCCAAAATCTCATTTACTTTATGCTCAGAAAGGGATCCATTATTTTGAAGTGAATTGATTAATATATTAACCTTCTCATCCAGCTGATCAATTTCAGTTTCTTCACCCATCACTTTTAGCTCGTGACCTCGGGCAACAATTTTTAATTTTGGGAATTTGTTTTGTAAATGACGCAAATTGGTATTATTTGCGCCAAAGAACGCGGCAGCTTCGATTTCATCAAGTGAAATTGTTTTCTCTATCAAAGTTGAATTTTATAAATTAAAAATGATTAAATATAATTTATTTTTGCCACAAAGATAAAAGAGAAAAGTTACTGGGATAATTTTACACCCATAGTTTATACACACTATTTAAACAATGCACCACCATATTACCATAACTACAGATGCTGGACGAGAGTCGGTATACGTTTCTGCGTTTAAAGGTATCTTGTATAGTGCATTCAGCGAAGTAGTTGTTACCGAAATCAATACCAATATTGCTACACGTAGCATTCAGGAAGCTGCCTTCTATTTACAAAACACGTATAATTATTTCCCCAAAGAAACACTTCATATAATCGACGTTGATAGTAGTTTTGTTTTACATAAACGATTACTCTACACCAAATACGATAACCATCACTTCATCGCCCTCGACAATGGGGTATTGTCGCTGGTATTACCCAATATTCAAACCCAAGTATTTGAAGTTGAAATGGGTGAACTCGACAATCAAAGCCGTTACCAGAAATTTGCGTTTGCTGCCCAACATATTTTGAATGGTACCAAATCGCCCGAAACATTCAAGCCCGTTGTGCGTTACAAAACTTTCATGCAACAATTGCCAAGCATTATGGGCAACCGTATTACCGCCCAAGTATTGGCCATCGATAAATATGGTAATTGCATCACCAATCTGCATCTCGATGAACTTCAACGCCATGTTAAAGGCCGCAAAGTAATGGTACGTCTGCCTTTTGGGGAAGTTATCGAAGGCTTAAAAGAAAGTTATTATGATGTTGCCGATGGCGACTTTGTATGTATAAAAAACAGTATGGGATTATTGGAAATCGCCATTCATAATGCCAATGCTAGTCAGTTGCTTGGCTTACAAAACCGATCGCCAATTATTTTCGAATTTGAATAGACTGGCCTCATTCAATTGCCACACAACCCTTTAATTACAATACTTCCTGTATGATATCTCGCATCGTTAAAATGCAATTCCGCACCGCAGAAATCGATAATTTTAAAAGTTTATTTGATAGTGTAAAAGAAAAAATTGCTGGTTTTGAAGGCAATAGAGGGGTGCAATTGGTGCAAGACATTGCAATGCCTGAAATATTTTTTACCCTAAGTATCTGGGCGAGCTCGGAATCGTTAGAAAATTATAGAAATTCGGAATTGTTTAAAAACACCTGGTCGAAATCAAAAGCACTTTTCGACGAACAACGACCAGAAGCTTGGAGCACCATCGTGGTGAACCAAGCCTAGTCATATAAAGTTTAATAAGAGGGATATACTATTTCAAAACCTCTGAAACCAGTTCAGCCGCTTCTTTCAATTGAATGGCCGAATGAACCTTCAATCCACTTTCGTCGATTAGTTTCTTCGCCTCAGCAGCATTGGTTCCTTGCAATCTCACAATGATTGGAACATGAATATTACCAATGTTTTTATAAGCATCTACAACACCTTGAGCAACACGGTCGCAACGTACAATACCACCAAAGATATTGATCAAGATTGCTTTTACGTTCGGGTCAGATAAAATGATACGGAATCCTGCTTCTACAGTAGTTGCATTGGCTGTTCCACCTACATCTAGGAAATTAGCTGGCTCACCGCCACTCAATTTGATGATATCCATCGTAGCCATAGCCAATCCAGCGCCATTCACCATACAACCCACGTTACCGTCGAGTTTTACATAGTTCAAATTCGATTTCTTCGCTTCTACTTCTGTTGGATCTTCTTCGCTTTCATCACGCAAGGCCATTAAGTCGGGGTGACGCTCAATACCGTTATCATCGAAGCTTAGTTTTGCATCTACCGCAATAATTTTATCATCACTGGTTTTGAATAGTGGGTTGATTTCAATCATCGCACAATCATTTGCTACATAGGCTTTGTATAGGCTGGTAACAAACTTAATCATTTGTTTGTTGGCTTCACCACTCAATCCTAGGTTAAAGGCAATTTTACGTGCCTGAAACCCTTGCAATCCAACACGTGGATCTACATGTTCTTTAAATAATTTTTCGGGAGTGCTATGTGCTACTTCCTCAATATCCATTCCTCCTTCGGTAGTATAGATGATAACGTTGGTGCCAGTAGCACGATCCAACAAAATACTCATATAGAACTCCTTGGTAGGATTCGCTCCCGGATAGTAAACATCCTGAGCAATTAATATCTTGTTTACAATTTTACCTTTTTCACCCGTTTGAATAGTAATTAGGTTACCACCTAAGATACCAGCAGCCTTTACTTTCAGGTCGTCAATGCTTTTAGCAACCATTACCCCACGAAAATCGGTGCCTTCAATATTGCCCTTTCCGCGCCCACCGGCATGAATCTGTGCTTTAATAACGAAGAACTGAGTTCCAGTTTGAGCCTGTAACTGTGTGGCAGCGGCTACCGCTTCATCTGTAGTAGAGGCTACAATACCTTCCTGCACGGCAACACCGTATTTTTTTAGCACGTCCTTGGCCTGATATTCGTGAATATTCATGGATGAGAATTAAATAATGGATTAATAATTATAATTTCGCGCAAAAATAATGTTTGCAACGGGATTGCGAAGCAAAAAAATTAATATCATCATATTATCATGCAAAAATTTATTTTAAAGATTGTTGGTTTTAGCCTTTTTCTAACTTTGGCCCTATATGGTGCTAAATATGTGATGCCTAATTTCGAAATTGTACCCTTTTATTTTTTTAGCATCGGTTTTTTTATGTTACTAACAATTTTGGTATACTCGATGCTTATAAAAGGACTTCAGAAAGGGAATAATAAGTTCATTTATGCCTTCTATTTCACCACGATTATCAGGCTCTTCGGAAGTATTGTCGTGCTCTTGGTATACTTTCTTGCCAATGGTCGAAAAAACCTCTATGAGGCTGTTGTTTTTATTATTTTATATTTTCTATTCACAGCATTTGAAATTGTTAATCTTTTCCCTATCTTGCGACCCGAAATAAAGGAAAATCAAAATAAGTAAAATTCAATGGCAGCAAAGGTTTCACGTTTCTTTAACTTAAAAGTTTTTAGCCTTTTAGCGGTATTACTGACGTTTTTTGCAGTGAAGATGGTAGCTCAAGAAGAGCCAAAGCCAGAACATAGCAACGAACACGCTACCGAACAAACTGCTGAACATCCTGCCACTGTAGGGCACGAATCAGGAAAATTTAATGCTGGAGAAATGATTCTTGGGCATATCGCCGACGAACACGATTGGCATATTGTGGGTCCCGTAACCCTGCCACTTCCTATTATTTTATACTCAGAAGAAAAAGGATTAGATATTTTTATGTCGAGCAAGTTCGAACCGCACCATGGTGAAGAACGTAGTTATAATGGATATGAAATGCATAAAGGTAAAATTGCATTAGCAAGTGGTACAAGTATCCACGATTTCTCAATCACTAAAAACGTAGCTTCTCTCTTTATTACAGCTGGCTTATTATTATTTGTATTCTTAACGATTGCTAAAAGCTATAAAACACGCCAAGGAAAAGCACCTAAAGGGTTGCAATCTTGGTTAGAGCCAATCATCCTATTCGTACGTGATGACATTGCAAAACCTACTATCGGTCATAAGTATCAGCGCTTTATGCCGTTGTTATTAACGATATTCTTCTTTATCTTCTTTGGTAATTTATTGGGCTTAATTCCAATTTTTCCAGGAGGAGCCAACCTTACAGGTAATATTGCCATCCCATTCTTCTTAGCATCAGTAATCCTTATTACTATTATTGTTATTGCTAATAAGCACTATTGGGGACATATCATTGCTATGCCAGGCGTACCTAAATTGGTATTATTAATTTTAACTCCTATCGAGCTTTTAGGCTTTGTTTTGCGTCCGTTCGTATTGATGATTCGTTTGTTTGCGAACATTTCTGCCGGTCATATCATTGCCTTAGCATTTTATAGCTTGATCTTTATCTTCGGAGCCAAGAGTGCAGTGGCTGGATATGGTGTGTCAATAGTTTCTGTGTTGTTTACCGTATTTATGTTCTGCCTCGATTTGTTAGTAGCATTTTTACAGGCTTTTGTATTTACATTACTCTCATCAATTTATTTCGGTTCGGCCATAGAAGAACCGGCACACCACTAAAAATCAAATTAATCTCAATTATAAACACCCATTTTTAATTTTTTATTTTTATGACAATTTTCAATATTATTTTACAAGCTACTGAAACCGTTCCAACTGCATTAGGTTTCGCTGCAATCGGTGGTGGTTTAGCCGCAATCGGAGCAGGTTTAGGTATTGGCAGAATCGGTGGTAACGCATTAGAATCTATTGCACGCCAGCCAGAAGTTTTAAGTGATATTCGTACAAACATGATCCTTGCTGCTGCGTTGGTAGAAGGAGCTGCTTTCTTTGCAATGGTAATTGCACTTTTAGTAGTATTAAAATAAGTTTTATCCCGCTTCATTGCGGGGTAATACATCATTGTACCTTATTAATTTATAACCAATGGATTTAATTAAACCCGATCTTGGCCTATTGTTCTGGATGCTCATTACATTCGGAATTGTATTGTATATTCTTGGAAAATACGCATGGAAGCCTATTTTAAAAGCTTTGAGCGAACGAGAAGATGCAATCACTGAGGCTTTGGATAAAGCCGAAGAAGCGAAGAAGCAAATGGCCAATATGCAAGCTGAGAATGAGAAACTCCTTGCTCAAGCCCGCGCCGAACGCGAAGCCATCCTCCGCGATGCCAAAGAAATGAAAGAAAGCATCATTGCACAGGCAAAAACTTCTGCCGATGTTGAAGGCAAGAAAATGATTGCCAATGCCAAGGAAAACATTGAACGCGAAAAATTAGCTGCTATTCACGACTTGAAAAATCAAGTGGCGAGTTACAGTATCGAAATCGCGGAACAATTGGTTCGCAAAAAGCTAGAATCTTCTAAAGAACAAGAAGAGCTAGTAAATAAAGCTATCAATAACTTCCATTTAAACTAATCAGAAGCGAAAAGGAACATGTCAGAGATTCGTATTTCCACCCGCTATGCCTTATCATTATTTGATTTGGCCATTGAGCAAAAAAATTTGGATCAGGTTCATTCAGATATGAAACTGTTCGTGGATACTTGCCATACCAATCATGAGTTGCTAACCATGCTGAAAAGCCCGATTATCGACGGTGATAAGAAAACTGCTGTACTTGAAGCAGTTTATGGTAAGCATTTCAATAAGCTCAGTATTGTGTTCATGAAAACCATTGTAAGAAAACGCCGCGAGAAGTTTTTATTTGCTATCGCTACCGAGTTCTTAGAATTGTTCAAAGCACACAATAATATCGCTACCGCCTACGTAACAACGGCGAATGCGATTAGCAATGAGGTGAAAACTCAAATCATGACCAATTTGCAAACCCAAACCGGTAAAACCATCGAATTGATTTGTAAAATCGATCCGAAATTAATCGGTGGAATTAAAATACAATTGGGCGATAAACTATTTGACGATAGTATTGCTCGGCAGTTAAACAACTTAAAACTGCATTTATTAAACTAAAATTTTCAATTTAAATTAAATTCACAACATACAATGGCTGACGTAAGACCAGATGAAGTATCGGCGATAATTCGCCAACAGTTATCTAACTTCAAATCAGAAGCTGAATTGGAAGAAACCGGAACTGTACTGCAAGTAGGTGATGGTATCGCACGTATTTATGGCTTAACGCAGGTTCAAAGCGGAGAGCTCATCGAATTCGGTAATAAAATTAAAGGTATCGTATTAAACCTTGAAGAGGATAATATTGGTGCCGTATTGCTGGGTTCTAGTCAGGGCGTAAAAGAAGGGGATACGGTAACTCGTACCCGTCGTATCGCCTCGATTAATGTAAGTGAAAAAATGTTAGGCCGTGTTATCGATACCCTCGGTAACCCGATCGACGGAAAAGGTCCAATCGAAGGACCGTTTTACGAAATGCCTTTGGAGCGTAAAGCACCTGGGGTTATTTATCGTGAACCAGTGAAAGAACCACTCCAAACAGGTATCAAAGCAATCGACGCCATGATTCCAATTGGTCGTGGACAACGTGAGTTGATTATTGGTGACCGCCAAACAGGTAAAACTGCAGTAGCTATCGATACAATCATCAATCAAAAAGAATTTTATGAAGCCGGACAACCGGTTTATTGTATATATGTTGCGATTGGCCAAAAGGCTTCTACGGTAGCTCAAGTGGTGAAAGCTCTTGAAGAAAAAGGTGCCATGCCTTATACTGTTGTAGTTTCTTCAGCTGCTTCATCTCCAGCTCCAATGCAATTCTTCGCACCATTCGCCGGTGCCGCGATCGGTGAGTTCTTCCGCGATTCAGGAAGAGCAGCGTTAATCGTTTATGACGATTTATCAAAACAAGCGGTTGCTTACCGTGAGGTATCTCTCTTGCTAAAACGCCCTCCAGGACGTGAAGCATATCCAGGGGATGTGTTCTACCTTCACTCTCGTTTGCTTGAGCGTGCTGCAAAAGTAAACTCTAACGATAGCATCGCTAAAAATATGAATGACCTGCCTGATTCTTTGAAAGGAATCGTTAAAGGTGGAGGTTCATTAACTGCCTTGCCAATTATCGAAACCCAAGCGGGCGACGTATCAGCTTATATTCCAACCAACGTAATCTCGATTACCGACGGACAAATTTTCTTGGAGTCGAACCTGTTTAACTCTGGTGTTCGTCCAGCGATCAACGTAGGTATCTCGGTATCACGTGTGGGTGGTAATGCTCAAATTAAATCGATGAAGAAAGTGGCAGGTACCTTGAAATTAGATCAAGCACAATTCCGTGAATTGGAAGCGTTCTCTAAGTTCGGTTCCGACCTCGATGCTGCTACCAAAGCGGTATTGGCAAAAGGGGTGCGTAACGTAGAAATCTTAAAACAAGGTCAATATAGCCCAGTACCTGTTGAAAAACAAGTAGCCATTATCTATCTTGGTACCAAAGGTTTAATGAACGATATTCCAGTGGAACGTATACGTGAATTTGAAGCAGAATACTTACAAGTATTGGAATTGAAACATAAAGATGTATTAGCCGAATTGAAGAAAGGTAACTATACCGACGAGATTACTGGTAAACTGGAAGCCGTTGCGAAAGAGATTGTTCCGAGCTTCAAAAAATAATACAACACCTGGTTTTAACAATTTTCGATGGTAAATCATCAATAACAATTAAAAAGTGGCCAATTTAAAAGAAGTCAGAATACGGATTGCAAGCACAAGCAGCACGCAGCAAATTACCAAAGCGATGAAGCTGGTAAGTGCTACCAAGCTGCGTAAAGCGCAAGGTGAAATTATCCAAATGCGCCCCTATGCCAGCAAAATCAAAGCCATCTTAGGTAGCCTTGGCGAGAATGTGAATAGTGATGTGCTAACTCCCTATATCGAAAAACGCAAAGTGAATCATTTGAGTTTGGTAATTGTTACCAGCGATAGAGGATTGTGCGGAGGCTTTAATGCCAATGTAGTTAAATTAGCAGTGAGTTTATTGAAAGAGAAATATACCGAACAAGTGGATGCCGGAAAAGTAAAGTTCATCTGTATCGGTAAAAAAGGATACGATTTCTTCTCTAAATCAAAATACAATACCAGCCCCGATTCAGTAACGCTTTCTCAGAAATTCAATTCTGAAAGTGTGTTCGAAATGGGCGCCGATATGATCACCAGCTTTTTGAAGAAAGATACTGATGAAGTAGTTATCGTTTACAATCAGTTTAAAAATGCAGCAACGCAAATTTTAACTGCCGAACAGATGCTACCAGTGGATGTAAAAGAACTTCAAGCAGGTGCTTCAGCGGCAGGTAAAAAATCGGAAGTGAAAAAGGATTATATTTTCGAACCAGATATGAATGGAATTCTTTCTACTTTGGTTCCAATGACCTTAAAAACTCAATTATTCAAAGCTGCCCTCGATAGCCAAGCTGCAGAGCATGGTGCACGTATGGTGGCCATGGATAAAGCAACCGATAATGCTGGTGAATTATTGAAATCACTTCGCTTACAATACAATCAAGCTCGTCAAGCAGCCATCACTCGCGAAATCAGCGAAATCGTTGGTGGCGCAGCAGCCTTGGCTTAATAAGTCAAAGCCCGATAATCATACATTAAACCATCTTCAAATGAAGATGGTTTTTTTTTGAATCAACCATTGTAAAGATTTTGAATCCTTATATGGGTATCCTATTTTACTTTAAATTTGCACATATCGTGAAATCGCTTAAAGCAATTAATAAATATTTCAGGAAGTATAAATGGCTTGTAGGATGGGGCGCAATCTTCGTTTTCTTAGCCAATTATTATTCGGTATACCCTGCTCAAGCATTGCGTGATGCCATTGATGCCGTTACCGAATACGTTGCCAATGAAGAAGGTGGAACAGGAATCTATCTTCGCTTGATTTGGTTTACTGGGGCCATCATTGGGTTTTCATTATTACGCGGCATCTTCATGTTTTTTATGCGCCAAACACTCATCGTGATGTCGCGAAGAATTGAGAAGGATATGAAAAACGAAATTTTCGATCATTACCAACAACTCTCTACCTCTTTCTATAAACAAAATAATACAGGCGATTTAATGAATCGTATTAGCGAAGATGTAAGCAGAGTACGCATGTACACTGGCCCAGCGGTGATGTATGCATTGAATACATTATTTACTTTTATCCTGGTGATAGGGGCCATGTTTAGGGTAAACGCAATCCTCACCTGGTATGTAATTTTGCCATTGCCATTGCTTTCGGTGTTGATGTATTATGTAAATGATATCATCAATAAAAAAAGTGAAGCCATTCAAGAACAACTATCATCACTTACCTCCTTCGTGCAAGAGAGTATTTCGGGAATCCGATTGGTGAAAGCCTTTGCCAGAGAGTCGGTGCTCAATGCCCAAATGCAAGCACAAATTGTTGACTATAGAGAGAAACAACTTTCGCTTGCACGCACCGATGCATTATACTTTCCAGTGAATTTATTGCTTATTGGTTTAAGTACATTAATTACAATTTATGTAGGTGGAATTCAATATATCCGAGGCAATGGCTCAATCGGTAATATTGCCGAATTTGTGTTCTATGTAAACATGCTCACCTGGCCCGTTAGCTCCTTGGGTTGGGTAACCGCGATCGTGCAAAGAGCTGCTGCTTCTCAAAAACGGATTAACGAATTTCTGCAAACGGCTCCAGAAGTGAAATCAGGAACGATTCATAATTTTAAATTTGAAGAAGAACTTTCATTAAACAATATCACCTTTTCGTTTGAAGATAGCGGGGTTACTGCGCTGAAAAATATCAACCTGAAATTAGAGAAGGGAAAAGTTATTGGCATCACGGGCGCCACAGGAAGTGGCAAAACATCCTTGGCCCAACTGCTTCTCCGATTGTACGATCCGCAATCGGGCACAATCACCGCCGATGGAATCAATATCCAAGAATATAATCTTCAAAACTACCGACGCCAATACGGTTACGTGCCTCAGGATGTATTTCTCTTTAGTGAAGACATTCGAAATAATATTGCCTTCGCAGATGAAAAGAATATCTCAGCAACCGTTGTTGAAGAAAGTGCCCGTAAGGCCGCAGTGTATGAGAATATCATGGAATTCGAAAAGCAATTCGATACGGTAGTAGGCGAACGTGGGATTACGCTTTCGGGCGGACAAAAACAACGAATCAGTATAGCACGCGCACTCGCCAAAGACCCATCCATTTTGATTTTCGACGACTGCCTGAGCGCCGTTGATGCCGCCACCGAACGTGAAATATTGATGGCTTTGAAACGGGTAATCAAAGACAAAACCGCACTCATCATCAGCCATCGTGTATCGTCGGTGCAATTATCCGATGAAATTATAGTGCTTCACCATGGCGAAATTGCCGAACGTGGAACCCATGATGAATTGATTTTAAATGATGGATACTACAATCAAATGTACTTGCACCAATTGCAAGAGGAAGTGGTGTCGAAAGTTTAATAAGCTACCTACGACTCGATTTTTGCAATCTGATTCCTAATATTTCGGAACTATTTTCTATTCATTATTGATTTATCATACATCCACAGAAATGCAGTTTTTTGAAATTAAATTTGGTAATCTAATTTTCATTCCGCTATATTAGCAACCTAAACATTTTCAAAACCTACAAAAGTACCTAAGAATGGAAAACGACTACAACAAACAAGACAGAGAAGCAGTGTTCTCAAAGCGTGTAAGAGCGGGCAAACGCACCTATTTTTTCGATGTGAGAACAACCCGTGCGAATGATTTTTATCTTACCATTACTGAAAGTACTAAAAGACCAGGGGAGGAAAGATTCGTAAAGCATAAAATTTTCTTGTACAAAGAAGATTTCAAAAAGTTCATGGATGGCTTGAACGAGTCAACCGGATATATTCGTGAACAATTGCCAGAGTATGACTTCGATAATCCACCTCAACGTGAGTATATCGACTACGGTAATAATCCTGAGAATAATGCTGGAAGTACCGAAAGCACCGAAAGCCATACTTCAACAGAGAATAACGACCCAATAATCTAACAAGAGTTTTCCTTCTAATAGTTTAAAAGCCTGCGAATAGCAGGTTTTTTTTTGATAAGCGGTAAATCATAATGGAGTAGAAAATATTTCAAAAAACACCAACGAAAACTCCTTTGGTCATGTATATGTAAGCGTACTATGAAGCTTAGAAAAAGCTCCATAATTTAAGTATATTGCAACAAAAATTAATCGCCTTCTCCACCTGTTATGCGGAAATTAAATTTTATTCTATATAGTATTCTAATCCTTCTTACGGTGGTTTCATGTAACCGTAAACGAGAATTGCCGGGCTTTGATACCGATGTTTTGCTTCCACTGGCTTATACCACGATTGGATTAGATAAGCTTATTGCCGATAGTGAAGCCGTTGTGAACTCGGATAAAAGCATGGATATTGTTTATCGCTATCCATTATACAATTATTCGATTAAGGATATTTTGGTAGTGCCAGATACCTCTGTTACTGTTTCAGCTAAATTAAGCACAGCCAACCTTTCGAATAGTTTTATTACCCAAAAAATTACCTTGGGTCAAATAGCGAAGAACTTGGGTACTACGGGCCAACTGATTGTTTTACTCAACGGCCAAACCACGGTGGTGCCTGCCATTCCAACCAATAACGCCAACCAAATTACCGATATCGATGCCAATAGTTTTTTTCAAGAAGCCGATTTGATTACTGGGTTTTTAGATGTTTCAATTTTCAACGATTTACCTATCCCTGTTTCTGATTTAGAATTTAACGTAAAGAACAAAATAGGAGGGCAATTGGTTTTTACAGATACCTTTTCATTGATTCCTCCCGGAGCATCCATCACTCGAACCTACGACCTTGCCGGAAAACATATTGAAGGTAACCTTCAAGGCACTTTAGTGAAAATTGGTTCGCCAGGAAGCGGTGGTAATCCAGTGCCAATCGATACTTCGAAAGCTATCGTGATGCAGTTAAAGGTGAGAAACCTCACAGCAAGTCATGCTATTGCACGTTTCCCTAAGCAAGACTTAATTGTGGTAGACGATACCGTTATCTATGATTTAGGACAAGCGAAAATTCGCAGTATGCTTATCAGAAGCGGGAAAGTTAAAATGCAGATGTATAGCACGCTTCAAGATACATTGTACATCGATTATAAAATTCCAAGTGCACTAAAAAACAACAATACCGTGCACATGTTTTTAAAGGTACCTCCCGCCGTATCAGGCAGTGTGCAAAATGTATTGCAGGAAGTGGATCTGGCAGGGTATACCATTAATTTACAAGGCAGGAGTGGTACCGCATATAATTCATTCTGGAATATATTTAAAGCCAGCATCGATAGCAGTGGAAAGCTAATGCCACTATCATCCACCGATAGTGTTTGGATACGATATGGATTGTATGATATTGTGCCACAATTCGTAGAAGGTTATCTTGGTCAGGATACCATCAATATCGGACCTACAAAATCAACACTCGATTTATTCTCCAAAATTACCAGCGGCACCATCGACCTGAAAGATGTGAAAATGGATCTTACTGTTGAGAATGGTATTGGGGCAGCAGCATCCATCAATTTCGATTATCTTTATTCAAAAAATACAAGCAAAGGAACCAATGTTTCTTTAACATCCACCTTGCTTTCGAGTCCATTTTCAATAGCAAGAGCAACTAGGGTAGGGTATACTGCCAAATCCCAAACAAGCGGCCTTTCTCTCACTACATCGAACTCCAACTTAAAGCCATTTATTGAGAATTTGCCCGATGAAGTATATTATAAATTTACTGCTTACATCAATCCATTCGGAAATCAAGGCTTTATCGATTTTATCGATTATGATAGTAAACTCATTGCCAACCTCGATGTGCAGATGCCATTGGCCTTTAAGGCAAGCCAGTTAATACTTTGCGATACGACAGCCTTCTCATTAGGCACCGCTACGAATACCACTGGAATTGATAAAGGGAAATTGAATTTCATTTTCGAAAACGATTACCCAATTTCGTTATATGCGAAACTTTATTTCCTCAACGATAAGAATGAAATCATCGATTCGGTATTTAGTGATATTGGTGCTGTAATAGCTCCAGGAGTATTGAACCTTGCTACAGGCCGAACCAATGCTGCTGCCAAGTCAATAGTGAGTGTGAGCATCAATGCGGCACGCTACGACCGATTGAAAATGGCTACTAAGATTATTATTAAAGCGGCGATGACTACCAATGGTTCCGACCATGTGAAGATTTATAGCGACTATCAACTAAAATTAAAATTAACCGGCGAATTTACCTACCATGCGGGCAAAAGATAATCTGATTCTGTTTTTATTTCTACTAACTACCCTTTTTGCGAAAGCTCAGGATACCTTGGCTCCATTAAAAATTGAGTATGCCTATTGGCAATTGCCAACTGCGGGTATAATTAGCGAATGGGAGACCAATTCAAATGTACTAACAAATAGTTTCTTACTCGATGTGCGTGGTGATCAACAACTGCGTCATAGCTCACTCGACAATTCAGAGAAAAAGTTAAAGTCAAAAAATTATTTAGTGAATCATATTGAAGCAGGCGTCTATTATGTAATGCCGATAAAAAAACACCACAATACTGGGATTATATACGAATTGCAAGCCGTATCATTCCAGAATGCGGTGTTTACCAATACTGCTTTTGAAATGATTCTTCAAGGCAATGCGCAATTTGCCAATCAAAAAAAAGATATCTCGAAATTGTTTTTTCAAGATTTGGAATACCAAAAGGCCGCGCTTGGAATACGTCATTACTTCAAAAACAAAACGCAATGCATCAATACAACCTTGGGCCTCATTGTGGGTGATTATGCAAATCAGTTTCGTGTTGATAGAGGCTCCATCTTTACTGAACAAAATGGGGAGTATTTAGATATCGATTTGAAATACGAGCGACGCACCTCAGCCCGTGGCGCTCGATTCACGAATCCGAGAGGATACGGAGCCGGAATGAATTTCAATTATCAGATTTACCTTACAAAACAACGAGCTACCTTAACTTTCAATATTCGAGATATTGGTTTTATAAAATACAGTTCGGCTACCGAACACCAAATCATTGATACTGCAGTTCGCTATACTGGTGTTGATTTAGGTCCATTTTCTAATTTGGAGTCGTTCAATAGCGCATCGCTCAAAGATTCAGTATTGAAAGTATTTAACTCAAAATATAATGAGGAATCTTTCAGCTTTACCCTACCCACTCTTTTGGAATTGAGATTAGAAAAGGAATTGAAGAATAAATCTATTGGCTATGTTCATGTTCGAAGTTATCTCATGAACAGCAGGCCTCAAGTAAAATTAGGATATATGTATGCGCTGAAATCTAATATATTTCTTGGTGCCGAATTGAGCGCTGGTGGATTTGGGAAAATGGATATCAACTTATCATGCCGATACCGAGCTTCTAAATGGATATTGGATGCTAGTTTGAAGAGCGTGGAAGGATTTATTGCGCCTAAAATTAGCACAGGCTTAGGGGCCTTCTTGCATATAGGATTCTACCTTTAATTGAGCTCCTTAGAATTTAAAACCGATTGAAGCGGTGAAATTCGTTGTTGCATTTTGAATTTCAGAAGTATAATACTTTGCAGTTCCATTCGGATTCAAGGTATATGGAGCATAATAGGTAGTAGCGTAGTTTCTAACCAAAGCCATATCTAAGAAATAATTACCATTGCGAATGCCAAAGCCACAAGAAATAAATGGAATGGTAGTTTTAAATTGAGGAGCACCTGTTACGCTTGAATTATAAGGCGAACCAGTAAATCCAACTCCAGCTCTTACTGCATATACTTGGTTAAACATATACTCAGCTCCAATGCGGATATTATTGGCTGCTTTATAGTTGTTTCTAACATTATTATTTACACCCAAAGTGAAGGTGTCTAATGTACTTGTTTGATCAGTACCAGATTTTATTTTTCCATTACGATAATCAATATGCTCAAAATCCACACTGATAAATCCGCTCTTCTTGTAAATATATGCACCACTTAATGCAATACGCCCTGGGATAACAATGGAATAATCGTACGTGCCATCAGGAGTAAATTGGGTGGTGTCGAGAGCAAAGCTTGAGAAGGCAATTTCTGATGAAAGTTGCCCCTTGTAATTATCGGTAAATGAAATTCGTGAAGGAGTATGGAAGGCAATGCCAAAACGCAAGAAGGAAGTGGGTAAAAAAATCGCTCCAATTTTAGCTCCTACACCCAATCCGGAAGTATTTAAGTTGGTGGTATAGTTTAACTTCTTGTAATTATTAACGGAGTTATTTGCCACATCTTCTAAAAACGCATTTTGTTCATTATATTTCACTTTGTAAAAATTCAGTGAGCCACCCAAATAAACTTTATCATTATAATTCCCACTCAAGGCAATGCTAATATCATTCATTCCACCCGATTGCTCAATGGCATTGCGTTGATGAACTGTGAATGAAGAGTCATAGGTGAAATCGCTCAAGTATTGATTGCGAGTGCCCGATTCAACATCGATAAGGTAGGAGTTGTAGGCTAAGTAAGCGGGGGTTGTTACTCCCAATCGGGTATAATCGGTTCCATTGGCCGATTGCTCAAAGTGCTGAACAATACTGCTCTTTGAGTTATAGCCTTCTAAATATACTGTGCGGTTAAAATTTGCGATACGGTTTACTCCGAAACCAAAATTGATGAATCTCCATCCGTCTTTATTCTCGGTAGGGAAAGCAAATGCAACCCCTGCGTTATTAATATTCAAATTGAATTTATTGTCAGACTTGATATTGTTTATATAGAATGCATTTGTTTTGATATTGAAAAAGTTGGCTGTAAAACCAATTTCCGAACTACGATAGCGTGCTAAGCCTGCTGGGTTGGTTACCATACTGCTATAGTCTGCTCCCAAGGCGCCAAAGGCGTTGCCGCAAGCCATGCTACGAGCACTTCCTACCACATTGGTGAATGAATACCGAAGAATATCCTGTTCGTTTTGTGCATTGGCATTCAAGCTAATCATGACGAATGCGAATACAATAATTTTTACAAAGGCTTTCATATACACTTTCAGTTTTAAAAATAATAAGGACAAATATTGTTTTGGGATACTAATTATCGAGGGTTTCTTCTTGTGCCTCCACCATTACCACCGTTACCACCATTACCACCGCCATTGCTTGGTTGTGCACTTGGCTGCTGACGGCTTTCGTTGCGACGAGCTTCGGCCCGAGGTTGTTGTTGGCGAGGTGCTTCTGTACGTGCTTGTTGCTGGCAAGGAGCCTCGGTTCTAGTCTCAGGTCGAGGTGTTACCGTGCGTTGTTCACGTGGTTGTTGATTTTGATTCCCGTTACTACGATTACTATAATTCCTTTGCTCTGGTTGCGAGTTATTACTTTCAGTGCGTGGTGTTCGAGGTGAAGTATTACGTGGTGCCTCGTTTCTAGGTTCCTGACGTGGTGTTTCTTGACGTGGCTCTTGTTGACGCGGTGCTTCCTGACGAGGTTCTTGGCGCGGGGGTGTTTCTTGACGTGGCTCCTGACGTGGGGTACTGTTCTGCGGTTCTCTTTGAGGTGTGGTATTTCGAGGAGTAGTATTCTCTGGCTCGTTTCTAGGAGTATTGTCTACCGGCTCCTGACGAGGTGAATTAGAAGGGTTTTGAGGATTGCCATTATTGTTGGCAGGTTCTCTTTGTGGCGTTGTATTTCGTGGTGCTCTTGGAGTATTATTAGCGGGTTCAGGAGTGTTGGCATCGCCATTTCTTGGAGCAGCATCTGTTCTTCTCGGTGTAGCAGTACCGGATGGGGTAGTGCCCGGCGTGGTTGAAGGGGCTGCATCTGGACGAGCAGTGCCGTTACGATTCGGATTCGATGGGTTTCTTACTGGCAAATTATTAGACGATACAGTACGTGGTCCATAATACGTGCCATTGGGATGATTATTCGTGTTGTTATTATTATTGTTATGGTTAGGAACTGAAGAATGGTTATCCCAATATCCATATCCTCTATTATTGTGGTAGCGGTATGGGTTTGAATAATATCCGTAACCGTTTCCATAATTATAAGGGTTGTAGTTATAACCATAAGGATTATATGAGCCATAACCTCCCCAGCAAATATTGGGTTGGTAATAGTAATTGTTGTAATAATACTGAGGGTAATAAGATGAATAGCCCCAACCTCCATAAGGGTCGTAACCCCAGCCATTGCTATAGATACTGCTTCCCCAAAAATACGGGTTATAGTTATAATAGTAGTAGTTGGTATATGGGGCACTATAAAAGCTGAATCCGCTGTATGGGCTGTAAAATCTACGTATACGTGATGAATAGGTATAGTCATCATAATAATCGTATTCGTCATATGAATAGGAACCTCCGCTTTGATAACTCTTTTTGGTATTTGAATAATCAGAATTGTAATTATCCGAATTGTCATCCTCCTCATCGTTCACCGCAGTTTGGTTGTTAGGTGAAACTGTTGTTTGCTTGGTGTCCTGATGGGTTGTTGCCGGTCGGGTTTTTAAATCACTGTAAACATCATCAGTAGTTACAGCTTTTTGTGCCGAACATGATTGCATTACAATCGCAATAACTGCGAAGTAGATGGCCTGTTGAATTTTGAAGAGGGATTTCATAACTTGTGGGATGAATTATTTTCAAAGTTAAAGACTTAATTTAACTTTGCAGGGTTGGGTATTAATTAAATTTATCTGCGACAATGGTTTTGATGTTAAATGTATGTAATAGTTTAACGTCTTGCAGAATTCAAATAGCATACCAAATAAATCTATAAGTGTTAATATGAGTGAATTCAAAAAAGTAAATAGATCTGAGAACTATTCGGAGTGGTACAATTATATTGTGGATGCCGCCGAATTGGCGCAACATTCTGCAGTGAAAGGGTGTATGGTTATCAAACCTTATGGCTATGCAATATGGGAAAAAATGCAAGCCGATCTCGATAAACGATTTAAAGCAACTGGGCATAGCAATGCTTATTTCCCATTGTTTATCCCAAAGAGCTTATTTGAGGCGGAAGAAAAAAATGCAGAAGGATTTGCAAAAGAATGTGCTGTAGTTACTCACTATCGATTAAAGGCAGATCCAGATAACAAAGGAAAGCTTATCGTTGATCCGGAAGCAAAATTGACTGAGGAATTAGTGGTTCGACCAACCAGTGAGGCAATCATTTGGAATACTTATCGCGGCTGGATTCAAAGCTATCGCGATTTACCTATACTTATTAACCAATGGGCCAATGTGGTTCGTTGGGAAATGCGTACCCGTTTATTTCTGCGCACCGCCGAATTTTTATGGCAAGAAGGGCATACCGCTCATGCCACCAAGGATGAAGCAATTGCAGAAACAACACAAATGCTTAAAGTATATGCTTCGTTCGCCGAAGACATTATGGCGATGCCAGTGATACAGGGAATAAAAACTGCCAATGAACGATTTGCAGGAGCCGATGAAACCTTCTGTATTGAAGCGATGATGCAAGATGGAAAGGCGCTTCAGGCAGGGACTTCACATTTCCTAGGACAAAATTTTGCAAAAGCGTTCGATGTGAAATTCACTGGTAAGGATGGTAAGCAAGATTATGTATGGGCTACCAGCTGGGGTGTCAGTACCCGTTTAATGGGTGCACTTATCATGACGCATAGCGATGATGAAGGCTTGGTGCTTCCTCCAAAATTAGCTCCAATACAAGTTGTCATCGTGCCCATCTTCCGCAGTGAAGAAGACTTCTTAGCGATTCAAGAGAAAGCAAATAATATCAAATCGGAACTGGAAGCGAAAGGTGTGAGTGTGAAATTTGATGGAAGAGATACTTTAAAGCCAGGATTCAAATTCGCAGAATGGGAATTGAAAGGGGTGCCTGTAAGATTGGCTCTGGGTATGCGTGATATTCAAAACAATACCATCGAAATCGCCCGTCGCGATACCAAGGAAAAGACATCTACATCAATGGATACCGTGGTTGATGATGTGATGACACTGCTCACCGACATTCAAAATAATTTATATCAGAGAGCCCTCGACTTTAGAACTGCGAAAACCAAGGTGGTAAATAGCAAGGAAGAATTTTTAAAGGTGATGGATGAAGGCGGTTTTGCGATGGCACATTGGGATGGCAGCAGTGAATCGGAAGAGAAGATTAAAGAAGAATACAAGGCAACAATTCGTTGTATTCCACTCAATAACCCACAAGAATCGGGAACCTGTTTCTTTACAGGAAACACAAGCAAGGAAAGGGTTGTATTTGCCAGAGCCTACTAATTTTTTTTAATCATAAAGGTCATTTACTGACAGCTATGGAAGAGGGCGAATTCTGTTTGCTTCTTCCTACTGCCTTGTATTGCCTATCTTCGCGCCCAATTTAATTTAAGGCATCATGGCTTCTATTCATAATACTTCCGAAATTTTTATCACCTGCCCCAATCGCTGTCAGATTTATTTGCAAAAAGAATTGCAGGATATGGGCTACGAGATACTCGATTCAACCCGTTCGGGGGTGATGACCAAAGGGAATTGGAATGATTGCATCCGAATGAATTTTTACTTGCGTACAGCCGCCAAGGTGCTTTACAAAGTAGCCGCGTTTGATGCCGAAAATAAAGATCAATACTACTTAGGAGCTAAAGATATTGCATGGGAAGATTTTCTTGAACTTGACAAGGAAATCACCATTCAATCGGTTACCAATAATGAGGAAATTGATAATACTTTATTCACCAACTTACTCACCAAAGATGCGATAAATGATAGGTTTCGAAGCAAAGGTTTCGAGCGTTTGAATAGTAGCAAGGAAGGAAAGGAAGCAGTAATTTTTGCTTTCTGGAGTAGCGGTGAAGCCACCTTGTATTTGGATACAAGCGGTGATACTATTGCCAAGCATGGTTATCGTAAAATTAGTTTCGTAGCGCCATTGGCCGAGTCGCTGGCAGCATCTATCATTTACAGTACTAAATGGCAACACGATCAACCATTTATCAATCCGATGTGTGGCGCTGGAACGTTGGCTATTGAGGCAGCGTTGATGGCCACCAACAGGGCGAATGGATTGATGCGCAGCAATTATAGCTTCATGCACTTTAAAGGATATGATGATACCTTTTATAAGCAAGTGAGAGAAGAGGCGAAAAAGAAAGCACTACATACTATTAAATCAAAAATTATCGCTACCGACTTTAGTAACGAAGCCATTGTGAATGCAAAACGTAATGCTCAAACGGCGGGAGTGGATCATTTGATTGAATTTGAATTATGCAATTTTGAAGATACACATATACCTGAGGGACCAGGGGTGGTAGTACTCAATCCGCCCTATGGACTAAGGGTAGGAGAGGAAGCCGACTTGATTCCACTTTATAAAAACATTGGCGATTTCTTTAAGAAGCAATGCAAAGGAAAGTATGGTTATATCTTTACAGGCAATATGGAATTGGCAAAGAAAATTGGATTGAAAGCTACCCGAAGAATTGAATTTTTCAATGCAACTATTGAATGTCGTAACCTAGAATATGAAATTTATGAAGGTACTAAGGAGCGGGTTATTAGCCCTTCACTTATGAAATAATTGAATTGCCTTATTCGTCGTGACTTGCTGCGAAAAGAATTTCCTTTTCCGATTTAGTCAAACTATCATAACCACTCTGAGAAATTTTATCGAGTATTTCATCAATCTCCTGCTGGTTGGGTTTTTGAGAATTGCTCTTATAACTCGATTGTTGATTTCTATTGGGGGGATTGGTTGATTTGTAAACAACTTTCATTCTTGGTTTGGGTTTAAACAATCCGGTAATATTATCGAAGAAGTTATCGATATAGGAATTTCGGTATATATCTTTAATATAAAGATACCCAAATATTGCACCTCCTAAATGAGCAATATGCCCACCCCAATTTACTCCATCAGTCAGGCTAAAGAGATCAAGCAAAAAATAAAAGAGGAAAATATATTTTAGTTTAATATTAAAAATGATGACACGTAATTCGAAATCGGGGAGCAAGGTTGCCGAAGCTGCCATGATTGCCATGATGGCACCCGAAGCCCCAATGGTATAGCCATATGGATAACTATGGATGGTGAATCGAAGTAGTTGAAATGCTAGGGTTTCGATGATGGCACTTAAAACGATACCAACAAAAAACGCAGTAATTATTTTCTTGCTTCCCAAGTATTCTTCTAAAATATTTCCGAATACATACAAGAAAATCATGTTGAAAAGGATATGCCAGAAACCTTCATGTAAGAATCCGTAAGTGAGTAAGGTCCATGGTTTCCATGCCAATTCTTCGATTTGAATGGGTAATGAAAAGAAATGCAATACCTTACTGAAATCGAAACCAGTAGCGTAACAGATGAGGTAGGTGAAGTTAAAATGCCCACCGTTCAGAACAATAAACGCAATGATATTGGCCAAAATTAATTTCGGCACCACAGTTTTTTGTTGGTTAAATGTACCTTTTACGTCACTCCAAATACTATCGACCATAGTTATTAGAAAATCAAATATTGTTTAATACAAATTTACGAAAGAAATATTACTTGAGTGGGGAATCAATGCTAATAATTGGTAAAGATTTTTCGACAATTTAGTAGAGCGTATTTCTGTTGGTTTTATTCCAATAGACAATCAAAATAAGTCCAGTAACCATTCCGCCGAGATGTGCAAAGTGTGCAATGCCATCATTCCCTATAATTCCAAAAAGCAAATCAAAAGCAGCTAAAATAAGGACTAAATACTTTGCTTTAATAGGAATGGGGATAGGAATAATCATAAATTGAGAATCTCTAAACAGATATCCATAAGCAACTACCAAGCCCGATACCGCTCCCGATGCGCCGATGATTGGCGACAAGTCTGAAAATCCAAGATAGCCTACCAGCCAATGTGTCAAAAAAGCACCAACACCACATATAAAATAAAAGGCCAGAAAACGTTGGGTGCCCCATAAACTTTCTAGCTTGGTGCCGAAGAGCCATAAGGCATACATGTTTAATAAAATATGCATGACGCTGCCATGCATGAACATATGGGTGATGAGCTGATACCATTTGAACTCAGGGGTCAAGGGGAAATAGAGTGCGAATAGCCTTTCTAGGCTAATGCCATATTTGGATCCAATGACCATCGTGGCTAAAAACAAGATGCCATTAATGATCAATAAATTGAGAACTGCTTTGGTAAATCGCTCGGGTCGGTACTGTTGAAACATATCGCTACAAAGTTAGAACATTTAGCATTGATTCTTTGCCAAAGGGGAATTAATCTTTGGTTAAAATGAATTATCTTTGTGTCGTATGTTGAATATGCTTGCAACCATTGATGATAACTCAGGCTTTTGCTTTGGAGTTACTTATGCTATTGATATGGCGGAAGAGATATTGAATGAAGAGGGTACACTTTATTGCTTAGGAGATATTGTACATAACGACGAAGAAGTACAACGACTGAAAGCAAAAGGTTTGAAGATTATCGATACAAAAATGTTGGCTGATATTTTTGATGCCAAGGTATTGATTCGTGCACATGGTGAACCTCCTGAAACGTATAAACTAGCCCTTAAAAATAATATCGAATTGGTAGATGCCAGCTGCCCTGTGGTATTAAAACTACAGAACCGTGTTAAAGAATCATTCGATGAATCGGAAGCTCCAATAATTATTTATGGTAAACATGGGCATGCAGAAGTGAGTGGTTTGCTTGGTCAAACGGGTGGTGCAGCCAGAGTGTTCATGAACCAAGAAGAGCTCGATGCATTAGCGTTGCCTAAAAAAGTTAAATTGTTTAGTCAAACAACCAAGAGCACGAAGTCGCTCTATAACTATCGCGATTACCTCGTTTCAAAAGGGCATGAGGTAGATTTTAACGATACCATTTGCAGGCAAGTAAGTAACCGAGATGTTCAATTGCGCGACTTTGTGAAGAAATTCAATGTCATCATTTTTGTCGCTGGTATTAAATCATCCAATGGCAAAATCCTCTACGATGTATGTAAGGAGCATAATAATAATTCCTACTTTGTTTCTAATGCCAGCGAGTTGAATCCCGAGTGGTTCGATGCTAATAATACTGTTGGAATATGCGGCGCTACGTCGACCCCAATGTGGCAAATGGAAGAAGTGAGGCTTGCCGTTGAGGCGCTATAAGTCGTGGTTATTGACAAAAAAAATGAAATTAATCATATTTACTTCATTACATAAAGATTAAATTTGCACCTCAATGAATTGGATGCGTAAATTATGGTGGAAATTGCTCGGAGCGGGCATTTTATTGTTCGTACTAACCTACGGATTAATATGTAGTGTTCCACCGCTCGATATCACGAATGAAACCATTCGTAACCTATTTTATCATGTTCCCATGTGGTTCACGATGTATACACTCTTTGCTTATTCGGTATATCATTCCATCATGTTTTTAAGGAAGCTCAACATGGATCACGACCTGCATGCACAATCGGCTGCAGAGATTGGTTTCTTGTTTGGCATCATGGGAATTGCTACCGGAAGTTTATGGGCTAAGTATACTTGGGGTACCTATTGGGAGCCACGCGATCCAAAGTTAAATGGAGCAGCTATTGCGCTATTAATTTATTTGGCCTATTTTGTACTAAGAAGTGCAATTGAAGATGAAACAAAGAGAGCACGATTGGCTGCAGTGTATAATATTTTCGCTTTCCCTATGCAGTTGGCAGTAACTTATATCATGCCTAAGTTCATGCTATCCTTACATCCAGGCAGTTCAGATACAGTGAACTTTAAGAAATACGATTTAGATTCACAACTAAGAGTAGTTTTTTATCCCGCTGTTATTGGCTGGATTATTCTTGGTTTTTGGATCTTCACCATACTTTACCGTTATCAAAAAATTAAAATCAGCCAGCAAAATGAAGAGAATTAAATTATTGGCCACGATGTTATGGGCTGCTATCACCGCGAGTGCTCAGGAAGCCACGCCTGATATGGCAGATGCCTTGCGTGCCAATGGCAAAATTTATGTGGTAGTTACTGTAATTGGTATTATCTTTACGGGTATTGTTACCTACCTAGTTTATATCGATCGTAAAATTTCAAAACTCGAAAAGTAGTCCTATGAAACCTCGTTATATCATCGCCCTCGTATTTATTGCTGCCGCTATGGTAGCTGTGTTTAGTATTTATGGCAAGACAAGTACTTATGCCAATTTCCAATATTGTAATGAGCATCCAGGAAAGGAAGTTCATATTGTAGGAATGCAAGTAAAAGATTCGGGAACCTATTATAACCCGAAAGAAAATCCAAATTACTTTTCGTTTTTCATCAAAGATGAAAACGGTATTGTTAGAAAAGTAGAGCTATTGGATACCAAACCACAAGATTTTGAAAAAGCCGAACGCGTTGTTGTTATTGGCAATTTGGATGGGGAAGTATTTAAAGCTTCTTCTATCTTGATGAAATGTCCAAGTAAATACAACAAAACGAAAGTGTAATTCACTTTCTTTGGAGGCTTTGCCCCTCATGAATAGATTCATTATGCTATTCAAGTCAACCTTATTTTATTAAAACCCTCATAAAACAACCTCAACGGAAATGCAATATACAGGAGAGCATCTGGCCATCGGCAATCTAGGGCATCTGTCCATCGTTCTAGCTTTCACGCTTTCAATTTTATCGAGCATTAGTTATTTTTTCGCTACTCAAAAAGGGGAAGAAGATACTTCATGGTTGAAAATTGCACGCATCTCTTTCCTTATACAATGCGTTGCCGTTGTTACGGTATTTGTGAGTTTGTTCTATATTATTTACCACCACTATTACGAATATCATTATGCTTGGGAGCATTCATCCAATGAATTGCCTACCAAATTTATGATTTCATGTTTTTGGGAAGGACAAGAAGGCAGCTTCTTATTATGGATTGTATGGCAAGCACTTCTCGGTGCATTGGTAATGTGGAAGGCACCCAAAAGTTGGGAAAAACCTGTGATGGCTGTCATTGCTGCCTCTCAAGTGATGCTCACTTCAATGATTTTGGGAGTGGTAATTGGCGATATTAAATTAGGTAGTAGCCCATTTACGTTAATGCGCGAAGCTATGACGGATGCGCCCATCTTCCAACAAGCAGGCTATTTGTCGATGATTAAAGATGGTAATGGATTGAATCCATTATTACAAAATAACTGGATGGTGATTCATCCGCCTACCTTGTTTTTTGGTTTTGCAAGTACCTTGGTCCCATTCGCATTTGCGATTGCAGGCTTGTGGCAAAAACGTTATACCGAATGGATTAAGCCTGCATTGCCATGGGCATTGGTTTGCTTGTGTGTATTGGGTGTAGGCATTGTTATGGGTGCTGCATGGGCCTACGAAAGTTTAAGTTTTGGAGGATATTGGAACTGGGATCCAGTAGAGAATGCTTCCATCTTGCCATGGTTAATTATTGCTGCAGCAATTCATGCGATGGTAATATTTAATACTACAAAGAAATCGGCACATGCGAGTGCTTTTCTAGCGATTCTTGCATTTTTATCGGTGCTTTATGCTACATTTTTAACTCGTAGTGGAATACTTGGTGACTCATCGGTGCATTCATTTACTGATTTGGGTTTATCAGGTCAGTTATTGATTTGGTTGCTGTTTTTCATCATTGGCAGTGCAATATTATTGATTCAAACATGGAATAAATACACTTCCAATAAGGATGCTGATAGCCTTAGTGCGCGGGAGTTTTGGATGTTTATTGGCGCGCTCGTTTTGTTGCTTTCTTCAATACATATTGTAACCGTTACATCGATACCAGTGTATAATAGAATTGCAACCTGGTTTAATATCGATTTGAAAATGGCTCCGCCAGCAGATGTAATTCAGGCATATCATTTTATTCAAATCCCGATAGCGATTCTTATCACTTTAGGAAGTGCCTTTGCACAATATTTAAAATATAGAAACACCCAATCATTAAAATCTTTTGCGATTAAAATGTTGGTGTATTTCGTTATCTCATTAACAATTGGAGGAACCCTATTTATTTATGCCGAATTGGGAAAGGTGATTTATGGTATTCTTTTAGTTACTTCGATTTTTGCATTTCTCACCAATACCGCCTATATTTTTGATGTGCTGAAAGGCAATATGAAAGCGGCGGGAGCTTCTATTTCTCACTTGGGTTTTGCTATGATGCTAATTGGAATTATTTTTTCATCAGTAAATAAAACCATCATCTCGAATAATAATTCAGGTTTTACACTAGGTGATGCGAAGGCTGATGCTGAGAATATTTTGCTGGAGAAAAATCAGCCGATGCGGATGCGGAGTTATATCGTTACTTATCTAGGTGATAGCACAGTGGCTCCAAATATATTCCATAAAGTACATTATAAAAAGGTGGATGATAAGGACCAGGTTTTAGAAGAGTTCACCTTGATCCCGAATACACAGATCAACCCTAAAATGGGTAATGTGGCGAATCCTGATACCAAACATTATGTCGATCATGATGTGTTTACACATGTTACTTCTGGGCCTAAGAATGAAAGTTCGGAGGAGGATACCACCAGTTTAAAAGATGTAAAATCATTCTGGGTTTCTCCAGGTGATACGCTTCATAGCAAGTATGCCATGTTGGTATTTGATAGCACCGTGAATCTTACAGGAAGTGAAAAAAACACAAGTAGTGCCGATATTTTAATTGGAGCACGATTCACAGTATTTACCAACGGAGGTGAAATTTTCAATGTGGAACCCATGTTTGGTGTGAAAGGAAATTCGGCCGTGTATTTTGAAGGTCGTTGCAAGGAAGCAGGTGTGGTTGCAGGTTTTCTTAATGTGAATCCTGATAATCATAAGATACAGATTGCGATTGGAGAAAGAGCTCCAGAACGCGATTTCATCATTATGAAAGCCATTCTATTTCCATATATCAATTTATTGTGGGCAGGTACTATCCTCTTATCTCTGGGCACTTTCATGGCATTTGTGCGTAGAATGAAATTGGCTAAAAACGAAATTTAATTCAGTTTTCCTCATTTTGATTTATTGAAGGAACTAATGCTTTATGGAGTTGGCATATTAGTGCTTTAACTTTATCTTTGCCCTCCCCGTAACGATTAGCGCAACATTTCATGAAAATATCTTATAACTGGCTTCAACAACATCTTACCTATGTTCCCGAAACTTCTGCACTCGATTCGCTCTTAACGCAATTGGGACTGGAGGTAGAAGGTGTCACTGCATCTGGAATTACTCCCGATCAATTGCAAGGGCTGTTAGTAGGAGAGGTGATGGAATGTGAGCAGCACCCAAATGCCGATAAGCTTCGTATCACCAAGGTGAATATCGGAAGTGAACCCTTACTCTCCATTGTATGTGGAGCTCCCAATGTTATTGCAGGCCAGAAAGTGGTGGTAGCAACAATAGGAACGACATTGTATCCGGCAAGTGGTGAATCGTTTAAAATTAAAAAATCAAAAATACGAGGAGAAGAAAGTCAGGGGATGCTCTGTGCAGAAGATGAGATAGGATTAGAAACTAGTCATGCTGGTATCATTGTATTGCCTGCGGAAACGGCTGTTGGGACGCCAGTTTCGGAAGTTATCAAATTTGAAGGCGACGCATTAATAGAAATTGGAATTACCCCCAACCATGCCGATGCATGCTCTCATTTAGGCGTTGCTCGCGAGTTGAAGGCAGCCCTCATAAATATTGGTCAGGAAGCAGCATTGAAATACGATTTCACAATATTGCCATCTGTTGAAATGCATGATATCGCCAATCCAATTCGTCTGAATGTGGAGAATGCTGCTCAATGTCCACGATATGCAGGGATTTATATTCAGGATGTCAACGTGGGGCCATCACCTGAATGGTTACAACAAAAATTAAAATCGATAGGGTTGAAACCCATCAATAACCTGGTAGATATTTCGAATTATGTTTTGCATGATATCGGGCAGCCTATTCATATTTTCGATGCAGATAAAATAAAAGAACAAATCATTCATGTGCGTCAAGGACAATTAAAAGAGAAATTCACGACCCTTGATGGAGTAGCAAGAGAATTGAATGGTACTGAATTAATGATTTGCGATTACGAGCATCCCATGGCCATTGCGGGCGTTTTTGGAGGAATTGACAGTGGGGTAAGTGCAACCACAAAAAATATATTTATTGAGAGTGCCTATTTCGAGCCTGCCAGTGTACGCAAATCGGCGAGAGCGCATGGCTTGAATACCGATGCTAGCTTCCGTTTCGAGCGGGGCACTGATATTGAACTCGTAAACTGGGCATTGCATTTTACCGCCAAATTAATTACAGAAAATGGTGGAGGAATGGTTTCATCAACCATCATCGATTTGTATCCAAATATTTTAGGACCCTCAGAAATAATACTTCGATATTCTTATTTGCGCCAGGTAACGGGCGTTGATATTGCTCCCGAAAAGGTGAAGCAAATACTACAGAGCATTGGAATCAATATCCAAAGTGAATCAGAGGATGGATTGAGTGTGCAAGTGCCATTCTATAAAAATGATGTTACCACCGAGGTGGATTTATGTGAAGAGGTACTTCGTATTCATGGATTGAATAATGTGCTGTTGCCAGGAAGAATCAATACCTCTTTAATTTTAAGTGGCAAAAAACACCGCCATGCATTTCGTGAAGAATTATCGGAAAACCTTGCCCATAAAGGTTTTAACGAGATCATGACCAACTCGTTAACGAAGGCAAGCTATCCTCAAATAACCGAACACCAGCGTGTGGCACTATTAAATCCATTAAGCAGTGATATGGGTGTGATGCGTGATACGATGTTGTTCTCCGGTCTTGAAGTGATTGCTTATAATTTAAATCGCAGTTTGAATCAGTTGCGCTTATTTGAAACAGGACGTACGTACGCCTTGCCAGAAGCAAGCCCTAATTCAAATAAGAGCGGGGTTTCGCGATATCAGGAAACGGAGCATTGTGCCATTTTTATTACAGGTAAAGAGGAAAAGATTAGTGCAGTACAGCCATTAAAAGCGCCAACCTTCTTCGACTTAAAAGCGGTTGTGATGCAACTCATTGAAGAAGCAGGATTACAAAATGTACAGTCGCAAGAAATAGAAAATAGCCAGTATAAATACGGTATCAGTTTTACTGTGAATGGCAAGCTGCTGGCCACTTGTGGCGCGGTTGCAAGCACCCACTTAAAGCAAGCCGATATTGCGCAGGAGGTGTTTTTTGCAGATGTATTACTAGACGTATTGTTCAAAGCATCGGAGAAGGGATTCAGGAAAATCAAACCCATTTCAAAATTCTCCAGTGTACGGCGCGATTTAAGTTTATTGCTGAATGAAGGAGTTCAATTCTCTCAACTGGAGGCATGTGCCAAAACTGCAGAGCGTAAGCTTTTGAAAGAGGTGGGTGTATTCGATATATACAAGGGCGACAAGCTGGGAGAAGGCAAAAAATCATATGCCTTATATTTTGTATTGCAGGATGAAGAGAAAACGCTGGAAGATGCAACGATTCATCAATCGATGCAGCGCATACAGGTGGCGCTTGAAACGGAGCTCGGGGCAGTAGTACGCTAACCATAATAATATCCTTCGTTTGAATTATCTCTCACATTTTTATTTTTTCAATAAGCCCAATACCCCATATTATAATTGCGGACTGGTATTCCCCGATTGGTTGGGTGCCTACAAACGCAAGCGATTAAGCCGGAACTTAATTATTGAAACAGCGAATGAGCAAGAACTTGCCGCTGGAATCGAACATCACTTTTTAGGTGATCGAATTTTTCACGGATCTGATTATTTTAAGGAGCATGCCCATGGAATCAAGCTGATACTCGAAAAAACCAGCATGAATAAGGACTTGTTTCGGTTTAGCTTTATCTCACATGTGATTTTGGAGATGATGATCGACCGTCTACTTTTATTGAAACACCCCCATTTAGGCACGCAATTTTATGATAATTTGGATGCTTGCGATGATTCGCAATTATTGTATTTTGCTCAAAGAAATTCAACTGCCGACGATGGGTTTAAAACCATGGTAGAAAAGTTTAAGCATTACCGATTTATCTTGGGATATGTGAATACAGGCAATTTCGTATATTCGTTAAACCGAATTATTGGCAGGGTTGGAATTAATTTCAATGAATCGCAAGTAGTGGAGTTAACGGCAGTGATTCCTGAAATTGAAAACTATATTGACACAAATTGGAACAAGCTATTTATACTATTTGATAATCATGAAAAATAATTTACTCATCTTATTCTTCCTCATCGTTGCTTCTCAATTGCAAGCTCAATATGCTCGTAAATACAGCAATGAGTTCCTAAATATTGGTGTTGGTGCACGTTCTTTTGGAATGGGTAATGCGGTGGTAGCCTCTGTGAATGATGTAAATGCTGGGTATTGGAATCCTGCGGGCTTATCGCTCGTGAAAGACAATGCTCAATTGAGTTTCATGCATAGCAACTACTATGAAAAAATTGGAAGCTATGATTTTATTGCAGGGGCATTGCCAATAAATAAGAATGGAGTCTTGGGTGTTTCATTCAATCGGTTTGGTGTAGATGATATTGTAAATACATTGGGATTGGTACAAAATGGACAAGTTGATTATTCACGTATTAAAACATTTTCGGCCATTGATTATGCATTTTATATCAGCTATGCTCAAAAAATAAAACTCAAAGAGAAAAGCTTTACTCAAAGTTTATCATGGGGTGTGAGTCCAAAATTAATTGTAAGGAAGGTGGGGTCTTTCGCCAAGGCCTGGGGCTTTGGGGCTGATCTTGGAGTTCAATATCAAAGAAAGAACTGGATGTTTGGTATGATGTTAAAGGATATCACCACCACCTATAATACATGGAATATTACGCTTACCGAATCCGAGAAAGATGTGTTTTATCAAACTGGGAATGAAATTCCAGTGCATAGCACCGAGCTTACCTTGCCTAAAGTGATTCCAGGTGTGGCATACAAATTCAATATTGCTAAAAAAACAACCTTATTAGCTGAAACCAATCTGGACTTCACTTTCGATGGGCAACGCAATGTATTAATCTCCTCGAAGAGTATCAATATCGACCCGCATTTAGGATTGGAATTAGGTTATAAGGAGATGATTTATATCCGTGGAGGAATTACCAATATTCAAAATATTTTAGATGTAACCGATACTATATCCACTAAAAACACATGGGTGATGCAACCCAATTTTGGAATAGGAATACATCTTAAAAACCTAACCCTCGATTATGCCATTACTGCTTTGGGAAGTAATGCCGTTTCGCTCAATTCAAATATCTTTTCAATAAAGATTGCATTGAATAGAAAAGCGAAAACAGAAGTAAAATAAAACTTGTTTGATTTAAAGCAGGAAAACTAAAACAACAGCATTCGAATTTTATGTAATAGTGTATGGCGATCTACGGGTTTATTCATGTAGTCGTTCATCCCAATTTCAAGCACTCTTTCCTTTGTTCCTTCTTGATCTTCGGTGGTGACAGCGATGATTGGTATGCGAGTATTTTTTGGTCCAGCCTCATGATTTCTAATGGCGATGGTTGCTTCGTACCCATTCATAACAGGCATTTGTAAATCCATAAGCACCAAATCAACTTGTTGGTTGCGCAGTACCTCTATTCCTTCGGCACCATTATTCGCAAAGCTTGTTTTCGTATTACTCCAATCGTTAATGATGGCTTTAAATACCATCCGATTCACTGGGCTATCATCTACCACTAATATATGTTTATTCATATTTCTCAAGGTGCTAAATCCTGATATTAAAGAGCAGGAAATGCAACGAACAAAAATATCAACCTGGCAGTGAGGAGACAATGAAGTTATCAATAAAAAACAAGTCTGGATTGGGGATGTGTATATTTTATGCCCCACAAAAAAGCCCCAATTCTGAGTGGAATCGGGGCTTTTGATTTTATGATTGAAATGAATTACTTCACGTCGTTATAATTAATTGTACTTGGAGGAGCTACTACTGTTGGAACAGGAGCAGTAATGTTTTTCTCTTCAACATGTACTTTTACAGTACCACCATGCATTTTATAAATACTTGGAGCAATAACCAATGAAACGATACTCATTAATTTAATGAGGATATTCATTGATGGGCCTGAAGTATCTTTGAATGGATCACCAACAGTATCACCAACTACCGCAGCTTTATGTGGCTCCGATTTCTTGAAGTACATTTGACCGTTAATATTCACGCCTTTTTCGAATGATTTTTTAGCATTATCCCAAGCACCACCAGCATTCGATTGGAAGATAGCCATCAACACCCCAGAAACAGTTACACCTGCTAATAAACCTCCCAATACTTCAGCTCCGAAAGCGAAGCCTACGATTACAGGAACAGTTAAAGCCATTAAGCCAGGAAGAATCATTTCACGGATAGCAGCTTTCGTAGAGATCGCTACACATTTTTCATATTCAGGACGTGCCTTGTATTCCATGATACCTGGAATTTCGCGGAACTGACGACGAACTTCTTGAACCATATCCATGGCCGCTTTTCCTACTGCACTCATAGCCAAGGCTGAGAATACGAATGGTATCATACCACCGATAAATAAACCAGCTAATACGTGGGCATTAGAGATATCAATTTTATCAATTTTAGCTGCACCCATGAACGCTGCAAAGAGTGCCAATGATGTTAATGCAGCAGATGCGATAGCGAATCCTTTACCAGTTGCAGCGGTTGTATTACCAACAGCATCAAGGATATCAGTTTTTTCACGAACTTCTTTTGGAAGGTTACACATTTCGGCGATACCACCAGCATTATCAGCGATAGGTCCGAAGGCGTCGATTGCCAATTGCATGGCCGTTGTTGCCATCATACCTGCAGCAGCGATAGCCACTCCATATAATCCAGCCAGCTCGAAACTGAATACGATACCTGCAGCCAATACCAAAATTGGGAATAAAGTACTCATCATACCTACTGATAAACCAGCGATAATATTGGTAGCTGCACCTGTAGATGATTGGTTGATGATTTTATTAACGGGACCGCGGTTCATTGAAGTATAGTACTCGGTAATTAAACTAATTAATGCACCTACAACTAGGCCTACCACAATAGCGTAGAATACGTCCATAGAGGTAAATTTAGCACCACCACGAATACTCATTTCACCAGCTGGCAACATCCAGTTGATAACAAAATAGGAAGCGATACCTGTGAGGATGATAGACGACCAGTTGCCTAAGTTTAAAGCACCTTGTACATTTCCACCTTCTTTAACACGAACGAAGAAAGTTCCGATGATAGAGAAGATGATACCCATTCCACCAATCAATAGCGGAGCCAAGATCATACTCATACCACCGAAATTATCGGTTACATTGAATTCGCGACCAATAACCATGGTAGCAAGGATGGTTGCAACATAGCTACCGAATAAGTCGGCACCCATACCAGCAACGTCACCTACGTTATCGCCTACGTTATCAGCAATCGTTGCTGGGTTACGAGGATCATCTTCAGGAATTCCTGCCTCTACTTTACCTACTAAGTCGGCACCTACATCGGCTGCTTTAGTATAGATACCTCCACCTACACGAGCGAAGAGGGCAATACTTTCGGCACCTAATGAGAAGCCTGTTAATACTTCAAGGGCACGTTCCATATCCAAACCACTTGCAGTGCCATTATGGGCTACCACAAAAATTTGATAGAACACAAGGAATAAACTTCCCAGTCCCAATATCGCCAAACCGGCAACACCCATACCCATTACGCTACCACCAGTAAACGATACTTGTAAGGCTTTTGATAAACTTGTTTTGGCAGCTTGAGCGGTACGCACGTTGGCTTTGGTTGCGATACGCATACCGATGAAACCAGCCATGGCCGAAAAGAAAGCACCAATAATAAAGGCAACTGCGATGAGTGGTGAAGAACCCTCATTGGTCATGCCCATGTAGCCAAGCAAGAGAGCGATAACAACGACGAATGCGCCTAATACCTTGTACTCTTGTTTTAGAAATGCCATAGCACCATCAGCAATGGCTTTGCTGATTTCTTCCATTTTGCTGTCGCCAGCATCCTGGCTAACAACCCATTTTGAACGTACGTAAGTGAATAGCAAGCTAAACACACCACATCCGAGAATTACGTAAATAAGATTATCCATACTTTGATTGAAAAAAATTTAACTATTTGGTTAGTTTTTTAGGAGCGCGAAAATAGGAAAAAAAGGTGAAAGGGAAAGAGAAAAATGGTAAATACTAGGGCTAAAAACTGAATTAGAATGCCTTTATTGATGGCAAATTTGAGAAAACATCTATTATAAGATGCTTTAATGCTTCCAAAACTCGTATAGGGTCAAATTCATAAACATGGGTATATTTGCCCTAATGTTGCGAAAGATTTATCTCTGGATGGGCTTATCCCTCCTAATACTGCCTTTAATTTCCTTTACCTCGGCATCTTTTCAGATTGCCAAGCTTAAGTATAATGGGGGGGGCGACTGGTATGCCAATAAGACCTCCTTACCCAATTTGATTAAATTCTGTAATCAAAACCTGAATATGCATATTGCTCCGGATGAGGCGATAGTTGATGCAGGCGGCAACGAGATTTTTAACTATCCTTTTATACATATGACCGGCCATGGCAATGTGGTATTCTCTACTCAAGAGGCCGAAAACTTGCGTAAATACTTAATTGGAGGCGGTTTTTTACATATCGACGATAATTATGGGATGGATAAATTCATTCGTCCGGAGTTAAAGAAAATTTTCCCTGAACTGCAATTGGTGGAGATTCCTTTCAATCATCCAGTGTATCATCAGAAGTATCAGTTTAATAATGGATTGCCTAAAGTGCATGAGCATGAGGGTAAGCCAGCTCAAGGGTTTGGCTACGTGTATGAAGGCCGGTTAGTTTTGTTTTATAGCTTCGAATGCGATTTAGGCAATGGATGGGAAGACCAGGGGATTTACCCAGAGGATTCTCCTGATACACATTTAAGAGCATTACAGATGGGAGCCAACCTATTGCAATATGCAATGACCCACTAAATTTTTCACTTTCTTATTTTATTACCATAACGATACAACTTGGTTGAATTGTTATGGTATTAGTACCAAACCCCGCGAGCCATGGCCACGGCGAGCAGGATGATGATAGCGATTAATGCCAGTTCAATCTGACTGCTAATCATTAAGGAGCGGGATTCAGAGAGGTCGATTTCTACCCCTTTCTTCTTTTTACTCCTCCATTTTATAAAAGTGATCATTGGTTTTATTTCAATCAAGAATACCAGAAGGAATAATCCCATTTTCAGAAGAAATGCCGTACTGTTTAAATAGTAATTGGTCCCTTTTTCGAGCCCACCGAAGGCCCGAATCAAGCCAGTAAAAATCCAAAGTGCGGCTGCCAATCCCCATAAATTATCGGCTTTAAAAACATCCGATAACCCATCCATATCTTTTAGCTTTTTCAATGCATTGGCCCTTGCCCATATTGAATAACAACCAATGCCGAGAGTTAGCAGATGGATATATGCGAAAATTAATTGAGTGGACATGAGATAAAAAGAGGCTTGATATTTAAATAGGCAATTTAGCTCGCTTTAATCAAATAATTTATGATAGAGCTTATGCAATAATAAAATTTAAACCTTACCTCAGCAATACACTGCACAAAAAGTATTAATCTTTAATTGAGACTCTGTAATCGTAATGTAATTTTTCATCAAAAAATTTAATAATGTAAATTCCTTTTGAATAAGTTTCAGTATTCAATAAAATGGAATTAGCACCTTTTATTTTGTTGATTGTATGACTTTCAATAATTCCACCTTGAGGGTCAATAATTGTAATGAAAATTTCTCCGCAATCATTTGAATTAAATTTAATAAGTAACTTATCTTTAAAAGGGTTTGGCGAGAGGGAGATTTCGGTATTTAATTTATTGTTTTTAGGATAAACAGTTACAATCGAACTATATTCAAACTCATTTAATTTATCGACTTGTTTCAATCTATAATAGAATAATTGATTCCTTTGTAATGGCAAATTTGAATCAATAAACTCATAACTTGAAATATTTGTGGTGTTGCGATTACCTAAGACAGAACCTATTTTATGGAAATTTATTCCATCATTACTTCGTTCGATTTCAAAATGGTCATTGTTCCACTCAGAAGCTGTTTTCCAATTTAATACGAAATAATCTTCTGTTTCTTTTACAATGAATGAGATTAGCTTTACTGGAAGAAAAGAACCTATAGTTAATGTGTTAGCGATAGGTGCATTACTTCCTGTTCCAAGAGTAATTAAAGATCCGCCTGAATTTGAGATATTTGATGAATAAGCAATACTATTTATTGTGTTTGTAGTTAATAATTTCAATATGACGGTGTTGGAAGCGGTAGCACTGGTACTAATATCTGCTATAATTAATAAATTTAAATCGGAACCTTGATTCACGTATGAAGAAAGTGAAATGGAAGAAAAGGTAATTGAAGAACCCGATACTACTCCAGAAGATAAATTGGTTTCTCCAGCATCAGCTATACCATTATTATTGGCATCTCCAATTAACTTAAAATTATAAATATCTGCGCCAGTAGATGTTGCAATACTTGCAGATCCAATATTCGTGATTATTAATTTTTTAAGATTCACATTTCCTTCATTGGCGGTATATTTAAATTGGGCTAATGGAATTCCGCTTGTATTGGGTACAAGATTACTAGTGGGTGAAGCACTTCCAAGGGAGAATGTGCTTTTAGTAGGTGAGAAAGCTAGTCCACGGAAGGCGTTATTGCCTGTAATAGTTCGTAATGTTGTTGTCGAAATAGTGCTTGTTCCATTATCAGGAGCAGAAACAATTGTAGTGGGGTTGCTAATAAAAATTTTGGAACCATTAGCACCAGAGGTGCTGAAAGAATAAGCTGACCAATCGACTGCAATTCCGGTATATCCAGTAATTGATGCTATCTGAGTTCCAGTAGTCCAGGTAGTTCCATTGTTAGTACATCTATACAAACCCGCTGTTCCTCCACCAGAAGTAGCACCCACAAAATAAATTGTTAAACCATCTGGACTGATTGAAAATCCATAAACATCTGTATTTGCAGGTGTGAATAATCGTACTGAAGTATTTCCAGAATTTATTGGTTTTCCTGAACCTACACTGTAAATTCCTTGGGATCCGCCCCCAGTTGTAAGAAATAACTGGCCGTTATAAATAAAACCTGCTCTATTATTAGTTGAAGTACTAGAAACATTCGTTATCGTTGTGCCATTAGTTGTTGTTGTAATTCCTAATCCATTACCAGTCATCCAAAAGTTTGTCCCATCATCACTTGTAGCACCTCTTAAATTATTATTTCCAGAACTATAATTTGCTCCACTGATACCCGCTCCCATTGTTCCACTACCATTTAGGGTCCTTACAACAGAGGTAGTATTAAATGTTGTATTTGCGTCTCCGATAAGGTTATGATAGCCAGGAATTAGGATATAGCGACCATTTTCAGATCTTGAAATTTGTCCCGCCGCAGTAGCGGTTCCAGATACAACAATATCATTTGTGCCAATGCCAGAAGAAACCGATGGCAATGTAACGCTATAATTTGGAGAAGATTGTGATGCCCCAGTAGGAAGATATTCTTCAATAACTATAGCAGTTCCAGCATTACTTAATGCAGAACTACTAGTCGCTTTGAATACAGAAAGGTAACCGTCATTGAAACGGGTAGTTGTTTGACCTATTATAGAAGTAGAAGAATAAATAAAGATTAATAGTATAATGGCTATTCGAATAGAAATGGGGTACATTTTAATTATAATTAAATTGATTTTAAATTAGACCTGAGGATTGATATTGATGATTTATATCCTATTGAGATATAAATTATATATCGTATGGCAAAACTATCTTACTGGAATTTTCAAATAGTTAGATTCAGATTAACAAATTGAAATTAAAATAATTGAAGAAATTGTTTTAGTAACAGAGAATTAAAAAAATGCTCTTATTAAGATAATGATATATATAAATTTTTTTTCTAATTGACTATAGAAAATGCTAATAGTAAACTATAACTATTTATGGTATTATCCCAGGATGGCTTACGTGTTTCGGAACTTATAATCAACCGTCCTTCCCGACTATTCAAGTCGTGACTGTAAGTAGGATCCATTAGTCCCTACTTTTTAAGCAGATTGAAAATTTGGGCTTGAGTTTGAATGATAAGTTAGGAAAACGGTATTGATAACAAGAGTAAACGTTTCTTTATGAGTCTCGAGCGTTTTAGTTAACAAGAAATTAATATTACAATTTGGATACTTGAAAAGAAATTTACGCCATTATTACAATCCGAAAAAAAACTCAGTATAAAGTTTTACTATTTAAGAGGGTTTGCCGTTATTAAATTGAACCAATCTATTCTTTAGTTCAATGTATTTTTATTCTAGATGTTGATACTATTAAGTATTTAAATCCTTTAGAATAAAACTAACCTATTCATTCCGTATTCTTCCGTTATGCAGGCGCCATATCTACTTTTGCAATCGCTGTGGGTGGGACTTTCCCGGAATACATTTTGGCATAGGCGGCGGTAAATTCAGCGCCAAAAAAAAGTATCATGGAAGAGTAAGATACCCAAAGGAGAATTAAAATTACGGAGCCCGCAGCACCATAGCCCGATATTGGATTTACCCTCCCAAAATAGATGGCAAGTGCTGTTTTGCCCAATGTAAATAAAACCCCGGTAAGCAAGGAGCCTAACCATACATGCTTCCATTTGATTTTTGCATCGGGTAAAATCTTAAACATAAGCCCGAATAAAACTGAGATGATTACAATCGATAAAATGAAATTGATTATGCTAAATACATCAGTCAGAAAACTGGAGGTTGATACCATAATCCAATTACTCATTGCATTGAGCAAGCTCGAAACGACCAGTGAAATAAGCAACAAAAATGCGATTGCTAAAATTAAGCCGAAAGAAAAGAGGCGCGCTTTAATAAATAGAAAAACACCTTTCTTTATAACAACCTCAACTTCCCAAATTTGATTCAAGGATTTTTGCAATTCGACAAATACTCCAGTAGCCCCAACAAGCAATATTGCGATTCCAAGAATGGTAGCCCAGATTGTAGAATGTGCCTGGCCAACGGTGGTGAGCATGTCCTTAATTTGAGCAGCGGTTGCAGTACCCATCGTGGCTGAAATTTGAGAAACGATATGCTCGCTGGCAACATCACTTCCATAAAAATATCCTGTTATGCTTACAATCAAAACTAATAATCCAGGAATACTAAAAATGGCGTAGTAAGCAATGACAGCACTTTGTCGGAAAGGATCCTTCAGATTCCATTCTTCGTATGTTGTTTTGAACAACGTTCTTAAATCTTTTAGTAAACGTTTTACGTTATCTTTTTTTTTCATATTCATTATCTTAATCTAACAATTTTCTGACGATTTCTTTTAAATTTAACCCGTGGTGCCTCATTATTTAATTCATTCATTTTTTGATATGCCTTTAATAAATAGTGAGGAAAAACTCCTGTGTATTGTATCTTGTAAAAGGAGAAGCCATTGTAAGGAATTACGTTTTCTCCAGAGGCGATTATCAAACGTTTTTCGGTGCCGTTTTCTCTGAAATAGAACAGGAATTCATTGTATCTTTCTTCCTTTAGAATATTAAATTTTGCATCCACAAAACTGGCACCTACCAATTTCATACATTTATCTTGTAAGGTAAATAGCATAGAATCGGGCACCATTTTATTCAGATAGGCTATAAATTTAACATCCTTAATAGACATCTTTTCTACTTGTACAGAATCAGTTTCATTATAGGAATGACGGCTATTTGCGCCAGTTGTCAAAAAGTATTTTTTCTTTGCTTCATAAAATAAAATATACTCCTTTTCCTTCTCTTCAAAGTTCTGTGGAATTACCTTTATTGTTGCCTCGGGATTTTTCTTAAGAAAATCTGCCATGTCTTCGAGGAATGTTTCTTATCGGGAGTTCAGATAGTTTCTTCTCATTTCCCATTTTAAGGATAACCAGTTTTCGATTTCTGTTTCTGTGTTTCTAACCTCAAAACGATAGGGTGTAGTAAGAGGCTTAACGAAAATATTTTTCAAGGCATCAACTATCACATCACGTAAAATGAATTTCGGATTATTCAGATTGCCTGTTATAGGAACATCATAATCGATTACATTACCTCGTTCTTTTACAAAAAACATGGCCAGGTTTAGAGGCAACCAGCTTGCAAATTTATTTCTTGATTTTTCGCCAACTCTAGGGTCGATAATAACCAGGTGGTTGGTGCTTACTATCTGTCCGTTTCTTACCTTCCATAATCCCTTTATCTCTATTGTTCCTCTATCTAATGGGAAAGCGGTATATTTAATTAGATATGGATTAAACATCGAGACGGGTAATTTTTGAAAATTGTATTTTAGATCAAAATCGGAACTGTCTTTTGGGTTTATACTTAACCCTAAAACAAGACTCCCATATGGTTTAATGCCGGATGCTACGTTGAAATAAACCCGTTCGTGGGTTTTGTCTACCGAATCAGCAGTAAATGTGAATGGATTAAGCGCGATTGAAAATTTCTCGCCCATAGCATAGTCGTTATATTTTATTTCTCCATCATAGATAGCCATCCGATTTATTTTGAAGTTACTTCTTAAAAGATTCTTTGAAATTGTTCTTAGGTATTTGACTATTTCAATGACTAAATTGAATTTTGCTCCATCTGTATTCGCTGCAGTTACGTTCACTCCATTTTTACCAAACATGGTTTGAACATTATCTAAATAATCATACTTTTCATATTTTAAAAATGGATGTTTAAGTGATATGGAATCAAAAAAGTAAATAAATTTTTTTGGGCTTACTTCATGAATGCAGACAGTTAAATTATCAAAGGCTGCAAAATCATTTAGACTATCTTTCCCAAAATGAAAGTCGCTGATTGAAACAAGCCCTGAGCTGGTAACATTATCGCGTTCAATCAAATTTCCATCCGATTTAAAGTCGGCATCTAAAAAAGCTTTAAAAGTCCCATAGTTAGCTAAGTCTTTTATGTATTGACCAACAATATTCAAATCAAATTGATGAACTAATACAGCCAATCGGTAATCATTGGTTTTTGAATTCAGCGTGAAATTGCCTTTTATATCTCCACTTCCAATGCCTGACAAAAACGAAAATTGGATGGGAATGGTATCGGCATCCCATCGGAAGCCAGCACTTTCGATGTTTACATTTTTGATGAAATAATTAATAGGCGTTACAATTTCACGATAAGAAAACAGACCATTTATAATTTTAATATTTAGAATGCTAAAATGAACTGGTTCCTTCTTTTTTGCCGTTGTGTCGTTTGAAGAAAATATTGAAATCAAATCATTGAAATTAAAATACTCTTGATTTTGAAAAATGATTGCCTGAGGTCTATCGATGGTGAAATCGCTGATTTCGTAGTTCTTGGATAATAGTTTGAATATTTCGAAATTGGCGCTTAATCCATTCGCAGAAAAGAAAATCGAATCACTTTCAAACTCGTAAATTTTCAGGTTGGAAAAATGAAGGTATCCAGTAAACGGATTTAAATAAGCCCAGTCCATGGTGATCTCTCTACCAGTATATTTTTTATCAAACTTTTCGACAAGATATTTCGTCAGCGGTGAGATAAACGCAATAACCAGCACCACCAAAAGAATGATTGTAATAATTGATATTTTAAGAACCTTTTGTAGCTTGGACATTTAACTTTACAAATATGCCCAGACTAGCTTATGATTCTATTACATAACTATTTATAGATATTACGTGATTCCTATTTATGAAAAATTGGGGGAGGAGTTATATCGGATTTCTTTTGAAAGAATATAACTGTGGTAAACCGTTATTGGATTTGAGTGAATATCTATCTGTAAACTGGATTTAACTAAGATACATCAGATTTTGAAACATTGGCAAAATGCCATGCTTACTTTCCTTTTTGCCTATATCCAATAAGTCATAGCGAAAACATAATATGTTCGTTAGATAAATTAGATTTTTGCAAATGTTTGAACTGAGTATTTCTTAAAACCCTTGAATTGGTTACCTCGGTTGAAATAACTAGTGATGGGTTATTTTTGAGTTAATGATGTGATTCCCTTTAATATTTTCCAAGTCATTGAATTCGTCTTTTGCAAAATTGGATACAGCTCCCTTCTTCCTCCGAAATTACGGAAGAAGCGTTCCACTCCGGGAATCATGCTGCCTTCAAAATCGAAAGAAATTTTTCCGAGACTTTTACTATGTTTCATCGCATGCCATACAAGGGCGGGCATAACATGATTGTCGTCTATTTCTGGGTTTTTGGAACTCACCAAATAGTATGCACGCACGTCATCCCGTAAATTCCAGAGCATCGCAAGAATTTTTCCTTCTTTTCGAGCCACCCACAATGCACACGAATTCATTTGCAAACTTTTTTGAAATAACTCTTTCATCTTTTCTTTGGTATAGTTTATTGATTCCTTGTTACGCACCAAGGTAGCTACTTGGTATTCATAAAGCAGGTCGATTAATTCTGTTTCGTTGGTTATGGTTATATCCGTTGATGCCTTTCGAATACTTCTTCGGAAATCCTCATGCATTGCACCCAATAGGTTATCTTCACTTTCACAGAGGTCGATGATAAAAGTTTGTCGGAAACCTGTGTTGAATTCATGTTCCTTAAATAAACCAATCTGCTTAAGACCCGGCCTGCAGGCAGCATTCCATATCTTAATATTCGGGACCTTTTGAAATAAAGAACGAAGAACCTCATGTTCATAGTTGTCTTTCTTCGATTCCTTTAAATCTTTAGGAAAAAAAACATGTGGCCCAAGATATGGTGTTAGTGCGGGGTTCCTTGAAATGGAGATGCCAATCTTTTGCTCTTTTGGATAAGGCCAAACACCAGTTACTTGGTCGCCTTTAGTTACCATTACTACATCCCAGGCGGGGCAAGCAATATCCAGCCACCAATTTTTATGAAATAATGGAAGGTCGTTTTCCGAAGCGCATAATTTGAGGTAAAGTTCTTTTTCATTCATAATCTGAATAACACGAAAAGTAAAATTTTATTGTGCAGGGCAATAAAGTATTTAATATGTCGTTCCACCACAAACATCAATAAATGAACTTCTACCATTCCGACATTGCTTACAAACTTACCGATCCACTTTCATTTACAACAGACATAAATACCTACCTGAAACAGGAGAGGGAATTATTGTTGTCGCTGGTCGGTTCATTCCATACTATTATAGAGGCGGGATGCACGCGAGGGCATTATACCCAACTCATTACAAGTATTGAAAAAGATTATATCGGGATTGATATCGCGGCTCGTCAAATTGCAGATGCAAAGCATATTTATAAGGATAATAAGCGAGCTGCTTTTTTGTGTGATGACATTCAGAATATTGGAGAAGTATTTATTAAAAACAGAATTCCTATTGAGGGCAGCATGCTTTTTTTTCCTTTCAACTGTTTTGGCAATCTCAAGGAAGCTGCAGGAGTGCTTGCGCAAGTTGTTGCTCTCCAAATTCCTTTCGTTATTTTCACCTACGCCAACAATTCCAAATCAAGTATAGCGCGTTCCAAATATTACCAAGCATCCGGCTTTGATAATCTAGTGCCAATAAGTGAAAAAGGGGGCACCTTATTTACGCATCAATCAGGCTTACATACAATAGCATATAATGAAAGTTGGTTTAAGGAAATATTTTATTTGATGCAAATCAAGTACCGGTGCATTCCATTTGGAGATATTGGGAAAGCGTATTGTAATTTTTAGGAAGGACCTTTTGCAATTGAGACTCCACTGGATATCAGAAACCATATTTTGGTGGCCTTGAACTTTATTCGAAATTAATTTTTAGTGTTTTTTATTTTTTGACTAATAAGTGCGGCTTTGTTTAGACTGGAATATAGTTATGAGAACTTTCTATTCTATAACTAGAATGCTAAATGCCATCTGTGAGAAATCGAGTTTAAGAAAAATTTTTATAGTTTGAATTTTTAATGATTAAGCGATTCAAAATGTTCTGCCAATATTGTTTACCTAGCAATGCAAAAGGGCTTCACTTTCGTGAAATCCTTTGTTGGATTGGTAGGGGTGGCAGTGCCAGCCCCGAAACTTGTTTCAGGAATTCGAACCTTTAGACCATCTGTTCTCTGTGGAAACGTATATACAAGTATGGTCTAATGAAAACAGTTTTCTTATACGAATTAATTTAGTGCAAGAGACCATTATTTGAAGAAATGCCCGTGAATATTGGCTAAATTCAAAACAGTTGCTACAATGTTCAGAATAAAAAAATCACAATTTTAGACGAATTGATTTTACGCTTGGGCGTGGAAAGAAACTACAATAATATTGCGCAAAAGCTGGGGTTGAATTAGACATCGTTTTGTCATTTTCCCTAACCTATGTTTACTTATTGATAAATTAGTTTATCTTTGAGAGTGATGTAAATATAAACTTACACTTACTTCTATTGCCTGAATGAAAAAAAATATTTTTTTAGGAATTTTTATTCTCCTCTTAGGAATTTTGGATGCTCAAACGCCAACATTTCAATGGGCAAAAAGCATTGGAACGGCTCCGTATGAAAAAAATCATGGAATGGCGCTAGATGCGGCAGGAAATATTTATACCTCAGGTGTCTTTAATGGTACTTCCGATTTTGATCCCACAAGCGGAACCTACAATCTCACTTCAAATGGTAATCAGCTTTTTATTTCAAAAATTGATGCTTACGGAAATTTTATATGGGCTAAAAAGATTGAAACTTCTAATGTGGAGCATGCCATTACGGTTGACTCAGCGGGTTATGTGTATATGACTGGGTCGTTTAATGGAACTGTTGATTTTGATCCCGGTGACGCCGTTTTTAATTTAACCGCGAATGCTTTTGAGGATATCTTTTTTTTGAAATTAGACCCATCGGGTAATTTTGTATGGGCAAAACACATTGAAGGAAAACACCGCGAACTTAAATTATTTATAGGCACTGATAAATCAGGAAATATTTATACTACGGGTAGGTTTAATGAGAAGGTTGATTTTGATCCAGGACCTGGTAAATTTGAGATTACTCCTATAAGTACTAATGATATTTACTTTTTAAAATTGGATGCATTAGGGAATTTCATTTGGGCCAAAAATATTGGGGCGACGAGCTGGGATGAAGCTACTCAATCGATGGTTGTGGATGCCGACGGTAATTTATTTACTGTGGGTTCTTTTTGGAATATTATTAATTTTAATCCGGGAACCGGGCCGGTTATATTAACCCCTAATTCTTGGGATTTCTACATTTTAAAATTAGATTCATCTGGCAAATTTGTTTGGGTAAAGCAATTCGGAGGGCAATATTATGAATTTGGCAATGCCATTACCCTGGATTTAATGGGCAATATTTACATTTCCGGCTCACAGATAATTGATGGGCCTTGTGATTATTGCTCGAGAGGTACTGATATATTATTTGCAAAACTGGACCTGAATGGCAATTTTATCTGGATTAAACGAATACCTAGTTTAACTTCTCGTACCGGTATAATAAGGATCAATACAAATGCTTTGGCTGCTGATGCGAATGGGAATATTTATGCTACCGGATATTTCGGTGGATCAGTATATTTTCAAACAGACATATCAAAAAGGTTTGATTTTAAAAGTGCAGGTTTGGATATCTTCATTTTAAAATTAGATACTTTAGGAAATCTGCTTTGGGCCAAAGCGATGGGAGGAGTTTCAGATGATTTTGGTAAATCCATTTCTCTGGATGCTTCAGGCAATGTCTATCTATCCGGTGAGTTTGGAAATAAGGCAGATTTAGATCCTGATTCGGGTGTATGTAACGTAACATCCACAGGTTCTACAGGGGTCTTTGTTTATAAATATGGTTTTGCTCCAGCTCCAAAAATAAATTTGAATGCCAAACCAATTATTTCCATTTATCCGAATCCTGGTAAGAATATTTTTAGTGTTAGCATTTCAAATTATACCAACTGTAAAAGATTAGAAGTGTATAATAATCTGGGAGAAATAATTTATTCCCAAACAGAGGTTAATGCAGTAAATCGAATTGATTTGACTGTGCAATCCAATGGTTTGTATTTTATAAGAGCCTTCGACAACCTCAATAAAATCACCTCTGCAAAAATTATTAAAACCGACTAATCGATTTCACATCAAACTTTTCAAATCTACATACTGAAGAAAAGATATTCATCATTACAGCCTTAATATTGAGCTGAAAAATATTTGTAACTGAAACCTTTTAGTTTCCACTCAACGAATTAATATATTATACTTAATAAAAATTGAGTGACTTTGAATTCGCCAAAATTTAGAATGAATTCATAAAAACATAAGGCGTTTTAATGGCTTTTAAGCCCCTTGTTTGCCGGCCGAAACCTATCTATTCAATTTTGTATTAAATGATTCGTACACGGCTCCACTTGATTCAATTTTGCCAAACAAAAAAGGGTTCCACTTTCGTGAAACCCTTTGTGGGATTGGTCGGGGTGGCAGAGCCTGCCCCGAAACTTGTTTCGGGAATTCGAACCTATAGACCTTCCCGACTTTTCAAGTCGGGAAGGTGATGCCGGGCTACACTTTAAGAATTAATCTTTCAATATAGATTCTGCTTTTTTTATTTTTGATTTCACGTTCTCTTTTGAGGGCATCTTGCTTATTATTGAAAGTCTCTGAATGCACAATTTTCCAATCATTTGCTTTTCCTGTAAATCCATCATGATTGGAATTATGCCTTCTTAATCGCTCACTTAGTTCATCGCCTGTTGATCCAACATAATATTTATTTGTAATATTTGAGAAGAGAATGTATCAATAGTACATACTAAGAAATCTGTTTTTTAAAGTTTTATTTAATCAATAAAAAAGGGTTCCAGTTTCCTGAAACCCTTTGTGGGATTGGTCGGGGTGGCAGGATTCGAACCTACGACCTTCTGCTCCCAAAGCAGACGCGATACCGGGCTACGCTACACCCCGAAATTTATTCTTTTCATTTTGTTTTTATTTATCAAAATATCTTCTCGATTTCAAATCAGACAAGATACCGTCCCGATAGCTATCGGGATACGCTACACCCCGAAAATGTTTTGAGTCGTTTTCATCCGACTTGCTAATTTTCTCTACTCGGCTCCTCGTGCGGTGAGGGAGGGATTCGAACCCTCGATACCCTTTTGGAGTATGCCGGTTTAGCAAACCGGTACTTTCGGCCTCTCAGTCACCTCACCATTTGCCTTTATAAAGGGGTGCAAAAGTAATTTATTAATTTAGAAATCCAAATAAGTTTTTAAAAAAATTTGCAATAACAAATTGCTTGCTTACTTTTGCACCACTAAACGGCGGTTGTAGCTCAGTTGGTTAGAGCATCGGTTTGTGGTACCGAGGGTCGTGGGTTCGAGCCCCATCATCCGCCCGAAAAACAAAAAACCCTTCTGGATTCCAGAAGGGTTTTTTTTATTGCTGAAAGCTTTTGCTATTAAGCCATTCCGGTAGGTCCTCCATAATTCATTGGAAACCCATTCATCGTATTTTCTCCTTCTTCAATATTCCCAAATTGCTCCTCAAATTTTTGTACGTTTTCACTCAATGCCATCAATAATCTTTTGGTATGAAATGGTGTTAATAAAATTCGAGATTTAACTTTTGCTTTTGGTACCCCAGGCATTACACGCACGAAATCGATGAGGAATTCGGCATTGCTATGGGTGATAATTGCCAAGTTGCTATATACTCCTTCGGCGATTTCTTCTGTTAATTCAATGTCTAATTGTTGTTGGTTGTTTGGTTCTGCCATGATAAAATATTGTTTTTGCAAAAGTAGTTTTTTTTCAACGGTTTTTGATGATTGGAGAGGACTTGAGAAGTCTTAAGTAGAAAGTATTTAGTATTGAGTAAATACAATGGTGCGGAGTCGTGAAGTTCAGAGCCGTTAAGAGGTCTTGAGTATAAAGTATTTAGTATTGAGTAAATACAATGATGCGGAGTCGTGAAAATACAGAGCCCTTAAGAGGTCTTGAGTATAAAGTAGTTGGTATTGAGTAAATACAGCATCCCGATTAAATACTAAATACTAAATACTAAATACTAAATACTAAATACTAAATACTAAATACCCCCCGCGCCACCCCACTACGTCTAAAGAAAATATTATATTCGCGGCAAATGAAGGATCTATTGCATCGCTTTGAAAGTAAAGCACCCGAAATTGTATTCGAATGGCATGATAACGAAACAGAAGCCGTAGGCTGGATGGTTATCAATAATTTAAGAAATGGCTCTGCAGGTGGTGGAACCCGCATGCGTAAAGGGCTCGATAAGCATGAGGTAATATCTCTTGCCAAAACCATGGAAGTGAAATTCTCGATTTGCGGTCCCGATATTGGTGGCGCTAAATCTGGAATCAACTTCGATCCCGCCGACCCGCGCAAACACGGTGTTTTAGAACGCTGGTACAAAGCAGTATTGCCGCTACTGAAAGCTTATTATGGCACTGGTGGCGACTTAAACGTAGATGAAATTCATGAAGTGATTCCAATTACCAGTGCCATGGGTTTATTACACCCTCAGGAAGGTACGGTAAACGGGCATTTCAAAGCTACTGATGAAGTGAAGCATGAATTCATCCATAACTTACAATCGATCGTTTCGAAGACGCTCGACGATGAGCGTTATACACCTGAATTGAGTCGCGGGTATACCGTTGCTGATATGATTACAGGCTGGGGCGTAGCCGAAGCGGTGCGTCACTACTACGATTTATGGGGTGGAATGATTAAAGGTAAAACTGCCATCATCCAAGGATGGGGTAATGTAGGTGCTGCTGCTGCGTACTATTTGAGTAAAATGGGCGTGGGCATTGCAGGCATCATCGACCGCGATGGTGGATTGATAAAAGTTAATGGCATGAGTCCGGCGGAAGTGCGACATCTGTTTTTAACACGCGATGGTAACAAGCTGGTAAGTGCTGATATGCTTCCTTTTGAAGCCATCAACGAGCAAATTTGGAATTGTGGTGCAGAGATATTTATTCCTGCTGCTGCCTCTCGTTTGGTTTCTCAAAAGAATATTGATATGATGGTTGCCAACGGTCTGGAAGTGATTAGCTGTGGTGCCAATGTGCCTTTCGCCGATCAGGAAATTTTCCTGGGTCCGATTGCATTGGATACCGATACCCGCGTGAGTGTGATCCCCGATTTCATTGCCAATTGCGGTATGGCTCGTGTATTTGCTTATTGCATGCAACAAAATATTTCGCATACCGATGAAGCCATTTTCACTGACGCCAGCCAGATGATTCGCAGAGCACTTACCCGTGTTCATCAGTTTAACAATAAACAAACTGGAATCTCTAAGAAAGCACTCGAAATGAGTTTGACCCACCTCGTACAATAATACCTGGTGGATGTTTCGTGGAAAACAAGCGTTGATAAGGATTAACTAGCACCAGTTTTTCAGATTCATTTGTTTATTTTCGCATCATAAGATAAAAAAACCTTGGCTACAGAACGCATCTATAAAAAACATTCGAATACCCTTCCGGTAATCATCAGCATCGCATTGGTGCTTTATGTGCTGGGTGGTTTTGGATTGTTCTTTTGGAGTGCTTACAATATTAGCAAAGAGGTACAGAGCAATATGAAGTTTGAGGTGTTCTTCGATGATAACGCCTCCGACGAGCAAATAAAAAACTTGCAGAACGACCTCAAAAACAATACTGCCATGGTTCGCGAGATTCATTTTATAAGTAAAGATGAAGCGGCCCAAAGTTTTATTCAAGAGTTTGGAGAAGATTTTACGCAGGTGCTTCAATACAATCCACTCAAATCATCCTTAGAAGTTTTTATTAATAACGAAGGAACCAACGAAGAGCAACTCACCGAGTTAATTGCCTCTGCTGAAAAAGCTGATGGCGTTTTTGAAGTGAAATATGCTAAGCCCGTATTACAGAATGTGGGTCCGCAATTGCGTAACTTATCACTCATATTTTTGGTGCTGATCGTTTTGTTACTCATCATCTCTCTTACCTTGATTGATAATAGTATCCGACTTAGCTTCTACGCGCAACGCTTCTTAATTAAGAGCATGCAACTGGTGGGGGCAACGAAGGGATTTATATTGAAGCCTTACCTCACCACCGCCTTGATTCAGGGTTTCTTAGGTGCACTCATCGCAATCACGCTCATTACGGCATCTGTCTTTTTCCTTACCACTTCTTTTCCAGTAACAAAAGAAGTGTTTGATCCGTTACATATAACCATTATCTATATTGCACTTTTAATCTCAGGTATTATCATCACCATCAGCAGTAGCATGATTGTGATGCGTAAATATTTGGGTAGAAGCGCTTACAAATTATATTAATTCATCCTTTAAATTAGCATTTATGGCACAACCTATCCGCCCTGTTAAAACAGAAAAAAAAGTGAATACTTCTACCAGCAGTTATGTGTTTGGTAAACAAAATTACCAGTTGATGATTATCGGATTGGTGATTATCGCTTTGGGATTTGTATTGATGAGTGGCGCTGACGATATTTTCAGTACCATGAAAATGACCGTAGCTCCGATTGTTGTGGTATTTGGTTTTGCATTTGAAGTGTACGCTATCCTTAAAAAACCAGCTACCCAAGAATAGTGACTTCCATTCAAGCCATTATCATTGCCATTGTAGAAGGGCTTACTGAGTTTTTGCCCGTTTCTTCTACTGGCCATATGATTATCACCACTTCGCTGATGGGAATCAGCAGTGCCGATTTTACCAAGCTTTTCACTGTAGTTATTCAGTTGGGTGCAATTGCAGGTGTGGTAGTTTACTACTGGAAACGATTTATTAATCTCAAAGATTTTAATTTTTACCTTAAGCTCATTGTTGGTGTTATTCCGGTCTTGATTGTCGGTTTCTTGCTGAAGAAAAAAGTGGATATGCTCCTGGAGCGTGTGGATGTGGTGGCGTGGAGTCTATTGTTAGGGGGGATTTTCCTGTTGTTTCTCGATAAAATTTTCAAAGAAGAAAAGGTGACCACACAAGAGCAAATGAGCTGGCTCGATGCTTTTGTGGTAGGTATTTTTCAATGTATTGCTTTGGTACCTGGAGTATCACGTTCGGCAGCCACCATTACCGGAGGCTTATATCGTAAATTTAATAAAACGATTGCAGCCGAGTTCTCGTTTTTTATTGCGGTGCCTACCATGTGTGCCGCCACCATCAAGGATTTGTGGGATTTTAAGAAAGCCGGACTAAGCCTCACTTCAAACGATTTGATGCTTCTGTGTTTGGGTAATTTAGTTGCCTTTGTCGTAGCTATTTTAACCTTGAAATATGCCATGAATTATATTGTGAAACATGGCTTCAAATCATTTGGTGTTTACCGTATTTTGGTAGGTGCCACCATTCTTATCATGCTCGCAAGTGGAGTAAATCTGCAGCTTATTTAATTCTAATTTTATGTCACCATTCAATTTTGTTAGCGGAGAAGTTTTGCTTATTGATAAGCCTATGGGCTGGACTTCCTTTGATGTGGTGAACAAAATACGAGGCGCTATTCGCCATTACTTAAAAGAACAAGGAGGCGACAATGCCCTCGCAGCAAAGAAACTAAAGGTAGGCCATGCGGGCACCCTCGATCCATTGGCAACAGGCATGCTCATTATTTGCACCGGGAAATTCACGAAGAAGATTGATGAATACATGGCTCAGGAGAAGGAGTATACCGGTACCATTCAGTTTGGTGCTACCACTGCCAGTTACGACTCGGAAACACCTGTGGAGCAAATATTTTCGACCGATACACTAACAGAAGAATTAATCAAAGGGACTTCCAAACAATTTATAGGGACCATTCAACAAGTCCCGCCCATGTACTCTGCCATCAAGCAAGATGGAAAGAAAATGTATGAATTGGCAAGAGAAGGAAAAACAGTAGAAATAAAATCCAGAGAAGTAACTATTTCTGCTTTCGATTTTACAAGGATAGCATTACCACAAGTAGATTTTAGGATTGCCTGCAGTAAAGGCACCTATATTAGAAGCATAGCAAATGATTTAGGGAAAGCACTCAATAACGGCGGATACCTATCTGCCTTGCGTCGTACACGTATTGGTGAATATAAAATTGAGGACGCGATGACGGTAGATTCTTTTCTCGCGTTATTGAAATAAAATTAATCTTTCCAGGCTTTCACAATCAAACCAGTTCCTTCGGCATGTGTTTGATTGGTATCCATCCAGTTCAATACATAACAAAAAGGGTAGGTGATGAGATAGTAGAAAGGAATAATTACGAAGAATAATTTCGATACATTGAGCAATTGAATGGGGTACTTCATGCTGAAGCGCCATGCAATTTTTCCAGGAGTGCCATAGCTATAACGGGCTTCCACCTTATTAAATCCTGCTCTGTTTAGTTTTTCTTTGATCTCATCGATATTGTAACCATCGCGAACATGCTCACCAATGAATGATTCGCCATCGTTATGATCTACATCGCTTCCACCTTTATCGCTTGGAGTAGAGATGAGCACCATGCCACCCGACTTCAGGTCGATATTGAAATTTTTGAATACCTCAACATCTTCCAAAATATGTTCCATCACATCTACACACAAAATAAAATCAAATCCTTGCGGGTGATTAAAAGTGGTGAGATCTTCGGTACGGAAAAGCACATTATTACGTCCAATTTTTTTGAAGAAGCTATTGCAGTCGGCCATATAGTCTTCTTTCACATCTACACTAAGAATAGAGTAGCTATTGCTTTTGCCACTCATATAGTAGCTGTATTGGCCAAAGCCGCTACCAGCATCTAAAATACGTGTGATTCCTTTTTGCTCCTTATGCCATGCATTAAATTCTTTGTGAATATGCCATGAACGAAGCAATAATAAATCAAGTAAACGATAAAAGAGTTTGCGTAAACCGGGAGCTGTATTGAAAAACTTTCCTACGGTATCTTTAATTGGGTCGTAATGCATTTAGGTAAAATTATTTTTTGTAATCGTCCTCGTTAATTTTTGTTTCAGGTTTAATATCAATCGTTTTCAAAAGTTCTTCCATGCGGTGTACTTCATCGAGCGTTTCATCGAGGAAAAATTTCAAGTTGGGAATCACACGCACCTGGTTGCGTATACGTTTGGCGAGCTCATGACGGATTTCCTTGCCATGTAAAGTAACGGCGGCCATAATCTGATCGCGGTTTTTGTGCTGGAACATACTTAGGTAAACCCAAGCTTCTCCTAAATCGGGGGTTACCTTCACGCCACTGATGGTGATAAATAGGTTTCCCCACCATCCATTCCCTTGTTGTAAGAAAATGGTAGCCAACTCCTCTTGCAATAACCCCGAAATTTTATCCGTACGTTTTCCACTCATAACGATGCGAAGATATAAATTTTAGGTATAAATAAGCCATCGTCATGGGTATAACTTGGCGCATTAGTATTATTTTTGCGGCATGATATTACCGATAACACAATACGGAGATCCAGTATTGCGCAAAGTATGTACTCCCATCACCCCTGAATATCCGGAGTTGAAGAAGCTTATTGACGATATGTTTGAAACCATGTATAATGCCAGTGGCGTGGGTTTGGCGGCTCCTCAGGTAGGCCTCACCATTCGTATGTTTGTGGTAGATGCAGAGCCCATGGATGAAGAAAACCTCAAAGGATTCAAGAAAGTATTTATCAATGCTCAAATCATAGAAGAAAAGGGCAATAAATGGGCATATAACGAAGGCTGCCTTAGTATTCCTGGGATTCGTGAGGATGTGAACCGCAAGGAGGAAATTACCATAGAGTATGTAGATGAGAACTTCGAACCGCATAAAGAAGTGTATAATGGCAAGCTGGCGCGTGTTATTCAGCATGAATATGATCATATTGAAGGAAAGCTTTTTGTTGATTACCTCTCTGGATTGAAGCGCGAAATGCTCAAAGGACGTTTGTCGGATATTACCAAAGGGCGTGCAGATGTGGATTATAAGATTCGCTTGCCAAGGCGCTAAGTTAATTTGGCATTGCCTCGATGAACAATTCTATTTGAATTGTTTTACACTATAACATCATTCTATTTTTCGAAACATAAAACCATGAATTTACTGGCTCACGAAACATCGCCTTACCTCAAGCAACATCAGCATAACCCTGTGAACTGGATGCCCTGGGGTGAAGCCGCATGGCAAAAGGCTCGTGATGAAAACAAGCTCGTGCTCATTTCTATTGGATATAGTGCCTGTCACTGGTGTCATGTGATGGAGCGGGAGAGTTTTGAAGATGAGGAAACGGCGGCTCTCATGAATGAACATTTTATTTGTATCAAGGTAGATAGGGAAGAGCGCCCCGATGTAGACCAGGTTTATATGGAAGCCATTCAGCTCATGCACGGACAAGGTGGCTGGCCACTCAATTGCTTTGCATTGCCCGATGGACGCCCTGTTCATGGGGGTACCTATTTTAAGAATGAGACCTGGAGGAAAATGCTCGAAGGGTTGGCAGTTTTTTATCAGGATAATAAAGACAAGGCACTCGACTATGCATCGCGAATGCAAGAGGCGGTATTGCATCAACAAAAAATTGTATCGAATACCACCGAATACACTTTAGAAAAGCTGGACAGCCTGGTACTTCAATGGCAAAATTATTTTGATGTTCATGAAGGCGGACAAGACCGGTCACCAAAATTTCCATTGCCCAATAATTTTGAATTTTTGCTAAAGTTTGGTGTACATCGAAATAATAATTTCATTTTAAATTTTGTGCATCTCACCTTGCAAAAGATGGCTCATGGAGGCATCTACGACCAGATTGGTGGAGGCTTTGCAAGGTATAGTGTTGATAGATTATGGCATGTGCCGCATTTCGAAAAGATGTTGTATGATAATGCGCAACTCATCAGTTTATATAGTGAAGCATATCGTCAATCGAAATATATTCCATACAAAACGGTGGTAGATGATACCATACAATTTGTATTAAGAGAATTGACGCATGAGCAGGGAGGATTTTATAGTGCCTTAGATGCCGACAGTGAAGGGGTGGAGGGAAAATTTTACACTTGGACTTCCGAAGAGTTTTTAGAAGCTTTGGCAGGCGTGGATTTCGTGATACCCAAGTTTGATTTTTATCTAACACATTATTTTCAAATAACGATAGAAGGAAACTGGATTGAAGAGGAAACGAATATTTTAAAATGCGATAAAAGCATTGCTGAATTTTGCGAATCACATACATTAGACCCTGTAGTGTTTGAAGCCGACTTGCTAAAAGCCAAAGAGGTATTAATGAAACGCAGGAGTTTTAGGGTACGGCCAGGATTAGATGATAAAATTATCACCTCTTGGAATGCCTTGATGGTAAAGGCTTTGGTGGATGCTTATGATGCAACGCACCAAACACAATATCTAAAGGAAGCGAAAAAGCATTATCAGTTTATTTGTCAGAAACTGGTGGCTGATGGACAATTGAAACATACTTTTCATTATTCAACCCAGGAAGCAAAGATTGATGCGTTTTTAGATGATTATGCAATGATGGCCGATGCTGCAATTGCTTTGTATCAGGTGACTTTTAACGAGGTGTATTTAGAAGACGCCCGTAAATGGGTTGATACTGTTATCCTAAATTTTAGTTCAGAGGATTCACCATTGTTTTATTTTAATAATGCCACCAGTGATTCCTTGTTTGTAAGAAAAGTTGATTTCTTAGATAATGTTATTCCCGCCTCAAACAGTGTATTGGCAAAGGTTTTATGCTTACTGGGTCGGTATTTTGAGAACGATTTATACACCAGCAAATATCAAGAGATGCTTGCGGTGGTGAGAGGTAAGTTTATGGGCTATCCCAGCGGATATAGTCAGTGGTTGCAATTGCAATTATTGGAAACTATTGGATTAACAACTGTGGTTATTCTCGAAGAAGAAGCAATTTCAATGAAGCGAGAATTTGATGAATATTATTTACCCAATGTAATTTATGCTGGTGGAACTGATGCCACGATTGCCATTGCTGAAGGGAAGGAAACAAAGCAAGGAAAATCCATTCATGTATGTACTGCACAGGCCTGTATGCCAGCTATAGCAACAGTAAAAGAAGCCATGGAGTTATTGAATATGCAATAAATTATCCGTGTACACTCACTTCTTTTCCGTAGTTCTCAATCACTAATGCTTCGTAATTGAGCCATTCATTCCAACGCTGATCCACATCTACATCCTTCCCAAATTTTCGGGCATAGCCAATAAACATCGTATAGTGCCCTGCCTCACTAATCATCAATTGATTATAAAATTCGGCGAGGCGTTCATTCTTAATATTTTTTGAAAGTACTTTAAAACGTTCGCAGCTGCGGGCTTCAATCATGGCGGAGAACAAGAGTCGGTCGACCAATGCGGCATTGCGGCTTCCCCCTTTGATTAGAAATTTAGCCAATTCATTCACATAACTATCTTTTCTTTCGCGACCGAGAACATATCCAAATTCTTGAATGAGTTTATGCACCAGGTCAAAATGTTCGAGTTCTTCTTTCGCAAGCGCAATGAGGTCGTTCACCAATTCGGGTAGCTCCGAGTTATTGATTACGATGGTGATGGCATTGGTTGCCGCCTTCTGTTCGCACCATGCATGGTCGGTGAGAATCTCTTCTATATTGGTTTCTACAAGTTTGGCCCAGCGGGGGTCGGTAGGAAGTTTTAATCCGAGCATAATGAAAATATAACGAGTGCGAAAATACATATTTCTAAAAGGAGAAGTTGAATGAGGAAGTTGTTGCTTTGGTACGCTCATATTTTTTTCTATTTTGCCTCCGGACAACCCCACTTGATACGCTATGATAGTTTATGGATGGAATAATTACTGTTTGAAGACCGTTACTTCAAAAGAGGTGAATATCTCGGAAGACGATACATTGAATGCGAAAATTCAATATCGTATTAAATATTTTCACGTTTTTTGGATACCAGTATTCCCATTGGGAACCTATTGGACATTGAATATGAATGGTAAGCAGATGGAGTTGACTCAAGAGATGAAGGCGGCATTGAATACGGCTGACAAATCGAATTTAAGATGGATTTTTAGCTGGTCGGGAATACTTTTACCCTTGCTTATTTTTGGTGGTATGCAATTGCAGGATCAGATGGAACGCAGGCGCTATAGTGCACAGTTGGATGAAGCCAAGGTTACACTGGATACTTATTTTAAAGACAAAGCCAGCCATCAAGCCTTGATTGATAGGGTAGATGCAGTTGCTAATTTATGTGATAGTATTTTAGGTTATCATTTGGAAAGTGATGCAGATGTGTCGGCTGATATAGGAGGCATAATATCAACCATGGATACTAGTGAGGCCGCGATGTTAATGCAATATCTTGAAACAATTAGAACACAACCAAACAAGCTTGAAGGAATAAATGAATCAAATTCAATTGTTATCACTAAAGGGCACGATTATACTGAAGGAGTATCAATGCTACCACAAGGGGTAGTAGCAAAGGCAATAAAATCGGGTGTTTGGGAAGGGTCCGATGATACTGCATCGGTATTTAGTCAGATTCGCAGAATAGAAAATACGCAGTTTATGGCCATGGTAAGGGAGGAAAATTGGGCCCCACCCATTATTAATGAAACGAGTTTCAACTCGGGCTATTGGTACGGAAGTGTAATTGTATATGATTTGTTGAATAAGAAAGAATTTACTCGATTTAAAATATTGGCAATGAATAGTGATAAGGTTTCTTATTATGCAGAGAAGGATGGGCAAATTTCATTAGGAAGTTTGGATGCCGATTTAAGAAGCAATGTTCACAAGATTGTTAATGAAGTTTTGTTCAACAAGAAAGAACGGTCTGAATCGGATACAACAGCTGTATCTGAGTAGCTAAGTTTCTTTATTGTTAGGAATTCAATTCTGTAGTTCTCTCGTCCCAAATACCTTTCTAATTCTTAGGATTTTGTGCGCCATAGTTTCGCTTGAAAAAAACTATTTTTGAGCACTTATATTTTGAAGATTTTATTAGCCATACAAGCCACCGGAAACGGACATATTAGTCGTGCTCGCGAGGTGGTGCCGCATCTTTTGAAATATTGCGATTTAGATTTATTGGTGAGTGGCACCCAAAGTGATGTGAACCTTCCTTATTTTATCAAATATAAGAAGAAAGGAATCAGTTATACCTTTGGGAAGAAGGGCGGTATCGATTATTGGGATACGTTCAAACGCTTCAGGCCTTTCGACTTTGTGAAGGACATCTATAATTTCCCAGTAGAAGATTATGATTTAATAATCAACGATTTTGAACCCATTACCGCATGGGCGTGTAAAATTAAAAAGAAGAAATGTGTGGCCTTCAGTCATCAAGCCGCATTTCTCTCCAAGAATACCCCACGAGCTGATGATGTAGACAAGTTTGCAGAGTATTTGTTTAAGCATTATGCACCGAGTACAAGTGCCATCGGATTGCATTTCGAGCCCTATGATTCCTTCATTCGTACTCCTATTATTCGCTCCGAGATTAGACAGCTGGAGCCTTATGTGCAGCCTTATATCACAGTGTATTTGCCAGCCTATACCGATGAGTTGTTGATAAATTACTTTGAAAAATTTCCTGATTTTTACTGGGAAGTTTTTAGCAAGCATGTGCGATTGCCTTATCGCCAAAATAATATTAAGGTAATTCCTGTAGATAATGATTCTTACCTGAAAAGTTTGCAAGGATGTACTGGATTGATAACGGGTGGAGGGTTTGAGGCACCTGCAGAAGCAACGCATCTGGCCAAAAAGGTGATGGTTATTCCTATGTTCAACCAATACGAGCAGAAATGCAATGCCAAGGCATTTGAACATTTGGGAGGCACGATGGTCACTGAAATTAATCATAACTTTGAGCATTATTTACGCAACTGGCTTTATCAGGTGAAGCCATTAAATATTTTTTATCAAGATCATACAGAGATGTTAATTCAGGAAATATTGTTAGAACATCAACTTTTATAATTATGAAACGAGTCCTTTTAATTTGTTTGTGTACAATGACCCTGGTAGGCAATGCACAAAAATGGCAGACCCTCGAATTGAGCGCAGGCAGCATGAAATATGCTTTCCCTGCATCGATGTTTGCTGGATTGTTTGAAGCCCCAATTCACCCCTTGGTAAAGGTTTCGGGCACCTATCAATGGAACAAAGGTGATAAGCATTTGCTATTGCAGAAAGTATCGGCTGGCTATGGTTACCATCGTTTTTTACAAAGTATTATTCCAATCAATACCTCCATTGGGTATCGATTTCAATCGGGGCATTTATTTGCCGAAGCATTCCTGGGTGCTGGCTATTTGCATAGCGTCCCAACAAGTCCGCAATTTGTATTGAATAATGGTGTGTATGAAGCCACGCATAAATTAGGCAGAGCGCAGATGATGTTTAATCTTAATTTAGGTATTGGATATCATCTTAAGAAAGACACTTATATCGCGGTAAGCTATGAGAATATGTTGCAATCGCCTTTTATAAAATCGTATGTGCCATTGTTGCCATATAATATTTTCAATATCAGTTATGCATTTCCGATGGCAACGTTTAAGAAACTTAGCAATACGGAAAAGGCCATGAAAGGAACCCCTAAATTTTAATTCTATGAAAACGAAATGGATATTTTTTATCGGAATCATTGGTATATTGGTTTTCGATGCATGTAAAAAAGCTGAGGTGCAAAATACTGTGTCATGTACAGCTCCAGCACCATCGAGTCATCCAAAGAGTGTGGCATTGCAGGCATTGATGGATGAATATGTGAAGAAGGGATTGCCAGGAGTTTCATTGCTAGTTGGAGATAGCTCAGGAGTTTGGTATGGTGCCGCAGGTAAATCGGACATGGAAAGAAATATTGATTATACCCCTTGCACGGTGCAGAAACTGGGCAGCATTACCAAAATGATGATGGGTGTGTTAACAATGAAACTGGTAGAAGAAGGTGTTGTAAACTTGAACGACCCCATCAGTAAATGGATTGATGCATCGGTATTAAAAAATATTAAGAATGCGAACAAGGTAAGCATTCGTGATTGTATGCAGCATACCACAGGAATCTATGATCTGATTCGCAGCTCACCTTTTTATTTGTCGGTGCTCAATAATCCTAATAAACATTGGACTCCCGAGGAGTTATTAAAGTTTGTGGAGAATCAGGAACCCGATTTTGAAGCCAATCAAGGCGTGAAGTATTCGAATACCAATACCATTTTAGTTGCCATGTGTATAGAAAAAATTACGGGTAAGGGACATGATGTATTGTTGCGAGAAAAAGTATTTGCTCCCTTAGGAATGAACGATACCTATTATCACTGGCATGATGCCTTGCCTCAAACTACGGCTCAGGGATATTTCGATTTGTATAATAAACACACCTTAGTTAATGTGAGTAATATTGTACCTGGCAGTGGCAATGGATATACAGGAGTTCATAGTAATGTATTCGATTTGGAAAAATTCGTAAAAGGTGTTTTTTTTAATAAAACAATTTTAAAACAGGCTACCCTTGATACCATGATGCAATGGAAGTTCAGTGAGGCTGATTCGTATTTTGGATTGGGATTGTTTCGCAAGTATTCGGGTGATCTAAAGAAGGTAAGGATAGGGCATACTGGAGGCGATTTAGGGTATGCCTGTGAGGTATATTATTACCCATATAATAATAACTATTATATCACTTGCATAAATTACGGAACCAATGGAGAAACCTTCCTAACTCCTATCTATGCTGAATATGTTGAGAAACTTATAAATATAATGGCCCCTTAAACATGAAAAAGCGCTTATTCTTTTTGCTTTTTTTGTTACCGGTTTTGATACAGGCCCAACGCAATGATTTCAGAAGCGATAGTATCAGCATATCTAAAATCAGTTTGCATATTACGCCCGACTTGTCTACAAAAACAATGAGAGGAGAAGCCACACTTTTTATTCGAGCGAAGCTCAATAATGTGGTGCGAATGCGTCTCGATTTATTGCGTATGCAAATCATGAAGCTGGAGTGCTCCAATTTAACTACCACCTATATTTATAATGACAGTTTAATTTTTTTAAACTTCGGAACGGCGTTAGTTAAGGATTCAACCTATCAACTCACCATAGCATATCAAGGAACACCAATGCAGGATGCCAGTGCCTGGGGAGGCTGGTACTGGAGCGGAAACTATGCATTCAATTTGGGTGTGGGATTTAAATCGATACCTCACAACCTTGGCAGAGCATGGTTTCCGTGCATTGATAATTTCAAAAGCAAACAAGCATTCGATATTAGTATCTCTTGTCCGCAAAATTTAAAAGCTATAAGTAATGGTGTATTAATATCGCAAATTGATACCGGAATTTACAGCACCTATTCATATCATTTGCCACAGCCTATTCCAGCGTATTTGGCAAGTTGCAATATTGGGCCATATACCTTGCTGATGGATTCAATTACAAGTATCGACCAGCGTAAATTATATACTCGTATTGCTTGCGAGGCGAAGGACACACAGAAAGTAGCGCTATCCTTTCAAAAATTAAAAGCAACCATCTCTCATTTTGAATCCTTATTTGGGCCGTATCCATTTGATGTGGCGGGTTATAGCTTGGTGCCATTCAATAGTGGGGCCATGGAGCATGCAACGAATATTGCCTATCCAATTTATGCGGCAGATGGCAGCTTCAATTATGAAACGTTATGGGCGCATGAGTTATCGCATATGTGGTGGGGCGATAATATTACCTGTGCCAGTGCAGAAGAGATGTGGATTAATGAAGGCTGGGCCTCGTATTGTGAGCGATTATTTACAGAGCATTTTTATGGAGCAGCAGCCTACCATCAGTCGATTGACAATAATCACCGGTATTGCCTTCAGTTTGCACACTTGAAAGATTCGGGATATTACGCATTGGATAATGTACCACAAGCTTTTACGTATGGAGTACATTCGTATCAAAAGGGTTGTGATATGATTCATGGTCTGCGCTATTTAGATACAGCTTTGTTTTTCGCAGGATGCCGAAAGCTGCATGCAGAAAGAAAATTTACCGCAATTAGCACGGATACCTTATTGAGTTATTTTGGTAGTTCGGTATCAAGAACGCCTAATTTATATTTCAAAAACAAGGATTATGTTTCGAACAAGGTAGAATCAACTATAATAACAATAAATAGTGCTACCAGTACCGATTATCATACAAAGATTGCGACATACTCGATCTATCCTTATTTAGGCTATAAATTCCCTATTCAAATTGATTATTTGGATAGTTTAAATCAGCATCAACAGTTGGTAAGCAACTTAGCTTCACCGAGCGGGTACTATGGTACCGCAACATTATCACATCCCAATTTTCGTATGTTTTTTGATATGCAGAATTTAATTCCCGATGCAAATACTTCTCAGTACTATTGGATAAAAAATACAGGCTCGGTAAATTATGACAATGAAATATGCAATGTGGTGGTGAGTCAGGTGACTGATTCGGCCATGCTATACATCAATCGAAGCTGGGATTTTACCAATGGCAGTTCCACAAAAACGGGCATACAGGCCAATACGAGGGGCTTCTGGACGGTGGATGGATTGCAATTTCAAAAGCTAAAAGGGAGTATTCGATTTCATTATCAAGGCGGTGCGCCAACTAGTTTCAGTGGGTTGGAGTCGGTTGATTATGGATTTATTACGAAGAGTGAAGATAGCCTGGTATTGCTTTATCGTGAAAAGTATTTGGACGATTGGCAGTTGGTAACCAATGCAGTTAAGAGTGCTGGTACATTGACCGATAAGAAAGGAAGTTTTTTAGTGAATGAAATAAAACGAGGGCAATATTGTATTGGGCAGTATAACTATCAAAAAACAGGGCTGGCGAATTCATTGGTAGAAAATACTATTAAAGTATACCCTAACCCATCACAAGGCATGCTCAGTGTGGATTTCGAGGCGGGAGCAGGAGTGGGAATTTTGGAGTTAATTGACCTACACGGACAGATTGTATTTAATCAACAGTTGAATGACGAAAAAAACAGCATATCAACTACATCAATTGCCAAAGGGATTTACGTTCTTCGCCTACAGAATGCCGAACAGGTATTTTACAAAAAAATTATTATTGATTAATGGCTAAAAAAACATTTTGGTTGCTGATACTTTCAGCAAATACATTACTTGCACAGCTTCCTCAAACGCAGATATTTTATTTGCCAATGAAGTATGATACCGCAGGGAGTAAATTCACCTTTGGAGAAATGACTCGTATCAGCAAGAAGAAGGGCTATAATAACCAACCCTCTTTTGCTCCTGATGGGAAGAGTATCTATTTTGTAACTTTTGTTGATTCGACGAATACTGATATTGTGAATTATAATTTAAAGAAAAAGGTAATCACACAATTCACCCATACAACACAAAACGAGTATTCACCCATGGTTACGCCGGATGGGAAATATGTAAGCTGTGTGCGGGGTGATGCCCAACAGGTTTGGAAGTATAAAATATCTGACCCTAGTAAAAGTACCCGAGTAATTCAAAATTTTGATAGTGTGGGATACTATACTTGGTTAAATAATAATACCATTATTTCGAATGTACTGCCCGACCCCTTTGCCTTGTATGCCAATGTATTGGTGAACGATACGAACATTCGCTTGTATATGGGAATTGGGCGATGCTTACAAACTATTAAAGATGAGAATACTGTTTTGTATGTGCAGAAAAGAGATTCTACAGATTGGTATATAAATGCATTGGAGCTCAACGATAATGAACAACCACATCTATATTTTATTACTAAATGTATTCCTGAGGAGGAAGATTTTGCATTGCTAAAAGATGGCACTTTATTAATGTTCAGTAAGAAAAATCTGTATAAGATGAATATGATAAAGGACTTCCGATGGAGTTTAGTGGCGAGTTTTGAAGATGCACCTGTCGACGGATTTTATAGAATGGCGGTAGCTCCCGATCAAAGTGCTATTGCTATAGTAGGTTATAAGGGCAGGAAGCCATAAGTAGTAATATTATAGAATTATTAAACCACTAATATACATTATTCGTTTTGAGTCGTAAGAAATTAAGAAGATTTGAGGAGATGAAATCATTCTCCAATACATTCGAGTATCCGGTGGAGATGAAGGGGAAGTGGCATTCGCAGGTGTTTATGAATGATGCTCCCATTGTGCTGGAATTGGGTTGCGGGCGTGGTGAATATACTGTAGGGCTTTCTGAAATGTTTCCTGAAAAGAATTTTATTGGTGTTGATTTGAAGGGCTCCAGATTATGGAAAGGCGCGAAGATTTGTGCCTTGGCTAATAGAATGAATGCAGCTTTTATACGTTCACGCATTGAGCTCATTGAAAACTATTTTGAAGCAGGAGAGGTATCTGAAATCTGGATTACTTTTCCAGATCCTCAGCCCAAGGATAAGTGGGAGAAAAAAAGGCTCACCTCTGGTGATTATTTGGCCTTATATAAACGCTTACTCAAACAAGGTGGATTGATGCATTTAAAGACAGATAATACCTTTCTGTATCAGTATACTTTTGAGTTGCTAACCACGATGAAGACACCCATTGAATTTCATCACGACGATATCTATACCATGCCTGATATTGAAAAGGCACTCACCATTGAAACCACCTACGAGCGCAAGTTTAAGGCTCTGGGTGAAACGATTAAATACATCCGTTTTAAATTAGTTTAGTTCTTATAGGCAATCTTGGTTTGAATAATCCACTCAATCGAGTGTTAATATATCTAATAACAAAAAAAAGTATCATGCATAAAAAAGCCGCTTCAAATTGAAGCGGCTTTTTTAGTGAATTTATATTTTACAAATTATTTAGCAACAGTGAATTTAACTGTTTGAACAGCTCCGTCAACATAGATGTTAGCGAAGTAAATTCCGTTAGCCAATTCAGAAATGTTGATAGCTTGTGATTGAGTTCCAATATCAGTTTTACCAACATTTACATTAGAAATTTTCTTTCCTAAAATGTTAACGATTTCGATTGAAACGTTAGCCGATTTAGTCAATTTGTATTCTACTGTTACAGTTGAAGCACCGTTTGAAGGATTAGGATAAACTTGAACATCAGATAAGAATTGCTTTGCTGCTGCATTAATACCTACGTTAGTTGAAGTAATTCTCATGTTTACATCTGGAACGTAGTGAGTATTGTAAGCATTACCACTGATGAAAGTTCCAGCCCATGATCCAGCTGCTGCGGTATTGTAACGCAAGTCAGTGAATACGATCAAACCATTGTTATAAACACGGTTGTAAGTTGGATCAGCAGTAGTTGATTGATCGTAACCAGAGGTTTCAGTAGCCATAAACATACGGCACTCATTCAATTTGTTTTTTACAGGGAACAAAGTAGGATCGAAATCAGCATTCATGGTGTCACCGAAAGCATAAGTTTGACCTGATTTGTATTTGTAAGAAACCATTCCTTGTCCACCAGCAGGGATGCTCAATGGTGGGTTAAGAACTGCGAATTTAATTTTTGAACCTGTAGCAGTATCTGCAGCAGTTAAAGGAACTTTAATTGTTTTGTATGGAGTTTTACCCAAGTTAGTTAGGTAATCATAATCTAAAGTAACCAATACTACCTTATTAGTAACTAAAGAGTAATATTTAGCAGCAGCTTGAGCATACACTTGAATAATCAAGGTATCAACAATGTTTGCATTTGGATTGTGACGACGGTATCCGTATGCAACTGCGATAGAGTCCATAGTATATTTTGTGAAACGTCCGCTTTGGAAAGGTGCTCCGTTGAAGCAATCTCCGCGAGGGTCGGTTACCATACCAAACATATGATTGCCGATGAAGTCTCCTGAGACAACACCAGTTGTTGAGTTTTTTCTCAATGTTTGAACAGTTGAATCGTCAAACATATTCCAGTAGTAAGTTGTAGTTGTACCTAAGCCAGATGATTCTAATGCATCTAGGTAATTGTACCATCCCCCGTCGGTAGCATTGGTTTTATTGTAAGCGTGTTGTTTGAAGTAGCTTTTAGATTGAATTAATGATTGTTTTTCTGCATCAGACAATGTGTTGCCTGTAGGTCCAGTAAGGTTTTGGGCAAACGATTGAATGCTGATTGCAGCTAGAATAAATGTAAAAATACGTTTCATGATAATTGGTAGTTTGAAATTTGTATGCAATAATAATTAAAAAATATAATAAACGCTTGTTATTAGCTCTTAAACGAAAAAAAAGGATGGAGGGTTGCTTGGTGACACAATTTTGACAATTGGGTACGCAAATGCTTGATTTTCCATGGTTCCCACCTCCTTTTGGGGATATTTACGCAAGCGCTTTTTCGGTCCAGTTTCCATCTTCGGAGATCAATTTAATCAACTCATCCACGGCAGTTTCTTTATTGATTCCTTTTTTCATCACTTCTTTACCTTTATAGAGTGTGATTTTCCCTACTCCGCTTCCAACATAGCCATAATCGGCATCGGCCATTTCACCTGGTCCATTAACGATGCAACCCATGATTGCAATCTTGATTCCTTTCAAATGGTCGGTACGGGAGCGAATGAGGGCGGTAGTTTCTTGTAAATCGAAGAGCGTCCGGCCGCAACTTGGGCAACTGATATATTCTGTTTTGCTGATTCGGGTGCGTGTAGCTTGTAAAATGCCAAAAGCGATGCTATTAATTTTGTTTAGAGATAAATTTGAAGAATAGAGCATCAGGCCTTCTCCAAAACCATCGATAAACAAGCCACCACAATCGATGCCTGCATGCACGGTGAATTGCTCTTCGGTGGTGTTCTCATAATTACGCATCATAATTACCGGGAGTTTACAGCCAATTTTATTCATCACCACAAACATAAATTTCATGGGCATCATGCAGAGCTCGCTTTCAACATAAAGAACAATCACCACGTTATTGAATTGCTTCAACATATCGATGGCTTCTACATCACCCACACTCACACCTACGAAGTTTAATTCTGGGTGTCGTGGGTTTTCTAAGAATGCTTTCACACTTGAATATAGCGGATATCCTGATTTATTTGCTTGCTCGCTGAGCAGCCATGCTTCAATATTATAGATGGCTTTGAGGCCATTCGGAAGCATAAATGGGATGATAGTATTTCCTGTATAAACATAATCGACACCCATATCACTCATATGCCATTTATCGAGCGATGCATCATAGGTATGCCCCACTTGTAGCAAGTCGAATTCCGTAATCGCTTTTAAATGCGCTAAATGAGCAATAACGCGTGGTACATTATCACCTCCGAAATTTTGAATTTCAATGGCTTTGCGTCTTACATATTCGTAAGGACTATATTCTTCGAAAGGCTTGAGGTCGATTAAATATTGATCGGGAGCATTAGCATATCTGTCGGCCAGGATGCGAGCAACGGGCACTTCAAACTCAGGGTCTTCGGTGAGTGATACACGAATGGTATCGCCAATACCTTCTTCCATAAGCGTTCCAATACCGATAGCACTTTTGATACGGCCATCTTCACCATCCCCCGCTTCGGTTACACCTAAATGCAAAGGGTAATGCATGTCTTCGGCATCCATCTTTTTTACCAACAACCGGTAGGCGTGAATCATCACCTGAGGGTTACTGCTTTTCATGCTCACTACAATTTGATGGAAGTCTTGTTCTCGGCAGATTCGAATAAATTCCAACGCACTTTCCACCATGCCAATGGCGGTATCGCCATAGCGACTCATGATACGATCGCTTAGGCTACCGTGGTTGGTGCCAATACGTATGGCAGTATTATTTTGTTTGCACAATTCGATGAGCGGAGTGAAGCGAGCATGAATGCGTTCAAGTTCTTCATTATATTCTTCGTCCGTGTATTCTATCGTTTCAAATTTCTTTTTATCGACGTAGTTACCAGGGTTCACCCGCACCTTTTCAACGATACTTGCCGCAGCCTCCGCAGCATTGGGGGTAAAATGAATATCAGCAACCAAAGGCGTTTGATAGCCTTTTTCGCGTAATAAATTTTTGATATTCAATAAATTTTTCGCTTCATTGATACTCGGTGCGGTGAGTCGAACCAGTTCGCAACCAGCGTCAATCATACGAATTGACTGTGCCACACTGCCTTCCGTATCCATGGTATCGGTGGTGGTCATACTTTGAATTCGAACGGGGAAATTACTTCCCATTTTCAGGTTACCTATGGTAACATCAACGGTTTCTCTACGTTTCATAAAGGATGCAAATTTAGAGAATATGTAGCAGTAAAATTCTACGAAGGGATGCTTTATTTGAGAATGATAATGATTTGATTAAATCATATTTGTTATTCGTTCGCCTTCTCTTTTACCAATGCCACAAAGCGGTTAATTTCTTCAATAGAATTGTAAATATGTGTGGAGATGCGAATGCAGTTGACCCCATTCTCGGGAACTACACGTACTCTAAACCCTGCATTTCCGGCAGCAGTCTGAAATTTAGCATATTCCATGTTTTTAAGTTTGAAAGCAATCACTGCCCCGCGAGAACGCTCTTCTTCGCTGGTAAGCATTTGTAAATTGGGACTATTTAATTTTAGCAATTCCTTTTGAAGATGGCTTGCTAAATATTTTACACGTGCCTCAACCACAGGCATGGTAAGTGTTTCGAAGAATTTGATGGCAGCGTTCACACCGATCCATAAGGCGCCATTCTGTGTGCCATAATCATAACGATGGGCGGTATTCGCATATCCTTTGATGGTCGGAGCAGGAGGTTCAACAATATTCCAGCCACTATCACTGCCAGCGCCTACGAAGTATGGTTGCACTTTATCGAGGGCTTCTTTTTTAATATAAAGGAAGGCGGTGCCTTTGGGGCCGCATAGCCATTTATGACAGCAACTAGCATAATAGTCGCATCCGAGATCATGCAAATCTAAATCGAGCATTCCGGTGCCATGTGCTCCATCAACAAACACTTGGATATTGTGCTCTTTGGCGAGTGCAATGATTTCTTTGATGGGTTGAATTTGTCCAATGGTACAGACGATATGTGGCACAGCAATCACCTTCGTTTTTGAGGTAATTTTCTTTTTTAAATTTGAAAGTGTTGACTCCGCATCGTTACCCAGTTCGAAAAAATTTACAGTAAGGCCATCCACTTTGGCGCGATTCAGCCAGGGAAGGGCGCCTCCCACATGCTCATGATTGGTAACTAATATTTCATCCCCCTTCTTTAAATTCAATCCCCAGCAAATGATATTGATACCTTCGGTTACATTATGTGTTAAACAAATTTCATCTTCAGTAGCATGTACAAAATGAGCAAGCAATTTCCTGCTCTCTTCCCATCCTCCATAATCGGCCGTGGTATCAACTTGCAACATCTTTTGATACACCGCATCGATAACAGGGTAGGGTGAAGGTCCCATGGTTCCATTATTGAAATATATCTTACTCGATTGCAATGGAAATTGTTGACGAAGCATTTTCCAGAACGCTTCATCGTCAACAGCAATATTTGTAGGGTTGCTAATTTTTAATGGGGGTGCACCTGGAGCGGCATTGCCAAAGGAAGTTAAAGGTACGAGACTTAGTGCGCCGAGTTGTGCTGCATCTTTTAGGAATTTTCTTCTATTAGTGCCCATTTTATTTTGGTTTTTTGATTGATGAAATTATAATGATTCGGCGTTAAAAGTTTATTTCCTTTGCAGTAGATTTTGAACTTCAACATCACAAACATAATAAATTATGCAACATTTTAATGCAATCGGATTGATGAGTGGATCATCTTTGGATGGAGTAGATTTGTGTTATGTTGAGTTTAAGAATCTTGAAGGTCGATGGAAGTACTCCAATATCCTTGGCGAAACCATTGCCTATAGCGAATCGTGGAAGCATCGATTGCTTCATGCATCCAAAGATAATGCAGAAGTTTTTTGTAAAACACATGTCGATTATGGCCATTATTTAGGGAATATTGTAAAGGGATTTATTTCAAAGAATTTATTGAAAGTTGATTTTATTGCTTCCCACGGACATACCATTTTTCATCAACCCAATAATAGATTCACCACACAAATTGGTGATGGCGCAAGCATCTATGCCATCACGGGAATAAAAACCATCAGCGATTTTCGGAATGTTGATATCGCTTTGGGTGGTCAAGGTGCACCCTTAGTGCCAATAGGCGATCGTGATTTATTTGATGGATATTCGGTGTTTTTAAATTTAGGAGGCATTGCCAATATGAGTGTTCAAGACGCTTCTGGGGTAGTGAGTGCATTCGATATTTCTCCATGCAATATGCCATTGAACATGTTATGTGAGAAATATTTTGGAGAGAGTTATGATAAAGATGGTCATCATGCCATGCAAGGAAAACTCGATGCGCCATTATTAAATACGTTACAGCAATTGAATTATTTTGGCTTGCAACCACCGAAATCACTGGGACGTGAGTTTATGATACGTGAATATTATCCGATAGTTGATAGTGCCCTATGTTCGCCAGAAGATAAATTATTTACCGTGGTAACCCATCTGTCGGTTGAAATAAGTAAAGCCATAAATAAATTTTCATCAACACAGGAAACGAAAAATATTTTAGCCACTGGAGGTGGCGTTTATAATTCATTCTTGTTGGCCTCAATTCAAAACTTGTGCAATTATCCAATTACAGTCCCATCGCCCGAAATTATTGAGTTTAAAGAAGCCTTGATATTTGCCTATTTGGGCTTGCTGCGCGTGAATGAGAAGGTGAATGCATTATCGAGTGTAACTGCAGCTTCCCGTGATAATATCGGCGGAGCAATATGGGGTTAGCTTTCAGCCTCCCCAATAATATTAATTAGATATTTTTTGAGAACGTGCGATACGCTAGTATCAAACTGGTTGCAGTTAAAATGGCACCTGCGATATACGGTGCACCAGGAAATTCAACAGGAGCATTCGGTCCAGAGAAGAAAGTAAAAAGATTCGTCATCATCACAGGTCCTATGATTGCTGTGATACTCATAATACTTGTAAGCGCGCCTTGCATTTCACCTTGTTCGGTAGGTTTTACTTGCCCAGAGATGATGCCCTGAATGGCAGGTCCGGCAATGCCTCCAAGGCAATATGGGATGAGGAATGCGAACATCATCCAGCTCTTTACAGCAAAGGCAAATAAGATAAATCCAATCATGTACAATGCCATGCCAACATAAACCGATTTATGTGGGCCAAGCTTTGGATTGATCACACGAATGAGTCCGCCTTGAACAATTGAAACCAGGATGCCTACTGCACCGAGTGAATAACCTACCATCTTCGAATCCCAATTAAACTTATACATGGTGTAGAAAGTCCAGGTGCTTTGCACAGCATGTGATGCAAGATAAATACATAAGAGAGAGCCTACCAACCCTAGGATGATTGGGTAGTTTCTTAATCGCATCAAAGTGCCTACAGGGTTGGCTCTGCGCCAGTTGAACTCCCTGCGATTTTCAAGCTTTAGTGATTCGGGAAGGATGAAGTATCCATATAAAAAATTTAAGAATGCGATGATTGCTGAGATGATGAATGGGACACGCACACCCCACTGACTTGTGATACCACCGATGACAGGGCCGATGATAAATCCTACACCAAATGCTGCACCAATCATTCCGAAATTTTGCGCTCTTTTTTCAGGCTCGCTAATATCGGCGATATAGGCAGAGGCGGTGGTATAGCTGGCTCCAAGGATACCCGCCAAAATTCGTCCAACAAAAAGCCAGGCAATCGTAGGTGCCCATACTTGCAATACACAATCGATACTTAAACCTAGCAAAGCAAGTAGCAGTATAGGTCGGCGACCATACTGATCGCTCAATCCACCAAGGATAGGAGAGAAGATGAATTGCATGATGGAATAGCAGAACATGATCCAGCCTCCGTATTGCGCAGCTTTGCTGATGCCTTCACCAGTGAGTTGTTCAATCAGAGAGGGTATTACAGGAATGATGATACCAAATCCGATAACATCAATAAGTACCGTGATGAATATAAAGCTGATTGCAGCATCTTTTTTACTAGCCATAGAATCGTTTAGAGGGAGCGCAAATGAACGAATTTATTTTGTCTCCTCAGTGAAACCATGATGTTTCTTTGCTTTTTTACCAAAGATGAAAACACTTCCATTCATTAAAGGCATCGTATCGCCAAGTAGATAACCAAATGGTTCCAATGATTTTATTTTATCAAAAATTACTTTGATGATGGCCGTAACAGGCAAGGAAAGGAACATCCCCGATACCCCCCAGAGTGCGCCACCAATAAGCACCACAATAATTGATACTAAGGCATTGATTTGCACTTTCGCAGCCACCACCATGGGGTTAATGATATTATTATCGATAAGTTGAACGATAGTGTATCCACCTAAAACATAGATTGCGTAAATAGGTTCCTTTGTTGCGATGGCGAGTAACATTGGGATGGAGATGGCTACTATACCACCGATATATGGAATGATATTGAGTAATCCACCCACCACACCAATGAGTAAAGCATACTCGATGCCAAGTAACAGAAGGACTATCGTATTGAGAGCTGAGACCATCAGAAATTCGAGCATCAAACCCACGAGGTAATGTTGGATAAGTAACTTCGTTTCGTTGAGCACATCTACTACTGCTTCATGTTTTCCTGGAGTGAATAGTTTGGCGATGAAATTAAGCAGCAAAGGCTTGTATAAAAGAAACAAAAATATATAAACGGGTATCAAAAAAATAACCACAAAAACTCCACCGAGCGTACTCAATGTTTGACCAATAACGCTGGTGGAATTGCTTAGCCCTTCGGCTTTGGTAGTTGCAATCCATGCATTGATTTGATTAGTGGAGATATTAAAAGTACTAGCAAGCCATTGGATAGTTTGGGCTATGATTTCGGTGAATTTAATTTTCAACTGTGGCCATGAATCGCTAAACATCGTTGCTTGTGAGCCAATGAAGAAGAGGAGTCCGAAAGTTAGGATGGTTGCGAGGGTTACTGCGATAGTGATGGATACGATGCGATTTATTTTGCGATTGAGCAGATTCACCAAGGGGTTGAGTAAGATGGCGATGATGAGCGCAAAGAGGATAGGAACGATAATTTCTTGGCCAATGTATAAAACATAGAACAAGGCAATAATTCCAAGGAAGAGTTGAGATAGCCGAATATAAAGTGGCAGTTCGTTTTCGTGTGACATGGTAAATAAAAAGGGAAGATAGAAATTATTGTTGAAGTGGGGGGAGTGGGGGCTTTATTTTTGGGGTGGGCATGGGTGGGGTATGAGGTGACATGGATATATGATGTGTTAGTTTGTCCCCATAGGTAACTTTGATGTTTCTTGTGTTTAACCATAGGTAACTTTGATTTGCAATCAAAGCAACCTATGGTTACTCATCGTTGAACTGCGGTGCAGTTTTATACTGGGGGCACTTGATGAGGGGTTGGTAGAGTGTGATGCTATTTGCCCCATAGGTAACTTTGATGTTCCATCAAAGCAACCTATGGTAACTCATCGTAAAACTGCGATGCAGTTCTTTACTGGGGGCACTTGATAGAGGGTTGGTTGGGGTGATGCTTTTTGCCCCATAGGTAACTTTGATGTTCCATCAAAGCAACCTATGGTAACTCATCGTTGAACTGCGATGCAGTTCTTTACTGGGGGCACTTGATAGAGGGTTGGTTGGGGTGATTATTTTTTTACTTGAAAATGGATTGTTTTTTCGAGATAAATTTTATTTTTGAAGTATAATAAACTTATAAAAATTACAGCTTATGTCGACCTACACACAAATTATTTATCATGTGATTTTCACAACGAAAAATCGGGAGAAGAATTTACTTGAACTGAATCAAAAAAGACTTTATCGATTTATTTGTCAGACTATCGAAAACAAGAATTGCAAGGTTTTTCAAATTAATGGGATGGAGGATCATATGCATCTGGCGATTTTTCTTCATCCTTCGATATCACTTTCCGACCTTGTTAAGGACATAAAGGTTTCATCAAATTATTGGATTAGAAGAGAGAAAATTTTTCCAAACTTCAAATCGTGGCAGATTGGGTATGGAGCTTTCAGCTACTCAATAAAGGAATTGCCAAGGGTGGTACGATATATCAAGAATCAGAAAGAGCATCATAGAAAGAAGTCTTATATAGAAGAAAGCATCAAGTTATTGGAGGATAATGGGGTGAAATATGATGAGGCGTTTTTGTTTTGAGGGTGTGCATTTTTTCTCTTAGTGTCTTTGATTTGACTGTCTTTTATCTGTAGGACTTTTTGCACCATAGGTAACTTTGATTTGCAATCAAAGCCACCTATGGTTACTGAGGGTTGAACTGCGATGCAGTTCTTTACTGGGGGCACTTGATACAGGGTTTTTAGAGTGTGAGGCTTTTTATTTTTAAGCAAACTGTGTCACCATTCGTGTCTTTCCCATCTTGGATATAACTCCTGAATTCATAAAAAACAACTGCCCCGCAGTTGAACCATTAGTAACTATAGGTGGCAATATGCGCAGCAGATTGACACCTATAGGACAAACAAAGCTGCGAAGCAGATTGGCACCTATAGGACTACAAAAGCCGTGAAGCATCGAGAGCAGTAAAATACAACCAAATCAGTCTTTCGCATCTCAAAATCCTCGTCATTGTCACACAAAATTTAAAATTCGTTTTTCATTCCTTAACTTGCACCCCGATTCAAAATAAACCTATTATGTATTCAACCTTACAACCGATATTAGAAAAAGAGCTGGCTTCAATAAAAGAAGCTGGATTGTTTAAAAGTGAACGTGTGATTGCCTCACCTCAAGGTGCCGAAATTACACTTACCGATGGAAGCAAGGTGCTAAACTTTTGTGCCAATAACTACCTCGGACTCTCTTCGCATCCTCGGGTGCTGGTTGCTGCCAAAGCTGCCATTGATAGCCACGGTTTTGGAATGAGTAGCGTACGTTTTATTTGTGGTACGCAAGATATTCACAAACAACTTGAATTAAAGATTTCGGAGTTTTTAGGTACTGAAGATACTATCCTTTATGCTGCAGCTTTTGATGCGAATGGTGGTGTGTTTGAACCACTATTGAATGAAGAAGATGCATTGATAAGTGATGAACTTAATCATGCAAGTATCATTGATGGGATTCGTTTATGTAAAGCAGAACGCCATCGTTACAAACACAACGACATGGCCGACCTCGAAGAGAAGCTGAAAGCGAGCATGCACAAACGTCAGCGCATGATTGTTACTGATGGTGTATTTAGTATGGATGGCACCATTGCGCAACTCGATAAAATATGTGAGCTGGCAGATAAATACCAAGCTATTATTATGATGGACGAATGTCATGCCAGTGGATTCATGGGCAAGACAGGAAGAGGCACCCATGAACACCATAACGTGATGGGCCGCATTGATATTATCACTGGTACCTTGGGTAAAGCCCTGGGAGGTGCTATGGGTGGATTCACCTCAGGCAAAAAAGAAATTATCGATTTATTGCGTCAGCGTTCACGCCCATATTTATTTAGTAATTCACTGGCCCCAAGTATTGTGGGTGCAGGTATCGAAGTGCTGAATATGCTGGGAGAGAGCACTGCCTTGCGCGATAAATTGGAAGTGAATACCAAATATTTTAGAGAGAAAATAACCGCCGCAGGTTTTGATATTAAACCTGGAACACACCCTATTGTACCAGTGATGCTATACGATGCCGTTTTGGCTCAGAAATTTGCAACACGTATGTTGGAAGAAGGTATTTATGTTATTGGATTCTTCTTCCCAGTAGTGGCCAAAGGCAATGCGCGTATTCGCACGCAGATGAGTGCAGCACACGAAATTCACCACCTTGACAAATGCATCGAAGCCTTCACTAAAGTGGGGAAAGAGTTGGGAGTGATTAAATAGGGGATTGCTTCTAATCGAAAGAGAAGATTACATAAATTGAAATAGGAATATTTTTTAGTTAAAATTGGAACACCACTTCCACCAGACTCTTTAACTCAAAATTAGTGGGGCAGCCTTTCTTATGGCAAGAAGAGCAAGTGATTCCTGCCAATAGGATAAATAGAAATAGTGATTTTTTCCTACGCATACGGATGCAAAATTAACCCTTTTGCTTAAATCTTTTTCATTTTCTTTGCATTAAATAATTAAGCTGGTCATGCAATTTGTCCTTATCGAACCCAATATCGCCGAAAACTACGCCGTTCTTAGACTGAACCGCCCCCGCGAACTGAATGCACTCAACCTACAACTGATGCAGGAACTGCGTGCTGGCTTGCAATTGCTCGATGCCGACGACAATATTCGCTGTATCATCATCACGGGCAACGAACGTGCTTTTGCTGCTGGTGCCGATATCAAACAGATGCAGGAACGTACTGCCATCGACATGCTTAAAATTGACCAGTTTAGCACCTGGGACGCCATACGTAAAACAAAGAAGCCCATCATAGCCGCCGTATCAGGATTTGCCCTCGGGGGTGGATGCGAGCTTGCCATGCTTTGCGATATGATCATCGCCAGCGAGACAGCCATGTTTGGTCAGCCCGAAATAAAACTGGGCGTGATGCCCGGAGCCGGTGGAACCCAGCGCCTTACCCGCGCTGTTGGGAAAGCCCTCGCCATGGAAATGGTGCTCACTGGTCGTTTCATCGATGCCAACAAAGCGTATCAGTTCGGACTCATCAATAAAATTGTTCCTGTTGAATACTACCTCCAGGAAGCCATCACCTTGGCCAAAGAAATAGCACAACTTTCACCGCTTGCCATTCGCCTGGCCAAAGAGAGCGTGAATAAAGCATTTGACTCCACCCTGAATGAAGGACTGGAGTTTGAACGCAAGAATTTCTATATGCTCTTCGCCAGCCAGGACCAAAAAGAGGGAATGGCAGCATTCGTAGAGAAACGCCAAGCGCATTTTGAAGGCAAATAATTAAATCACAAAACATAAAATACCGAATCAAATGAAATATATTCCTTTACCACAAGATCTTTTCGTACAGAACCGTGCTCGGCTAAAAGCATTGCTCAAACCCAACAGTGTGGCCATCTTAAACAGTCACGATGAGATGCCAAGAAGTGCCGATGCACATTTCAATTTCTCTCAAAACCGCGATCTGTACTATCTTACAGGTATCGACCAGGAAGATTCGATTCTGATTTTATTCCCCGATTCACCGAACCCGATTTTTAGAGAGATGCTTTTTTTGAAGCGCACCAACGAAACCATCGCCATTTGGGAAGGACATAAATATACCAAAGAGGAAGCCTTTGCAACCAGCGGCATCACCCGTATTCATTGGCTGGAAGAATTTGATACGATGTTTCAACTCGTGATGCACCAAGCCGAAAACGTGTACTTGAATTTAAATGAGCACGATCGTCATGTATGGCATCAAAGCTATAAGGATTTGGATTTTGCACATCGTATCCAAAAAGAATTTCCACTCCATCATCGCCAGCGCCTGGCACCCTTGATGCACCAGTTGAGAGCCATCAAAAGCAAGGCGGAGATTGCTGCAATGCAAGAGGCCGTGAATATCACCCACAAAGCCTTTGAACGGGTTTTGAAATTTGTGAAGCCTGGGGTTACCGAATTTGAAATTGAAGCGGAAATCACCCATGAGTTTCTGCGCAACCGTGCTACCGGACACGCTTACACTCCCATCATTGCGAGTGGTGCAAGTGCCTGTGTATTGCATTATATCGAAAACAATAAAGTATGTAATGATGGCGAATTGATGCTCCTCGACTTTGGTGCTGAGTATGCCAATTATGCTGCAGACCTTACCCGCTGTATTCCAGTGAATGGTAAGTTCAGCGCTCGCCAGAAAGAAATTTATAATGCCGTTCTCAACGTGCACAATAATGCCAAAGCCATGCTGGTGGTGGGCGAGACCTGGGATAATTATCATATGAAAGTGGGACAAATTATGACCGAAGAGCTATTGCGATTGAAACTTATCACTAAAGAGGATTGCAAAAACGACGATTGGGACAATACCCCTTGGAATGAGGCCAAAGCCTATCGTAAATATTTGATGCATGGCACCAGTCACTATTTAGGATTGGATGTACACGATGTGGGCAGCCGCTATCGTAAGTTTGAAGCCGGCATGGTGTTTACCGTTGAGCCAGGAATTTATATCCCTGAAGAAGGAATCGGAGTGCGTATTGAAAATGATATTTTAATTAATGCCAGCGGCAATACCGATTTGATGGGTGCGATTCCTATCGAAGTAGCCGATATTGAAGCCTTGATGGCCAAATAAAATTGAGCGATGAACAAGAAAGAATTCACCATATACCTGCATAAGCCGCATCTTATTGATAAGCATGCTGAGATTGCTTTGCAAGAGGTGGTGACCGACTTTCCATACTTTCACGCTGCACAGCAGTTATTGCTTAAAGCACATCAGAACAATGGGAGCTATCATTTTGATAGGCAACTGCCCATTACTTCGCTATTGCATGGTCAACGCGATTTATTGTATGCCTACCTCAAAGATAGCTTGCTAAAGGAGTTTGAGCAGGTTTCCATACAACAACCATCGTTTACTGAAGAGGTTCTCACACAAACATTCAGAGAACAAGAGTCGCGAGAACTGGAGCATCTCTTCACCACCAAAGAAGAACCCGTTAAGGAAGAGAAGCCTGTCTTTGTTTCTGCACCCATTGAATTTGTGCCGATGGTTTTACCTCCAGAAATGGGACCTCTTGCCGAAGTAAAAGTAGATGCCCCTGAAGAAATCATCTCCAAAACTGAACCTGAGCCTTTACCTGAATTTATTCCTGAAACGTATACTTATACTCCCACTGTGCCTGTTATTGAGCCTCAGGTGGAATACAAGAACGAGGCGGTGGATTTAGATTTGCCATTTCAAAATTTCAACGAGAAATATTCTATCCCAGAAACAAAGGAAGAGACTCCAGCTGCTGAAACGATAGCGCCTAAGGCAATTGAAACCAATCCTATCGAACCTAAGGAGCAAGCTGCAATTACTATTGAGCCTGAGCCAATAAAAAAAGAAATTTTAGCACCGCCAGCCCTTGCCTTTGAACTGGAGAAGCGCGAGCCCGAACCAGAGCCAATTGTTCCGGAGCCAATCGTGACTGCACCTGAGAAACATGAATCCACTGCCGAGGAGCGTGTCATTTCGAGCATTGAACCGCATGATTTCCTTACCTGGTTGCAGTCGAAGAAATCGCATATCACACATACGCCCAAGCCAGTGGAGCATTTTACAGAGATCCCACAACCTGACGAAGAAAAGAAAGTTCCTGAAAATGAGCAAGCACCCGAAGCAAGCGAAAAGCCTGTCATAGAGGGTAGTAAGAAGATTAAGAAATTCAATGAGCTGATTGATAAATTTATTGAAACCAGTCCGAGTATTAGCAAGCCTCAGCCAGCCAAGTTTTATAATCCGGTACAAAAAGCCAAGGAGAGCATCACAGAGAACTTCGATTTGGTGACCGAAACCTTAGCGAAAATTTATACCAAGCAAAACAACTATAAGAAGGCAATTTTGGTTTATGAAAAATTAAGTTTGCTGTATCCCGAAAAAATCAGTTATTTTGCAGCCCAAATTTCAGAATTACAAACGTTATTAAATAAGTAAGCATGTACAATTTTATCGTAATTATAATGATCATTATCGCCGTATTGTTAGTTTTAGCAGTATTGGTGCAACGCTCTAAAGGTGGAGGTTTCAGCAGTTCGGTGAATGCCACACAATTCATGGGAGTACAAAAAGGTACTGATTTCATTGAAAAAACAACCTGGACATTGGCCATTGCCTTGTTCTCTTTATGTTTGGTAGTGAGCATCATGGTGAAAAACCAAGGTCCAATTGAAAATAAAAGTAAATTAGAAAATGTTGATAAGGAATCGGTTGCTCCTCCAGCACCTCCCACCAACAATCCCCCTCAAGGCAGTCAGCAAACCCCTGCACCGTATAGCGAAATAAAATAATTTAAAACGACCCTCGCAAAAGCGGGGGTTTTTTTATGTCCGACTCTGCCAACTGCCAGCCTAAAATCAGTAAAAATTTCATGGTTTAGGAGGCTCCAATGCAATAGATTCGGGATATCTGCACAAATTGGCAGAAAGTGAACCTTGGCACAATTACTGACAATCCAACGAACATAAACCTTTAATTAAATTTTTCAAATATATATTATGGCATTAAAAGTACAACCCATCGCTGACCGAGTTCTGGTAGAACCATCAGCTGCTGAAGAGAAAACAGCCGGAGGATTATACATCCCCGATACTGCGAAAGAAAAACCACAACGCGGAACTATTGTAGCCGTAGGAGCAGGAAAGAAAGATGAGCCAATGACCGTGAAAGCCGGAGATACAGTATTGTATGGAAAGTATGCAGGTACTGAAGTTAGCATCGAAGGTAAAGATTACCTTATCATGCGTGAAAGCGATTTGTTCGCCATCATTTAATTATTAGAGTACGAAAGTGCTCTGTTCGTTTTTAATATTTAATTCAATTCAAAAAAAAGATATGTCAAAAGATATTCGTTTTAGCAATGATGGCAGAGATGCCTTGAAGCGTGGGATCGATAAATTGGCCAACGCAGTAAAAGTTACCTTAGGCCCAAAAGGTCGTAATGTGGTAATTGATAAGAAATTTGGTTCACCTACTATTACTAAGGATGGTGTTTCGGTTGCGAAAGAAATCGAACTAAAAGACCCTATTGAAAATATGGGTGCTCAAATGGTGAAAGAGGTAGCAAGCAAGACTGCAGATGTAGCCGGTGACGGCACTACCACTGCAACAGTTTTAGCTCAAGCCTTGATTACTCACGGTTTGAAAAACGTAGCAGCAGGTGCAAATCCAATGGATTTGAAACGCGGTATCGACAAAGCGGTATTGGCTGTTATCGAAAACCTTAAACAACAATCAAAGAAGGTAGATGGCGACTTCGATAAAATCGAGCAAGTAGCTACCATCTCAGCAAATAATGATAGCATCATTGGTAAACTTATCGCCGATGCGATGAAGAAAGTTACTACTGAAGGAGTTATCACTGTTGAAGAAGCAAAAGGTACTGATACTACTGTTGAAGTAGTAGAAGGTATGCAATTCGATCGTGGTTACTTATCAGCTTACTTTGTAACCAATGCAGAGAAGATGGAAGTGGATTTAGAAAACCCTTATATCTTGTTATACGATAAGAAAATTTCGAATATGAAAGAATTGTTACCGGTATTAGAGCCTGTAGCACAAGCTGGAAAGTCGTTATTGATTATTGCAGAAGAAGTGGATGGAGAAGCATTGGCTACCTTGGTAGTTAACAAAATGCGTGGTGCTTTGAAAATTGCATCAGTGAAAGCACCAGGGTTTGGCGATCGTCGCAAAGCCATGATGGATGATATCGCAACCTTAACTGGAGGTATCGTTATCTCTGAAGAAAAAGGATTGAAACTGGAGAACGCTACCATGGCCGATTTAGGCAGAGCAGAGCGTATCACCATCGATAAAGACAATACAACCATCATCAACGGAGCTGGTCAAAAAGCCGATATCATGGCTCGTTGTGAGGAAATTAAAACTCAAATTGCAAAAACTACCAGCGATTACGATAAAGAAAAATTGCAAGAGCGTTTGGCTAAATTGAGCGGAGGAGTAGCCGTACTTTATGTAGGAGCAGCTTCTGAAATGGAAATGAAAGAAAAGAAAGACCGTGTTGACGATGCATTGAATGCAACCCGTGCAGCGGTTGAAGAAGGAATTGTACCCGGAGGAGGTGTAGCGTATATTCGTGCTATCGATGGTTTGGAAAAACTGGTTGGTATGAACGAAGATGAGACTACTGGTATTCAAATTGTGCGCAAAGCCATTGAAGAACCTTTACGTCAGATTGTATTTAATGCAGGAGGTGAAGGAAGTGTAGTGGTAAACAAAGTACGCGAAGGAAAAGCTGATTTTGGATACAATGCACGTACCGATAAATTTGAAAATCTCATTGCAGCTGGTGTCATCGATCCTACTAAAGTAACACGTGTAGCATTGGAAAATGCAGCATCGGTTGCAGGTATGATGTTGACTACTGAATGTATTTTAGCTGAAGAGAAAGAATTGAATCCAGCGCAACATAACCACGGTCCAGATATGGGTGGAATGATGTAATAGCGAATTCATTTTATTGTAGGCGCAATGTCCACAATCAAATAAATAAAAAGCCCCTTCGGAATTATCGAAGGGGCTTTTTTATGTGAATATATTTTTGCGATTAGTGAGACGAATGTATCTACCCACCAAATGTCCTTACAGGACATGAATACAAAAGCAAAGATGAAATTGGCATTGCTGCTGTATTTTACTCAACTCTCACAATGCCCTTCCCGTCTTCTGTCTTATGTCTTCCGTCGTTCGTCTTTAAAATCTCTTCACTACCTTCACAAAAACACCCTTTCCAACAGAAAGAAAATACAGTCCTGCAGGCAAGGTGGAGAAATCTTGAGAGGAAATATCATTGCCTTGATAAATGATTTGTCCCAAGGCGTTCGTCATGGTGATGCTCGTTTCTTTCGGCAACCCAATGATATTTATTTTATTGGTAAATGGATTGGGTGAGATGCGAATCGCTGGTTGTTCGATGCTGTTTGAAATACCAACACCCGACTGGCAATAGTTTCCACTCCCAATCAAGGTGGTCATTTGATTGCATAAGTATAAATAATTACTCGAATCGGTGGCGCTCATTGTGGTCTTTAACAAATTGATTGTTTCTAATGGGTCAGTGGCAAGCCTGTAAAATTCTTCTTTACCATAATTAAATTTAATGAGCTTATAATCCATATTGCGCATGGCTTTCCCTTCGTCGGAGTCGGGGATGAGCTTGAATATTTCACATAAGGCCCAGGGGCGAATGCTTGTGCTCTGATTCTTGAGTATGGGGACAATGCTCTTGCTATCCACGGGTTTATTACTCGGGATTTGTGAGGCCCAATTTGTATAACCCATCAACTCCAGTACCGTTGCAAAAATATCAGCAGTGTTTACCAGGGCATCCGTTTTTCGATTTGGATTCATGATATCGGGCCCAGAGATGATGAATGGCACATGCACCCCATATTCATATATGGTTCCTTTGGCGCGGCTTGTATCGGCAATCTGTGCGGTGCGTGGGGTATTCCCATTGTCGCCAATAAAGATGATATCGGTGCTGTCAAATTTATTCATTACGCGCAACGAATCGAAGAGTCGACCAATTTCATGATCGAGTGCCTGAATCATGGCTTTGAAATAGAGCTTGGGATTGTTCTTGATATCCTGTGGTGTGCCACTTAGGGTAGTATAGGTATGCAATCCAGCGGGCGGCAAATGCAAAGGTTCATGTGGGGCATTAAACGCGAGCCATAAAAAAAATGGCTTATTGTTTTGTGCTCGCAACCAGGTAACAGCATTGTTTACATTTTCTGTTGTTGCATAGGTAGTTACTGTAGAAGGTATGCCATCTGTGTATTTGGTCCAATTGGTGAAACTGGGCAGCTGACCAATAAAAGGGCCTTCGAAATGATCGTATCCCATCTTTAATGGGTTTAATAAATTGGAAGCAGGGGTGGCATTATGCAGATGCCATTTGCCAATATCTGCCTTGGCAATATTGGGATTGTATATTTTGAGTAATTTGGGAATGGTAATTTCGGCAGTATCTAAAGTGTTGGAACCTCCCGCTCCGCCTACAATTCCGCCAACACCTGTGCGAAAACTATAACGCCCGGTGAGTATTCCCGAACGTGTAGAAGAGCATACAGGATTGGATGTTGCATTGGTGAAGCGCACACCCTTTTTTAGGAGGGCTCTGATATTAGGAACATCCACCGTATCAACATGGTCTTCATAAAAACCAAAATAATCGGTACTTAAATCATCGGCAATAATGAGAATTGTATTGCGTTGTGCAAGCAGATTAACAGATAAAAAAATGCTGATGATAAAAAGTAAATTTAATTTCATAAAACAAAGATGGGAATTAAAATGATGTATAGAATGTTTTTCATTTTTAAATGAAATCTTTACATACGTTGAATGTTAATCTTATTAAAGTGCTGCCCTTCAAAACCGTCTTTTAGAAGTAATAGAAATTTCAAAAAAAGAAATTTAATTCCAGTATAGTCTAATCCATCACAATGGATTGATACTATTTATTTCACCAATACAATCTTCTTGTTGATGGTACTCGATCCAGATAACACAGAAATGAAATAATCGCCAGCATATAGTTTGCGAGTATCAAAATACGCGATGGTACTTCCAGGATAAATTTGTGTTTCATCAATTTTCTTTCCATTGATATCAAACAATGAAATGACAATATTCTCAGAGGAAAGATTGTTTAATTGAATGGCAACAAAATCGCTTGATGGATTAGGAAATATTTCAGGATTTAAAAGCTCGGAATTACCAGTATTGAAGCCTGTTTGCGTTGGGTTATAAGTGGTTACTGTTTCGGTAATTGATGCCACCTTGGTTACATTCTTTATTCCATAAAAAGTAGGGCCAACCACATAAGGGTAAGCCGAATTCCATTTGCTATCCACGGTTGCATAATAGCAATACGTTCCTGCAGGATATTCAGGGGTGATACAGAAGCGTCCATTGTGCTCATCCAAATAATCTGGTGTGGCAGCCGAGGTGATATTGTATTGATAGTCTTCTCTAAAATATCCTAATTGATATGCAGTGCTCACAGCAGGCCCTGCAGTTACCGTTGCTCCTGTTGAATAGGTAGTACGTGTGGTTATATTTCTTAAGGTATAGCTCGACTTCATGCGTACAATGCCACCAGTTCCATCTGCATTTTTATAGGCATAGGCTCCATAAATTGGGAAGCCATCATAGGTGAAACCCAGTAATGGAGAGTGTTTGGTGCTGTCAATAACGTAGAGTCCGTCGGCAGGATATAAAGTACATACGGTAGAAATAACGGATAGATCGAGTTTGAAGGCACTTGGGTTTTGATGGTGATGATAATTTCCCATGGCAGGATGTGCTTTCGAGCAATCGAATCCCAGACGCTCACCGACTACTGCATCTCTATTCCATACTGCATCTCCAGTACCTCCGAGTGGTCCGCCTTTTAAGCTATTGGTTGAATTTTGCCATGAAACCCCATCTCTATAATCGAAGAGCGCCACCCCATTAATGAAAATTCCAATATTGCCTCCTGTGGTATTAGTAGGTGTTCCATTGTTTTTGGCAGGCACTAATGGAAATTTAAAAATTGCATTTTGTGCTGTAGCCACCGATGGGTTACCATCCATGAATGGCCCTGTGATATAAGCAGGAATGCCATTGGTGCTGATATACACCGAGGTGCCCGAATATTTTACGCTTTGAACATTGGCCTCAACATTATCGTTGATAGGTGTAGAATTGCCCGTTGCATAATGACGGCCTTTGATACCAGTAGTGTTTTGTAACCAGGCTCCAATAACTGGATTTACTTGTGATGTAGCAGTGACTGCTAAAAATAGAAATGCTAAGGTTAGATTTTTGATTGACATATGTAAATTGATGTGTTTGTTTTATTGTTTGACGATAAACTGAATTCAATCCTTCGCCAAATTAGTTAATATTTTTTTAGGGTAGGAATAGCTGGTATCAAAGAGGAAATGTCGATCGGTTAAGGTAAGCAGAAACGCAATGAGATCCACCTTCTCATTAGATGTAAGGACAATGTGTTTTTTTAAATCTATAGATTTGACCCGCTGCGTATCAATGCCTTCGTTATAATGCTTTAGCACCACAGTCAAATTTTTAAATCGGCCATCGTGCATATAGGGCGCCGAAAATTCAATATTGCGAAGTGTAGGCACCTTATAAAGAAAAGAATCGGTACTCGCGTGACTCATCGATACTCTTCCAAAATCGTGCAGGCTTGTATCCACAGGGATTCCATTGCTTTGAAACGTATTGTTAGTGAAGAGTGGTTCGGTATGGCAAGTGCTGCAATTCGTTTTGAAGAGCTGGTATCCATTCAGTTCCTGCTTAGTGAACTGCGCCTGATGACGCATCACACTATCGTATTTTGAATTGGAACTTACCAGGGTAATCATGAATTGTGAAATGGATTTTAGCAATCGTGCTCCAGTAATCGCACTATCACCATAGGCTTGATAGAATAAAGTCGGGTAAATTTTTGTTCGTTGCATCTTCTTTACCACATGGTCAATTTTTTCATCCATCTCCAATGGGTTACTCATGGGTGCGAGCGCTTGCATATCGAGGTGGTTGATAGCGCCATCCCACATGAATAGTGGCATCCATGCTAAATTCAGTAAGGCGGGAGCATTGCGTGTTCCAATCCGATTTTCGATGCCATGGCTCAGGGCATGGTCGACATGAGCGAAAGCAGTGTATTGCGAATGGCAACTATTACAGGAAATGGTACTATCGCGCGATAAAATGGGGTCATAAAACAAGACCCTTCCTAAATTTATTCGCGCTTTGGAAAGCGGATTTTTTTTCAAATCGTAAACAGGTTTAGGCCAGTTTTTGGGAGCAATAAACAAAGGTGCTTCGTGCAAAAGTGCTCCGAATGTGAATGCCACTAGGATGAAAAAAACAAGATGAATCTTCTTCATGGCTGGCATTTGAAATTTTTAGCGATGATGGCTGCAATGCGCACTGCAGCTTCACCTGGGGTCATGACTAAGTTTTCTTTCACAAGATTTATTTCTTCAATGCACGCTTTGATATCGAGATTGATTTCAACAGTATCATTGTTTGGGATATCTATTACAATGCGCTGCAATGCACTATACGGAGCTAAGTAGCCACCCAAATGAAATTGAAATTCATGCTGACGCGTATTGCAAAGATTGGAAACACCTTCGAGTTTTAAATTGATATAACCACTTTGCCAAGTCCAATACATCCCTTTGGTTGGGTCTAAGTCGCCCTCCAAAGCCCCGGAAACATTGGTTAAGCTGTCGATGCCTAAGTAAAACTCGAGCTGATTATGCGCTTTAGTCGTATGCGAATTATTTTTTGAAGCGGGAAGCGCGAACTGCATTGAGTGTGGATTTGAAAGGTCGAGCAAGTGCGCATGATTTGAGTCGCTCCCAACAGTTACACTATTTTGTTTTAGAGTAATGCCTGAAATATAAAAACGAAACATTTCAAATTTTATGGAATCGTTTTCATGAAATTTGTAGAAGGTATCGAGTTGCAAATTGTTGCTTCCATACAAGGCCTTTAACTCCAGCCGTGGCAAGGTATTGGTTTGTGCGGCGATTTGATTCAGCCACAAACAACAAAGAAATAAAAAGCGGGTACTCATCAAGAATTAGCGAATGGGCAAAGATAGTTTTTCCCTGAAATTCCTGTTCACTACTTCTTTAACGAATTAATTTTTGAGAGATCCCATGCCTCCATCTACTGCTAATACTTGGCCTGTAATCCATGCTGCACCTGGGCTCGACAAATACATAATGGCTTGGGCGATATCCTCAGTACTCCCAATTTTATGCATTGGATTTCTTTTCTGAGACGCCTCAATCTTTTCGGGGGTATTGATAAATTTATCGGAGAGTGGTGTATTGGTTAAAGATGGGGCAATACAATTCACTCGAATGCCAGGTGCCAATTCGGCTGCAAGGGATAGGGTTAAACTTTCGATGGCTCCTTTAGCCATGGCAATAGATGTATGAAATGGCATGCCTGTGCGGGCTGCAACACTACTGATGAATACGATGCTTCCTGCATTGCTTTGCTTCAACTTCGCAAGATAGGCTTGCACAAAAGCTACAGCGCCCAAACTATTTATTTGGTAATCGTTGGTGAAATCCTGTTCACTCAATCGATGGAATGGTTTCAGTTGTATCGTTCCCGGGAAATATACTAAGGCATCGATTGGCTCATCAATTGCAGGGAAACTGCCAAATTGATAGTTTGGCACCGTGATGAAATGATCATACCCATGGTTTTCTGTTTTGGTGGAAATGCCAATGACACGATGCCCTTGTGCTTTCAATTGTAGTGCAGTATGTATTGCAATGGCGGAGGAAGCTCCCGCAAAGAGATAGGTTCGAGTCATGATTTTTGTTGTTGAATTAAAATTCAAATAATAATCCAATGGAAGGGACTACGGTAGCCGATTTATTCTCGAGCACCAAAGGCACGGCATTCGATCCATCAAGTTTCACAGGTTGTCCGTCGGTAGTTTCAAAGCCAGTATTATCGGCATTGCGCTTAAATAAATAATCGGGGTTGCCTTCGTTCTTGAATCCAAAAGCATTTTGCAAATCCAAGTAGATATCCAAAGAAGTTTTCTTGTAATTTATTTTTTTATCAATACGCAAATCAAGCTGTTGAAACGATTGTAATCGTTGCGTATTTAATTTTGTATTGTCTAAAATTCCTTTGCCAAGTAACATGAAGTTTTGTTGCGATGCTACCAAATCGTATGGTGTATAAGGCGATCCCCCGGCATATCTGTATTTCAAGCCTAGTTCATATCCTCGTTTAAATTTCACACCCAAGGTTGCCGAAATTAAGTGGCGGTTGTCCCATGATGATGGAATCAACTCTCCATTATTTCCTGAGAATTTGCTTCTCACGAAAGTGTAACTCACCACATAAAAAACTTTCTTCACTAATTTTTGTTGCACAAACAATTCAAATCCGTAGGTCTCTCCTTTGCCTGTGCTCGTTACCTTTTCGCTGCCAATGGCACCAAAGTCGGAACCCTGATTTGCCAATGAAACGCCACTTCCTGCAGATACAGGATAGTTGCGATACTGTTTGTAGAATCCTTCAATAGTAAATCGTAAAGCCTCATTCGGAAGGTATTGTGTACCCAATACATAATGCGTGGATTGAATGTATTTCATCGATTTATTTACATAGGTATTCGATGCATCTTTATATCCTAATGAAGTATAAGTTGGGATTTTATAATAATTGCCAATCGAACCTGTAATATCGAATTTCGATGTTACATGATAGGCAACGGAGAATCGAGGCGACAAGGTACTCAGTGGATTGAAACCCTTATTCATGAAGGAGTTCATGTCGGTGCGCAATCCCAAAGATATGAGGATTCTGTTATGCATCATGTTCTTTGCCGCTTGTGCAAAGGCGCCATACTTTGAAAAATCCATGGAGCTTTTTTGTTTGATGGTGATGCCAGGAACAATGGTATTTCCCAGACTGTCTTTGATATCGCTGCTAATTTTACTGTAGAGGTCGGTATTGTATTTTACATATTGAGCGGAGACACCACCAGTTATTTTCCATCCTTTGATATAGGTATTGATATCGTATCGAAATTTATTTTCTATTTCTTGCGATTGCAATTTGAATGTACGCAATGCCTCAACTTTGGCTGCGTCATCAAATTTGTCAAGTTGATTATTGAACATATCTCTGCTCAACGAAAAATTCATGAAGCCTCCTTTGAATGTTCTTTTTAATACGAAGCCTGTGGTATAGTTCCATTGATTGATATATGGCAATGAGCGTACGATGAATACATTTTCGAGAGTTGAGGTTTTTGTGGTTGCAAAAGAGAAACGATCGATAGCCCCAAGACCAATGGCTGTAAGCGTTGTCTTCTCATTGAAACGATGCGTTACCTTGTATTGAAAATCATAAAAATTAGGACGGATAGGTAAATCAATTAAAGAGAATAATAAATCGAGATACGACTTACGTGCAGAAGCCAGGAATGTTGTTTTCTTGTTAATGGGTCCTTCCAAAGTGAGAACCGACTCCGTTAAGCTTGCTCTCACATTCCCTGATAAACGATCTGGATTTCCATCTCTTTGCTTGATCACGAAAGTAGATGCCAGTGCATTATCGTAACGTGCATCGAAAGCCGAAGAGCTTAACTTTAAATCTTCAATGAACGATACATTCAAGATTCCTTGTGCACCACCGGAGCTGCCTTGAGTTTGAAAATGATTGAGTACCGGAATTTCAATCCCATCTAAATAGTATATGTTTTCGTTGGGTGCGCCTCCTCTGATGATGATATCATTTCTTGATGGGCCTCCACTACTTCCTCCAACACCAGGAAGTGTTTGAACCACCCGCGAAACGTCGAAATTACCTCCAGGATTACTCCGAATTTCTTCGGAAGTAAGTTGTTGCACAGAAAGAGGAGTGATCATATCAGCAGCTGCGGCAGATTTGCCTTTCTCATATTTAATTTCAACTTCTCCAAGTTGAGATGTTGATGGCTCCATTTCGAAATTCACAAACTGTGCATTTCCTGATGATACCGCGATATTATATTTAATGAGCGGAGTATATCCTATGTATTGGGCTTTAACATTATAGGTGCCAACCGGAATTACAATCTTAAAATTTCCATCGATATCGGTACTTGTTCCTATGGTGGTTCCTTCAATGACTACGGTTCCTCCAATGATTACTTCCTGGGTATTTTTATCTTTTAACTGACCACGAATGATGCCCGTATTTTGGGCTGAAAGGGTTACAGAAAGGAAAGTTAGCAGGCTGAATAAAATATTTTTGAATGACATAAATGGTCTTAACTATTACGGGTTCGTTTAATAATTGGCAAAAATAGTTCTAAATAAGCATAAAAAGCAAATTTATTTTACGATTACGTTATAAAATTCTACCTTCGTGGAGAATTTACCATGATCAATTATGGATAGCACATTAGTACAACTCATAAAAAGTTATGAAACCTACCGTTCGGGTTTCAAGAACGGTGTGAATGAAGATACCATGACTGATTTTATCATTTATCTCAATAGTCAGTTGGGTCAAATTAATAATACCACGGTAAACCAAGGCACGGAAGCATGGACCAATTTCAATCGAAAAACATTGGAAGAAATTGCTGGAAGCACCCTGGGTAAATTGGGTCGTTATGTTGATCATTATTCGCGCAAGGTGATGCCACTAACAGATTTGGGAAGCATTGATGAGTTTACTTATTTGATGCAGTTAATGCAGGAGGACCATCAAACAAAAACATCCTTAATCCATCAAAATATACATCCAATAACTTCAGGAACAGAAATCATCAAGCGTTTACTCAATAAAGGATATATCACGCAACTGGATGATGAGCATGATAAGCGCAGTGTGCGTGTGAGTATTACTCAGCAAGGAAGAGCGGCATTGTTTTCTTCATTTGAAAAGTTGAGTATGATTACCCGCATTGTATCGGCCGACTTGAGTGATGCGGAGCTAATTCAGCTTGTAAATATTTTAAAGAAGCTGGATAATTTTCACCTGAAAATTTATCAGGAAGCAAGAAATATGGAGATGGATGAAATAGTTTCAAACTATATTCCAGCATAGATTTTAAACAAAGTAGGAGAGGAACAAGGCCTTCTTTTGCCTTGCTACCGGCAGTTGAGTTCCATCGGTAAGCACCACTTCATTATAAGCTTTCTTGTATTCACGAGCATAAGTCATATTAATTAGATAGCTCTGATGTATTCGAAAGAAGCCTTCCGATTCCAATATCTGAGAGTATTCTTTGAGTGTTTTTGAAGAGATCAATTTTCGTTTGCTATCTCTGAAATAAAATTCCGAATAGTTTACATCACTTTTTACATACATGATATCTCCAATCTCCGCAATTAGAAATCCTTCAGCATTAGGTATTACCAGCTTTCTAATTTTCTTTTCCTTATAACTTTCCACCAACAATTTGTATTGAGGGTTTCTGTTTTGTTTCATCTGTCGGGCCATCTGCATCACATTCTCGAGCTTCACCGAATCAACGGGCTTGAGTAAATACCCAATGGCAGCGAACTCAAATGCCTTCAAAGCAAATTCATCGTGAGCGGTGGTGAAGGCCACCACCACCTGACGCTCTTCCATTTGCTCAAGCAAGTCGAAACCTGTTCCATCGGGCATTTTTATGTCTAAGAAAATCAAGTCAAACTCATTCTCGGAAAGCACTTCTAGTGCCGACTTTACGCTATCAGCATGCTTGATGCTTTCGATGATTTCACTATAGATATCGAGTTTTCGTTCGAGCATGACGCGCGCACTACTTTCATCGTCAACGATTAATATTCTCATATTTCTGAATTCATGGTAATGGTTACACGTGTTCCTGATTGTCCGTTTTCTTTCAGTGTGTTAATTTCTACTGATCCATTTTTGCCCAATCGTTTTTGTATTAATTCAAAGGCTTTGGATACATGCGAATCATCTTTCTGTTCCATGCTTGTATCGTATCCAACACCATTATCTGTTATCTCGCAAACCAACTCTTCTTTTTTATTTTCATATAGCTTCATCACTATTTCTCCTGGTTTGTTGGTAGGCAGGATGCCATGCCAGATTGCATTTTCAACGATAGGTTGCAATAATAATGAGGGTACCATCCATTGTTCTGTTTCGAGCGTAGGGTCGATTTCTACACGGAAATTAATTTTATCGGGGTACTTACGTTGTTCCAGTGATGCGTACAATTCGGTGAACTCAATTTCATCTGACAAGGTGTGTTTTGTTTCCCCTGTTTTATTTAAAATGAGACGTAGAAATTTACTGAAGTCGGCCATGAATTGATTTGCCATTTCTGTTGCTCCATCGGCATAATGTTTCTGAATGGTATTCAGTCCGTTGAAAAGGAAGTGAGGATTCATTCGTGCACGGAGCAAGCGATGCTCTAAATCTACTGCTTCCTGCTGATGCTTAAGACGATTGCGTTGTACCCAGAACCAAACGATGAGTGTGGCCATCAATACAAATATTAATAGGGAGGCAATCCAAAATTCACGCAATCGAAGTTGTGCCTCCCGGGTGCGGTTGCGCTCTTCGAGTAATTGATTTTCCAGGTTCAGCTCACTTATTTTTTCATCTTTCTTTTCAGTGCCGTAACGAACTTCAATCTCGTCGAGTAAATTCAAGTGTTCCACATCGGCAACGCTATCGCGGGCTCCAACAAATAAGCGGTAATATTCGAATGCATTTTTGAAATCGTTTTTCTTCTCATACAGCAAATAAAATTTCTCATATAGTAAATAGTTTTCATGACTGCCCTTAATTGCATTCTTCAATGCCAATGCTCTTTTTAAAACGGCTTCTGCTTCTTCCAATTTATTTTGGTGGGTGAGCAATTGTCCTTTATTACTTAGTGCAGAAATAAGACACGATTTCAAGCTGATGGAATCGGCCATATTGATAGAGGCGTCGAATGCTTCACCAGCCTTGTCATATAATTCCAATTTATAGTAGGCCCCGCCAAGGTTATCCTGACAACTGCATAATCTTTCTTTGTCGTCGCCTTTCTTATGAAACTCCAATGCTCTTTCTAAATCAATTCGGGCGCTATCATATTGCCCTAAATTCAAATAGGCAATTCCCATATTATTATATATTGATGCACGATAACGTTCTACTTCTGGGTTTAATAAATCGTAAGCAATCTTAAAATATTCGATTGCCTTTTTCAAAAACATCTTTTGAGTATAGCCGGTACTTACCTTATTCTCTGGGCTTCCCAGCTCGTTGTAAATGGCGCCTGCATTTACGGCCGAACGAAACATCATGGCGGTATCTTTTAGTTCACGACCAATTTTTTCTGTTTCAACAACATAATAAACAGCTTTAGGTAATTGCTCAATATTGATATAGTACACTCCGAAATTATTATAAATCATACCCATGCGTCGCAGGTTATCTGTTGATCTATCTTCTGTTAGGAGTCTGGTTGCAATTTTTAATGCTTCATCATAATAATATTTTGTGGAGTCATATTTTGTTTCATCACCATAGATACTTCCCAAAGTAAGGTCGGCTCTGAACTGCACTGCAGACTCGTTCCCTTCAATGCCAAGTGCACGTGCTAAAATGAATCTTGGGAGCGCTTCTCTTGGTTCGCTTCTTCGGTAACCTTGCGCCAATAAAAGCGCCGCCTGAGCATGCGATTTCTTTTGGTTCTCGGCAGCAGCCAGTACCATGGCTTTGCTGGCATAAAACCGAAGCGAATCCATATTGTTTTGCTTCTGCCAAGCCTTGCTTTGGTCGAGGTATTCATCGAGTTTCGATTTGTTCTGTGCAACACCATGAATGCTCATCAGAAAAAACAAAACAAGAAATAATGGGTATGAGAATTTCTTTACTTTAAATTTCATGATTTCGTTTTGAATTTGCAAAATACATTTGATTTTCAAATAATACAATTGAGATAGGAATTCATACTTCCAAACTTAATTTAAGCCTGGAAGTATGAAGGCCTTTACAAAAGTTCTTGTATTCGTTGTAATTGTCTCATTAAAGGAACCGTCATAACCTTATACCCAGCAAAATCTCTGCTGGGTAAAGGCATGACGGCCAAGCAAACCAATTATAATCAGAAGTATTGCTTTTTTCATTATCGTACGATGAGTAACGGATTCTGTGATAGCCCTGAATTGTTCAAGCAAGTGATAACATACGATCCAGCAGGAATGGTACTGATATCCAGAATCGTGTTTTTTGAGCTGCTTGTTTCATTAAGAATTACTCGGCCTTGTAAATCGAATATTTTTATTTGATGTTCTTGCCCATCATCAAGAGTCACAGATAGTTCATTCTTCGCTGGATTTGGGTAGATATGCATGGTATGAATAGGTTGATTAATGCCTGATGAAACGGTCATTCCAATATGTGCTGCATTGGTTGTCACTTGTTTGCCACCAGATATAATTACACATTGATAATCGCCAGTATCTGCAGCTTGCAATGTGCTATAGCTAAGCGTTGCAGCAGTTGCACCCGATAGATTATTGAATGTATTTCCATTGCCTTTCTTTTGCCATTGATAGGTTACCGCCGCAGTGCCAATTCCTTTGCATGTTAAAGATGCTGCAGTATTTTGTGCCACAGTGGTTGAGCTAGGTTGTTGTTTTACATATACACTATTTGAAAACATTGAGGTGACATCGGTTGCAGTGAAAGCACTATTGATGATGCTCACCTCATCGATAATACCTTTGAAGTATTTATTCAATGCACCGTATGAATCGGTGAGATATCCAATGGTCCCTGCGACGCTAGCACTATTTCCCATGATTGCTCCGGTTCCTGATAGTACGCCACCCGAAATGGCATTGCCATTAATGTAAATTTTATAAGTAGAGATATTGGTGAGTACTGCTGTGATTAAAGTCCAGCGACCATTAGTGATGGCATCATTCGAAACATAAGTTCGTCGGCAGGTGCCTCCATTACAACTGGCATCTCCAACATAAATGGTTGGGAATCCATTATCGATCCATAATGAAGCACCAGCATAAACCCCCGATGAATGATCGGTGGTATTGACAATTGGCAAAGTGCCTGTGCTTGTTTCGATATATACCCAAGCAGATAATGTAACAGGGAATGCTGGCTTGTAAGTGGCATTGGCAGGCAGTGCAATTTTATCAGAATTGCCGTTGAATAAGAGTCCCGAGCCAGTGTTACCCATTCTGTCAACATCGGCAGTGGTTCCTGTTTTTGTGATGGTGTTTGATGCAGGTCCAAAATCTTTCGATGCTGCACCCAAATCACCAAAGAAAACCAAATCTTTATTCAGTTTCACCTCTACATCCGACAGTGCTCTTCCCCATACCATGAGGTTATCAATCTTACCATTTAAATAAGCATACGTGCCTGCGCCGATATTGGCTGATCCCAAACTTGTATTTGAAGTGGTATTCCAGCCCATCGTGACATTCGTTCCTGAAGCAGTGGTTGCCAAATCCTTCACACCATTGATGTATAAATCAATGACATTCGATGAACTGAATACAGCGCAAATGTGCACCCAGGTTGAGGCGGTGAGCGCACTAGCACTTTTAACCGAAAAGCGATTCCCACTTCCTGCAGCGATGCCATCACCTACATTAGCGTAAATAAACCCATCGATGATTTGTATCCATACTCCTGCATAGCGTGAGTAATTGTCGTTGCTGTAAAACACAGGATTATTGCCTGTGATTGAGTTTAAATTTACCCAAGTTGAAACAGTCAGTGGAAGTGCATGTTGAAAGGCCGTTCCAGCCGTTGCGTAGGTAACTCTCGAGCTGGTTCCATTGAAGGTTACCGCCTGATTTACATTGCCCCGGGTGTCGTTAGAATACGTAATGGAAGCCGAGGTAGGCGCATAGCCTGCAGGTCCATTATCGTTCACAGTTGAATTTACAGGAATATGCAACAATAAACTGTCACTGTATTTCTGTGCTACAAGCTCTGCAGCAAGAGCTACAGATAAAATTAAAAGTAATACTCTGATCATAATGACACAAACATCAGTGGTTGGTATCATATAAAAAGCGCTGCTTATTATCAGGTAATAGATGGCGCGTATTTGCCTCGCCTCGGTTATTATTTGGTAAGGCCGTGTTAGGCTATAATATTTGAATGCGATGGCATTCTTTCAAACCATGATCAAATAAGGAAATCATATAGATTCCTGGAGGATATGAACTGAGGTCCATTTCAAAATGGGGTAAGTTAGTTGCATTAAATTCATCTTGTAATCTTCCTTGCATATCGAAGATTTGCACTTGTGGAGCATCGTACTTATTGCAGGTAAGATGAATAATTCCATTACTTGGATTGGGGTAGATGCTGCATAATTCGTTAGGTAAGGGGCCTGACATTCCCAAAGTATTCGATCGAAGACGGGTAACGAACATTTGAAAAATATTTGAATTGCTCAAGGTGTCATTGCCAAGTGCTAAACTTGAGCTATTATAACTTCCGGTAATGAAGAGGTCGGAGTTTTGATACACAGCAATACTCAAAGCATCATCATTATTTGCACCACCAGATGTTTTTACAGATAATACATTTCCTGATGCATCGTACTTTGTGATGAAGAGGTCGTCGCTACCTCTATTGATTTGCGTGATGGTTCCAAAGGTTATGGGAGCGGAATTGTAGGAGCCTACCTGAAATACATTGCCAGCAGCATCTACAGCAAGCGAATAGCCAATATCATCCTTGCTACAGCTGGCGTTTTTCGCCCAGAGTGCTTTGCCAAAAGAATCATATTTTACAAGGAATTCATCATAGGTATTGGTGCCGGAATTGGTAAGGGTAATGTTTCCAAAACTTATTGTGGCACCTCTGAAATATCCTGTAGCAAAGCAATTATTATTTTGATCAACAGCAATTCCAAAACCAATATCTAAAGCCGCGGTCCCCGAGCTCTTAGTCCAAAGGCATACTCCTGTGGAGTCAAGTTTCGAGATGAATATATCATAGTTGCCATTTGTACTAATGATTCCAGATCCAAAATCGAGTGCAGCACTTGAGAAGGATCCTCCTAAATAGACATTGTCATTACGGTCAATAGCAATAGAAGCAATGCTTTCGGGAGAGAAGCCTCCATAATTTTTAGCACGGAGTATTTGACCGGCAGGACTGAATTTTGCTAAGAAAATATCTTCATATCCGGCATTCACGTTATTCACCGCAATGCTTCCGAAATTGATTAAGGGGCTTTTGAAATTTCCTGATAAATAAGAATTCCCTTTACTATCAGCTGCAATGGTTAAGGCTTTATCGTCGGCAGTTCCACCCATGCCTTGAGCCCAAATTACCGTGCCACTGGGGTCATATTTAACGATGAAAATATCAGCTAAATATTGGGCGGAATTGGTAAGGGTATTAGTGCCAATATTAATTGTTGGACTTAGGTACCAGCCGCTTACGATAATATTTCCTTGAGGGTCGGTGCATATTCCAGTGCCCGATTCGGTGTTCATTCCACCTGCACTGCGAGCCCATTGAACGGTGCCATTGGCATCATATTTTACAATATAGAAATCGGCAAAGCTATTGGTTATATTGGCTAAGGTGATATTTCCGAAGGTGGCAGTTGCTCCAAAAAAGTGCCCGGTCACATATACATTCCCATTCTTATCAACTGCACTGGCATTGCCATAGGTATTGTTTACCCCCGTTTGGTTGCGTGCCCAAATAAATGATTGAGCTTGAATAGTATTTATTGGGAAGATTCCAAATAAGAGAAATACAAAAATCGTGAAGGGTAAATTTTTATGCATGAAATTTTATTTTTAATAAAGGGCCAAACGATTTCATACAAAGATATCGGTTGCCTTAATATAAAATTGTCATAAAAAATTGAAGTTCCTCCTTCAACTATGAGAGAGCAACCGATTTGCTTGCTGTTTTGTTTTTCAAAGAAGCAACCAGTGCAATGAAATTATCTAGGTCGGATTTGTTGGTTGCAATACCAACCGATACACGAGTGGCCCCGCGCATTTTTCCAAGATATTTAGTCATATCGGTATAATTACCATTATCACGGCTTACAAAGTATTTTGAAATTTCATCATTGGTGATGCAATTATTAATTTCATCAATACCTGGATTGCAGAAGCATCCCGAACGAATTGAAATTTGTTTGGCATTGGCCATCATTTCTATTTCTTCAAAAGGAAATGTGTTTCCATCTACATCGAAGAAATTCATAACGATATTTCCACCTCTGTTTTCCGGTTTCTCAGTGCCAAAGGTTTTTACGATGATACGACCATTATCGTGGTTGAGTTTTTTCAGTTCGGAACTAAGATATTGAATTAAGGAACGCACCCGCTTTGTTATGCGATCCATACCTATTGATTCAATATATTCTAATCCAATTTTTACTGCTGGAATATTATTATAATTCAAGGTGCCATCCTCAAAGCGTTCATGACCACCGGCCAAAAATTGATTCTGTGCTACCACAGATACCATCGTTACTGTACCTCCTGCAAACCAAGGCTTGGTGAGTTTTGCAAAGGATGATTTTTTAATAAACAAGCCACCAATTCCGGTAGGATAGCCAAAAATTTTATAGAACGATATCGAAACAAAATCGGGTTGCACTTTGCGAAGGTCGAGCTCAGAGGTGGGAACAAATGCCGCCGCATCAAGTAAAACATCGAAGCCTTTGCTTTGTGCATAGGCGACCCATTTTAAATTATGCTTGATACCTGAAACATTCGATTGTGCTGGATAGCCAAATAAATTATTTCCTTTTGGTGTTTCATCAATTGCCTTTTGAAGAAGATCATCATTGATTCTTAAATCTTCGTATTGAAGTGGGATATAATTGGTAACACCACCTTTCCGATTACAGTACTCACGAATTCCATTTACCGAATTATGGTTATCACTAAGCAACATCAATGTGCTTGTTCCGTTGAAAGGATAACTCTCTCCTACAATTTTCAATGCAGCAGAAGCATTTTGGGTGAATACAAAAATATAATCCTCCGCATGAAAGAAGGAGATGATTTTATCCCGGGTGGCTTCCACCAATTCGGTAGATTTTCGAGAAGTGGGATTTGTTGAATGTGGGTTGCCTAAAATATTGTCAAGCAACAGCGTTTGATGTTTGAGCACCTGAGAACGAGCGTATAAATTCCCCCCAGTATAATCGAGGTAAGTTTGCTTTTGGGTGTCCAAACTAGCATATTCCAGATGCCGTAATGTGTTGAAAAAGGATTCTTCTTTCTCTTCCAGTTCGGTAGGTATTGCTATCGGATTAGGAGCTTCGGTCATTTCGATTTTTGATTTTCGTCGACAATTTCAGAAAACAGTCTTTAACAAGGTAACTGCTTTCACGATTCAAAGAAACAAAAATTTCAACGACTAAAACATGATTTAATCTAAATTGTTTGTCATTGATTGAGATTTCATTGTTTATGCCATCGGGTGTGATGATGATTTTCTTTTTATAAGAGAATAAAATCATAAGTGGAACCGGTTTGTTGTCGGTTATCTTTTTCACCAATTCAATATTGGCAGAGATGTTTTTAATGGTGCGTAAAATACTTTTAGAATACGAGAAAAGAATGCCATCAGCGTAACGATAGACGGTATTCTCACTAGATATTAATGAATACTCTTCATTGGGTAACATTTATTTTGTTTAACTATGAAAAGCTAGTATGCTATACTTAATTTAATCAATTACTTGCCCCCGCTAAATTGAAATGCAAAAATCAAGCACATAGGGTGAGGGGAGTATCCCGCAAATTGGTGTAATATTGTACTACAATTGATCATGCGATTTTCATTTTTTAATAAATTGTTTCTGCAAACGAAGATTTTCATCCTCTTCGTAATGATCTCGTTTATTGCCAATGCCCAGAAATATAATTTTGTAAATTATTCTGTTGATAATGGATTGATTCAATCGCAGGCAAATAATTTATGTCGGGATAAAATGGGCCACCTGTGGGTTACAACTATGGGCGGTGTAAGCTGTTATGATGGACATACATTCAAAAATTACACTACAAGCAATGGGTTATTAAGTAATCTTGCGTATGCTGTTGTATGCGATTCGCAAAACAATATTCTCATCTGCACCGATAAGGGATTGTCGGTATTTAATGGGCGCTCATTCAATAATTATACCTTTCGATATAATAATAAGGATCACAGGGTAAACGCCGTGATACTGCAGTCTAATAACGATTACATGGTATTGGCTGGGGCTCGATTATTTCAAATAACCGAACGAATTGTAAATCCATTAGTGGTTAATAATGATACTACATTGCAATTCACCGCGCTTGCTCAAGAAGGAAATTTAATCATCGCTGCTGCTTTCAAGAAAGGGTTATATATCAACGATAATAATCAATGGCAACAGCAGGCTTACCCAACAACAGGCAAAGGGGTTTTCTTTGTCAAGAAAATTGAGTCGGCAAAAAACAAGATATGCTATTTCCTTACTACTGATGGGATATTTGAATTTCAAAATCGTGTTTTGGTTCGTGCCGTTTTGCCAGAAGATATTCATCAGATGAATGATATTGGAAGTATTGCTTCAGATGATAAAAACAACTTGTGGATGGGAACTTTTCGTGGAGCTTTGGTGGTGAAGCCCAACCAGGAATTTCATTATTATAATAGCACCAGTGGTTGTACCGACAATCGTATCTCTTCTATTTTAAGTGATGATGATGGGAATATCTGGCTAGCCACCGATGGGCAAGGGGTTTTTCGTTATGCCATTTGTCCGTTTACCTATTTCGATGAAACCAACGGTTTGCCGCAACCTGTGGTGATGTCGATTGTACGCGGAAAGAATGGCGAAATTTACACAGGGACTTATGGAGGCGGATTGGTGAAAATTATTGGCGACAAAATAGAGAAGTATGCTTTGCCTAATAGTTCCGTGGCTTCTCAGCAAATATTAACTGCCACTTTAGATGCTAAAGGCATGTTGTGGGTAGGTACCCAAGACAACAAAATATGGAAATTTGATGGTTCTCATTTCTTGCCTGTAGCGCACGATAATGACATGCCACCTGGAAGTATCAGTGAGCTCTTTTTCGACGACCACCAAAGGCTTTGGATGGCAACGCAGTTTGGTTTCGGGTTTATTGATAAGGACAAATTTAAGCTTATTAAATCCAATGAATTCACATGGAATTTTGTGCAGGCTGGAGCAGATAGCGTGATGATTACGACCATGAATCATTTGATGCTCTATACAGCGGATACCTGCTTAATAATTTCTCAAAACGAACATGTCAAAAAGAGTGATGTTACCGGAGCAGTGAAAGGATTTGATGGGAATTTTCTTTTGATGACGAACGGGTACGGCATCCTATTATGGAATATGGCACTCGATAGTGTGATGATGAATATCACCACCCAGGATGGATTGAACTCCGATTTTATTTATAATATTAAACAAGATAAACAACATCGTTTTTGGATTGGAACGGGTGCAGGAATCAATAAAATAGCCTATGATAAGGCGTTTGGTAAATACCAGATTTCTAGTTATGGCAGGGCAGAGGGGATGTTCGGACAGGAGTCGAACAAATCGGCGGTGATGCAAAATGAAGACGATAAAATTTGGTTTGGAACAACCAAGGGGTTATTTATTTACAATGAGGCCGACGAGCAAACGGTGAGGTATCCTTCTCAAATTATATTGCAAAATGTAAAGCTTTTTTCACAGGCAATTCCTTCGGGGCAATACAACGATAGCCTAAGCAATTGGTACAATATCCCAATCAATCTCAAGTTGCCACATACTGAGAATCATTTGACCTTCACATTTACGGCCATCAATTTTAATAATCCCGATAAAATTAGATATCAATACATGATCGAAGGATTGGAGAAAGTATGGTCGGAGCCAAGCATTGAGAATACTGTAATTTATCCTTCAATTCCTCCGGGGAAATATATTTTTAAGGTACGTGTTTATAATGCTGCCACACCAGAACTTGAATATCCGTTTGAAATTAAGGCACCTTTTTATTCTACCATCTGGTTTCGCCTTATTATTGTAGCCTCTCTAATACTTATTGGTGTTGGGATACAGGCATTACGCAATTTCAATAAGAAGAACAAGGAAAAAGAGTTACAGAAATTGCGTGAAGAGGAGCAAAATAAAGTGCGTCAAAGAACTGCAGAAGATTTCCATGATGAGGTAGGTAATAAATTGACACGAATTAGTTTGTTAGCAGACATATTAAAATCGAAAACAGATAACGAGAGCATCATCAGCTTGACGGATAAGATTAAAGATAATACCAACGAATTATATACAGGTACCAAGGATATTATTTGGGCATTAAACCCCGAAAATGATAATCTCACCGAAATGCTTTTATACTTAGAAGCGTTTGGCAATAATTTAATTCAAGACACCAACATATCGTTTGCTGCTTCGATGAATCCTGCAGAAACCAATGGAATCATGCTTCCTATGGGTTATAATCGCAATATTACCATGATTTTTAAAGAGGCGATGAACAATGCCTTGAAGCATAGTGGATGTACCGCAATGAGCTTACTTTCTAAACTTATTGCCCCAACACAATTTGAAATTAAATTCACTGATAACGGTAGTGGTATCGAATCCAATACTTCTAAAAAAGGAAATGGCTTGCAAAATATGCAACAGCGCACTTCTCGTATCAATGGCTTATTGGCAGTTAATTCCAGCCCATCAGGAACCGTCATAATACTCACATTAAATTTACCTCAATAATATGCAAATTCAACACACACCCATCACTGTTGCCATCATTGAAGATGATAGTATGATTCGCGAAAGCTATTCTTATCTCATTGCCAATTCAGAAGGATTTGAAGTAGTTGGTGCTTATAAATCGTATGAAGAGGCTGCAAAAAACTTTTTAAATATTCGTCCAGATGTAATTTTACTGGATGTTGAATTGCCCGGTATCAATGGAATAGAAGCACTTCCAAAAATAAAAAAACTATTGCCAACAGTGCAGATATTGATACTCACGGTATATGAAAATAATGAAACAGTGTTCGACGCATTGAGTCAAGGAGCCTCGGGATACTTAACCAAAAACACTTCTTCGAATAAAATTATTGAAGCCATTAAAGAAGTATTGGAAGGCGGGGCGCCCATGAGTGCAGGGGTTGCAAGGCTTGTTATTAATTCATTTCAGCGCAATCAAAACTCGCCTTTGTCGAAGCGCGAAACGGAGGTTCTCGAAAATGTTTCATTGGGAAAGAGCCGTCGCCGTATTGCCGATGAATTATTTATTGATATGGAAACAGTGAAGACGCATATCAAGAATATTTATCAAAAACTCGATGTGCACAGTAAGGCAGATGCTATTAAGACTGCAAAAGAGAACAAGTTTATTTAGAAGGCTTTCTCTCTTTTTCCTAACCATAAAAACCCCAATGCGGTAACGAGGCTGAGTACCATGAATACTTCAAACATGGTATCGAATCCAAATCGGCTTGCAATGCCCAATCCCAGCATGGGGGCGGCTATATTGGCCAATCCATAGGAGATAGAATACAACGCAGCATATTGTCCTTGCCTCTCTTTGTCGGCTCTCGATAAGGAATAATTCATCATAAATGGCATCGCGAAAATTTCCGAGAAAGTGATGATGAGTGTATACATGATGGCCCAAATCATGAGGCCTTGTCCTAGCTGCAAAAACAAAAATGAGATGGGAATACAAAGCACTCCAGCAATGATGAACGGAAATATTTTCTGCTTCTTCTCTAGAAATGCAATGAATGGCATTTCAATTAAAACAACCAATAATCCGTTTAATGCAAGCAGTAGACCAATCGTACCTTCATCATAATGGCTCACCGTATTGAAGTATTGCGGAATGCTTGCGAATAATTGAAAGAAGCAAATGCCGTAGAAAGCCACCAGGACAATAAATGTAAGGTAGGTAGTATCGCGATAAGCGGAAGTGCTCGAATCGTTCAAAACCACCGACACCTTATTTTTCGGAGCGTTTTCTTGTCGAGGCAAATAGTTGTAAAGCATCCAAGCCGCAGCGATACTAGTGAGAGCATCTACCACAAAGAGCCATTTATAACCCAAGTAAAACGCAATGAATCCGCCGGCTGCAGGCCCTACCGAGAATCCTAAATTCACAGCAAGTCGCACCAAGGATACAGAGCGTGTTCTGTTTTCTGGTGTGCTAAAAAGTGAAATTGCTTTTGAGTTGGCTGGTCGAAATATATCGGCGGTAAAAGCATACACGAAGATCACTAGTGAAATGGTGAGAGGTGTTGTCGCCAATAACATCAATAGTAAAATTCCACCGCTGCCTAGCAGCGACCAAATCATGATATCGAAATAGCTCCTTCTGTCGGTGAGCCATCCTCCAGCATAAGAGCCGAGTACACTTCCAATGCCATAGAAACTCATGGCAATGCCTGCATCGCCAATACTAAAATGCAATTCTTTGGTAAGATAAAGTGAAGTGAAAAGTAAAACCATCGAACCGCTTCTGTTAATGAACATAGCCACCGATAGGATCCAAACATTCTTTTGAATATTGGCAAATGAATCGCGATATAAATGAAACAGGCGGGTCATAGAAGGGCTGCAAAGGTAAGATTGCACACCGAAAGAATGCGGTGAAATGGTAAATAGAAAAGAAACTGACGAATCTTTGACGAAGAATTTTATTCCTTCACAAATTTCATCGGAGGATAATTGCCAATTTGAATCATGTAAACACCTGCTGCCAGTGCACTAATATCCTCTACCGTGAAACGCTCACTGATATTGCCTTTTAATAGCGTCCTTCCGGGAAGGTCGTACACATGGAAACTTATTATCTCATTTGTAAATTCCGGCACTTCAATCGTTAATTTTTTGTTTGCCGGATTCGGATAAATCAATGGCAACGATACTTTAGGTGTTGAATTTATTCCAAAGGCATTACCACAAGGCGCATAGGTTGCCGCGCCAGCCGATCCTCTCTTACAATATGATTTGTAGTTATTCCCCAAATGATATTGAGTTGAATCTTTAATGAGTTCCAAAGTATAACCGATCCCATTAGCCAGTGAATCCCACGGTTTGAACGAACTATATTTCCCTACTTGTAATACATGATTCTGTTCGTCGTACACAGTCAGCTCATGCACACCCCCACTGAGGTTTAAATTTGGGAAAAGCAATTTCGTATCAATAAACGAATGGTATTTATTGAAAGCAATGGTATCTGAACATAGCACCAAATAAGAGTTTGGAGAGAGTGGCTTTGCTAGTGTTAAGCTTTGAACGGTATCGCCTGAACGTAATGTGATTTTAGAAATACTTATATCGATATTGCTATTTAAATAAAGCTCCAGCCATTTGCCATCATTGGCGCTAGGTTGTGGCGCATAATTTATTTCACTAATAATTACGGGATCGATACATGGTACATAAGCTGCCCCTGGAGAACCCATGAAACAACCCGCTTGCCAATGATTTGTGCTCGTTTGTTGCACACGAGTTCCGTTGCTTTCCAATGTTTTTCCTCTGCCGTGGGTAGTCCAAGGCCATGTGTCATCATTGGCATAAAAGGACTTACAAGCCATCATTCCCGAATAGTCGAGTAATATTATGGAATCACTGGTATTACTTAATTTGAGAGGTAGGTAGCTGTAATTAGTAACACTCGGATATCCTGCATGGAACTTGGCAGTATCGGTAGCCCATACCCAATAACTATTCGAAGGGATAGTTAAATTATCAATGACCCAGTACTCATTGGCAGCATTCATTGCCACCCAATTCTTGAGGTTCAAGGCTTGGCTCTGACTATTGTGTAATTCAATCCAAACGCCACTATTATTAAATGTATCCGACTGATAATTTATTTCACTGAAAGTGATATTGGCATTGAGTGCAGGGCTGCATGGTGTTAATCGTGGGGTGCCAGGTGAACCTTTGAAACAGCCTGTAGTCCATATCTTTGGGTCGATTTGAAGCAAGGAATCATGTATCAATTCTAAGGTGTATCCTTGTCCATTGGCCGTTTCAAGGCCAATGAATGTAGGGTTGTATCGAATGGTACTTTTCAATACTTTATTTTGATAGATGGCAATGGTATTCGTGATGGTATCGAGTTTAAAATTGCTGCTTCTTATATTAGAGATGAATGGATGTTGATTTCTAAAACGAATTGAATCGCTTGCCAGTACCAGATAATTGCCAGCTCCAATGCTAGTATTTATTTTTAATGAATCGTTTTGATTGAAGTAAAATACATAGTTACTGAGATTGATTGAAGCCGTTCCCATGTTTTTTAATTCGAGCCAAGTGCCTGAATTAGCCAAGCTGCCAGGGTTATAATTTATTTCAGAAATGATAAGTGGCGATTTACTACATGCGCTGAAAGGTGCTCCAGGAGAGCCATTTAAGCAGCCAATATTCCATGATGGGGCATTGATACTGTTTTTTGAAGTATCGATTTTTTCTAAAGTAAAACCACCACCATTGGCTCCTTGTGTCCAAGTGATATCATTACTAAAGAAAGCCTTGCATGCCTGAAACCCTCTAGGGTCGAATATCTTGATTGAATCGCTTGTGGTATTGTACAGGTTATTCGGGATGAATAGAAATTTGCTAACTGATGGATATTGATTTTTGAATTTGACAGAATCGGTTACTAAAACCAAATAGTCATTCCCTCCAATTGTAGTATTTGAAGGGAAAAGCACGTTCTTCTTTATGTCGGATGCCGTTAAATACCAGCCCGAAATATCCTGAGGTATCGCGCTTCTATTATGCAATTCAATCCAGAAGCCGCTGTTACTATGTGCTTCCGAACGATAATTAATTTCACTAATGGTTAAATCAGAAGTCAATGCAGGAGTGCATGGCAAACTGGCGGCACTACCCGGAGAACCACCATAGCAGCGGGTTGTGAAGCTGCTTGCGAAAAACGGATTAATAGAGTCGTTGATGGCTTCTAATGTATAGCCGCTGCCAGCTGCACGAATTGGAAACGGGAGGGTATCCAAATATTGTACATTGAGCCACTGCACCGCGGTATCAAAGAGTTGAATGATTTCGTTTTTGTTATTGAAAACTGGGGTATTTGCAAAACGCATTCCATCGATGAATGGATTGGCTGATACAAATCGCACAGAGTCGTAGGAGATACCTAAATATTGCCCAGGAAGCAAACTGGTGTTTTTAGGAAAGCTATACTTTGTGGTGTCGCCCGACTTTCGGAAATAGTAGTGATTAAGATTTAAACTAATGGTATCAACATTTTTCAACTCGAACCAAAATCCTTGATCGAAGGCACTCGTTGATTTGTAATTTATTTCACTAATCATCAATGACGTTCTATCGCATTTCGAATAAGGGAATCCAGGAGAGCCTTCGAAGCAACCATCGAAATAGTTAGACGTTATATTTGAGTTGCTAGTGTCGAATTTAAGTTCCCTAGTCTTTCCCAATCCAAAGGCCTCCGAACCCATAGCAGTGTTGAGTTGGTAGCTCATGCGAATAAATACATTGCCGTTAAAATCCTTAAATATCAAGGAGTCGGAGCTTGCGTTAAACTTCCATTTATTTAAAACATAGAAGCCCCCCATTCCAGGATGCTTCTTCTTGAATTTAGCCGTGTCGTTGCATAAAATGAGATATCCATTTTTACGGATAATGGTTCCTTCTTTTATTTTATAAGCAGTATCACTACCGTTGTTATGCGATAATTGAAAGTCGGTAAGGTCGAGATCGAGGGTATCATAATTATGCAATTCAATCCAGCCTCCATCATCCTTATAAGTTGGAGGTTTGGTATTCAATTCACTCACACTCACTTTGGCGGTGAGTCCAGGGTTACAAGCCTTGTGATAACGCTGCCCTGGACTACCATACAAGCAACCGATAGTCCAATTGGAACCCAAGTCGCATTGGAAGGTATCGTTTCGTAACTCAATGGTATAGCCAGTTCCATTAGCTCCATTAGGCCAAGGTGCAGCGGTATCTGTATAATAAATATTTTGATAAAGGATGTTTGTATTCGTATAAAGTCGAATAGCATCACTCTTATTACTTATACCAAAATTGAAATTCCCAATTCGGTTTTTTATGCCTGGGTGAAACGACTTGAATTTAGCGGTATCAGCACATACGATATAATAATCGTTGGCGGGGATCGTGAAGTTGGAAGGAAAGGTGAAAAGATGTAAATCGTCGTCATCCTTAAACACATAGCCACCAATATTTCTAGGTGTATTGCTATTGTTTTTTATTTCAAACCAGTCGGCAGTATTATGGCTTGCAGCAGCGGTATAGTTAATTTCAGTAACATTCACATCCTGAATACAACGCCCATAAGCCCTGCCCGGTGAACCCCACAGACAACCGTCGAACCAGTTGTATGGCGAATTGTAATTGCCATTAATACCATAATGCTCGAGTGTTTTGCCGCCCCCATTCGCTCCTTGTGGCCAGGGTGTATTCGCGCTATAAACGAAATTGAAAACGGGGTAAGAGGTAACATCATAAAGTGTTATTTTTCCTTCCAAGTTATTCAAGCTAAATCCGAGGTTACCAACTCGGTTTTTTACTTCAGGATATAACAATTTGAATTTGTTGGTATCTTCACACAGCACGATATAGCTGAATCCCGGAATAGTAATACTGCCAAACTTTTTAGAATTCGCACCTCCATTAGCGGTAATCATGAAGTTGTTTAAGTTAATATTACCCGATGAGTTATTATATAACTCAATCCAATTGCCAGCATCGAAATTTTTATCTGAATTGTAATTCACTTCAGTAATAAATAGTCTATTTGAGTATACCGATTCGAAGCATGGACTATGCCACCCTGGCATATAAAGGTTAAGCCATGATGTGCGGCCTCGATACCAGTTTTTCATTAGGTTGGTTTCTTGTGAGTAAACATTACTCACATGCCCGTTATACAAATCGGTACCAAGAATAGGCCATTTTGTGAAGTGGCGTAACTGAGGCACATCGAGGTATGCAGCTACCGAATCGATATAATTATTTACATTATATGGAGATAAAACAGAGAAGTATAAACTAGTCCATCTACATCGCAATTGGTCGCGATAATAGTTTTCTGTATTGAGCTGATCGAACCACCACATCGTATTATTTGCGGTACATCCACACCAGCCATTAGTATCGTTGGTATTGCAGAAGCTGGCATTACCAAGGCTATAATTAAAATCCCAGATTGGGCCCATGACAAGTTTCCCGCCTTCCGAATTCCTCCCCTTAAAGAAATAGGTACTTGCCCTATAGGCATCCACATTATGTGTGATTTCGTTCAGGATGAAAAAATCAATAAAGGAACCAACATCAATATACTTTCTATAACCTGTATTGATATTGCTCATTCCAGTACTAAGCAGGTTTTGCTCAAAAGAGTCGATGAAGTATTCAACATAGTCGCGCTGGGCTTGAGTAATATCGGTTCCATTGGGGTCTGATGTTTGAAAGCGAATGCTTTTCGCCACCGAATTATAAAGTGTGATATGCGAATTCCATGTTCCTAAACCTGCATCGGCATTCCAATCGACCTTGAAAATATAACCACCAGTAAGGGAGTCACCTGCATTATGATTGGGTTTTATCTGAGTTACGGCAACCCTGTTCTTATCAATTTTCACCTTTTCCATCATCACGTAAACCCCAATATAAACCGTATCCAGAAAGGCTTCTACAAACCTACAACGAGGTGCCCACCAACCCATTTTGCGAGCCAGGTCGTACATCATTGCATTACGCATCAAGGTTTTATCATTATAAGGAGCATAAAGAATAAAATCACTTTCTTTAGGGAATCCAAGAATTTTCACATTGTCGGGCTGGGAAATGGAGTCGAAGGTGGTAATACCATATGATTTCTGTGCAAAGTTCAACGATGATGCCCCATGTAATTCAACGCCCGCCTTGCCATAATAGTCGTTGGCCGAATCGGGAAGGTGGTTTTGATCACTACCGTTATCAATGATACGCATGATCATTGTTTTCTTTGGCTCATTCACGATCGCAACATTATTGGCGACAATTTGAAGGATGGGCAAATGGCTATAGAATGGGGGGTTGAACCAACTTGGGTTTTGACTATAATTGGTGCCACTGGCATTCATCCCTGCCATTAAGTATGGGAGTGCACTTAAATCGTTGTCGGTGCCGCTGGTGGCATAGTTGTGGACTTGAATACAAAGCACATTGCTTCCGTTTTTAATCATGGCTTTCATCACCGATTTGGCGATAAAGAAATACTCAGCATTTAGGTTTTGATAGAGATGTGCCTCATGAGGCGCTGTGGCTGCCGTAGTATAAATTGGGATAACGCCCGTTGTTCCTACATTCTTTCGGGCTACTTCTACATTGTTGATATAGGCTACGAACCCATCGTCATAATCGATACTCAATAGCAATTCGGTGATGGTTGAGGTGTCGTTCACAACAAAGGTCTTGCGCATATAAAGGCTCTGGCAAGCAGTCAGGATGGTTGCATCATCGTTATCTCCGTAGCCAATACCCCCGTTTCCTGCACTCCAGCTGGCATCACTAAAAGTGGCTCTTCTCCAGTTGGAGTCGGGTTCGCTATTGCCCACAAAGTATCGCCATTGCTGACTCCCATTCAAAATTGTTTCGAAATGGTGAACGGTATTTGAGTAAAAGTAGGTGCCTTGAGCTATTGCCCATTGAACCACAAAAAACAGCAATAAAGCAATATAGAATTTTCTCATTCAAAGAAATGTTTTCACAATAATACTACTAAATCTTTAGAATAAGGCATCAAATGTCTCTGGCTTTTGTCATAGTTAATCTACAATTTTGTCTTCTTTTCAAACCTTTGATTAGCCCAAAACAAGGGCATTTTTATCGGGTAGCGCAAACGCTAAAAATCCCAATATTAAATTTGTGATTGCGTAAATCGTTTAATAAATTCGCAGTGCATTAGATAAATGCCCTTTCGACACAATTTTTCATGGGAATATTTAATTTTTTAACACAGGAGCTGGCTATTGATTTAGGTACAGCGAATACTTTAATTATTTTTAAAGATAAGGTAGTGGTCGATGAACCATCTATCATTGCAAAAAACAGAACCACTGGCGAAGTTGTTGCTATTGGTAATCAAGCCATGCAGATGCATGGAAAGACTCATGATGAGATTCGAACCATTCGCCCATTGAAGGATGGTGTGATCGCCGATTTTCAAGCTGCAGAAGAAATGATTAAGGGGATGATTAAAATGATTAACCCCGGTCGTAGAATGTTTCCACCACAATTGCGAATGGTAATTTGCATTCCAAGTGGTATCACAGAAGTAGAAAAAAGAGCGGTTAGAGATAGCGCCGAAAAGGCCGGAGGAAAAGAAGTATATATGATTCATGAGCCTATGGCGGCTGCAATCGGTATTGGTATCGATGTAAGCGAACCCAAAGGAAATATGATTATTGATATCGGTGGAGGTACTACCGAGATTGCTGTAATTGCCTTGAGTGGTATTGTTTGCGATCAATCAATTCGTGTTGCGGGTGATGAATTCACCGATGATATTATTGAGTACATGCGTCGCCAGCACAATTTATTGTTGGGTGAGCGCTCTGCCGAACGTATCAAAATTGAAGTAGGTTCAGCGCTTACGGAACTCGAAAAACCACCTTCTGATTATGCGGTGAATGGTCGCGACTTGATGACAGGGGTTCCTAAGCAAGTAACTGTTTCGTACAGCGAAATTGCACAATGCCTCGATAAATCCATTTCGAAAATTGAAGAAGCGATTTTACGCGCCTTGGAATTAACACCTCCTGAATTATCTGCAGATATTTATCAAACGGGCTTATACCTCACCGGTGGTGGAGCATTGATTCGTGGCCTCGATAAACGTATTGCACAGAAAACAAAGCTCCCTGTGTATGTTGCCGAAGATCCATTGCGCGCTGTAGTGCGTGGTACGGGTATCGCCTTGAAAAATATTGCCACCTTCAAATTCTTAATGCAATAAGTAATTTAAATTTATTCGGTACATCTATCGATTTCAAAATGCTACCTAAGAAATTGTTAGCCGAATTAGATTATAGTCCAATGACTCGTTAGAAGATTTTAAATAAATTCGTGTAATTACCTCTCAAACAATCACCAACACTCGCTTCTAAATCAACCCATGCAACAGTTTTTTTATTTCTTCATACGATTTAAAATCTTTTGGGTGTTCTTTATCTTTGAAGTGATTTCATTGGTATTGGTTTATAATAATAGTCCTTTTCATAAAGCGAGTTTTATCAATACGGCCAATAGCTTCACAGGAGGTATATATAATTCAGCGAATAAAATCACATCGTATTTTCATCTCCGACAAATTAACGATAGTGTGATGGCCGAAAATGCGAGGTTATACAATAGTCTTTATCGTGCCGATTCTCTTACCCATCATTCGGATACACTTAGTTTCAAAGATTCAACGAATAAATATATTGGCCGATACGTATATACCGCAGCCGATGTTATTAGTAACGCTACCTCGAATCGGAATAACTACCTTATGCTTAATGTGGGAAGCGCCGATGGTATTACCAAACAAAGTGGTGTAGTTTGTAACGAAGGAGTGGTGGGAATTGTATATGATGTAAGTGAGCATTTTTGTACCGTGATTTCGTTGCTTAACAGCAATGCACATATCAGCGCGAAAATTGATAGCAGCAATAATTCGGGCACCTTAATGTGGAATGGAAAAAGCCCGTTGTTAGCTCAAATAGATGATATCAATAAACATGTTAAAGTACTGCCAGGACAAACAATTTCAACTAGTGGATTGAATTACATTTTCCCTGGTAATATAAAAATAGGAACCGTGTTGGAGTCGAGTATCGATGGCAATACCAATCGTATCAGTATCCGCCTTTCTACACCATTTGAAACACTATATAAAGTTTATGTAGTTCGTAATTTGGATTATGAAGAGCAACAAAATTTATTAAATAGTATAAAACAGTAACCGTGTACCGCGATATAATTTATCAAGCATTGCGCTTTGTTTTTTTGGTGATACTTCAAGTATTTGTCATCAATCAAATGTTGCAATACAATTTGATAAATCCATTCGTTTATCCATTATTCATTTTGCTCCTGCCAGTAAATACCTCCTTCTTTTTGGTATTACTCTTGAGTTTTGCAGTTGGAATTACGGTCGACTTATTACAATTCACATCCGGAATCCATGCTTCAGCCACCGTGTTCATGGGCTTTATTCGTATCTACTTTTTAAAGGCTTCTTTAAGCAAAGAAAATTTCGAAAAGAATATTAAGCCAGATATTCGTGATAAAGGCTTGGCTTGGTTTTCTGTATATGCTATTGTTTTGCTTTTTGCACATCATTTGGTTTTATATTTCTTAGAGGTGAATACTTTCCGTGAATTCTTCTTCACGATTCTAAAAACAAGCCTTAGTGCGCTCGCATCATTGCTTCTTGTGATTCTTATAGAATATCTATTGATGCCTACTTCCAAAAAACAATAGCCATGCAAAATTTAGATCAACGTAAAATTACATTCTATATCATTTTTGCATTGGTGGCATTGGTTTTTCTCATTCGCTTGTTTGTACTTCAAGTGGTGAATACCCGCGAAGTTGAAGCAGGTCGTCTCGAAGAAATTGTGTACCCATCACGTGGTTTAATTTTCGATCGTTATGGAGAATTGATGGTTTATAATGATGCCATCTACGACTTGATGATATACCCTCGTCAGGCCCGTAATATCGATACCATAGGGCTCTGCCGTATTGTAGGTATTGAAAAGGAAGAATTCATTAGTAGAGTTTATGCCATCGTTCACGACTCACTTCATTACAAAAGTACCAAACCCTATGTGCTTGAGAAGGAACTGTCGGATAAGATGTATGCAACGGTGCAAGAGAATTTATATCATTTCCCTTGTCTCACCATTCAAACTCGTACCGATAGAAAATACAACCATGCCAGTGGAGCGCATTTGCTCGGATTTATACGGGAAGTGAGCGATCAGGATATTGCACGATCAAAAAATTATTATTTGCGGGGTGAAGCCATTGGCAAGTCGGGCTTGGAGCGCAGCTATGAAGATACCTTGCGTGGACGAAAAGGAATGAGTTTCTTTATTCAAGATGTTGCTGGCACCAAGAAAGGATCTTTTAAAGATGGGAAGTCAGATATTCCGGCTGTTCCTGGAACCGATTTGCATCTGTCAATTTCAGTGAAGTTGCAAAATTATGGAGAGGAGCTCATGCAAAATAAGGTGGGAAGTATTGTAGCAATCGATCCCGAAACAGGTGAGATTTTGGCCATGATAAGCAGCCCCGGCTATGACCCCAACTTATTAATTGGAAGAGAGAAAAATAAGAATTATGCGGTGCTCAATGACGATCCTGCCAAGGTATTATACAATCGCCCACTCGACGCGATGTATCCTCCGGGCTCTATCTTTAAAAGTATGCAGGCATTGATTGCACAACAAGAAGGTTTACTCTATCCTGATACTCGTTACCCTTGCTATAGAGGTTATCCAGTAATGGGAGGGAAGCCAGGTTGTCACTCACACCCATCTCCACTCGACTTAATTCAAAGTGTTGCATACTCATGTAACTCATACTATTGCTATGTTTTTAGGAGTATCGTTGATCAGCCAAAGTATTCAAACATTGAAGATGGTTACAGAAATTGGTACGAGAAAATTCGTCAGTTTGGTGTTGGGCAGAAGTTGGGTATTGACTTGCCTTTTGAAAACGGTGGGATTCTTCGCTCAGTAGATTATTATAATAAAGTTTACGGCAAGGGGGCTTGGAAATCATCGAATTTGATTTCATTAGCTATTGGGCAAGGTGAGTTAGGGATCACGCCGATGCAGATGGCCAATGTGGTGAGCATCATTGCGAATAGAGGTTATTACTGCATCCCACATGCAGTGAAAAATATTGGTAATAACGGAGATATTGATCCGAAATATCATGAACAACATAAGGTAGCCATCGAACGAAAATACTTCGATTATGTGATTGAAGGGATGTATCAAGTAGTTCAAAATGGTACTGCATCCAATTGTAAAATTCCAGGAATTCCTTACTGTGGTAAAACAGGTACAGCACAAAATCCACATGGAAAAGATCACTCCGTATTTGTGGCCTTTGCACCACGTGATAATCCAAAGATAGCTATTGCTGTAGTGGTCGAAAATGCCGGCTTTGGGGCCGATTGGGCTGCACCTATTGCGAGCTTACTTATTGAGAAATATCTAACCGATTCGATTTCACGCCATAGCATGGATGAGCGCATGAAAAAAGGCAATCTGATGCCAGCAGTATACATGCGTAATCGTCAAAAAGAAAATGCAAGAGCCTCTGTTCAAGATACCATGAATGATATTGACAATAGAAGAAAGTAAAGAATCGGTTGAGTTCTGCACCAAAATATTTGGAATGTTCTTAAGTTTTTAAAATTATCAATGAACAATTAATAATTTTGAACAAACAAAGTCACTTATGCAATATGAAGGTGTAAAATACCATACAAAGTGCCGCACTTGTGGTACTATTAATGAACAAGCGCTAATGAATCTGCCCGGCGAAACGCCAATTCAAATTACTCATGTAATGAGTAAGAAAATTAACACAACGCTAGAATATCATTGTGGAAGCTGTAATTCGCAAACGGAACAGGATTTAAGATTGCCTTATACGGTTCTTCAAAAACAAGCGTAAGGTTGTATTGTTTTTTTTGAGGTTAATTAATTAACTCAATTGAATTTTGCAAAAGTTTTAAACTGCAATTTCAACTTGCATTGTCAATTCATTTATAAATGATGAATTCTATTCTTATAAAAAACAACGATTATAACAAAAAATAATTTTGTGGCAATTGGTTGCTAACTCATATTCCGCGGGCGGCTTACCAGACTTTTGAGTTTCTGATAAGCGCCTTTGGAATTCACCAACTAACGTGCGTCGTAATCTTTAACAGTCATATTAGATCGTTAAAGTGTATTGAGAGAGTTCAATCGATCCCAGTGGTTCAAGATGCCTTTTTCGGCTTCCGCTAATAAATCGGCAGCATGATCGGCATTTGAACGTGTTAAAGAACTGAATCGTGATTCGTGATATAAGAATTCTTTTAAGTCGAGTGATGGTGCTTTGCAATCGAGTGAGAATCGCTCTCCTTTTGGTTTCAACGGATTGTAACGGAATAGTGGCCAGTAGCCCGATTTCACCGCAGCTACTTGTTGTTCGGCTCCATGTGCCATATCATACCCATGCGCAATACAATGGCTATAAGCAATTACAATTGAAGTGCCTGGGAAGGCTTCTGCTTCCTGAATGGTTTTAATTGCGTGGGCATCGTTGGCTCCCATCGCAATCTGTGCCACATATACCGATCCATGAGCGATGGCTTGTAATGCCAAATCTTTCTTGGAATTTTCTTTTCCATTTACTGAGAATTTTGCACTGGCACCTATTGAAGTAGATTTTGATTTTTGCCCTCCAGTATTTGAATAAACTTCAGTATCCAACACGATGATATTTAAATTTTCACCAGTTGATAATACATGGTCTAAGCCTCCAAAGCCAATATCATAAGCCCATCCATCACCACCTACAATCCAATGTGATTTTTTTACGAGATGGTCGGCGATGATATTTAATTGCTTCGCATCGAATGAGTTGGTTAAGGCAATACGATTGCGAAGCTCTTTAATATTGGCACGTTGTATTCGAATACCCTTCTCATTACTTTGATCTGCATTCAAAATGGCTTCTACCAGTTCTTCACCTATGAGTGCTTTGTTATTTACTAAAATGGTTTTTGCAATATCAATTTGTTTATCGAACGACATCTTGATTCCCAATCCAAACTCCGCATTGTCTTCAAATAATGAGTTGGCCCAAGCGGGTCCGCAACCATCGTTGTTCTTTGTCCATGGCGTAGTAGGTAAGTTGGCTCCATAAATGGATGAGCATCCCGTAGCATTGGCTACCACCATTCGATCGCCATATAATTGAGTGAGTAATTTCAAGTAAGGTGTTTCACCACAGCCAGCACAAGCACCCGAAAATTCAAAGAGTGGTTGTAAGAATTGTGTTCCTTTAACGGTATTTAAATTCACTCGATCGCGATCAATTTCTGGTAACGATAAGAAATAATCCCAGTTCTTAATTTCATCAGGCTTGGTCAATGTTTGATCTACCATATTGATGGCCTTATGCATCAAATCGGTTTTACTTGTTACAGGGCAATACTCCACACATAAATTACATCCAGTACAATCTTCAACAGATACTTGTAATGTATATGCTTCGTTTTCTTTATTAAATTCTTTTCCAATAGGAGCGATATGTTTGAATGTTGCAGGTGCGCCTTCAGTCAATCCTTTATCATACACTTTTACACGTATGGCAGCATGCGGACAAATCAAATAACACTTGCCACATTGAGAGCACAAATCGGCATCCCATACTGGCGACTTATCAGCAATATTTCTTTTTTCATATTGGGTGGTTCCCACTGGATACTGACCATCAACAGGGAAGGCACTCACAGGCAATTCATCGCCTTCGAACGATAATATCTTAGCAAGTACATCTTTCACAAACTTAGGCGCATTGCTAGTTACGGCGCTTTCAACTGCCAGTGTTCCAGTTTTGTATTGAGAATAATCTATTTGAACTAAATTCTCAATGGTCTTGTCCACAGCATTAAAATTCTTTTGAACTACTTTATCACCTTTGGCAGCGTATGATTTTTTGATGGCACTCTTAATTCTTTCAATGGCTTCTTCTTTTGGAAGGATACCTGCAATGGCAAAGAAGCAAGTTTGTAAGATGGTATTGATACGCGATCCCATCTCGGTTTCACGCGCTACTTTTGTAGCGTTGATTACATAAAACTTCAACTCCTTCTCAATAATTTCTTCTTGAATATGTTGTGGAATTTTGGTCCAAACATCTTCAGTGTTATAAGGTGAGTTGAGCAATAAGGTGGCACTATGTTCTGCATTCTTCAAGATATCATATTTGTTGATATAGTTGAATTGATGACATGCGATGAAGTTGGCCGAATTCACCAAATAGGTTGACTCGATTGGGTTCTTGCCAAATCGTAAATGCGATACGGTAAGCGATCCTGATTTTTTAGAGTCGTATACAAAATATCCTTGAACATAATTATCGGTGGTTTCACCAATAATTTTGATGGAGTTTTTATTTGCACTCACCGTACCATCAGCTCCCAATCCGAAGAACAAGCCACGGAACAAATGCTGACTGTCGAGTGAGAAGGTTTTATCATAATATAAACTGGTGAATGTTACATCGTCGTCGATACCAATAGTGAAATGATGTTTTGGTTCATTGCTTTTCAACTCAGAGAAAATTGATTTCACCATAGCAGGGGTGAATTCTTTCGATGCCAATCCGTAACGACCCGCGATGATGCTTGGTCTGTTTCCAACCCATGCTTCATTAATCGCAGTAACAATATCCATATATAATGGATCGCCAATAGCACCGGGCTCTTTGCACCGATCGAGTACTGCAATATGTTTCACCGACTCAGGAATGCTTTCTACTAAAGCTTTCACATCCACGGGGCGGAACATTCTAATATAAAGATATCCAACTTTCTCGCCGCGTTCATTCAAGTATTTAACGGTTTCGTTTACAGCACCCGATCCTGAGCCCATAATGATGATGATACGATCGGGACTTTGGTGGCCGTAATATTCATACAATTTGTATTGACGACCAGTAAGTTCAGCAAACTTATTCATCATCGAGGTGATGATAGCAGGAGTGTTCAAATAGTATTTATTTGATGCTTCTCTGCTTTGGAAAAACACATCGGGATTTTGTGCTGTGCCTCTGATATTCGGATTCTCAGGAGATAAAGCCCTTCTGCGAAATGCAAGAATATCTTCCTCATCAATCATCTGCAAAATTACTTCATCAGGAATCACACTTACTTTGGCAAGTTCGTGTGAGGTACGGAAACCATCGAATATATTTAAGAATGGAATTTGAGATTTAAGTGTTGATGCCTGTGCAATCAATGCCATATCCATGGCCTCTTGTGCATTTCTTCCAAAAAGCATGGCCCATCCTGTTTGACGCACCGACATTACATCGGAGTGGTCGCCAAAAATTGATAATGCATGGGTTGCCAGTGTACGAGCTGCGATATGAAATACGGTAGGAGTGAGCTCTCCTGCAATTTTGTACATGTTCGGAATCATCAACAGTAATCCTTGCGAACAGGTAAAAGTTGATGATAATGTTCCGCCTTGTAAAGAGCCGTGAATGGCACCTGCTGCGCCACCTTCACTTTGCATCTCCATAACGCGAGGTACTTCTCCAAAAACGTTTTTGATACTTGCTGCCGACCATTCATCACAAAATTCGCCCATTGTCGATGATGGAGTGATCGGATAAATTGCACATACTTCACTGGTTTTATAGGCAATATAAGCCGCCGCTTCGTTGCCATCCATGATTTTAATCTTGTTCGCCATTTTAGTTGGTATTATATTTATTGTTAGTTGTGATAATGCTTGTAAACTTTCTCAAAACTTTTTGTTTATTTCCCCGCTTCCAACCGCACTTGTAAATTATCTATGGCGAAATTATTCTCATCACCATTGATTTTACATGATGCAAGTCAGGATTCAATATGATATAAGTAATTTCTTCCATTCATGAAATGAGCAAAGTAAGTGGAGTTATTCTCATGACTTGAGTCATAGGTTTCCCAACCTCACTTAAGCATATTTGTAAACGAATTAACCTATGACTGCCCCAAAACAATTGCCTGAATTAATTAATGCAACTTCTTATGAGTTGTACAAGAACCGCGTGCTCGATTTAGCAAAATTGGGTATTACCAGTGGCATAGAACCTACTGAGGAGCGGATTGAAGCTACTAAAATCAATGCGCAACGAATGAAACGTATTGATAAGTACGCTGAAGTAATTCCATCGATTGATCGCTTGCTTGGCAACTTGAAACGCCCATGGAAATGGATTGTTTTATCGGAGGCCTGGTGTGGCGACAGCGCTCAATGTTTGCCCTTCATTGCTAAAATTGCTAGTTTATCGGAGCATATTCAAATGCAAGTAGTAATGCGAGATGAGAACCCAGAATTAATGAATATGTACCTAACCAAAGGTTCACGCTCCATCCCTAAGTTAATTTGTTTAGATACCTTAACCGGAACAGAATTGGGGGTTTGGGGGCCACGCCCAAAAGGGATTCAAGAACGTGTTGATGAATATAAATCTCAAAATCCAGATGTTACCCATGAAGTATTTGTAGTGAATTTACATCTCTGGTATGCACTCGATAAGGGCGAATCGTTACAAGCGCAATTTGAAACCATCCTTGCCGAATGGATAAATATGAAAATCTAACTATTAGTATTAATCAAAAATTGTATAATTATTATGCCACTTCCCCAACTCTCATTTGAAAATACTGAAAAGGCTTTCAAAGCCAAAGACAAAAGTGAACTCCGTCAGTCGTTATGGCTATTTAAATTGATGGGACAACCCTTATTAGTAAAACTCTTTTCAAAGCTCACGATCTTCGCAATAAAAATTGGGTTGCCAATTAAAAGGCCCATCAAAGCAACCATCTTCAAACAGTTTTGCGGAGGCGAATCTATTGATGAAAGCAAGGCGGTAGTAACACGTTTGGGTAAATCACATATTGGCTCCATACTCGATTATTCGGTGGAAGGAAAAGACAGTGAAGAAGATTTTATCAAAACCAAGGATGAGATTTTGAAAATTATTGCAGTGGCAAAAGACAATCCAGCAATACCGTATACCTGCTTGAAACTAACTGGAATTGCACGTTTCGGGCTCTTGGAGAAACTCACTGCTAAGACAGCCTTGAGCAAACAAGAAGAAGAAGAATTGCATCAAGTGAAACAACGCTTGGCCGAAATTTGCTGGCATGCCACCGAATCGAATGTGCCAGTATATATCGATGCCGAAGAAACATGGATACAAGAAGCCATTGATATGATTGCCGAAGAAGCCATGGCTCGTGAGAATAAAAAAATGGCCGTGGTGCTTACTACCATACAAATGTATCGCTGGGATCGTTTGGATTATTTACATAAACTCATTGCCAAAGCCAGAGAAGGGAATTTCTTTATTGGCATCAAACTGGTGCGTGGCGCTTATCTCGAGCGCGAAAATATTCGTGCACAACAAATGAATTATCATACACCCATGCAAGGTTGTAAAGATGATACCGATCGCGATTTTGATAAGGCGGTAGAAATTTGTTTGGAGAATATTGATATCATCACACTTTGCGCTGGTACTCACAATGAAGCAAGCACCATGCATCTGGTACATAAAATGGCGGAGATGAAAATCCCTAATGATCATCCACACGTTTATTTCTCACAGCTCTATGGTATGAGTGATCATATAACTTATAACCTGGCCGATGCTGGATTTAATGTAACCAAGTACTTGCCTTATGGACCAGTGAAATCGGTGATTCCATATCTTATTCGCAGAGCTTCTGAGAATACCGCCATTGCTGGGCAAATGAGCCGCGAGTTGCGTTTGATCATTGAAGAGAAGGAGCGCAGGCAATATGCTCATATGTTACCTGCTTAGCGTTTGATAATTATTTTATATCTAATAGAGTTTAGATTTCGTGTAACACTAGTTACAGTTATCCGATGATTTCACTCATAATATTGGATAAATCAATTCTCTAATATTGTATTACTAAATTATAAGTATCATGAAATCAATTTATGTAATCATAGTCATCGCGCTTTTTACTGCTTGCACTAAAAAGGTCACCGCGCCTCCGGGAACCGAAGAACCTGTAACTGGTTTGGTATTAAATGTGAGCTATCATGCCGACCAGGTGCCACTGGTAGCCGATTCATTTATTTACACTACACAAGCGGGCTATCAATACAGCGTTAATAATCTTATTTACTATCTGTCGCGGATTAGTTTAATAAAGCAGGATAGCAGTTTGGTAGAAGTAAAGGATTATTTATTTATGGATGCCTTTAATGCCAATACCAATAAGGTGGTTCTGGGAGCAATTCCCGCTGGTAATTATATTGGATTAAAATTCAATATTGGCTTGGACCCAAAATTGAATAGAACCGATTCGTTGCCAACTACGGTCGATAATATCAATATGCAATGGCCCATGATGATGGGAGGTGGCTACCATTTCATGAAATTTGAAGGCTATTTCAAGGATCAGGGGAAATCGTATGGATTCAATATGCATCTCGGAACAGATACCTGCCTGATTCCAGTCAAACTTTATAAAGCAATCACGATTACTGAGGGTACAAAAACCCCAATTTTTATGAATATGAATATCAATGAATGGTTCCGCAATCCTGCAGTATTCGATTTTAATACAGATGGGAATTATATCATGGGCAATGTAGTTGCTATGAAGAAATTTGCAAATAATGGAGTTGATGTTTTTAAATTTTAAGTGTCATGAAGAAATTAATCTACCTATCACTCGTAATTCTGGTAATGGCATATGCTTGTCAGAAAGGAAATAAACTTCCTGCAGTATTTACACCAACACCCTATCAATTGAATGTTCCAAAAGGATTTCCACCGCCTTATCTTCCTGCCTATAATCCACTAACGGTAGAAGGGATTAGATTGGGGCGTATGCTTTACTATGATCCGATTCTATCTACCAATGGGAGGTCGTGTTCTTCTTGTCATAATCCCGGTTACTCTTATTCATATCCGTTGTTTGTGGCGCAATCGGGTGTCAAGACCAGCGTTCCAGCGCATGTTAATTTGGCTTGGGATCCTGAATATCTCTGGGATGGTTCGGCACCGAAGTTGGATTTGATTGGATTGGCTGATTTTGGTCCGGAGTTTTTCAATACCAATATGCCCCTTTTATTTGAAAAATTAAAGAAGCATGATAAGTATCCATTATTGTTTAAAGAAGCATTTAATATTGATGATATTTCCACTCTTTCGAATGATCAGTTACAATTAAAAATCGTGTATGCCATTTCGCAATTTATGCGCACCATGATTTCATCACAATCAAAGGCGGATAAATTTTTCCGACACGAAGTAAATCTTACCCCTGAAGAGATGGATGGATTTCAAACATTTTTCACAGAGCGAGGCGACTGTTTTCATTGTCATGGTTATCCGTTGTTTACTTCCAATACCTTTAATAATACGGGGCTCGATTCGATGCCAACGGGTGCCGACTTGGGGTATTATAATGTAACAAAGAATGAAACAGACAAGGGTAAATTTAGTCCGCCAACCCTAAGAAATATTGAATTCACAGCACCGTATATGCACGATGGCCGGTTTGCAACATTAGAAGAGGTGGTAGAATTTTATAATTCAGGAGTGCATTGGAATGCCCCCAATATCGACCCACTGATGACCAAACCAGCGAAGATCTATGGATTGAATCTCACCGTAACGCAAAAAGCCAATTTGGTGAAATTCATGAAAACGTTTACCGATACTGCTTTCTTAAACAATCCTGATTTTCGGAGTCCGTTTTAAGGAGTCGATTTTCTTGGAGCATGTAATAATGATTCGTTTTGTTGAAGTCTTAATATTAGATTAAATAAATCGAATCATTATTGCATATTGCCTTTCCTCCTGTTCATTGTTATATCATGTTTATAACAACATAGTATCCAAGCAGGCATTGACACACTAACATTCCCTCTATTTTAACCTCCAATTTCGCTTAAATTGACGTACCTTTGCCGTTTTTAAGAGAAAAATGAATCAGGCGCAGAGCATCACCAGAAGAGAAGTAATGTTACACTTAGGTAACGACGTGGAAAAATATTCCGACGAATTTTTAAAATCCATAGAAACCAATTGGCAGCCAGGCGAGCTATTGCCCGATTCTACCCTAGAAAATTTTATTGAAGAAATTAAAACCGTTCAGGGACAGGCCGAAAACCTGAGCTACGACTTACTCGCCGTACTTATTGGCGATACCATCACCGAAGAGGCATTGCCTACCTACGAGTCATGGCTGGTTAGCATGGACGGCGTTCAGCCCCAGCGTGCTGATAGCTGGATGCGCTGGATCCGTGGATGGACTGCCGAAGAAAACCGCCATGGTGATGTATTGAACAGATATCTATACCTCAGTGGTCGCGTGGATATGCCCAAATTCGAAGCTTCTGTACAATTCTTAATTAATGATGGTTTCGATATTCAAACAGGAAGTGATCCATACCGCAGTTTCATCTATACTAGTTTTCAGGAAACTGCTACCAATATATCACATCGCCGCGTGGCAAGCTTGGCCAAAGCAAGTGGAAATACGGTTTTGTCGCGCCTTTGCGGACTCGTTGCCAGCGATGAAGCGCGTCATGCCAAAGCTTACAAGACTTTCGTTTCTCGTATTTTCGAACTCGACCCAAGCGAAATGATGAAAGCTTTCGAAGATATGATGCGTAAGAAAATTGTAATGCCTGCCATGTACATGCGCGAACTGGGAGAGAAAGTAAACACCTTCGCCAACTTCAGCGATGCAGCACAACGATTGGGAGTTTATACTTCTATGGATTATGTTGAAATTATGCAAGGACTCATCAGCGAATGGAAAATTGAAAATATGCCCAACCTCAACGATGAAGCGGAAAAAGCTCGTGATTATATCATGTCGCTTCCCGATCGTTTGATACGTATTGCTGATAGAATGCGTACCCCAACCATCGAACATAAATTTAGCTGGATTAAAGCATAACCAGTTTCAAGATAAATAAAAAAGCCGCAACAGGATGCTGTTGCGGCTTTTACTTTGTATTGAGGGTTTAATTCTTCACAGGTAAGAATGCATAATTCTTTCCGTATTCAATCATTTGTTCGAAGAAGTTTTCAGGATATTCCACTTTCACATCGGTGATATTTTCTCCATCCATCACGGCTACCAAGCGAGGTTGAATAAATCCACGATAAGGTTTCAAGTTAAGTTTTGCATAACGCTCTTTTACTTCTTTCAATAACTCCTGGTCAACAATCACACCGTAGCCTTCAACCAATTCTGAGCCAGCCTTATAATCACCTTGCGATTTGATTCGTTGGATTTCCTTCAATAACTCACCAAACAAAACACGTAATTTTTCGTAGTCGTTTACTTTTACATAGGTCTTGCCATCGCGTTTTACGAATTCAATTACATTGTCTTTTTTACCATGCTCATAAGCCCATTTGGCTACCAGCTGGCGATTACGCATATGTGCTTCCTCTAAATTATTACCCAATTCGATACGGGTCAACTGAGAAATCAATCCGTTGGTGATATAGTTATTGTACTCGCATTTGGCAACATCCATAGAAGGCATCACACCAATATCAATTAATTTTTGATCCATGATGAAGTAGAGTCCTACCAAGTCCGCACGGGCTTCTTCTAAGCAAGAGGCATAGTTCTTCAACGTTTTATCTGTTGTTTCTACTCCAGGTTCAATTTGTCCGCTGGCATGACCAATACACTCATGCATATCAGTGTGTAAGTCACCAGCAAGGCTTCCATATTGCTTATTTAAGTCGATATACTCTTGGCTAAAAGCAAACTCTCCATACGATCCTTTTTTAGCACTTGCTTCGGTATAGCTATGAACGATATTCGCTAAGGATACCGATTTCGAACCATGAGAAGAACGAATCCAGTCGGCATTCGGAAGGTTGATTCCTATTGGGGTTGAAGGGGCTCCGTCACCACTTTCTACAATCACAGTAATCGCTTTGGCGCTGATTCCTTTCACTTGTTTCTTTTTATGTTGAGGCATCAACGGTGAATGATCTTCAAACCATTGTGCATTATCGGCAATCGCTTTGATGGTTTTTGTTGCTACCTCATCCTTGATACTAACTACACTTTCGAATGATCCTTTTTTACCAATGGGGTCCATGTATACTTCAATGAAACCATTCACCACATCTATCTTACTGTCTAAATCTTTTACCCAGGCGATACAATATTCATCGAAGTCTTTCACATCACCACTTTTGTAAAACTTAATCAATTTTTCTAATGCATCTTTTTGTTTATCGTTCTCAGCCACTGTTACTGCCTTTTCTAACCACATCACAATTTTTTCAATAGAGCCACTGTACATGCCTCCCATTTTCCAGATACGTTCGGTAACCTTTCCATTTTCTTTCACGGTTTTGCTATTCAATCCCCAGCTTGGTGCATTGCCCTTGGTGCTGAATTTTGAATAGTATTCTTCCACTTCTGCTTGGGTAACGCCTTCATAGAAGTTCACAGAAGATGCTTTCACATTGTCAACATCTTTGGTTAGGTCAACCAATTTCGCTTCAAATTTGGCATCGAAAATATAGGGTTTCAAATAGTTATTTAACTCGGTCAGACTTGGGAATCCAGCCATATCAAATCCTTTTGCATCGCTTTTGTTGATGAGGTCGGTGAAATATTCGAAGCTACATTTTGGTACAAATTTATCATTGCTATAATGGTGGTGATTGCCATTGCTGAACCAGAAGCGTCCGCAATATTCCTGGAACTGATTCCATTCAACCGATTTCTTATCTCCACTATAGGTAGTGTAAATATTTTCTAATGTCTTACGAATAAGCAATCCGTTTTTATCTTTCTGATCATAAATCATATCACGGCCACTAAGCGCGGCTTGATAGAGATAGTAGGCCAGTTTTTTCTCATTGAGAGATAGATTTTCAAATCCATCGATCTTGTATTGCAATAATTGCAAATCGGCAAATTCATTGTTGCTAAAGGTAATTGAGTCGGCGTTCGTCATTGCAGGTTTAGCATTGTTGTTTGAACTGTTACAAGCCCCCAGAAGGGTAGCAAAAATCAAAGAGGTATAAATATATTTTTTCATGGGAGATGAATAAAAAATTAGGAGGCAAATGAAAGGAAATAAATTATTAATAAAGAATTTAATCATCGATGGTGAACAATTCACCCTTTTTGATTTAACCTTTACTGGGGGATATAATCAGGCTAGAATAAGCCTACAATTGAGCAATGGAGAGCGCCACACGTTGTCCGTCGATGGCAGCGCTTACAATTCCACCTGCATAACCGGCCCCTTCGGCACATGGATACAGTCCTTTGATTTGCACATGCTGCAATGTTTCGGCATCACGCGTAATTCGCACTGGGCTGCTTGTTCGGCTCTCGGTTGCCACCATAATGGCATCGGCAGTATTATAGCCTCTAATCTTATTGCTAAATTCTTGTAAGGCAATGCGCAGTCGCGATGATATTTCTTCGGGGAGTATCTGTTGTAAATCGGCACTGGTTAAACCCGGAAGATAGCTGCAATCGGGTAAGGAGGTGGAGCGTTTTCCCTGAATGAAATCGTTAATTCGCTGGGCGGGCGCTTTTATCGAATTATTGCCTGCCACATAACAATCCTGTTCAATTTTTCTTTGATACTGCAAAGAGGCAAGAGGACCTTCCTTAGCATATTTTGCATAATCTTTTTCGCCAATACTCACCACCATGCCGCTATTGGCAAAGCGACCATCTCGCTTGCTTGGGCTCCATCCATTCACTACCACTTCACCACCAGCAGTCGCAGCCGGAGCAATGATACCTCCTGGGCACATGCAAAAGCTAAATACACCCGTTTCTTTTACCTGCGTTACGAGGCTATAGGAAGCAGGAGGGAGGTAATCGGGACGAACTTCACACTTGTATTGAGAAGCATCGATAATATGCTGAGGGTGCTCTACACGCACGCCAATAGCCAATGGTTTCGATTCAATGAAAATATTTTTCCTTCTAAGCAGTTCGAAAATATCGCGAGCACTATGACCTGTAGCCAGGATAACCTGTGTCGCTGCGATTTTTACATCATTGTTAATCGTGATCGATTGAACGCTATCAAATTGTGTTTCAATATCGGTGAGCTTACAATTGAAATGCACCTCACCACCGCAGGCTTCAATGCTTTCACGCATCTTGGTAACAATCTGCGGCAATTTATTCGTGCCAATATGCGGATGTGCCTCGTAAAGAATTCGTGCATCGGCACCATGCATCACAAAAAGTTGTAATATTTCTTGCAGGTTGCCTCGCTTATTGCTGCGTGTATAAAGCTTTCCATCACTGTACGTGCCAGCACCCCCTTCACCAAAGCAGTAATTGCTTTCTGGGTTAATGATGAGTGCCTTGTTTATTTCGGCCAAATCTCTTCGGCGACTTTTCACATCCTTGCCTCGCTCATAAATAATAGGCTTCAATCCGAGTTGAATAAGTTTCAAGGCAGCAAAAATTCCTGCCGGACCAAATCCTATGATATGCACGGGTTTGGCGTCACGCACATTTTTTAATTCATAATGAAAAGTCTCGGGAGTAAACGGCTCGTCGATAAAAATATTCGCAACAAATCGAAACTTCACGATTCTACTTCGGGCATCAATCGATTTCTTTAGTAATTCAATCCCCGTTATTTGCGATTCAGATACTTGTAAATGTCGGGCATACGATTGCTTCAATAGCGCGTCGGTGGCGCATTGTTCCGGTGTAAGGATAAGCTCAATCTGACTTTTCATTTTACAAGAATCGACACAAGAAGTAGTTTGTTGCTGGATTACAACAATTAGGTCCTCCTGATTTTATTTAGTTTTTTTTATCACTATGAACTAAACAATTACTGCTGTAGGTTCGATTTTTTTAATCAAACCTTGCAATACCGTACCTGGACCATATTCACTAAACTGCGTAGCACCATCGGCTACCATGGCACGCACGCATTGCGACCATTTCACAGGTGCTGTAAGTTGTATCAATAAATTTTGTTTTATCTCGGCAGCACTGCGAACACCAATAGCTACTGCGTTTTGGTAAACCGGACAAATGGGTTCATGAAAGTTGGTGGCTTCAATTGCTTTGGCCAATTCTTCTTCCGCTGGTTTCATTAGTGGTGAATGGAATGCACCACCTACTTGCAATACGAGGGCACGCTTGGCACCTGCTGCTTTCAAGGCATCACATGCTTTTTGAACGCCTGCAATACTACCCGAAATAACGAGTTGCCCTGGGCAATTATAATTGGCTGCTACTACCACTTCATCAGTAATCGTTTTGCAAATTTCTTCCACCTTGGCATCATCCAATCCTAAGATGGCAGCCATAGTTGATGGCTTTAGTTCGCAGGCCTTTTGCATGGCTTGTGCACGAAGGCTAACCAATCGCAATGCATCTTCAAAAGTGAGTGCTCTGTTGGCAACGAGGGCGCTGAATTCACCTAAGGAATGCCCCGCAACCATATCAGGTGAACCATGTTGTTTCACCATATAACTAATTACCGAGTGAATGAACACTGCAGGTTGTGTTACATTGGTTTGTTTCAATTCATCTTCGGTACCTCCAAACATGATATCGCTGATACGAAATCCGAGGATATCGTTGGCACTCTCAAATAATTCTTTGGCCTTGTATTGCCCTTCATATAAATCTTTGCCCATGCCCACAAACTGTGCGCCTTGACCCGGAAAAACAAATGCATGTTTCATTGCTGATATATTTTTTTATGCGGTAAAAGTAAGAAAAATATTAGGAAGCAATAGTCCAACAGAGCTACAATGTTTTAATTCAAACAACTTGGGTAATTGGTAATTTATTGTGGGATCTAGATAGTAAAGATCATTATGAGGCTAGAGTTATCTTTACAAGAACTATTGTTTTCAAACAGCTATGAATTTTATAAAATTATTTGTCGAAGGTAATAAAATTGAAAAAAAAACTTCAAAAAAATAGATCTCTCCTTCGTCGAGATGACAATACAACAGTATGAATTCTCGTAATTTAATTTGGGTTTAGAACTAATAGCAAATTATGAGGATAGAGTTTTCTTTACAAGAACTATTGATTTCATTCAAAAATTTTTATCTTCAATACAACGGTATGAATTCTCGTAA